>DAOSEC010000014.1:0-55352 GCA_035362935.1 Bacilli bacterium | reverse complement strand
AGGAAATTAATATAGAACCTAAAACGTTGTTTTTACGTTTTATATTATACAAGGATGTATGGACAATAGACCTATTGGTGTTTTTGATTCTGGTGTAGGAGGATTGACCATAGTTAGCAAAATGAAAGAAATGTTTCCAAATGAAGACATTATTTATGTTGCTGATACAAAGAACAATCCGTTTGGAAACAAATCACAGTCAGAAATAGAACATATAGTAAGCAATGTATTTTCTTATTTGGAATCTCGCAATGTAAAAATGATTGTAATTGCTTGTAATACTGCTACAATATATAGTGGTCATCTCAAACATAATACACATATTCCATATATGGGTGTTGTTTACCCGACTGCTAAAACTGCGTTTCGAACGTCAGAAAACAATCAAATTTTAATTTTAGCAACCCAAGCAACCATTCAATCAAATGTGTATCAAGATTTTCTAGCACAAAAGAAGGCTCGATTTATTGCGTTAGCAACTCCAGAATTTGTAGAAATTGTTGAACAAGGAAACCTCGAAACTGATGAGGCGTTAGAAACAGTATTAAGAACACTTTCTCCATATAGAAATAGTGGTATTGATACTGTGCTTCTTGGTTGTACACATTTTGGTTTAATGGAACCGTTGATATCAATTGCACTACCAAATACTCATCTAGTTGATAGTGCAGATGCAATTTGTGAAGTAATCGATGCGAAACTTGAGTTACTACATATTAAAAACGAAGAAACCAAAGTTGGAGAGTTAGAAGTTGTTGTTACTGGTAATCTAGCAACATTTAAACAAGCAATTGCGTGGTTTAAACATCCAATTAACAAACTACACGCTATGGATATAAAATAAAAATAGATGCGTAATTGCATCTATTTTTGATTTATGGTATTTAGGTTTTTTGTATACTTTGATGTGATAAACACTACTAAAACAGCTAATAGAAGTCTTCCAAATAGAATAAGTAAAACATTAGCTCCCATTTTAGCAAACAATAGAGTGTCTTCAACTAAAGCATGTGCGAGACACAAAAATAAAGATACAAGCAACACATCACGATTGTTCATTTCATTGTTTTTATAGCTAAGCAGGATTGTACCTGCTCCATAAGTGATTCCAACGAAGAGACCTACAAATAATGGAGTGGTTGCCTCCTTACGAATTCCAAGAAACTTTGTTGTTTGATAAAGTAAATTATTCAAATGGTCAAAAATTTTGGTTACTTTTAGAAATTCAACTCCAATTAATACAAGACCTATGATAATCATTATTTGTGTGACAGATGTAAAGACAGATAATCCGAAATCAATCATAAGATCTTGAAACCAAGCTAAAAACATTGGGAAGCTTTCAAGACTGAATCGGGCATGGTCAATCGGTTGACTTCCAGTACCTATGACTAACTCACTCATATGTGGACCGATAGCAAAATTTAGAAGAATTCCAGTTAGAAAAGATGCACCTAATCGAACAATTAATTGTTTATACCTAGGAATGCCTAAACTCTTAATCACAGAGGTTTCAATCAGTAGAGAGTGAGCAAATAGAATCATCATAGCAAGTATATTAATATGCTTAATCGAGAAAGTAAAATTAGCCATTACTACAAGTCCAGCATAAATATTAATGAAATAACTGGATAGTAACACTAGTGCAGCATCGCCGGGTAATCCAAACAACTTCATCAGAGGCTCAAATAAGAACGTGATATAAGGAATAAGATCTAAGTGTTGTAACAGTTTAATGATAAATGTGATAGGTATAACAATCTTGATAATAAACCATCCGGTTTTCAACGTATTTTTTAGCCCAATTAAAATGGTTTGATAGATTGTAATAAGTATCTCTTTTAGAGTTAGTGGTTTTTTTGAGGTGTCATTCATATAGGTCAACTCCATTTACAAACATTATTATATTCATTTTACTTGAAAAAGCAATTATTATTTGTTTGTGAAATTAGTTTTTGACCTTTTTAAAATCTATGTTACAATAAATTCGAAAGTTGGTGAAATTATGCTTGAAATTGGAGAAACAACAATCATATCAAACCAAATGAATGGGTTGTTTCGAGGGAAAATCGTAAAAGAAATTATTGTTGGAGAAACACCACATAAGTTTGCGTGGTTTTATGAGCCTGTAACACACTATATCGACTACTTGATTGGAAATCAATTTATAGAAGCAAGCTCAATCGGCTCTATGATCGAAATAACATTTGGTCAAGATGTTATAATGATTTTAGGGGAAGGAGAGGATATTATTTATGTTTCGTCCCAAGATGAAATTCCTCTAAAGCACCAATTGTTGGTATTGTTTGATGATAATACAGGGTTTCATGTCAAAATTAAACTCTATGGTTGGTTATTAGTGGGAAAGAGACAAGATTTGCATCGTGATATTCTTTATTACCGATTGGCAAAGGAGCGACAAAATGTGTTATCAAAAGGATTTACACTTGAATATTTTATGAATAATATCATAAAACCTAATGTTGGGCAGAGTTTAAAAGCTGCTCTTGCTACAAAACAAAATATCCCCGGTCTAGGAAACGGGACACTACAGGATATTCTGTGGAATGCATATCTACATCCGAAAACTAAAGTTTCAACGCTTTCGGAAAACGAAAAGGTAAATCTATATCACTCGATTATCAATACAGTGAATGATATTATCGTAAATGGAGGAAGATCAACTGAAACCTCATTATTTGGACAACCAGGAGGTTACCAGGTTCTCATATCAAACAAATCTAAGCACTGCGTTAGATGTGCGAGTGATAGTATAACTGAAAGTTATCTAGGAGGTAAAATCTATTTTTGTAAGAATTGTCAACCTTATCAAAAGTAAAACAATTGCATATTTTTTGACAAGAGTTAATCCAAATGTTAAGATAATGATATAAGGGGGAATGTTTATGAATGTTCATCAATTTAAAGTAAATGATATCAATTCGAAAGAAGTTGCATTTAGCAGTTTCAAAGGAAAAACACTAATTATAGTAAATACAGCAAGCAAATGTGGGTTTACACCACAGTTTAAAGAGTTAGAAGAATTATATCAACAATATAAAGACAAAGGACTTGTTGTCTTAGGATTTCCATGTAATCAATTTATGAATCAAGATCCAGGTACAAACGAAGAAATCTTATCATTTTGTGAATTGAATTATGGTGTAACCTTCCCAATGTTTTCTAAAATTGATGTAAATGGTGATAATGCGCACCCACTCTACAAATATTTGACAAGTGAAACAAAGACTTTGTTAAGCGAGGCAATTAAGTGGAATTTTACTAAATTTTTAGTAGACAAAAATGGCAATGTAGTGGAACGATATGCTCCACAAGTATCACCACTAAAAATGAAAAAGGATATTGAGAAATTATTATAAACAAATGAAAGCGCAAAATGCGCTTTTTTTGTTGTGTTATTATGACAAATTAGGTATAATAATACACAATGAGAAAATAGAAAGAAGATGAAAAAATGCACTCATTAACCCCAGTAGTATTTGGTATGAAGCATATTGTAGGTTCCACCACTATAATTTTTTTAATTATTGCTATCTTAATGTTAACCACCAACAAAAAATATAAAGATCAAAGAATTGTTTTAAAAATTAGTGCACTATTCTTAGTGTTTTTAGAAATCTGGAAATATATGTATATCATGAAAGAAACAGGTGGGATACCAAGTTATATGTTTCCGCTACAACTTTGTAGTTTTTCGCTTTATGCTATGCCAATCATAGCTTTTGGCGGAGATAAAATAAGAAATCTTGTGAAACCATTTGGATATGCGATTGGACTGATTTCTGGGTTTTTGGTTTTGTTGCTACCAACTACAGTTCTTGGTAGTGCTGATTTTTGGTTTCCATATGAAGGAGACATATTACCATATATTAGTTTTTTATATCACGGGAATATGATTTTCTTCTCTTTATATATGATTTTTTCAAAGGATTATAAGCCGGTATGGAAAGATGCATACAAAGCTTTTGTGATATTAGCTAGTGTTGCTTTGGTTGCTGGTATCACAAACCTTTATTTAGGGACAGACTTTATGTTTTTAAGAACGGGAAACGGTAATCCGATTCAAGGAATCTTAACAAACTTTGGTTACATACCATACATATTAACTATGATTGGCATAGGTCTAATTCTTATGTCACTCGTTTTTATGCCCAACATTAAGATAAGTAAGAAAAAAGTGTAGCAAAACTACACTTTTCTTCTTTTATGCATTCGTCTATTTAAAACAATGTATGTATAGGAAATAATGAAATAGACTAGTGTTAAAATAAAGATATAAGGTATTATGAGCCAGCCAAGTTGTGAAATGTTAAAGAATGGATACAAATACTTTTCAAAGATTAAAGCAATGAACAAACCATAAATCATGTATCCTAATGGATAAGTTAGCCACAAGAATATAAAGCGATATTGGTAAGACTTAGTTTCTTCATATAGCACCCAATCAACAATAACGAGAAAAGGAACAACGTAGTGTAATAAAACAGAAGAAACCAAATGTAAGCCTGTCGGTTGATAGATTGGTTCTAAAATTGTCAAAAACACTAAAAATGTTAGAGTGATATATGATGTCATTGCACCTTTGTAAACTGGCTTCAAATATTTTGAAGTTTTGTGGGTATGATGTGTATACAAGGAAATGATAAACCAGATAAATACAATAAGATTACTTTGGATAGTGAAAAACAAAAATGAGTTTGCATTCCTTAATGATGGAAATAATGGATCTGTTCCTGATACTACAAGATTCATTACGATTCCAAGTAGTGCTAGAATAACGATTGACCATCTTAGAAATGGTTTGAGTCTTAGTGCCATATTGTTCACCTCAGATTATATTATAACAAATATTTGATGAGTTTCAAGACATTCACCATATTATCTATAGACAATGTTGATATTCGTGTTATAATTAATGATAAAGGGGGTTTTTAAAATGAAAAGATTTTTTAATGAGTTTGGTAAATTTATCAAAAAAGGAAATGTATTAGATTTGGCGGTTGCGGTAATCATAGGGGGAGCTTTTGGAAAAATCGTTGCAAGTTTAGTAAAAGACATCATAACACCATTGATTGGATTGGTGCTTGGCCGTGGTAAAAGTTTTGAAAATTTAAAAATCGTGCTTGAAGCCGCACAATTTGATAATCTAGGAAACTTAATTCAAGCAGAACATGCCATAACATATGGTTTATTTATTCAAAATATCCTAGATTTTTTGATCATTGCATTGACCGTATTTACAATTGTTTATATCATAGGGAAAGCTAAAGCTAAGGTAGAAGACCTAGCACACAAAAAAGAGTTCGAAGAAAAAGCTGCCGCAAAAATAATAGACGATCAAGTAAAAGCTGAACATGCTGCTATAGAAGCACAAAAACCAAAGGTTGAAGATTTGCTTCAAGACATAAAAGTATTGCTAGAAAAAAATCTACAAAAATAGTTATTATAGGATAAGTGTGAATACATTTATCCTTTTTTATTTATTATCATATCACTTGAGAAAAGTTGTCAAAATGAATAAAATATCTTTATGAAAACGAAATGAAAGAAGAGTGATATTGTGAAAATCGCAAATAATTATACAGATTTAATTGGGAATACTCCAATGCTTCGATTACATAAATTTGAGCAATCTAATAACCTTGAAGCACAAATTATTGGTAAACTTGAAAGTTTCAATCCTTTAAGCAGTGTTAAAGATCGACTAGCATTCGCCTTAATCGAAGAACTAGAAAATAGAGGACTAATTACAGAGCATTCACTAATCGTTGAACCATCAAGTGGTAATACAGGTGTCGGTTTGGCATTTGTGTGCGCGGCAAAAGGATATAAGTTGCTCATTTTTGGTCCTGAAACAATGAGCAAAGAGCGTGTGCAGATTATGAGAGCATTAGGAGCAGAAGTTCGGTTGACCCCTCAGCCAGAAGGAATGAAAGGCGCTATTGCACGTGCAGAGGATGTGTTAAGACAAAATAAAAACGCAGTGATGCCAATGCAATTTGAAAACATTGCTAATGCTAGAATCCATAGAATGACTACTGCGGTCGAAATATTAAATGATACAGATCGACAAGTAGATTTCTTTGTTGCAGGAGTTGGAACAGGTGGAACCATTACAGGAGTTGGAGAGGTTTTAAAGTCTGAATTACCAAATGTTAAGATTATAGCTGTCGAACCAACTGATTCGCCAGTTTTAAGTGGTGGGGTTCCAGGACCTCACAAAATACAAGGAATTGGAGCAGGATTTGTGCCACAAGTTCTAAATCGAAATGTGATTGATGAAATCATACAAGTGACGAATGAAGAAGCATTCCAAAAAGCAAGAGAACTATCCAGAGTTGAAGGAGTATTGGTTGGAATATCATCCGGTGCAGCACTTCAAGCTGCTACTGTAATTGCGAAAAGACCAGAAAACAAAGGAAAACGTATTATAGTGGTGTTACCAGATTCGGGTGAACGATATCTATCAACTCCATTATTTGATTACTAAGAAGGGATACTCATGTTTAAATATTTAAGAGCGGATGTTAACGCTGCAAAACAACGAGATCCAGCAGCAGGATCCAAACTATCAATTTTATTAACATATCAGGGAGTTCACGCATTATTCAACTACCGTGTTGCGCATTTCTTTTACAGACTAAAGCTTAAGTTTATCGCTCGAGTAATTAGTCAAGTTTCTCGTTTTTTCACTGGAATAGAAATTCATCCAGGTGCGAAGATAGGAAAAGGAATGTTTATTGATCACGGTATGGGGGTCGTCATCGGTGAAACCACGATTATTGGAGACAATGTAACCATTTTTCAAGGTGTAACACTTGGTGGGACTTCGGATGCACCAGGAAAACGTCACCCTACGATTAAAAACAATGCAACGATCTACGCAGGAGCAAAAGTATTAGGTAATATTACAATAGGTGAAGGGTGCAAAGTTGGTGCAGGATCTGTGGTGTTACAAGATACACCAGACTACACAACAGTTGTAGGAGTACCTGCAAGAATCATACCAAAAAAACCACAAAACTTGGTAATGAAGGAGATCACTTCTCCATGTAGCGCTGTTGCAGACGAAATTACAAAATTAAAATCTCATATTCAAGAACTTGAAAAAACAATTGAGCATTTACTACAAGAAGAACAAAATAGAGTTGACCATAGCAAATAATCAACTCTATAAACAATCAGTTAGTATATAAAAAGAAATGTTGGATTTGTATTGCATAAGAGGGACTCTTATGTTATAATGATTACATGAGATATCATTTTAAAACAATTTAGTACCTTTCCTTCATTCTAGTTCATTAACAATTAAAGTCATCGGTTAGTATTAAAATTTTAAAACAAATTCTCAACAAATTTATTCCAATGGAGGGAAAAGTACATGTCTAAAGATTTAACAATCAAATGCAAAGACTGTGGTGCAGATTTCATTTTCACAGAAGGTGAACAAGCATTCTACAAAGAAAAAGGGTTAGCAAGTGCACCTGTAAGATGCAAAAGCTGCCGCGAATCACGCAAACAACAAACACGTAAGTAATGGAGAAAGAAGCTTCGGCTTCTTTTTTTATTTTTATAGACTAATGATAGTATTTATAATATAATTATGATAAAAGAGGAGGTAGTCGTATGAAATCAAAGAAGTTTTTCATCGCTTTGGTAATTATTGCTTTTTTTGTTATGGCCACATCCTCACATCTAGCAAATGCAAGAATGTCTAAAATAGTTTCGGTTCATGCTGGGTATAACTACTCGGGTTTAATTGATGATAGAGGTAGCATATACATTTTTGGAAATGGTAACATTCAAAAAACAGAATTTACCAAACGAGACTTTTCAAAAGAAATACCAATTAAAATTGCATTTAGTAAAACATCTACCTATGTATTAACGGACAAAGGAAATGTCTATTATTGGGGTGAAGATCCTAATGATTTTGGTATTTTACCACAAGCAGATAATACGCCTGTAAGTAGTCCAAAACAAGTTGTAAAAGCATTTTTCCTAAATGAAACGGTAATTGATATTGCAGCCAGTGATCATCATGTAATTGTCACTACTGAGACTGGAAAAGCATTTGGTTGGGGCACAAATCTATTTGGAGAACTACTAAGTGTGACTGCAATGGAGCGGACACCTGTTCAATTGAATGTTGGTGTTGCAAAAGTAGTATCAGTATATGTTTCTGAACAGACCACTGCGTTTATTGATCGTACAGGTAATTTATGGATGGCTGGGAATAATTCAAATAACCAGTTAGGCTCTAGCAAAGACTCTTTTGCTTTTAGCAAAACACTTAAAAAAGTAACCCCAATGACCAATTTCCAATATGCCACTGACGTAGCATTGGGCAATGATTTTACCGTCGCCATCAACAATTCCGGTAGAATGATTAGCTTTGGAAATACAGAAGATGGCAGATTAGGCATTGCATCGTTGGAACAAAATATATTACCTACAATAGTATCAGATGATATGGAATATGTATTTCAAGTGTCATCTTTTGAAAATGGTGTTATTTCGATTGGAAGTACCGGTAAGGCTTATGCTTTTGGTAGCAGTGATTATGGAGTCATTGCACAAGGGCAAAACAATACAATCATACCATTGCCTTCATTGGTTCAAAATGCACATCAATACAATATCATGCAAATTTCGACCGGAACTCATCATGCGATTGCTTTAACAACAAATCATGACGTATTGGTTTGGGGAAATAATGAGCAAATGCAATTAGGAACAACAGGATTGATGAACTATTTTGCATATCCTATACCAATCATCACACATCAAAAAAGTCATTTCTTTACCTATTTTATAAGTATTCTTATACTTGTTGCGATTGTGTTTGACGAGATTATTTTTACCATAGTGTATTATGAAAAAGAACGAAATGTTTTATTATCAACCCATATGAAGCTTTTGAAATAACCACTCTGGTGGTTATTTTACATATAGGAAAAACTAGAAAAAAAGCAAAGATTATGGTATAATGTTTTATATAGGAAAGGTGAAGTCTAAGTATGAATGAAAATAAATTAACATTAAATCAAGAAGTCTTGATTACAATCAAACGATTAGGAATCAATGGTGAGGGGATTGGATACTATAAACGGCTGGCTATATTTGTAGATGGTGCCATTCCTGGTGAAGAGATTGAAGTTGTCATTACAGATGTCCAAGAAGGATATTCTAAGGCTAGAATAAAGAAGATTAAAAAAGCATCCCCAAATCGCATTAAACCTGACTGTCCTTATTTTGATCGCTGTGGTGGTTGTCAAATTCAACATATTAACTATGAAACACAATTAAAGGAAAAACACGATATGATTTATCGTGCATTTGAACGGTATTATGAAGGTGATATGCCAAAAGCAGAGTTGCGTGATACAATCGGTATGGAAGAACCATGGTTTTATCGCAATAAAAATCAGTTGCCTGTTCGTTATGATGGCAATCAATTAGTGACAGGACTATATGCCAAAGAGTCCAATAGCTTGGTTTATATTGATCATTGCATTGTTGAAAGTAAATTAATTGCTAAGGTAACAAAAGAGATAAAAGCATATTTGACCAAACACGAAGTAATTGCTTATAATCCGAAAATCAATGATGGAGTTTTGCGTCATTTGGTTGTAAGAGGATCTGAAACAACGAATGAAGTTCAAGTAACACTTGTACTATTTAAAGAAGATCAAAGAACCATTAAAATAGCTTCTAGTTTGATAAACATTACACCAATTGTTTCGGTAAATTACAGCATTAACAAAGACCCTAAGGCAATTGAAATATTTGGTGAAACTACCATAAATATAGCAGGAAAACCAAGCATAGATGAAACACTAGGAGATATCACATTCTCTTTACTTCCAACATCGTTTTTCCAACTTAATACCATTCAAGCTACCAAGTTATACAATGAAGTCAAAAAGGCTGCTAATTTAACTGGGAAGGAAAATGTTGTAGACGGATTTTGTGGAGTAGGTGCAATCGGATTATGGTTATCTAGCAAAGCAAAAGAAGTCCGTGGAATTGATTTTAACAAAGATGCCATCACGAGTGCGAAAGAAACTGCACTGAAAAACAATATTACCAATGTTCACTTTTATTCAGGAAACTTATATCCACATTTGGACCGTTTTCTAAAAGAGGGATTTAAACCAGATGTATTTATCGTTAATCCACCAAGAAGTGGGTTAGATTTGAAATTGATTCATTATTTACAAGATCACCCTGTTAAAAAACTAGTTTATGTGTCTTGTAACCCATCAACACTTGCTAAAAACGTGAGCCATCTACAGTCAAAGTATCGTGTTCGGTACATTCAACCAATTGATATGTTTCCACAAACATCTAATGTTGAAGCTGTTTGTTTGCTTGAACGAATTTAGTAAAAGTGCCGTAAGTGAAAACTTACGGCTTTTTGTATTGACAATTTTTTTTCAGATGTTATAATGAACATAGACTTATGATTGTTTTTGGAGTGAATGAATGTTTGTTACAATAGATATAGTTAGGTATTTGGGGATTCCATTATTGATTACATTAGTTGTTGAAGGAATCGTTGTGTATAGTTTAAGTAACAAAAATAGGAAACTAACGTCTTTGTTTATACTTGCCAATCTCATAACAAACCCAATTATGAATTTAGTATCAATACAAATACCATACTATCTACAACATCAGTCTCTTCTATTACTAGAACTGACCATTGTTATTGTCGAAACAATAGTTTTGTACTTGATCGTTAAATCACTTCCGAAAGCTTTTTTAATATCTATACTTGCCAACTTATTTAGTTATATGATTGGAATGTTGTTATTACCATTATTATATTGATGAAGGAGATCGTATGAAGAAAATTATTTTACTAACATTCATTGTATTATTATTATCTCCACTGAGCGGTTGTTGGTATAATGCATCAAGTGGGTCAAATTATGGAAAACTAATAGACATCAAATTTTATGATTTAGAGTATCATGAAATCGAAGGCGAATTCATTCATTACTACAATTGGAAGTATACGAATCCAACAAATCAGTTTAGAACAATAAGCAATCAGTATATTCCAATAAATTCTCCAGCTCCGATTGAACTTTATTACACTTCTATAGTTGAAATGAATTCGACGCTGATTGTAAGAATTATCATCGAACAAAAAAATGGTTATCAATTTGAGTCACTTAAGTTAAATATGTTTGATGAACGAAAAAGAGATGATTTTTACAATGTGGAAGAAGATGGAAACAAAATATACTTAGACATTTTGTGCGAGAATATATCAGAAGAAACGAATGAATTTGAAATCAGCTCATTTTATTTAACAAAAGAAATGACGAATGGGGTCGTTACGAAACAAGGATCTTCACATGTAGAAGGAAGAACATATTATTCAGGATTTTTGTTTCAGTTTAACCAACCCAACAATCTTTAAAAGGCTATTCTAGCCTTTTTTCTTCATTTAAGCGAAAGATATGATATAATATACGTAGGAAAAGGTAATAGGTGCAAAGTATGGTAGAATGTATATTATGTGGTGGGAACACCCGTGATGTAATCAATGAGAGAACAAAAGAATGGTACCACAGATGTATTAGATGTGACCTGTTTTTCAAGAATCGCTCTTTGATATTGCCACACGACTTAGAAAAAAAACGATATTTGTTACACAACAATTCGATTGAAGATGATGGGTATTATCATTTTTTAAGTCATTTTTTAAACCAGTACTTATACCCATTTATTGGTAAAACAAGCCTAGGTCTTGATTTTGGCAGTGGACCAAATGCGGTACTTTGTGAGATTGTAAAAAAAGAGTTCTCCGTTGAAATGAATCACTATGACCCCTATTTTCATAATGATATATCAAGTTTAGGATTAAAATACGATTTTATCACATCAACAGAAGTGTTTGAACATTTTGATGATGTTAAGTATAACATTGAACTAGTGATTGGTTTATTAAAACCCGGAGGAGTGTTAGCAATTATGACATTACTCCATGCCGATCTGGATGAAGACATTTTAAAATCTCATTATATTCGTGATGAAACACACATTTCTATCTTTGGTAAACAGACAATTCAATATCTGTGTGAACAATATCAACTAGTATTAGTTGCGAGTGATTGTAATAGAAATTTCACATTTAAAAAAGCAAATATATAAATGGTTTGTGACAATATATGATATAATAAACACAAGAATATTATTCATTTAGAGGTGAAGTTATGGGATTATTTTTATTGTATTATGTGATTGCAATTGTTGTATTTTTTGCGATCGATATAGTTTGGCTCGCACTTGTTGCGAAAAAAACATATCAAACATATTTAGGACATTTATTAAAAAAAGACACGGATTGGATTGCAGCGATTGTTTTCTATTTGATATTTATAGCCGGTATTGTTTTCTTTGTTATAAACCCAGCAATTGAAAAAAATAGTTGGTCATATGCGTTAGGTGTTGGGGCGTTGTTTGGTCTCATCACGTATTCGACGTATGATTTGACGAATTTAGCTACACTAAAAGATTGGCCAGTCAAGATTACTATCATTGATTTGGTATGGGGGTCCTTCTTAACTTCAATGACATCTTTAGTCGTATTTCTTATTGCACAATTGATTACATAAAAATCACGAGGAGGATGAACAATTATGATTCGACAATTAGACAACGAAAAAGTGTATTACTCGTTTGTGTCAGGGGCAAATGAAGTTATTTTACAAAAAACTCATCTAAATGAAATTAATGTTTTTCCAGTCCCAGATGGTGATACTGGTACGAATCTTGCATCCTTGATGACTTCAATTATTGAGGAAGCAAAAGTGGAAGCAACTACTAAGAAGACAATGCGATCAATTGCAGATGCTGCTTTGGTTGGAGCAAGAGGGAATTCAGGTATCATTTTTGCACAATACATCAATGGCATGATGATACATATAGAAGACAAAAACGAGATAACCATTGATGATTTCGCTACATCTGTTAAAGAAGCCGTTCCATTTGCATATGGTGCTATCTCTAATCCGGTTGAAGGGACAATGATAACAGTAATGAGAGAATGGTCTGAGGCGATATATAATTTAAAAGAAACGGCCATTGATTTTCTTGATTTGCTAACAAAAGCGTTTGAAGTTGCTAAAAAATCACTCTTAGAAACAACAAAAAAGTTAAAAGTTCTACAAGATTCTCATGTAGTAGATGCTGGAGCAAAAGGATTTGTTCATTTCGTAGAGGGTTTCGTTAAATTCATTAAAACTGGAGTTGTATCTAAAAATATAAAAAGCAAAGATGAGGTTACTACAGCAATTGATTTGCCTGATCATGGGGAAGAAAGCCTACACAACCGCTATTGCACAGAGGCTCTAATTGGCGGATTGAATTTAAATGCGAATGTGATAAAACAAGCAGTCGCAAAGTTCGGTGATAGTTTGGTGATTGCAGGTAATGATGAGAAGGTTCGATTGCACATTCATACCAATGAACCACAAGACTTCTTTTATGAATTAAGAAATCATGGTAAAATACTACAACAAAAAGTTGACGATATGAGAATGCAATACGAAGCAGCTCACAATAGAAAACACAAGATTGCATTAGTGACAGATTCTATCGCAGATTTACCACAATCATATGTTGATGAACATCAAATATATGTTGTTCCGATGAATTTAATCATTGAAGATAGCAACTATTATGATAAACTAACAATAACGTCAGAGAGTTTTTATCGATTGATGGATGAGTTAACAGTATATCCTACATCAGCCCAACCGAACTTAAAACATATTGAAAACTTTTTTAATTTCTTAACTAGTTACTATGATGAAATCATTGTTTTGACTGTATCCAAAGAAATGTCTGGAACGAACAGTGTTTTTGAACAAGCAACAAAGAAATTCCTAGAGCTCAATAAAAAAATTAGAGTGATAAACTCTAAGCAAAATTCTGGTGCTGAAGGACTCCTTGTAATGAGAGCATCGGAAGAAATATCAAAAGGTAAATCTTTTGATGAAATTGTTGATCTAATAGAGAATTTAATTCCTAAAACAAAAATTCTAGTTAGTGTTAAGACACTAAAGTATATGGTTCGGTCTGGTCGTGTTAGCAAAGTAACTGGAATAGTAGGCAAAGTGCTAAACTTAAAGCCAGTCATTTCAATCGATGAAAATGGAAAAGGCATTATCTTTGACAAAGCATTTTCCATCTCTTCCAGCACAAAAAAGATAAAAGCACATGTAAAAAAAGTGATGCAAGAAGTAGGGATTGAACGATATGCAATAGTCCATGGCAAAGCGATGGATCGAGCATTGGAATATGAAGCAATTTTTACTAAAATGACAGGATTAAAACCATCATATATTATGGACATTTCTCCAATTGTCGCAATGAGCGCAGGTCTTGGGACTGTTGCGATTGCGTACATCACAAAGTAGGTGACGTATGAATCAATTATTTATTTACTCTGGTCTAATCATATTTGTTTATTTTTTAATCTTTTTCGTGATTGCTCAAATCAAAAAGAATAATTCTATTGTTGACATAGGGTGGGGACTTGGATTTGTTATTGTAGCAATTGCAACCTTCCTAATTTCGTATTTTGAGTCTAATCAGTTATATTGGCCAAGTTTGGTTGTTACAGCGCTTACAGCTGTTTGGGGTCTAAGATTATTTTTCTACATCTCAATCAGAAACTGGAACAAACCAGAGGATTATCGATATGTTAATTTTAGAAAACAGTGGGGAACGAAACATGTTGCATTGAAGGCGTTTTTTCAAGTGTTTATGTTACAAGCCATCTTTATGTTTATCATCTCAACATCTATTATTTTAACTAATGTATATGCTAAGCAAACACTTGATACTAGTTCTACAATTCTTATCATTCTAGGAATACTGGTATGGATAATCGGTTTCATATTTGAATCTGTCGGAGATGCTCAATTAAAAACCTTTAAAAAAGATTCAGCGAACAAAGGTAAGATTATGTCTTCCGGATTATGGAAATACACTAGACATCCAAACTATTTTGGAGAAGCTCTAATGTGGTGGGGAATCTTCTTTGTTTCTGTGTTCTCAACCACTCGGCCAGGCATTATTGGATTAATTAGTCCAGTCGTGATAACATATTTATTAGTTTATGTATCAGGAGTACCACTTCTAGAACGAAAATACAAAGACAACCCTGCGTTTCAAGAATATGCCAAAAAAACTAGTATGTTTATCCCTTGGTTTCCCAAAAAATAAATGATGTAAGGAAGACAGTGGTGTCTTCCTTTTCTTTCTATATGAAATCATTGAAAAATGAATGATTATCGTATATAATATACATATAAGAAATCAACCAATGGTTGTTTGATATCTAAGGAGGATATGATGGAAAATAGATATGAATTGAACAAAAATTTAGCACAAATGTTTAAAGGTGGCGTTATCATGGACGTAACGAACGCGAAAGAGGCAAAGATAGCAGAAGCTGCTGGTGCATGTGCGGTTATGGCATTAGAGCGAGTACCATCCGATATTCGCCGTGATGGTGGAGTTGCGAGAATGTCAGATCCGAAGATGATTAAAGAAATTCAAGCAGCAGTATCCATTCCCGTTATGGCGAAGGTTCGTATTGGACATTTTGTTGAAGCTCAGATATTAGAAGCACTTGAGGTAGATTATATCGATGAAAGTGAAGTGTTAACTCCGGCAGATAATATTTATCACATTGATAAAACGAAGTTTAACGTTCCATTTGTTTGTGGAGCACGTAATCTTGGTGAAGCACTTAGACGCATTGGAGAAGGTGCAGCAATGATTCGTACAAAAGGAGAAGCAGGAACCGGTGATGTTGTTGAGGCGGTAAAGCATATGAGAACCGTGACAACCGATATTAGACGTGTTGTATCAGCAAGTAGTGAAGAGTTAATGACTATCGCAAAGGAAATGGGAGCTCCATTTGACTTGATTCAATATGTTCACAAAAATGGTACACTTCCGGTCGTTAATTTTGCAGCTGGAGGGATTGCAACTCCTGCGGATGCGGCATTAATGATGCAACTTGGATGCGATGGAGTTTTTGTTGGATCAGGTATCTTCAAGTCACAAAACCCAGAAAAACGCGCTAGAGCAATTGTTCAAGCAGTAACTTATTATAATGACCCGAAAAAATTGGCCGAAATTTCCGAAGGACTAGGAGAAGCAATGAGTGGTATTGCTGTTTCATCTATGGAAGATGAAAAGAAACTAGCTGGAAGAGGTTGGTAGTATGACGATTGGAGTCCTTGCAATGCAGGGGGCTTTCAAAGAACATATAAAGATGCTAAATTCACTAGGGGTTAAAGCCATTGAAGTTCGATATGAATCGGAATTGAATGAAGTAGATGGTTTGATCATACCAGGTGGTGAATCCACTGTTATCGGAAAACTCATCAAAGAAATGAACTTATTACAACCATTAACATCCAAAATCAAATCAGGACTACCTGTATGGGGAACTTGTGCTGGTATGATTGTGTTAGCAAAAACAATTGAAGGTAGTGACACTACTCATATTCCGGTAATGGATATTGAAGTTCGAAGAAATGCCTATGGTAAGCAGTTGGCAAGTTTTAAAACAAACTTATCAATAAAAGGTTTGAAACTAGAGTTTCCTGCTGTCTTTATTCGTGCTCCATATATTAAACATGTTGGACAAAATGTGGAAATCCTATCTTCCATTGATGAACAAATTGTGGCGGCACGCCAAGCCAATATGCTTGTAACTTCTTTTCATCCAGAACTAACAAATGATACAAGAATGCACGAACTATTCATTAAAATGATATAAAAAAATGTCAAACGATTAAGTTTGACATTTTTTGTTATTATTTCATTGCTTCTGCAAATAAAGATTCTACTTTATTCCAATTTACAACATTCCAAAATGCTTTGATGAAATCAGGTCTGCGATTTTGATATTTCAAATAATAGGCATGTTCCCAAACGTCTAATGCAAGAATTGGAGTTCCTTCATTAAGCGGTGTGTCTTGGTTTGGAGTTGAAAGAACTTTTAATGTTTTCTCTTTTGTGACAATTAACCAAGCCCAACCACTTCCGAATCGAGTTTTTCCAGCTGTCTCAAATTGTTCTTTGAATGCTTCCATTGATCCAAATGTTGATGTAATTGCTTGTGCTAATGGGCCCTTTGGACCTACGCCATTGTTTACTTGTAATAAGTTCCAAAACAGACTGTGGTTAAAGTGTCCGCCACCGTTGTTTCTTACAGCCATTTGAATGTCTGAAGGTAGAGACTCTAAGTTTTTTAGAATAGTGACTAGATCTTTTTCATACCACTCAGGATGTTTGTCTAATGCAGCATTTAAATTATCTACATATGCTTGGTGATGTTTTGAATGATGTATTGTCATTGTCATCTCATCAAAAAATGGTTCTAGTGCGTTATAATTGTAAGGTAATGTTGGTAATGTGTGTTTCATTTTTATTTTCCTCCTTAAAAGTTTACATATTCATTTTAACACTCAATCGAGCTAATTTCAAATCATATGCACTTAAAAGTTAGCAATTGCTAACAATTACTTTTTTAATCATAACTGCATTATTCATAGTAGAATTCAAAAGTAATGGTATTAAAAAGAAAAGTATGATAGAATAATAATAGAAAGAGAGGGGTAAGTTATGAATAAAGAAATCATTGAAAAATCTAGATTATTAAACGATTCAGGATATTTGAATCAGGTTGGATATGCCAAAACTCCCCTACTAGAATATAGTCGTAAACACATAAAAGGAAACAGATTAAGAATAAAAGAGTGGGACTATTACTTGATTTACAATGAAAAGTTCGCAGTCGCATTAACAGTCGCTGATAACTCATATATGGGTTTAATTAGTGCTACATTTATTGACTTTGAAAAAAGAATCCAAAAAACAGAATCCATCATGCCGTTTCTCACAATGGGTAAATTAAAATTACCTAGCAGTTCAACACAAGGCAACCTGAAATTTCAGAATAAAAAAGTGAAGTTAGAGTTTTCACATGACGGAAAAAATCGCAGATTAAAATTTAATATGCAAAATTTTTATCGAACGACAAGTCTTCATGTCGATGTTGGATTGACCAACGAGCCGAAAGATTCTATGGTCATTGTAACACCATTTAAAGAAAGTAAACGGGCATTCTATTATAATCAAAAAATCATCGGTATGATTGCGGCTGGTAGAGTTCGTTACCGCGGTGATGAATATTTGTTTGATAAATCAGATAGTCTTGCAATTCTAGATTGGGGACGTGGCGTTTGGCCAAGAAAAAATACATGGTATTGGGGAGCAGCAAACGGATATATTAATCAAAAGCGATTTGGGTTTAATATTGGATATGGTTTTGGCGATACCTCATCAGCAACAGAAAATATGTTATTTATTGATGGAGTTGCTCATAAGCTTGATCAAGTTTCTTTTCACATTCCATTAAATGGTTCTGGAAAAGAAGATTATTTAAAACCATGGAAATTTACATCCAATGATGGAAGGTTCGAAATGGATTTTGAGCCAATTATTGATCGCAGTAGCTTATCTACAGCATTAGTTGTATCAAGCAACCAGCATCAAGTCTTCGGATACTACACAGGAACGGTTGTTTTAGATGACGGATCCATTATAGATGTGAATAGGTTATTAGGATTTGCAGAAAAGGTAAAGAATGTATGGTAAGTACTGTTTTGGAAAGGACATATAGGAGATGACAAAGGTTATATTAAAGAAAAAAGAACACTTAAGAATTCAAGATGGTCATCCATGGATATTTTCCAACGAAGTTCATCATTTTCAAGGTAATGTTGAAAATGGAGATATAGTCGATGTGGTTTCATTTGAAGGCGAGTTTGTAGCCAAGGGGTTTATTAATCTAAACTCAAAAATTATTGTACGTGTTTTATCAAGAGAAGATGTTTTTATCAATAAAGAGTTTTTCAAAGAGCGTATCCGCCAAGCGAATTCACACCGAGTGCGTGTTGGATATCAAAATGCATATCGAGTTGTATTTGGTGAATCCGATTTATTACCTGGACTCATTATTGATAAGTATGATCAATATTTTGTAATCCAAACGCTATCTTTCGGGATGGATTTACGAAAAAATATAATTTGTGAAGTATTGGAAGAGTTGTTTCATCCATTGGGGATTTATGAAAGAAACGATGTTCCAGTTAGAGAAAAAGAAGGTCTTGAACTAAAAAAAGGTTTCATTGGAAAATCGTTTAATCCTGTTGTAAAAATAAAAGAAAACGGAATAACTCTACAAGTCGATCTTGAAAATGGTCAAAAAACTGGATATTTTTTGGATCAACAAGATAACCGAAAAGCGATTGAGCCGTATGTAAGAGGAATGAAGGTTTTAGATTGTTTTTCACACACAGGTGGATTTGCTTTGCATGCTGCTCAGTATGGAGCAAAAGAAGTAACTGCTTTGGATATATCGGAGCAGGCTGTTAAAAACATTGAAGCAAACATCAAACTGAATAACTTCAAGAATGTAAAAACTCAAGTAGGTGATGTATTTCACTTCTTAAGACAATATCACAAAGAAAATGAAATGTTTGATGTCATCATTCTTGATCCTCCAGCATTCACAAAGTCCAAAGGAACAGTAGATTCTGCATATCGTGGGTACAAAGAAATTAATTTGTCCGCAATGAAAATTATTAAATCTGGTGGCTATTTGATTACGTTTTCTTGTTCACAACACTTAACTCCAGCGCTATTTATGCAAATGCTGGTGGATGCTTCAATCGATAGCAAACGAGTGATTCAAATGGTTGAGTTTCGAACACAGTCAAAAGACCATTTGTCCTTGATTGCAACGGATGAATCATTCTACTTAAAATGCATGATTGCACGAGTACTATAGGAGAATGATCTATGAATGTTTTTGTTGACTATTATCTATCCCCTGTGGGTTATATAAAAATAGAGGCTAATGAAAATCAAGTTATTGGTGTTTCCTTTATTGATCATATGGCGAATGATGTTTCTTCAAATCATCTAACCAATGAAGCAAAACAGCAACTTGATGAATATTTTAAAGGAACGAGAAGAGAATTCGAGTTACCATTAAGACTCTATGGTACCCCTTTTCAGGTGGATTGTTTAAATGCAATGTTACGTATTCCTTATGGAAAAACAATTTCGTACAAAGAGGAAGCTAAGATGATTGGGAGAGAAAAGGCAGTCAGAGCAGTTGGAAACGCGAATCGTGTAAATAAAATTGGTATTATCATACCATGTCACCGTGTGATAGGTTCTGATGGAAGATTAGTTGGTTATGCTGGCAGAATTGATCTAAAAGCTTGGTTATTAGAGCACGAAAAAAAAGTTGCAAGACTTTAAAACATAAGAAAAAACACATAGGAAATCACCTGAAAATGGTTTTCATCTATGTGTTTTTATTTGTGTAGAAATATCAAATTTTAGTTGGAAAAAAGGAATAAAAATGTTATAATATTCCTGTAAACGCTTTCCACTATTGTTCGTAGGAAAGATATTAAATAGGAGGTAATTATGAACAAATTTGAGTACATGGAAAAACACGGGTATGAACAACTAGTGTATTTCTATGACAAGACAACTGGCCTTAAAGGCATTACTTGTATCCATGACACAACACTTGGACCAGCTCTTGGTGGTACTAGACTATGGAATTACGAAGATGAAGATGCAGCTACATTAGACGTGTTAAGACTTGCACGTGGAATGACTTATAAAGCAGCTGCAGCTGGCCTCAATCTTGGTGGAGGAAAGACAGTATTAATTGGTGATGCTAGCACTGTAAAAAGTGAAGGCTATTTTAGAGCACTTGGACGATATGTTCAAAGTTTAAATGGTCGATACATTACCGCTGAAGATGTCAATACTTCAACAAAAGATATGGACTATGTAAGCATGGAAACAGATTACGTAGTTGGTTTAGAAGGAAAATCAGGTAACCCTTCGCCAATGACAGCACTCGGTGCTTTTCACGGAGTTAGAGCGTCTTTAGAGTTTGTGTTTGGTAATGCAGACATTTCTAAATATACATTTGCTGTTCAAGGAGCAGGACAAACAGGTTACTACCTAATCAAACATTTAGTTGAAAGCAAAGCAAAGAAAATATACTTTACCGAAATCAATCCAAAACACATTGAACGTATGAGAAGAGAACATCCTGAAGTTGAACTAGTAAAACCAGATGATATTTATAGTCAAGATGTTGATGTATTTTGCCCATGTGCACTAGGTGCAGTTATGAATGATAAGACTATCCCACAATTAAAAGCTAAAATTGTTGCGGGTACTGCAAACAATGTGCTAGAAGACGAAGATAAGCATGGAAATATGTTAAAAGATAAAGGTAAGTTATATGCTCCAGATTTTGTAATCAATGCTGGAGGATTAATTAACGTATATCATGAATTAAAAGAATACAATCGCGATAAAGCGGTAAGAGAAATTGAACGTATTTATGATCGTTTAATTGAAATCTTTGGAATTGCGAAACGCGAAGATGTTCATACACAACAAGCTGCTAAATTATTTGCGAAAAAGCGTATCGAAACAATTAACAAATTACACGCAAATTACATTAAGCGATAACGGGAGATTTATCTCCCTCTTTTTCAGTGAGGAGATCTATGAAACGTATAACTTTTATCACAGGACATTATGGTAGTGGCAAATCTGAGTTTTCAGTTAATCTTGCAATTAGGAAACAAGTGGATTACTTGATTGATTTAGACATTGTAAATCCCTATTTCCGCTCTAGAGAAGCAGAAGTAATACTCGAACAAAATAATGTCACAATGATTTCCTCTGGATTGAAAAATGCCTTAGGAAGTGACTTGCCTTTTATTTCAGGGGATGTGTTCTTGCCGTTTCGAAATAAATCAAAACGCGCCATTCTTGATTTGGGTGGTGATCCGATTGGAGCTAGATTAGTCCGTCAGTTTAGCGACGATATTCAATTAGATGAAGTTGATCTCTTATTATGCATTAATATTTATCGAGAAAAAACTTCAACAGTTGAAGGTATTATACAGATGATACATCAAATTGAAGGTAGTGGTGGATTAAGAGTCACAGGACTGATTAACAATAGTAATTTCTTAAAGGAAACGACTATTGAAGAGGTTTTAAAAGGACAAGAGATTGTTCAACAAGTTAGCAATCAGTTGAATTTACCAATACTTTATACAGGAATATATGATAAAGTTGATTATCACAATTCTCACTTACTGGGAGAAGTCATACCATTAAAATTATACTTAAGAAAAAATTGGTTGTAGGAGGAATTATTTTGCCAAAAGGAAAAGTATACTTTGACGTTGAAAAATGCAAAGGTTGTAGTTTATGTGTGAATGTCTGTCCAACAAAAATATTGGCACTAGACAAAGTTAGAATTAACAAAAAAGGGTACAATTTAATTAACGTAGTAGACCCAAATAAGTGCATTGGTTGTGCATTTTGTGCAATCATGTGTCCAGATTCCGTTATTACGGTAGAAAAAATAAAGGAGTAAGTTTATGGCTAAAGTATTAATGAAAGGTAACGAAGCAATTGCACTAGCCGCAGTAAAAGGTGGATGTGATGCATTTTTCGGATATCCAATTACACCTCAAAATGAAATTCCTGAGTTTTTATCAAAATATATGAATGAACATGGAAAAGTGTTTGTGCAAGCAGAGTCAGAAGTTGCAGCAATCAATATGGTTTATGGTGCTGCAGGAGCTGGTGTACGTGTTATGACAAGTTCATCTTCTCCAGGAATCGCCTTAAAGCAAGAAGGAATTAGTTATATTGCTGCAGCTGAGTTACCATGTGTTATCGTCAACGTTATGCGTGGTGGACCAGGTCTTGGCGGAATTCAACCATCTCAAGCAGACTACAAGCAAATCACACGCGGCGGTGGAAATGGTGACTATTATGTAGTTGCGTACGCACCAGAAAATTTACAAGAAACTGTAGACATTATGAAAGAAGCATTTGAAGTTGCTGATTTTTACCGTAACCCAGTTATGATTGGTGTTGATGGTTTAATTGGTCAAATGATGGAACCAGTGGATTTAGATAAGCCAACCCCTCATCGTAACTTGCCTGCAAAAGATTGGGCAACTACAGGAGTATCAACAGGTGCTAACCGTAGAATTGTTACCTCTATTCACTTAGACCCGAATGATTTAGAACGTCACGTATGGAAATTACACGCGAAATATCAAGAAATTAAAAAGAATGAACAACGCTATGAGTTAATTAACATGGATAACGCAGAGTATGTCATTGTTGCATATGGATCGATGTCTAGAATATGCCGTTCATCAATTGAACTATTAAAAGAAGAAGGAATCAATGTTGGTATGATACGACCAATTACCATTTGGCCATATCCACAAAAAGCATTTGATCAAATCCCCTCTTCCGTAAAAGGAATTCTTTGTGCAGAGTTAAGTACCGGACAAATGTTAGATGATGTTTTGATTGCAAACAATGGTCGACATAAAGTGCATTTCTTTGGAAGAACTGGTGGAATGATGCCAGATCCAGAAGAAATCGTTGAAGCAATCAGAAAAATTAAGAAAGAGGTGTAGTATGAACGAGATCGTATACAAAAAAACATCTGGTTTGACAGATGTAGATTTATCATATTGCCCCGGATGTACCCATGGGATTATTCATAAATTAGTAGCAGAGACTCTAGTTGAACTAGGTGTAATTGATAAATCAATTGGTGTAGCAAGTGTTGGATGTTCTGTTATGTCGTATTTTTACTTTAATTGTGATATGCAACAGGCAGCTCACGGTAGATCTTGTGCAGTTGCTACGGGTATTAAACGTTCAAGACCAAATAGCATAGTATTCACATATCAAGGAGATGGTGATTTTGGCTCTATTGGTATCGCTGAGGCGATTCACGCAGCAAACCGTGGTGAAAACATTACAGTCATTCTTGCAAACAATGCAATCTATGGAATGACAGGTGGACAAATGGCACCTACAACATTAATTGGACAAAAAACAACAACTTCGCAAGCCGGAAGAAGCGAAGCACTTCATGGTTTACCGATGAAAATTTCAGAAATATTTTCTCAAATTCCAAAAGCAGCATATGTAGAACGTGTTTCTGTTCATAACCCAGCTCATGTTAACAAAGCAAAGAAAGCATTAAAGAAAGCATTCACATATCAAATGGAACATAAAGGTTTTACACTAATTGAGTTCATTTCAACATGTCCTGTAAACTGGGGTATGACGCCAGGCGAAGCTCTCGACTGGGCAAAAGAATCGATGATCCCAATTTATCCATTAGGTGTGTTTAAAGATGTAGGTGATAAAAATGAGTAGTGAACAAGTAACGATTGCTGGTTTTGGTGGTCAAGGTGTGATGATGATAGGTCAAATGCTTGCTTATGCAGCAACAGAGGACAATCTACATACGTTATGGTTTCCTTCTTATGGACCTGAGACGCGTGGAGGAACTGCGAATTGTTCAGTCACCATTTCTGAAAAAGAAATCAATTCTCCTATCTTCTCACATGCAAACACATTAATTGCATTAAATAACCCTTCACTAGTCAAGTTTGCTTCAAAAGTAAAGAAAAACGGAGTCATCTTATACAATTCCTCGTTGATAACAGAACCTATCAAAGTTGAAAATGCAACAATGATTGGTATACCTATCAATGATATCGCAATACAATTAGGAAACCCAAGAGTAGCGAATATGGTTATGATGGGAGCGTATCTCGAGACGACAAAGTTGTTCAAAGAAGAGACAATTATTAAAATACTCAAGAAATTTATGGGAAAAGGCAAAGAGCATTTGGTTGACATTAACATTAGTGCTCTTGATGCAGGAAGACAATACATTTTGAAATTGGAGAAGTAATTCATGATAAAACAAATGAATGATATCCTAATCAAAGCCAAATCTTTGCCAAAGCAAAGAATCGTAGTTGTTGCAGCACACGATGAGTATGTGCTTGAAGCAATTAATGAAGCAATGAATTTAGGAATCGTAGAACCAATATTAATAGGAAAGCAAAATGAAATTGAAAATATGATTCAATCTGGTGGATATGATCGATCAAAGTTCACTATAATTGATTCCAATGATGATGAAGTATCCTCTTATAAGGCTCTAGAGCTTATTCGCAACAACGGAGCACAGATTTTAATGAAAGGGTTAATTGACACTAAAGTACTATTAAAAGCTGTCGTAAACAAAGAGTTAGGGATTCGAGATGCCAAAATATTATCACATGTTGGTCTTATCGGATTTGATGATTTAGATAGAATCCTATTTGTAACCGATGGAGCGATGTTAATCGCACCAAGTGTGGAAGAAAAATCATATATTATAGAAAATGCAGTTAAGCTAGCTAAAACGTTAGGGATAACATTTCCTAAAGTAGGTATGGTTTCGGCTGTTGAAAAAGTGAACCCAAAAATGCAGTCGACTGTCGATGCAGAAGCAGTTGTGAAATTGAACGAAAACGGAGCAATCAAAGGATGTATCGTTGGAGGACCATTCGCAATTGACAATCTAGTATCAATGGAATCTGTCAAGCACAAAGGTATTAATCATCCTGTTGCAGGTTGCGCCGATATTTTAGTCTTTCCAGGGATTGATGCTGGGAATGTGTTCTATAAAACATCTGTATTCTTAGGTCATGCAAAATCAGCTGGTATTGTTTTAGGTGCAAAAAGCCCAATCGTTTTGACAAGTAGAGCAGATTCAAGTACAACAAAATTATATTCTATAGCATTGGCGGTGGTGTACCATTATGAGTTACCTTATGTTAGTTATTAATCCAGGTTCGACATCAACCAAGGTCGCATTGTTCAAAGGATACGAATGTATCAAGGAGACAACGCTCCGACATGATGTAGCAGAACTTGATAAGTATTTTAAAATATATCCTCAAAAGGATTTTCGTAGAGAAATAATAGTAAACTTTTTGAAAGATAACAACCTAACTGAGAAAGATATTGATGTTTTTGTTGGTAGAGGTGGTATGCTTCGTCCTCTTCAAGGAGGAACCTATCTAGTTAATGAAGCAATGGTTCAAGATTTAGCAGAAGAAAAGTATGGAAGTCATGCTTCAAACTTAGGTGCTATTATTGCATATGAGTTTGCGAAACCACAAAACAAACCAGCTTACATCGTGGATCCTGTTTGTGTTGATGAGTTTGAAGATATTTCGCGAGTAACAGGACTCAAAGGAGTCATTCGTAAAAGTTTATTTCATGCTTTAAATCAAAAAGCGATTGCAAAACGCTATGCATCAGATGTAGGAAAACCATATAATAAACTTAACCTAATTGTTGCACATTTAGGTGGTGGAATCTCTGTTGGTTTACATCGACAAGGAAGAGTAATTGATGTTAATAATGCTTTAGACGGAGATGGGCCTTTTAGTCCAGAACGAACAGGTAGTTTACCTGCTGTTGCGGTTGCTGAATTGTGCATTAAAAATGGATATACACTCGATCAAATGAAAAAGATGATAGCTGGAAAAGGCGGATTGGTATCACACCTTGGTACAAGCAGTGGAATGGAGATTAGTACACGTATTCAATCCGGTGATAGCGATGCTAAGTTCTATTTGCAGGCTATGGCATATCAAATCACAAAAGAAATCGGAGCACTATACTTTGTATTAAGTGGAAAAATAGATGCAATTTTAATTACAGGTGGGTTAGCTCACAACAAAGATTTAGTTGGAATGCTAAAACATTATATGGATCCAATTATGAAACTTTCCATTTATCCAGGCGAAGATGAGATGAAGTCCTTGGCCGAAGGTACGATGAGAGTTTTAGAAGGAATCGAACGCGTAAAACATTATTGATGAAGTAATCGCCTTTTTGAAGGCGATTATTTTTAATTATTGTAATGATTTAATCACTTATTTATGATACAATTATATTAAAGAGTTAAGAAATGGGGTGATACTATGATATCATCAATAGCAATTATACTAATCATTTTCTCTTTAATTATGACAGTTTTTGGTATTCTACTCGTTAAAAGAAGAAATGTTCCTGGAGCAATTACTAGCATATTTTTTATGTTAAGTGCTGCAATCTATTGTTTTGGATACGCAATGGAGTTGCTACATAATGACCTTTCAACAATTATGTTTTGGATTCGATTTGAGTACTTAGGCATTTCATTCATCCCAGCGATATGGATGGTATTAGCACTTCAATATACAAGAAATAATAACAAAGTCGATTCTAGATTCTTCTGGGCATTATGGATTATTCCTATTATTACACTCGTATCAAACTATACCAATGATTTACATCATTTGTTTTATACAAACGTGGAACTCATTCAAAACGATTTTCTTATCTATGCAAGTGTGAGTAGAGGACCGTTATACTGGCTACACATCGCTTATTTTAACATATCCTTTATTATTGCAAGTGGATTGTATCTCATTATGTATCAACGGACCATCAAAACAGTGCGTAAACAAATATCATTTATGTTGCTAGGTTCATTAACTGTTTGGGTTTTTACTTTGGTTTATGTTTTAAATGTAACAAGTGGGATTGACATTATTCCTTTTGGTGCGTTCATTATGGGGATATTTTTCTTCTTTGGATTGTATAAATTTAAATTATTCAAAATCAACCCGGTCGTGGTTGAACAACTGGTTCACTCAATGGAAGATGCTATGATATTGTTTGATCACGAGAATGAGGTTATGTTATCCAATGCTGCTGCAAAGATGATATTTCCCAAGTTGGTGCAGAACAAAGATAATGTCAAAGTTGATGAATTGTGTCATCAAGATTCACTTCTAAAATCATTGTTTGAAAATAATTATAACAAACGGATTGAATGGATTTTTTCTTGTGATAGTAAAGTTACATATTATGATGTTTCAATTACTATGATTTATTCGAATCGGCACTTAGTTGGAAAGATTTTACTTCTTACAGACATCACAGAAAAGAAAAAAATTATCGCACAACTAAATGATTTTGCTTACAAAGATGGTTTAACTGAAATCTACAATAGAAGATTCTTTCGAACAAAACTCGAACTCGAATTTGATAGGTCAAACCGATATAAACTCCCACTTTCATTAATACTACTTGATATTGATTTGTTCAAGAACTTTAACGATAAGTATGGACATCATGCAGGGGATTATGTGTTAACTCAACTAACCTCACTTTGCAAAACGAAATTAAGAGAAAAAGATGTGTTTGCTAGATACGGTGGTGAAGAGTTTATCATTATGCTTCCAGAAACAACCATTGATGTTGCATATCAAATCGCTGAGGAACTTCGCTTTGAGATTGAGCAAACAAGATCTAAGTTTGAAAACATTGAGATTCGTTTTACTTCTAGTTTTGGAGTAGCAGTCAACAATAACCCATCAACAACTAGTGTTGATGAATTTATCAATCAAGTAGATAAAGCAATGTATCAATCAAAATCTGCCGGACGAAACAAAGTTACAAAATTCGAGTAGGTGAAAGAATATGGAAACACAAAAAATGATGTTATACTCCATTCCTATTATGGAATTTAAACCACGAATTAAACCTAGAGGTTTATTCTTTTTGGTCCATGGACATGGTGGAAATAAGGAAGACGGAGTTGGAGAGTTTCCGCGAATTCTAACCAATTTAGGTTTTTTGGTTGTCTCTGTGGATGCATATATGCATGGTGAGAGAAAAGAGGAACCTTATATAACAGGAAATTTAAAAGATGTTGCAATCGCTATGATTGATGTTGTCATAAAAACGACACAAGATATACTATTGCTCTTCTCAGATTATTACAGCAAACAGTTTCAATCATTTCATATGTTAGGAATTTCTATGGGAGGGCATATCGCTTACCAACTCCCTAGACACTCTCCACATGTCGATACAATAATTGCGATTATTGGATCGCCTGATATGAAAGCTCACTATGATTTATCCAAACAACCAATTATTGGAACATTTGGTTCAGAATTAAATCGCAAACTACTCTCTCTTTCTGTGCATAAAGATCTTTACCTATACCATAATACAGCAATATTCGCATTGAACGGTGAATTAGACCAAGTGGTATCAAGTCATTTTGCTAAAAAATTCATACTAGAACTTTCTCGAAAAGGTCATCACAAAGCTGAGTTTAAATCATATGAATGTGGTCATGTTGTAACGAAAGAGATGAAAGAAGATATTATTTATTTTATTGAAAAAAACATTTGATTTTCAAATAAAAAAGTTTGAATATCAAGCGAATTTCTTGACATGGTTTTCTATATGTGTTACTATGTATTTGTAAAAGCTATTTCATTTATAGGAGGTAAAAAAAATGGAAAGACTAATTAAAGATTTAAACAAACAAGTTGCAAACTTTGGAGTTCTTTATACAAAGTTGCATAATTTTCATTGGTTTGTAGAAGGAATGCAATTTTATCCATTACATGAACTATTTGAAAAATTATATGACGAAGTAACTGAACACTTTGATGCAATTGCAGAGCGGATTTTAATGTTAGGGCATAGACCGGCTGCTTCATTAAAAGAGTTTTTAAACTTAGCAACCATTAAAGAAGCATTAGGAACTGAAAAGCAAGTTGAAATGTTAAAATCTGTTGTTGCTGATTTTGAACAAGTAGATCGTGAACTTCAAGAAACACTTGAAGTTGCACAAGAACTTGGGGATGAAGTGACTGTTGATTTATTGATTGGTATCAAAGCAAGTTTCCAAAAACACTTGTGGATGATTAAAACAACATTAAGATAAAAAAAGCCCGAAAGGGCTTTTTTCATTAGTATCCCATAGCACCGATAATTCCACCGACGATACCACCAAATATCGAAAGACCGACATTAACAATAAAACCAATTAAAGCCCATTTTCCAGCGAATTTGGCTGATTCAGGCTTTGTTTCTTTCCAAATTAAGTATAAAATTAAACCCACAATTGGAAAAAAGAAACATAGTCCACCAATCAAACAACCTGTTTGGTTGTCATCTTGAACATTGCTTGAAGTATGTTGGGAATTGGTTGGAACACCACAATACACGCAATGTTTTGATTGATCATCAATCTCTTTTCCACAATTTGAACAATACATCATATCACCTCTTCTCAAATTGATTATATAATATTGAGGTTTGAAAATCAATTTAATTTTTCAAACCATTATTAAGTTTATTTTTTTTTATTATTGTGATATGATATTGGCATCAAGAGGTGAGGGTATATGAAAAAAATTGTTGTAATTACTGGGGCTTCTGCAGGAATTGGGGAAGAACTCGCTAAGATAATAAAATATAAAGATGCAATCGTTTATAATTTATCCAGAAGAAATACAATGGTATCAGATGTTATTACGATACCAACAGATGTTACCAATGAGCAGAGCGTTAAAAATGCAATTGCTTTGATTGAAAATGAACATGGCAGAATAGATGTGCTGATTAACAATGCAGGTATAGGGATATCTGGTGCAATTGAAGATACTTCGATTGTTGATGCCAAGTATATTTTTGATGTCAATTTCTTTGGATCATTTTTACTATGCCGAGAAGTGGTTCCACTAATGAGAAAAAATGGTGGCGGTACTATAGTAAATATGAGTAGCGTAGCAGCTGCAATTTCCATTCCATTTCAGTCATTTTATTCTGCAACCAAAGCAGCACTTACAGCGTTTTCAGACTCTTTACGCAGCGAAGTAAAACCATACAAGATACGTGTTGTTACTATTTTACCAGGAGATGTTAAAACAGATTTCACACAGAATCGAAAAAAAAATTCAAACAATAGCAGAGTTTATGGTGCTCGTATCGAAAAGTCTGTGGCAGTAATGGAAAAAGATGAACAAAATGGTATTCCAGCATATATCGCAGCAAAAAAGATTTCAAATGTTGCATTGAAGAAAAAACCTCCTTTACAAATGGTAATTGGTGGTAAATATAAGGTTTTTGTGTGGTTGTTAAAAATTGTGCCACTTCGTCTCGTAAGATTTATTGTAGATAAAATGTATGGGTAATCCCTCCATTTATAATTGACAAAATCAATATTTTCATATATAATATATAACGAAATAAACACAAAAGATGGCTGATTTTCTCAGCCTTCCTTTAATAAAAAAAAGTTAGTCATTGCTAACACTAGGAGGATATATGACATTAGGTGAGCTCAAACCCAATAAAGCAGGTATTGTAATTAAGATTGAAGGTCAAGGAGTAATCAAACGCAGATTATTTGATATGGGAATCACCCCAGGAACTAAAATTGCCGTCCGAAAAATGGCCCCGCTTGGAGATCCTATGGAAATTGAACTTAGAGGATATGTTATGGGTATTCGAAAAGAAGAAGCAAACAAGATTATCATCGAGGAAGTGTCATTATGATTATAGGCTTAATTGGAAATCCAAACTCGGGAAAAACCTCACTTTATAACCAATTGACTGGGAGCACCTCACATGTTGGAAATTGGCCTGGTGTCACGGTAGAGAAACGCGTTGGAAGATATCTGAAAGATAAGTCCATTGAAATTGTTGACTTACCTGGAATTTATTCGCTATCACCTTATTCTCCTGAAGAACTGATTGCTAGAACATTTCTAAATCAGCAACCTGATGTCATCATTAATATTGTTGATGCAACCAATCTAGAACGAAATCTTTATTTGACAAGTCAATTGATTGAACACAACACACCAATGGTGGTTGCACTTAACTTCAAAGACGTAATGGACCGAAAAGGACAAGTCTTAGATATTTCAGTGCTAGAAAAAGAATTCGGTGTGCCCTTCATTCAAATATCCGCTACAAAGAATCTTAGTACAGAAGAGTTAATGAACGAAGTTAAGAAAGCGGGAAATCAAGGATATAGCAGAGAAAGCAAATATTTGTTCAACGGTGATATCGACCCAGTTTTACATAAAATAAAAGATCAATTGGCTTTAATACACAAACCAAACGAAGCTTTTCATGTTGTAAAAATGCTAGAACTAGACAAACAAACACTAAAAAATATGAAGCTTACAGAAACAGAATTATCCATTTTTCAAGCAATTACAAAAGATCAAGAAGCAAAATATAAAGATGAAATTGAAAGCATTGTTGCGAATGCAAGATATGAAAAAATCACCAATATCCTTTCCAAAGCAGTTGTAAAAAAAGGGATGCATAATACATTCACGGATAAAGTGGATAAGATTGTAACAAATCGTTTTGCTGCTATCCCTGTTTTCTTTATTGTCATGAGTTTTATTTTTGCTTTGGTATTTGCCGATAATTTGTTTTCCATTCCAATGCCTGGTACATGGTTACAGGGTCTAATGGAAGGATTAGTAGAAGTTGTTCAAGAAGGGGTTGCTACCTTACTTGGAAACCTCAATGCCTCAAGTTGGGCACTTGATTTAGTAGTTGATGCCATTATCGCAGGAGTAGGTGCAGTACTATCCTTTATGCCACAAATTCTTTTGTTGTTTCTTCTTTTATCTATCTTAGAAGATACAGGTTATATGGCAAGAGTGGCGTTTATTATGGATGGCTTGTTAAGAAAGATCGGATTATCAGGGAAATCAATTGTTCCACTTATTATGGGATTTGGGTGCAGTGTGCCTGCCATTATGGCTGCACGAACCATTGAAAACGAGAATGATCGTAAACTGACTATCATGTTGACGCCATTTATTTCATGCAGCGCAAAACTTCCGATTTGGGCATTGTTTGCTGCTGCAATGTTTAGTGGTGGGAATTGGTACATCATACCTATCATTTATTTCACAGGAATTTTTGTTTTAATATTTGTCAGTTTAGGACTCAAAAAAACAGTATACAAGGGAAGCAGTTCAACATTTATTATGGAAATGCCTCCATATAGACTTCCATTTGCGAAAAACACATTGCGATTACTTTTTGATAAATTAAAGCACTTTGTTATAAAGGCTGGTACGATCATCCTAAGTGCAACTATCATTATTTGGGTCTTACAATATTTCACGCCGGAATTTCGAGTAGCTACAACAGAAGCAGAGAGCATATTAGCAGTTGTGTCAAATTGGATTGTTCCTTTCTTTTATCCATTGGGATTTGCACGAGGTGAGTATGGTTATGTTACAATTGTTGCAACCTTAACAGGAATTATTGCGAAAGAATCTGTTGTATCTATTATAGGGGTTCTTGGACCAGGTGCCACTGTAGTTGAATCAGTTAGAATGATGTTTTCATCAATCTCTAGTTTATCGTTTATGGTATTTAATTTATTGATTTTCCCGTGTTTGGCTACGATTGGTACGTTAAGACAAGAATTAAAATCAAAGAAAACATTTTGGTTAACTCTATTCATTCAGCTGGTAACAGCTTATCTAATATCAATGCTTGTATATCAAGTTGGAAGTTTCATTTGGTAGGTGATTTTTTATGACATTGATAGATGTAATTATATTAATAGCGAGTGTTGTCATTGTCACTAGTGTTATTTTTATTAGAATAAAAAACCGCAAAAAAATATCATGTGGTAGCGGATGTAGTTGTTCAGTTACCTCGGGTTGTAGAGAAACGAGGGATTTTAATGATTAAAAAAAGATTAACTAAATCGTTAGAAGATTATATTGAGGCTATTTATACATTGCTTCAAGACAAGCCAACGGTACGTGTAACGGATTTAGCAGAAGAATTTTCTTATTCAAAGGCCAGCATTAGTCGAGCGATATCGACGTTGAAAGCTAGAGGTCTTGTCAAACATGAAACATATGGAACAATCACACTAACATCAAAAGGTGTAACTCTCGCCAAAGAAGTACTAGATAAACACATCATGCTTACCAAATTTTTAACAGATATATTAGGTGTATCAAGTGAAACTGCTGAAGAGGATGCGTGTAAAATTGAACACATAATATCAAAAGAAACTTCAGAAAAAATAAATGAATACTTAAAGAAGCAATAATATTAGGTGCCACATTCATGTGGCACTTATTTATTTAGTCTTTTCTTGACTTATATGATAAAATATATTGTAGAAGGTGAGGGATTGTATGTTTCAGTCAAATGTGCTAGACAAACACAAAATACATTATGAACTTAAACGAAAAAAAACACAACGAATTACGTTTAAGATGCTACCAAACCTAAAGCTTATGATTACAGCACCATTATATACAAACGATCTTGAGATACTACAAATGATTGATTCTCATGTGCAATGGATAATAGATAAAAGAAAACAATTTATCCTGCTTTACCCAGAATTAATGATACAACGTCAATACAAAAACGGAGAACTATATCGTTTTATGGGCGATGAGTATACCATCCAAATTTTTATATCATCAAGAGAACGAGTAGTGATAGATAATCGAATCCTTTATATATTTGTCAAACAAGATGTTTTCGAAAACAAGCATAAAATAGTAAAAAAGTGGTTAATAGAGCAATCTAGCGAAATTCTAACTTCACTGTATGTATGTGCATTTGCCAATTTTAAAGATAAAAATATTAATTTGCCTAAGTTGATTATAAGAGATTGTAAGTCCATTTGGGGAAGTTGTAATTACAAAAGAAGATCAATTACACTAAATCGAAAGTTAGTTCATATTCCTACTGAACTAATTAATTATGTAATATATCATGAGTTGGTTCACTTACATCATCCAAACCATGGTAAAGATTACTACCAAGAGTTGAACAACTATGTTGGTAACTATAAATTGTACAAAGAAAAGCTAAAAAAGTATTCAATATACTATTTTTAAGTAGACATTTTGATAGTAGTCGGTGTATAATACTACAGGAAATGGTGATTTTATGAAAAAATTATTTCTCGGATTAAAATCCATATTTTTTGGATCAGTAACTAGAGGATTTGTGACAGTTTATGCGATTTTTATGTTGTTGATTGCAGCCTTATTAAAACTACCTGCTTCGGTTGCACCTAATCAAACACTATCTTGGATTGATGCTATTTTCATTTCAGCAAGTGGCATATCAACAACAGGATTATCTACTGTTGTGATCGCAGACACCCTTAGTTCCTTGGGCAAGGTGATTCTAGCCTTAGGTATTCAGTTTGGTGGAATCGGTTTAATTATGTTATTATCCATAATCTGGATGGCAGTTGGTAAAAAAATATCATTTCGTGAACGTCAAATGATAATGGTCGATCAAAATCAATTTAAAATGAGTGGAGTCGTTAAACTCGTAAAAAGTGTTTTGATTGTTCTGTTCACAGTTGAGTTTATCGCATTCTTGATAATGGGCCTCTATTTGTATTCTAGTGGATACTATGGTTTGAAAGAGTCATTATTCCAAGCTTTCTTTTTGACCATATCATTAACAACCAATGCTGGTTTTGATATAAGCGGTGCATCGTTCACCATGTATCACCAAGACTACTTTATGCAAATGCTGGGGATGACACTCATGTTTGTCGGTGCTGTTGGGTTTTGGCCAATTATGGAGTTTTCTGAATGGGTGAAATCAAAGTTTAAAAAAGAGAAGTTTGAGTTTTCATGGTTCAGCAAAACATTGGTTGGTGCACATATTCTATTATGGATTATTGGATCTATATTGTTTTATGCATTGGAAAGTGGTAATTTTTTGGCCAACAAAAATTGGATTGAATCTATTTTTTACGGGCTCTTCATGTCAATTACTACACGTAATGCTGGATTTTCAACCATAGCTGATATCAATGTATTGTCCGGTGCAACACTATTTCTATTTATGATTCTAATGTTTATTGGTTCAAGTCCAAACTCAGCAGGTGGAGGAATACGGACTACTACTCTAATTGTTATTATTTTTTCAGTTATTGCTTATGCAAGAGGCAAAAACCAAGTTTCTATTGGTAAAAAAGCATTCAAAGATGAACACATCAACAAAGCAGTTGTAGTATTTATTTCAGCCATTGCATTGGTGTTGTTCGCATCATTCATCTTAATGATTATTGAACCATTCAGTTGGGAAAGTATTATGTTTGAGGTAAGTAGTGCGTTTGGTACAACAGGCTTATCATTAGGCATAACACCTAACTTAAGTGTATTTGGCAAAATAATCATTATTGCAACTATGTTCTTTGGAAGAATTGGAATGGTTACATTACTATTTATTTTCAAAGACGATCACAAAAAGATTAACGTACAGTATCCAGAGGTTGAAGTAATCATAGGATAATGAATATAGGGGGGAGAATTTAATGAATTCTACCCCCTTTTTTTGTATGTTAAAATTTAGCACATTTTTCGAAAATAAAAAATCTTTACATTTTGTAGGCAAATGATACAATGAAATTATATTGTAAGGAGGATGCAATGAACAAGCCGGTACAAAAGCCAAAAACAAACAAACCTAGTCCTGATGTTCAAAGAGCAAAGTATTTAGCAAGAATTATCAAATCGAGGAGACTCCAGCAAAACAGAACGTTAGAAGATGTTTCTCAAGGTGTATGCTCAGGATCGTATTTATCAAAAATCGAAAATTGTAGTGTGGATGTGGAAGAAGTATACTATCGTGCTCTACTCGAAAAAGTTAATATTGACTATGATAGTATTAACTTTAATTATGAGTCAAAGCATTTAAAGAAAGTGTTATACCACTTTATACACATGAATTACAAAGGTATTATCGAAGTTGCGAGCAACATTGATAATAGTGAAATATTTCATGAGATTGAGTGTGAAATCGTTTCACTATACATTAATACCTATCAAGAAAATTACAAAAAATGTGATGAAAACATCAAAAGATTAGAACAATTAAAGAATACAATGCTAGATGACGAGTATGGAGTTTACATGATTGCTCAAGCATTTTATTTGTATCAAACACATCGACTTGTCGATGCAACATCAAAATTAGATGATCTAGAAAAACTAAGGCTAGCTGATAATGATTTTAGGTTAGCAATAGATCACTTACTAACTATGATTCATTTTTCGGCAGGAGATCACTTGTCTGCTTATCAGTTTAGTCAAGAAGTCGAAAACAATCCAAACTTAATACCAAACTCATATCGCTTGTCGGCTAATCTAATATTTAGGCGTATGCTAACTAGCAAACAGCTCAGTCTTGAAGAAATTGAACAATATAGAGATATTGATCTTTCGAGTATTTCAGAGGAACTTAAGGAATACATTCAATTTCATATTTACTATGCATTTTATAATAGTCAACTCTTTTTGACTTCGTTTCAATCTACAAGAGAAAGTGTGTTAAGCAGAAGAATTGTTGCATTAATTGCAGTGCTACATGATAAAATTAATCTTGGATTCACACAATCTCATATAAGAGAAATTGTTAAATCGTATCATTTTACAACAACTAATTCGCTATATTACCATTTTGTTGAAGCAATCAAAATGAAATGGAATCAAGTTGAACCGACCGAAATATTAACTTACTTAAAAGAACATTTTTTTAGTAAGTTTTATGATCAATACGAACATTGGTTGTTAAAGGAAGCTGTGTGTTTGTTCCTTGAAGTCAGTAACAAATCAGGTAAGTACAAAGATTGTTGTAAGTTGATGGTGGAGTATATGGATATTTGCTGATATTAACTAGGTGTTAATCACCTAGTTTTTTCTTTGTATTTCATTGTTAAAAAAACCATTTATTTGTTATAATATAAAAAGGTGATACAATGTTTGAAAAAATCAACCAACAAGGTTCAATACTATTACATAGTGATATTGCGAAAATAAGAGAATATGCAACCAATCATAAGGTTCCTATCATTCAAGATGAAGGGCTTGTTTTTTTAATACAATTAATTAAAATAAAAAAACCACTAAGAATATTAGAAATAGGTACAGCTATTGGTTACTCAGCTATTCAAATGACACGTTTTTCTGAAGCAATGATTGATACCATTGAACGCAACCCAGAAATGGTTCAACTCGCAAGAGATAATATAAAAACCTTTCATTATGGGGATAGAATTTTCGTGATAGAAGCAGATGCTTTAGAATTGGATTTAACAAAACTGAAATCTACATATGATATCATTTTTATTGATGCCGCAAAAGCACAGTACCAAAAGTTTTTTGAACGATTTTCACCACTACTGTCTGAGGATGGAATCATCATTAGTGATAATTTGGCTTTTCACGGATTTGTTTATGATGATCAGATAAAGAGTAAAAATATAAGAGGTTTGGTTCGAAAAATCGAACAATATATTAATTGGCTTGCGCAACATCCTAACTTCAATAGTTTATTTTTTGATATTGGAGATGGTATGGCGGTGAGCGAAAGGAAATCAAAATGAAGTTAATGATCGATTTAATCGAGTTAGACGATTTAAATGAGCAGTATAACAAACATATCGACACCATATACGTAAGCGATGGGTTTGTAGGAATAAAACAAGAAGCGTCTTTTGATAAAAACAGTTTACAACAGATTCGATTAAAAACAAAAGAGTTAAATCTTCGTATGATGGTAGATGTTAATGCAATTTATCATGAAGAAGAGCTTGATACAGTCAAATCATATTTGATTTTTCTAAAAGATTTGGGTGTTGATTCCATTTTATTTAGTGATTTGGCTGTATATATGTTGGCCAAAGAGTTGAGTATGGAGGATAAACTTGTTTATGGATCCGAAACATTTGTGACGAACAACTTTGAAGTAAATTACTGGTTAGACCGAGTCCAATCTGCGATAATCTCAAACGAATTGTCACTAGATGAATTGGTTGAAATTTCCAACGCAGCAAAGAAACCTACTATCTATATGGCATATGGATATCATTCGATGTTTTACTCCAAGCGAGAGCTACTCACGAACTATTTTATTTACAAAGGAAAAGAACAAAAAGGTGCGATTAATAATCGAAAGTATCGTATTGTCGAGGAACAAAGAACAGAAGAGTATCCAATCGTTCAGGACGAACGTGGAACTCACATTTATACTGGTAAAATTTTTTGTTTGTTTCAAGAATTAAACTTATTTTCCAACACAAGTTTAAATAGATTTCACTTATCTGCAAACTTCTTGAACAAAGACGACTATCATAAAATCATTGAGCTATATGGCTTGGCAATCGATGCCATTCACGACAATCGATTTGAGAAAGAAATCAAGTCATTGTTTGATCAAGTAATTGCCGTAAACCCAAACATCAATACAAGTCATTTATATTCAAAATCCATTTTACGAAAGGGGCGTGAGTAGAATGAAGAAAGTTGAATTGTTAGCCCCAGCTGGTGATTTAGAAAAGGCAAAAATTGCAATTATGTATGGAGCAAATGCAGTATATGTTGGCGGGAAGCAATTTAGCTTACGTGCACGTGCTTCCAATTTTGATGTCCCTGACATAAAAGAACTAACAGATTTTGCTAAAGGATATCAAGCAAAAGTATATGTGACTATGAACATTGTCCCACATAACGAAGATATGGATGGATTGATTCCATATTTACGGGCTTTGGTAAATGCTGGTGTTGATGCCATCATTGCTTCAAGTCCTTATATAATAGAAACAGCCAAAGTGCACGCTAAAGAATTAGAGGTTCATCTAAGTACCCAACAATCAACAATGAATTCGCTTGCAACCAAGTATTGGTTTAAGGAAGGAATCAGTCGTGTAGTCTTAGGACGAGAGGCCAATCTAGAGGAAATCAAACAGATTATTGATGAAACACAAACAGAAATTGAAGTATTTATCCATGGCGGAATGTGTGTAGCGTATTCTGGAAGATGCATGTTAAGCAATCATATGACAAACCGTGATGCCAATAGGGGTGGATGTGCACATTCTTGTCGATGGAACTATAGTTTGTTTGAACAAGATAAGTTACTAAATGAGACTGGTTTCTATAATTTTGGATCAAAAGATTTGATGGCAATTCCCTATATTCCAAAAATGATTGATATTGGAGTTGCATCTTTAAAAATTGAAGGTAGAATGAAATCCATCTATTATATCGCAACGGTTGTTAGAACCTATCGACAATTAATAGATGAATATTATGAAAAAAATGGTCATATCACTGAACAAGACATTAATCGTTATCTAGAAGAAATTAAAAAAGCAGAAAATAGGTTTGCAGGTAGTGGATTCTTAAGCGGCAAGGCAGGTATTGATTCTCAGTTGTATGATATGAGAGCGGAACAACCTACCAAGGAGTTTATTGGATACGTTCTTGATTATGATGCAGTATCACAAGTTGCTACAATCGAGCAAAGAAATTATTTTGAGATAAATGATGTGGTTGAGTTCTTTGGTCCTCGGTTAAAAAATACACGATTTGTGATTGAATCAATGTGGGATGATACAAACCAACCGGTTGAAATTGCGAGACATCCAAAACAAATACTAAAGATTAAAACAGAAGTAGAACTAAAAAAGCATGATATGATGCGATTAGTTTCACGCAATCGATTAAATTTAATCTTATAAGATCAAGGCATTTTATATAAATATTACTTTACAAAAGCATAATGTTATTGTATAATTTATACGCACCTCAAATAAGACGGGTGCGTTTTAAATGTGTCCTGGTAGCTCAGCTGGATAGAGCAACGGCCTTCTAAGCCGTCGGTCAGGGGTTCGAATCCCTTCCAGGACGCCAAAAAAAGCCGATTTCAGTCGGCTTTTTTAATTATAACAGATCCTGTGTTCATATATGGCCTATTTTATATCATAGTTTATTATTAAGTTAGTTTTATTTATATGAAACGATTAGTTTGAAAAATAAGATTTTTCTTGATAAAAACTATCAATTTAACTAGTCATTTTTCTCAAAAAGTGATATACTAAAGATATAAATATGAGAATTAAATGAGAGGTTTGTAATGAATTGGGCAGAATTAATAAAAGAACTTAGATATAAAATGTGTATAACACAAGAAGAACTTGCAGGAATGTTAGGTGTAGCATTTGTATCAATTAATAGATATGAAAATCATAAAACAATACCAACTATGAAAGTACGAAGAAAATTATTGCATATTCTAAGAGAAAACAATATAGAGGTGAGCTTATGAAAAGTTTGAATGGCTTATCGCTTTTTAGCAGTGCAGGAATCGCAGAATTTAATTTAAAGAATGCGGGTATAAATATAAAGGTTGCTAATGAACTTATTCCTATAAGAGCAAAAACACATGAATTTTGGCATCCAGAATGTAAAATGATTTGTGGCGATATCGCCAAAGTTAATATTAAATCAGCTATAATTGATGCATCAATTAAAGAAAAAATTGATATTGTAATTGCTACACCCCCATGCCAAGGTGTATCATTAATCGGAAAAAATAAAACAAATGATGACATGCTTAATGATCAAAGAAATTTTTTAATTTTTCATGCTTTTGAGATTATAGATGCATTAAATCCTTTAATTGTTATTATAGAGAATGTTGATAGGTATTTAAAAATGAGATTTCCTTTTGAAAATTCATATCACACTATTGAGCATATTGTTAGAAAAAAGTACAGTGATAAATATAACATTAATGTGAATATTTATAATGCTCAAGATTATGGAGTTCCTCAAAGTAGAAAACGAGCTATTATAGTACTACATAGTAGCGAGTTCAAGTTTGTTGAACCTATTAAGCAAAAACAAATAACTGTTAGAGAAGCGATTGGGGACTTACCATCTTTAGAATCTGGTGAAATTTCTGAAGTAAAAAATCATTATGCAAGAAAACATACAAGAAATCATATAGAGTACATGCAACATACTCCAACAGGTCGTTCAGCATTTGAAAATGATGTACATTTTCCCAAAAACAGTAAAGGGGAACGACTAAGAGGCTATTCTGCAACATATAAGAGAATTGATTGGGATAAACCTGCCCCCACGATAACAATGAGAAATGATGCTATTTCATCTCAAAGTAATGTTCATCCTGGACACTTGCTGCCTAATGGTTTATATTCGGATGCTAGAGTATTATCATTAAGAGAGTTATTCATTTTGAGTTCTATTAATCCTGACATTGATGTCCCAATATTCGCTAAAGATAACCAAATTAGGTATATGATAGGGGAAGCAGTTCCTCCAAGATTAATGGAAGTAATTTGTTCAAGTATAAAGGAGTTCAACTAAGATGAGAGGAGTATCTTTATTTTGTAGTGCTGGAATAGCAGAAACTTATTTTAATGAATGTGATATTGAATTTGTTGTAGCAAATGAAATACTACCAAAAAGAGCCAAACTACATAAATGGCTTTACCCAAATTGTAATATGATTAGTGGAGATATAACAAAAGAACATATCTTTAATCAAATATTAATGGAAACAAAAAATAATGATTGTAAATTTATGTTAGCAACTCCGCCTTGTCAAGGTATGAGTAGCTTAGGTAAGAAAGATTATGACAACGACAAGAGAAACTACTTAATTTTTTATGTAATGGATATGATTGATCAATGTGATTTCAACTATATACTCATTGAAAATGTACCAAAGTACTTACAATTATACTTTCCTTACAAAGGTGAGCTACGTTTACTGATTGATATTTTTACTGACAAATATTCTAGTGGTTATAACATTGATTCTTTTGTATTGAATGCAAAAGATTATGGTGTTCCTCAAAGCAGACCAAGAGGGTTTATTAGAATATGGAAAAAAGGATTGAAATGGGGAAAACCAGTAAAAAAAGAAGAAATTACATTGTTTGATGCTATTGGTGATTTACCATCACTTGAACCTGGAGAAGATAGTGGAATTAAGTGGCATTTTGCTAAAAAGCACAATGAACGAGAAATTACAGCCATGAAACACACAGATGAAGGTAAGTCAGCATTAACAAATCCAATTTATTATCCCAAAAAACCTAATGGTGACCCGATAAAAGGGTTTCATAACACTTATAAAAGAATGAAATGGAATGAGCCATGTCCAGCTAGAGCAATGAATAATGGTAATATGGGTGGGCATAACAATGTACATCCAGGATATTTATTAAGTGATGGCACTCGTTCAGATGCCAGAGTTTTAACATTAAGAGAATTGTTTATTGTATCATCATTACCAGCAAATTGGAATTTGCCGGAATGGTGTAGTGATAATTTAATTCGCCAAGCTATTGGAGAAGCAATACCACCAATGTTTTCAAAAAGTATAGTTGAAAAAATCGGAAAGGACTAATTATGATACAACTTGATAGAAGAAAAAATCACAAATGGATTATGCAAAAGAATGTTAGTTCAAAGAATATTATCGAAGCGTATTTGGATGTTATTTCTAGTTCAAAGTCCAGTATTGATTATGATGAGATCAAGAGAAAACTAAAGGTTCAGTCTATATATAAGGGAAGAACTAATCAAGGTTCAATTAGTACCATGGGTGTTAGATTTAGTCAAATGTGTTTTTATATGTTTGGTTATAAGAACAATAGTAGGTTTATTCCTTCTCCTATGACATTGAATCTTTTAAATCCAAATTGTCCGATTTCGAAAGAGTCAAATGCATTAATAAACCTATTTACAATGCAATTTCCCCACCCATATAGTCAGACAAATCAAAATTTTTATATATACATAGGAAGATTGTTTATAAAATTGCTGTTAGATGAACGGATCGAAAGAAAACTCTATATTGATGAAATGATATGGTTTTTGCCGTTCATTGAAACAATAGATGAAAGCATTTATGAAGATTTAATAGGAAGCATTATCGAATATAGAAATTTGACTTATTACTTGAAAGATCATCTTTTTAAAAATGTGAAAAATAATGATGATATATTTTCTAATACAACACACGAAATGAATTATTATTTTCTGAGAATATTTAAAGGATTTGGAGTATTTGATGTTATTCCAGATCGTAAACATAATGATGGTATGTTATTTAGGTTTCATCATGGTAATCAATCAACGTATAGGACAGATGCATATGATTCCAATAAATCAATTTCAGGATATATCAAGTTAAGTGATCTTGTTATTGCTGATGCAGTAAAATTGAATGAAAATTTCTCAGCTTTTGAAAAACCAACAACGATGACCACTATTGGAGTTAATTCAAGAAGAGATTGGTTTACAGCATTATATGATACAGAACCTTTAGCATACTTGAATTGTATAACTAATGTATTTAATAGAGAGAAAGAGATCTCAGATATTGTTAATACAATGGTTTATGCATCAAAATATGGAAGTCATGATGGTAAAGAATTCGAGACTTCATTAAAACCTTTAATTGAACTGTTTAGAGAAACATGTAATGTAGAAATAATATCCGGATCTGGAAATACGGATTTATTGTGTGTAATGGAAAATGAAAATGAAGATATTTACAAAATGAATGTAGATGCTAAAACACGAAAAGCAGGCTTATCAGATATCAATGCAAGAAGATTAGAAATTCATCTTAAGAAATATGGATCAAAATTTTGCATTGTTGTTGCACCAAGATTTGCATCTGGTATTAGTGGGGATATTCATGGTTATAATATTGTCACAATAAAAGCAGAGGAGTTAGGAGCATATTGTTATAAAGAATGTACAAACTCAGAAGATGGGTATGCTGATTTTGAATCCTTACATCAAATTATTAGAAACAATATTGGATCTGATATCACTGAAAATGTTAATGATTTAATGATAGAAAGATATGGAATAGAGATTTAAAATAATAAAATCTCATTCATCATATTAATTGTCTCTAATAGAAACATTAGAGACATTTTTAAATGGATCTCAGCATTCAATCCACATTGTTTCCAAATCTAAAATACTAATAAATACTAATAAATACATAGAAAATGCGATGTGGGTTGTTATTGGATATCCAAGTCTTGTTTTAAGTGGCTACTCATTAATTAATAACAGTTTTCTTGACATATCTATTATTATACAAAACACAGGTGTTTATGATAATTTCAAGCAAATACATAATTAGAGAGCAATGATAAACTGCCTTGTAGAATTTGTGTATATAAAAATAATCTACTAATTACACTATAAACACCAAATGTTTATCTATAGAAATGAAACTAAAGAAATAATGATGAGTTAGTTACAATACTTCAGCATAATAACATCATGATGTAATAACTTAAATATTAATTGTCATGAAATTTCTTAAACGAAATAGATATTAAATATACCATGGTATATATTGTATAGCCCCTTTACATTCAATATTATTTTTGGTATAATGACAAATAGGGGGGAATTTATGAATTATATTGTTAAAAAAATTGTTGTTTTATTTTTGATGTCTTTTTTTCTACTATTTATTTCAGCATGCACTACAGAAAATGATCCGGGAACTGTAGATCCGGGAACTGTAATAGAAAAGAAAGCATTCATTACTGTAATTGGTTCAAATGAAACAGTTGAAATTGGAGATAACTATATCGACAAAGGTGCAACTGCTAAAAATGAAAAAGATGAAGACTTAGTTGTTCTAATTGATAACAAAGTTGATATAACTAAGATCGGAACTTATCAAGTTGTTTATACAGTTAATTATAATGGTGAGGTATTTAATAAAGTTAGGGCAGTTAATGTAATTGAACCTATATTAACTGAAAAGGAACATGAAATACTTAGAGCTGCTCTAGCATTCAAATCTGATTTAATAAATAAAGCAGACTATTCGATTATTAATGTTAAATCTTATAGTGATGGAATTGGACGTTTACTTGCGGTCAGAGCGAAAAATTCTGGTGGGGCAGTTGTTAATGTTTATTTTAGTGTTTATTTTCCGGGAGATAAATATTATATACCAATCTTTAGTATTGATACACATTACCCAGAATATGAAGTGACTTTAGGACCAATTACATCAACAACCTATAAAGATCCATATGATGGAACAAATTATTATGCAGAAGGAATAGTTTTAAATGAATATAACATTACAAAGATAATGTATTATGTAAATTTAGATAAGTTACCTTCATAATAAAGCATAAAGTATTTATAATAAGCAGTAATTTTTCTACTGTTTAATTGATATTTCGATAAATTAGAGATTTATAATAAATCGCAAAAATATTAGAGATTTCAGTACAAAAATAAACAGCTATTAATGGCGAGATATTTTATAAGTCCAAAACTCTATTCTGTAAAACAATCTAAATATTTTATTATATAAAAAGCATAGTCTAACTACTTTAATTTGTGGATTAGTTTGTGAATTTTTAAAATGATTGGACTATAAAAAATTATAGATAATGGCCTTTTATAAATAATCATTTAGATAGGCTATCTTAAGTTGGACAGTATTAGAATAAATGTGTGGAGCTAGAATTTGATAATAATAGGAGAAGCTAAGATACACTGGATTCCGTATTCAATCCACATCGCTTCCAAATTTTAAATACTAATAAATACCAATAAAAACATAGAAAATGCGATGTGGGTTGTTTTTGGATATCCAAGTCTTGTTTTGAAGTATGAATCACTAAACAATAGTACTAGACAAATATAAATATATATCAAGTGTGGAAATTTACAATAAACTCAAATGTTATTCTCTATATAAACGCTTTGTATTTTCTGTTATGAAAAAATAATTTAAAAAGTGTGATAAATAAGTCATAATAATAATTTATCACACTATATGTAATGTAAGTGATAATTGTCTTTTAAAGAATATAAGTAATAGACTAGCGTAGAGAATTACAATTTATTAAAAATATAATATAAATGCCATAAAGAGTGTACGAGAGACTGGCTCATCGACTACACAGCAACCTATCATTATGTGATAAGGTGCTAAATCCAGACAGATGGTTGTATAAGGACAAAGTCTCTTTCTCTTATGGATTTTATAGAGGAGGAGATTTTTTATTATGGAAAAAGGTTTTATTATTAGATGGCTATTGAAAAAGAATGTGAATGGCTTTTTAGAGATTGAAAAGAAAGAAGTAAGTGCTTATGCACCAATTAACCGAGTACTAGATCGAGTTGGCTTTTTTAGTTTTAGACCAATACAAATAGATGACAAACGTTTTCTTATTGTCTTTGAACCCGAAGAAGAGAATGAGACAAAGAGTAAACTACTTGTTTCAAGAATAAGTAGTACTGTAAACAAGATAATTGACATAACAGATGACGATTATGAACAAGTTTTAAAGATTGCAGAGATGTATATGAAGGTAACAATATTGACTCAATAGAAAATAGCTGACAGTGTACATTTATGATGTCAAGTAAATAAGAATAATTAACAAATATACATAAATGTCACAAAATAGCGATAGCATTGAAAAATTATAAATGCTATAATAAAGGTATATCATAGTTGTGGAGGATTGTAATGAATACTTTGAAACAAAGAATGTATGTATTTTTTGTTTCTGAAACTGTAAGTATAAAAAGAAATAGACCACCCATAAAAAACTGCTTGATAATAACATTGTTTACAATTATAATGTATTTGACAAACAAATATTAATAACACAAATTTATTGTAATAAAGGAGGAAAAAATGAATATTTCAAGTCTATTCAATTTCGTAATCAGCAGCAAAGACATTAATCAAATTAAAAATTATCTTAATCAAGGTAATGATCCGTATGCGCTGGATGAAAAATCAAAGACACTTGGGGAGTATGCAGCGGAAACCGGAGATGTAGATTTCTTTGAGGCTTGTGAAAATTTATTGTGGTCAGATAAAGACGGGAAAATTATGGTGGGAAATAAGGAACTTACAAGCAGTCAATATGCTAAAATTGTACTAGCTAAGCCAGAAGGCAAACTTGTAAAGTTTTTATTTAATATAAATATAAACGACTATAATATTGATAGCCAGGAGATTCCTATGCATGCATATGTTATTGAATACTTAATGTATAGCAACAAATCAAACACTATGATTGAACAAATGAAAAAAAACCAAGACTTGAGCAGAAAAATATTTACAAATATACCAGTAGAGTATTTTGAAAAAATAAGTACTAATTTAAGAGATGTGATCCTATCACTTATAGATGAGCAAGACAAAGACAATATTATGGCTAAAGTGCAAGCAAACCGCTTTAATATTCATAAACTTTTCCTAGGGGATTTTGTGGAGTTTGATGCTGTTTCTAACAAAGCTCGACAAATTATACTATCCTCTAAAAACCTACTAAAAGAACTAAGTGATAGAACAAGTAGTATTAAAGAAACATATGAAAATTCCACTAATGTTGATGCTTTACCATTTCCATTGTATAGATTGTTTGTTCATATTTTAAAGACAGGTAAAGTTGAGTTAATTAAAACAATGATAGAAACAACGTCGGAAATACAAAACCAAGTACCTATAAATAGAACCCATTATGATCCCCGTAAACGATACTTTGAGCATCCAAATAAATTTTCATTTACTTTACTAGTGCCTTCAAAACTAACTGATACTGTTATAAAGGAGTTAATAACATATGAAAATCAGTATCATATGGAATTTGAAGATTTTGAACAATACTTAGAAGTGAAAACAAAGGGTATTAAAGAATCTGAAAAAAAGTTTTGGAAAGTAATATATACATTGGAATCTCAAAACCGAGAGTTGAAGTATAAGTTACACGAATATGTCAATAGTTGGACGAAAGCAATGTGGGAAAAAAACAACAATGACGATTATTAATACATATTGAACTGTTGGTTGATTAACTTATAAAAAAAACAAAAAGAATATATACAAAATAGAAGTTTAAATAGCATTTTGTGAATAAATATCTAATTTTTCATATAGAATACGACAACCAACGTGACAGCTTATGGGTCACCAATATTGTCATCAAAGACTCATCTCATCGAGATGGTTCTTTTTTCATAACACAAAAAAGCTATTTTGCGTGAAGAATGTAAAATTGTAGGGTTTTTAAAAGAATTATTATGTTATAATTAATATAGCAAGAAAAAAAGCAAGAATGCTAAAATGACTAAATAGGAGCAAAAATGAATAATTTTGATGTTATTATTGCAGCAGTTAAAATCGTGGAAAAATCACTTAACTTCCCAGCACCTGAATTATTCATTATTGAACGGTCCAAACTACCTAATAGTGAGATAACCGGCATGTATAAGTATGATTCAAACAAGATCATATTTAGTAAAGATTGGATTCTTAGAAGTCATTGGACAGAAGTTATCATTACTGTTTTTCATGAAATGAGACACGCATATCAGGGCTATTGTATAAGAACTCAAAGTAGAGAGACAAAGGAAACATTAGACAAATGGGAATTCGAAACGGTAAACTATATTATGCCATCTGGGAAAAATAATGAAACAGATGACGAGGCGTATCTAAAACAAGAAATTGAAATAGACGCAATTGTATTTGCGCATAAGATGATGATAGAGCATTTTGAACTAAAAACAATAATACCAAGTTCTATCAAAAACTTAGTTATTACAAAAATATAAGAAAAAATCAACCAAGAAGAAGGTTTGAAGAAAGAAGTAACATTCAAGTTCATTGAGTGGTTATACAAATTTGGAGAAATTAAGGTTTTAGGTACTGATGTCGATAACATATTAATACCACTTTCAATGTTTGAATTAATCTGTGGAAAAACAATACTTGAAAAGAACAAGATGTGAGTTTATTTTTTAATGAGCGTTCCAATAGATGGAAAAAAGAACTACAAGGTGTTATTAATAGTTCAAATATGGATACATGTGGTAGTAACTACATAGCTCAAGAAATTGAACTTGATGCCTTTGCTTTTACTAAGTACTATCTTGAGGAATTTGAAAACATAAAAGTTGTAAACAGGATTGATAAATTGGATTTATACATTCACGAATATATAAAAAGATCTAAGGATATATTGTAGAATTTTATGCTTTCTTGATTAGATTTGCACATAAAGTGATGTTAGACTATTTTGACTTGAGGATTGTATCAACACTCTTAAAAGAAAAAGTAACTATTAAACTTGGCTCTGAACTCTGATTGGAGGCTTCTATGACTTATGATAAACAATTCTTAATTGAGTATTTGTATAACTATTTATCTAGTAAAACATATTAGCACGACAGTGTTGATACAAACGTATCAACTATAAAGAATATGAAAATAGGGAGATAATCCCTTTTTTCTTAAAAAGCACTAGTCTATGAGTCACTTCATGAATGTGATTTGTAGGCTCTTTCTTTTTTTATTATAAATGTCAAGTTAAGAATGGACAAAAGTGTGCAATTAAGATTCCTCAGTTTGATTCAGTTCAAGTTTATCTTTTTAAATTAATTATATCATTTGTTTTGAAACATTTTTCTTGACAAATAAAGTTAATAGGAGCATAATATAGATAACCCCCCCGCATAGGGATGGGGTATTTGGAGGGCATTCTATGAAAAAAGCAATTTTAGAAGTTAAAGATTTGAAAAAAACATATTTAATGAAGGGTGGTAGAAAGATTGATGCAGTAAGGGGTGTCAGTTTTGATGTTTATGAAGGAGAAGTATTTGGGTTTTTAGGACCAAACGGTGCTGGTAAATCGACAACAATCAATATGTTAACTACTCAACTTGAAATTTCAGGTGGCAAAGTTTTGGTTGATGGCCTATCAGTTAAAGATAGTCCTGAAAAAGTTAGACAAAGTATTGGTGTTGTAGCACAACACAACAATTTAGATAGAGGTTTAACAGCAAGAGAAAACCTTTTATACCATGCAAGCTACTTCGGCATGACAAAGAAGGAGGCAGATGAAAAAGCAGATTACTATCTTGCCAAACTTGGATTAACAGAAAGACAAAATGATTATGTTAAATCATACTCAGGGGGGATGGCACAACGTCTTAAAATTGCACGTGCCATGATTCATCAACCTAAAATATTGTTCTTAGATGAACCAACGACAGGACTTGATCCGGCATATCGTCATATTTTATGGGAACTTATGATGGAACTTAACAAACAAGGGACAACCATATTTTTAACCACACACTATATGGAAGAACCAGAAGCATTTTGTGACCGTGTAGCCATTATGAATCAAGGTGAAATTAAAGGTATTGGTACAGTAGAAGAACTTAAGAACTCAATACCAACAAGTGATATCATCAAACTTGATGCACAATTAAGTGATAAACAAATTTCTGAATTAGCAAAAGATGTAAAAAGCGTTGAACGTGCAACCAAACATGAAAATGACATTCTTATTTATGTGAAAGAAAAAGATAAGGCACTTACACAAGTTTTAGAATGGTTAACGGAAAAGAAAGTTTCTGTTAAGAATTTATCATTAAGTGCTGTTACATTAGACGATGTCTTTATTCATCTTACGAAAGGAACTCACAAAAAATGAAAAAAATATCAAGTTTTAAAGTATTCGCTACAATGGTTAAAAGAGATTTAGTAATTCAATTACGTGATAAATGGGAATTTATTTTTAGAGTTGCCATGTTACCATTTGTTTTAATTTTAGTTTATGGGTATATTCTACCTAAAATTGGTGTACTAGATGCTAGTTTCCCAAGTCAAATGTTTCCAGGTATGGTCGGTATGAGTATGTTACTTACGGGTATTCACGGTACTGCTGTTCCACTGACGATGGATTTTAATAACTCAAGAGAAATTGAAGATAGACTACAAGCACCAGTTAAAACAGGAGTAGTTGCTCTTGCTAAAATGACTGTTGGGTTCATTGAATCATTTATTGGTGGATTGATTGTCTTACCAATCTCACTTATTTTTATGGCTGATCAAATCAATGTAACAATTACGCTTTCCAATGTATTACCATTAATTGGTGTATTAGTATTAACAGCAATCACATCTGCATGTTTAGGTTTACTGGTAGGTACGATTGTAAAACCACGTCAAATTGCAGCAATGTTTCCTGGCTTTTTAATGCCTGTTGTGTTTACGGGAGCCATTTTCTTTTCATGGACAAGTTTAAGCAATGTGCCGGTTTTCCAATGGTTGATACTGATTAATCCACTTGTTCATATTAACGAAGCTTTAAGATTCTTTATGACACCACAAATTGTATCGCTTGATATTTGGTACAGCCTACTTGGTATTGTTGTACTTACTGTATTGATGTTATTTTTTGGTAGTAGAAGATTTGTAAGCATGAGTAAAAATAAATAAAGGAGTTTGGTAAGATGCAAAAACATCAGAATGCATTAAAAACGATTAAAGTTGCGAGTGGACAAATTCAAAGTGTGGCTAAAATGATTGAAGAAGATAGATACTGTATGGATATTTCTATGCAGATTCAAGCCACTATTTCTCTTTTAAAGAAGGCACAAGCAACAATTATAGGAGATCACTTAAATACGTGTGTTGTTGAATCAGTTAAGCAAAATGATGCTAATCTCAAAGTCGAAGAAATCAATGTATTAATCAAATCAATTTTAAAATAAGAACAATCCTACAAATTGTACTAAATAAATAATTGTACTAAATAAATAATAAAAGTATAATTTTTAATTTTGACTAATTTATACAAAAGAATTGATTTTAAAAAGCGTGTCAAGATCCTAGAAGGAGGAGAAAATATATGGATACAAAAAACGAAAAGGTGACAAAAAAGAAAGTCGAAGGTAATCAACTTGAACATCATGGTGAGCACCATCACCATGTATCGAATGATCATTGCGAAAGCGCAAGTCATGAACACCATCATCATGAAAAGATGAATGAAAACCATATGGAACACCATCATGTGGAAGAAAAGCATAAAGAGCATTTGCATGGCGCAGATGATCATAATCACGAGCATCACCATAAACATCATCACCACGATGAACATGATGCACATATGCATGGACATGGTGGTCATGCTGGACACGACCATTCACATATGATTCAAGACTTTAAGAACAGATTTTTAGTTTCACTGATCTTAACAATACCAATTGTCTTGTTGTCACCAATGATTCAAGAGTGGTTTAACTTTACTTTAAGATTTACATACGACCAGTATGTTGCTTTTATCTTATCAACTATTTTATTGATATATGGAGGTAAACCATTCTTCGTTGGTGCATGGCATGAGCTAAAAGCCAAAAGTCCTGCAATGATGAGTCTCATTGCAGTTGCCATAACAATCGGATATACATACAGTTCAGCTGTGGTGTTTGGACTGACTGGGCATGATTTCTTTTGGGAAATTTCGACCTTGATTACCATCATGTTATTAGGGCACTGGTTAGAAATGAAATCATCAGTTGCAGCTACAAATGAGTTAACGGCACTAACTAAACTCATGCCAAGTGAAGCAAACTTGATGATAGGATCAACTATTAAAACAGTCTCTGTATCAGAATTGAAAATGGGTGATGTTGTTTTAGTTAAACCAGGAGATAAAGTACCGGTTGATGGTGTCATTATTGAAGGAACATCGACACTTGATGAATCGATGATTACAGGTGAATCGGTACCAGTCAAAAAAGATGTGGAAGATCAAGTCATTGGTGGAACAATTAATGGTGATGGTGTCCTAAAGGTTAAAATCACCAAATTAGGATCAGAGACTTATCTTCAACAAGTTATTACTTTAGTAGAAAATGCACAAAAAAATCGTTCTAAGATGCAAAGACTTGCAGATACCTTTGCTAAATATCTGTTCTATTTAGCCATGACATTTGCAATTGGTACCTCAATCTATTGGGGATTAAACGGTTACTCTACCGAATTCATACTTGAACGCGTTGTTACAGTTATTATTATTGCATGTCCACACGCTTTAGGTGTTGCTGTTCCACTTGTTACAAGTAAATCAACAACGATTGCTGCTAAAAATGGATTACTCATCAAAAATAGAAGTCGTTTTGAAACGGCAAGAAAAATAAACGCAGTTGTGTTTGATAAAACTGGAACATTGACAGAAGGTAAATTTTTTGTTGATCATATGCACGCATACCTAATCGATGAAAAAGAAGTGCTTGATATTGCATATAATTTGGAAAAAAACTCCAATCATCCAATTGCTAAAGGTATTGTTTCATTTGCTAAAAACAAAAAAGCTCAAGACTTATCAGTAGTAGGGTTCTCAAATGTACCAGGGGTAGGCGTCAAAGGAACCATAAACAACATACTATACCAAGCAGTTTCACCTGCTTATCTGAAAAAAGAGAAGATCAAATTTGATGAACAGCACGGACATCACATGAGTCAAAACGGACAAACCGTTATTTATATATTGAAAGAAAAAACGGTTGTTGGTACATTTGCTCTTGAAGATAAAATCAAGGATGAAGCATATGAAGCAATTGAGCAACTAAAAAAAGCGAATATTAGGTCAATACTTTTAACCGGAGATAACAGAATAGTTGCAGAAAATGTTGCTAAAAAATTAAGGATTGATGAAGTGATTGCTGAAGTTCTACCACATCAAAAAGCAGAAAAAATTCGTCAACTTAAAAGTGATGGATATATAGTTGCGATGGCTGGAGATGGAATCAATGATGCTCCAGCACTCGTTGAAAGTGATTTGGGTATTGCAATAGGAGCAGGTACAGATGTTGCGATAGAATCTGCTGATATTGTATTAGTTAGATCCAATCCAAAAGACGTAGTCAATCTACTTAAGTTATCAAAAGCAACCTCAAACAAAATGATTCAAAATTTAATTTGGGCAACCGGATATAACATTATCGCATTGCCACTTGCAGCCGGTGTGTTATATCAAGCGACAGGTATCTTATTACCGCCAGCAATTGGAGCAATCCTTATGTCATTATCTTCAATCATTGTAGCAATTAATGCTAAAACCCTGAAGATTAAACAAGTATCATAATAAACATGTATCACAAAAAAGAGCAGATTTGAATTGAATGTGCTCTTTTTTGTTTCAACAAACGGCAGTATTGGTTACCACAAAGAAATCAAAGGGTATCAAATCTCTAGAAGTAAAAACCAGGATTTAGTTCTTAAGACACTAAAGAAAGCGATCAATCCAAAAGAAGATTTATCAAAGCTTCTCATACATTCTGATCAGGGTATCTTATGTCAATCTCCAAAATACCGTAATTATCTTAAAAAATCAGCATTTACACAATCAATAAGTGCTAAAGGTAAGGCTTATGATAATGCAGTCATAGAAAGTTTCTTTGGGACACTTAAGTGTGAAACAGTCTATTTACAAAAGGTTAAATCATTAGTAGATTTAATTCAAACAATCGATGAATATATTGAATGGTATAATCAACAAAGAATTAAGTTGTCATTAGGAGGTTATTCTCCTATACAATATGGACTCATGAATCAATAATTAATACAATAACTACAAAGAACATATAAATGTCAACATAAGAATGTACAATTGTGTGCAGTTAAGATTCCTCAGTTTTATTGTATTTAAGTTTATCTTTAATACGATAAGAGTTACCAGTGATATTAAACAGATAAGAGTGATGAAGAATAATTTAAGATAACTGCCTATAAGGTACTTGGATTCCCATTATATAGAA
>DAOSEC010000013.1:0-58601 GCA_035362935.1 Bacilli bacterium | reverse complement strand
TTTGATATCCTAGGAATTGTGTCACTATTTAATAACGGAGAACCACTAAATCTTCTTGGTAAGATTTCGACTCTGTATTTGATGGCAGGACTTGGAATGGGAATTCGTTCAGCACTATTTATTTATATCTTTAGACAGTTCTTTAGAGGTATTCCAACCGAACTTGATGAATCAGCACAAATTGATGGTGCCGGTGTGTTTCGAACGTTTTGGAATGTTATGTTACCAAATGCGCGAGGCGCAATGTTAACAGTTGGTCTATTTGCCTTTGTATGGCAATGGAATGATGTGTATTTTTCTAGAATTCTAGCAGTATCAACATCAAACTTCCCATTACTAACGATGCAACTTGCTAACACCTCAGAACGTTTATTACATTACTTGGTATTTTCTGGAATGGAAATGTTAGTAGGGCCAGATATGAGAAGAAATCCTCTTTTCGTGTCACTTATTTCAAACACTTCAGCATTCCTAATGATGTTACCAGTACTAATCGCATATTTATTTGTTCAAAAATACTTTGTAGAAGGTATTGAACGAACAGGAATTGTGGGATAAAACCGATATATAAAAAATAAAGGGAAGTGAAGAAACATGAACATGGAAAAATTACTAAATAGCAAGATCTATCACATGTTAGATTTTGCTATGCGATTAGTGATTCTGAATGTGCTCATTGTGTTCGTATCACTTCCCTTATTTACATTATTAGCTGCAATTACCTCCGGTCACACTGTTGTTCGAAAAATGGCAGAAGACCGCGGTACTAGCATTTTTAAAGAGTTTTTTAAAATGTTTATTCAAGTATTAGGAAAAACCGCAATCATATCACTACTAATCATTATCATATTATTGGTGTTAATCAACAGCGGATTTTTCTTCTTTCAAACATTGGGGGATGGACCATTATATGTGATTGGGTTTCTATTATCTGTATCCACCGGATTTGTTGGAGTTGCATGTTTGCAACACTTGCCAATTGTGATATCTTATTTTCCAGATCTTAGAACAATTGATAGTATAAAGTTAATGTTTTTGTTTAGTGCAAAATATCCTACGTTAACAATCTATTTACTATTACCTATTGTTGTATTTTTGGCACAAATTGGAGTGTTCTACGGCATTGTTGCCTTCTTTGGGTTTTCACTACCAATCTATGTTGGATATTTGTTAAGTTACCGATCATACCGTGTTATATATGAAAAAAATAAAGGAGATTAAAAATCAAATGAGAAAGAACTTTTTAAAAGTATTATTAGCAGCATTTACGTTTGCGTTAACGGTGCTTACATTTCAAGCATCTGCAAACTCAATGAATGTTGTTGACTTTCTAACACAAGAAAGAATTATCATGACAGAAGGGATTGAACTTCATAAACGTACTGCTATGACAGCATTTAATGGAAATTTAGAAGACAAACGATCCCAAAATTTACAAGCATTGATTCGACCAGCTGATTCTGGTGGAACAAAAGTCGTAAACTGGAGCAAAGGAACTTCAGGAAGCTGGGGACTAGCAACGGTTGCAGCTATCGCAAGAGATTATGAAGAAAAACATCCTGGTTGGATCGTATTAGGTGGGGTTAATGGCGACTTCTACGGAATCAATCCTCCAAGTGCCAATTATGGAGAAACCAATAATACTAACGTTGCCTCAGGTATGGTTTTCCGACCTGAACACGGTCAGTTCGTATTAGGTTTAAAGGATGATAGTAGTTATGTTTATGGTAAGCCTGGATTCAATACAACAATGACATTGTCAATCTATAACGAACTTGGTGGGTTAGTATCTGAGTTTCCAATTAATAAAATTAATACCACACCAAATGCAAACGAAATAGCAATTATTTTTAATGATATTGCTGATCCTACTACAATTAATACAACAGGAGCGAAAGTATTTAGTTTTACGAATCAAATGTATCGTAGAACATTTGACAACGATCCAAGTCCTTCCCGCGTACACCGTTATTTAGCAACAGGAAATGTTTCCACAATTGTTGATGATGAAGCTTTAACTGCAATGGCAAAGCCAGAGTTTAAGTTAGTATCAAAAAACGCTACTGTAAACACAACACTTCAAGCTGGATACAAAATCGTTGCACAAAACAAACTGACTGGAACATTTGCTGATGTCATTGATGCAACAGGATACTCACACCAAGTGTTGGTAAACGGTGTTCCACAATTTAGTGGTAGTTCAGATGCATTTATTAAAGGTCCTCATCCAAGAACAGCGATGGGATTTAAAGCTGATGGTACTATGGTGTTGTTAATGGTAGATGGTAGAGCATCCACAGAACAACGCAATGGAGTTAGTTTATTTGAGCTTGGTGAACTGTTACGCAGATTTGATTGTGTTCAAGGATTTAACTTTGATGGTGGTGGGTCATCCTCTCTTGTTGTTCGAAATGATGCCGGACAACTAGTTACTGTCAACTATCCATCCGATGGGTTTGACCGCAGTGTAGCAAATGCATTTTTAATTGTTACACGTGATCCTGGGATCAAAGTAGAAGAAATTGGCGATACCTATGTAAAAGTTACAAATAAAACTCCAAATGTTGCTAACAACGGAGTTATTTCCAATGTAAGAGTAACCATTGATGGTGAAACTAGAACTATGGTTGGTGATGAGCTAATATTTGATGGACTAACAAGTAAAATGGATTACACATTGAGTTATGCGTATGATATCGTAGAACCAAATAGAACCTTAAGCGCAAGAGGAACTCGGTTAAGTTTTGATACAGGTAAATTAAAGCCTACTATTGAGGGATTTAACTTTTTATCACCAAATGCCGCTAACGTAACACTGAGCTATATGATTAATGACATCGATGGAGCTATTATAAGTAAAAAAATACTCTACGCTGATAAAGAAGTCATATTGCCAAACTTAAGTGGAAATATCACGATTGAAGATTTTCCAAAAGGAGAAGCGGTTCAGTATAAAATTCAAATCACATATAGTCATGATACCTTAGATGAAAAAGTCTTAACACTTGAGTCAGAAGTCTTGTCGATGACAAAACTGAAAGCAATCCCTTCGATTGGAGCACTTACAATGGGAACTCCAGAAGGATCGAATGTTGGTATTAATTATGCGATTACAGATGCTGATCAAGCTGCTATTACCAAGAAGATTCGAATCAACAATGTGGATTATCCAATCACGGATAGTTCAGGCACATTTACGTTTGATGCTTTAACCAAAGGAAATCCGTTTAGTTTCCAATTGATTTTGGAATATAGCCAATATACAGATGGATCAAACCCTGTTGTGATTAACTCAAACACGCTTTCGTTAACAATTGATAAATCAGCACCAACAATTACCTCATTTAATCTTGTAACAAATGATACAGGAAATTACATCTTAAATTATCAAATAGCGGATGTGGACTCAAGCATTACGGGAATTGTTTTAACATATGGAGATCAATCGATTCCACTTACCAATTTAAGTGGTGAAGTTGCCCCTACTGGATTGGTTGAAGGGGTTGAGTATGACTTTGTACTAACCGTTTCTTACAAAACAACAACAGCAGGTAACACCCTTACTATTACCGACAACGAAACTTTATATATTGAACCAGCTGGACTTCCAACTGGTGCGATTATCGGGATTGCTGGTGGAGGTGGTCTTGCGATTGCTGGAGCAGCATTGTTCTTTTTATTAAAACGTAAAAAATAACTATAACAATATTCGTGGTAAACCCTAGAATCATTTTAGGGTTTACCACAAACATAAAACAATATAAAGATTAAATAGAATGGACCTATTTATGAGTTTCGACAATCGGTTATAAAAACATCGGATTTTAATCAGTTATCATCGTGTTTTGATAAGCGATTGTTATTTTTTTGCATGTATCATAAGTTGAAGTATTGTTCTTCATGTGAGATATCATTCTCCAAATGTAATACAAGCGAAAAGTTACAAAAAATAAGGAGAAAGAAATGAAAAAAAGATTGTTACTAGTATGTCTTATGACATATTTATTTAGTTTATCCATTGTTGGATTAAAAACAAATGCCAACTCAATGAATATTGTAGATTTTTTAACTCAAGAACGAATCGTTATGACTGAAGGTATTGAACTTCACAAACGAACAGCCTTAACGGCATTTAACGGAAATCTAGAGGACAAACGACCACAAAACATACAAGCGCTCATTCGTCCTGGAAACTCAGAAGCAACGAAAGTTGTAAACTGGAGCAAAGGGACCGATGGCAACTGGGGACTTTATACAGTTGCACAAATAGCTCAAGACTATGAAGCCAAACATCCTGGTTGGATTGTGCTAGGTGCAGTGAATGGGGATTTTTATGGAATTAACCCGCCAGATCTTCATTATGGCGAAACCAACAACACCAACGTTGGTTCTGGAATGGTATTTAAACCAGAAGTAACAGGTGGTATGTCAGTAATAGGATTAAAAGAAGATGGAAGTTATGTTTACGGAAAGCCAACTCATAGCGCTACAATGACACTGTCAGTGTATGATAGTTTAGATCAAATCATCGCAGAATTTCCGATCAATAAAATCAACCAATCCCCAAATGCAAATGAAATCTCGATAATCATGAACGATATTGCTGATCCTACAACTATTCAAACCGAACAAGCCAAAGTCATTAGTTTTACGAATCAAATGTTTCGTAGAACCTATGATAACGATCCAAGTCCAAGTCGAGCTCATCGATATCTTACTACAGGTATTGTATCGACAATTGTTGATGGTGCAGCAATCTCTACATTAAATCGTCCCGATTTTAAACTCGTTTCAAGAAGTGAAAATTTGAATCAAGTGATTGCATCGGGTCAAAAAATTGTGGCACAACACAAGTTAACCGGAGCGTTTGCTGGTGTCACTGATGCTACAGGATACTCACATCAAGTATTAATCAATGGTGTTCCTCAATTAAAGGATAGCAAAGAAGCTTATGTACTAGCACCAAATCCTAGAACAGCAATCGGATTTAAGGCAGATGGAACCATTATTTTGTTAATGGTTGATGGTCGTGCCTCAACAGAACAACGCAATGGTATTACGATGTTTGAATTAGGTGAACTTCTTAGAAGATATGATTGTGTGGATGGATTTAATCTTGATGGAGGTGGTTCATCTTCACTTGTAGTAAGAAATGACACAGGTGGTTTTACAACAGTGAATTATCCATCCGATGGGTTTGATCGACGTGTTGCAAACGCACTCTTAATTGTTACTAGAGCCCCTGGTATTGAGATTGAAGAAATCGGAGATACGTATGTCAAGGTAACCAATAAGCAACCAAATGTTGCAAACCAAGGTGTGATTTCAAACGTTCGCATCACTATTGATGGTGAAACAAGATCCATGGTTGGAAACGAACTCATTTTTGACGGACTCACAACAAAAATGGATTATGTTTTAAATTATACTTATGATATCGTAGAACCAAACCAAACGTTAAATGCACTTGGGCACCGAATGAACTTTTCAACCGGTAAAATCAAACCTTCCATAGAAGCATTTCACTTTATGAATCCGAACGCTTCAAATGTTACAATCAACTTTGATATCAATGACCCAGATCAAGCTATCATAAGTAAAAAAATAGTATATGGTGATTCTGAAGTAGAACTTTCTAACTTAGTAGGGCAGATTATTATAGATGATTTTCCAAAAGGGGAAGCCGTCAACTATCAACTAGTGATCGAATATAGTTATGGTACAGGAACGGATGCAACATATACTGTCGAGTCTAACTTCATAACCACAACAAAACAAAAGTCGACACCAAGTATTGTGTCGTTTTCGTTAGGACAAGCCGATGGGGATACACTTCAACTGAACTATGAACTAAACGACATAGACTTAGCCATCGTATCAAAATCAATCAAAATTAACAATGTAAATTACCCAGTGACTACTGAATCATTTTTGTTCGAAGAGTTGTTGAAAGGGAATACGTATCAATTCCAACTGGTTGTTGAGTACAAAAGAACAACATCAAGTGAACCTATTACGATAACTTCGAATCAGCTAACACTAGCTAGACCAAAAGATGCACCAACAATTGACCAATTTGAAATCATCAAGTTAGAGTCGGGAGAGACAAAAATTGTATACAGTGTAACTGATGTTGATGCTGCCGTAATGGAAATAGCTATCGTAAAAGGCACTCAAAAAATAGTTGTAACGAGTAACAGTGGAGAAGTGGCATTGACTGACTTAGAAACGAACATGGAGCACGAATATAAGATTGAAGTAATTTATCGATTATTAGAACAATCTAATCCAATGAAGATTGATGCGAAAGATTCTATCTTTATTGAAGCTACTGGACTATCAACAGGAGCAATCATCGGTATTGGTGGAGGATCTGTTGCAGCAATCGGTTCCGCATTATTCCTAATATTAAAGCGAAAGAAGTCATTGATATGAAAAAATCCTTTACGATAAATTGCAATCGTAGTTTTGATGACATTCATAATTACGGTACACAGTTAATTGAGACTGGAATTTATCAAGCATGTGAATTATTTTATCCAAATCCACAAGATTTGGATCAAACCATGCGCTATTCAGCTAATATAAAATGGTTACAATTTACATATCCAAATATTGAATTTGTGTTTCACTTACCTTTTTCAGAAGAATATAATATTGGAAATGGTGAAGTAGATTCGGTATATAGGTTAGAACAAGCAATTATCTATGCTTCTAGTTTTGGAGTGAAGCGAGCAACGCTTCATCCGGGGCGTGCAAAAACTTTGGAAACAAGAGAAAAAGATATCAAAGTAGCAATTAAAAATATAAAGCAAATCAAAAAGTTTGCTTCACAACATAACATTACGATAATGCTTGAAAATTTGGTAAGTCCTTTCGAATTTATGACGACATTAGATGAAATTATCTATGTGCTTCATGAGTGCCAATGTGGATTTACTCTAGATGTTGGGCACGCAGCTGTCTCTGGCTTGGATATCAACGAAGTAATCCACAAATCAAAAGAATATATGATGCATACACACATCCATGACAATCATTGTGAATCAGATGAGCATCTTCCAATCGGTAGTGGAAACATTGATTTTAAATCCATTTTACAGACGATGCAAGATACGAACTATAAGTATTTATATGGTATGGAAGCACTATTTACCACATATGAAGATTTAAAACTGTATGCAAAATTACTCGATAATCAAATAGAGGGAGAATGACAATGAAAGACATCAAACATATGACTCTAGAAGAAAAAATAGGACAAATGGTTGGATTTGCTTTTTATGGAACAACATTTTCAGAAGAATTACGAATCCAACTTCAAGAATTAAAAGCTGGACTTGTTATCTTTTTTAAAGACAATGTTGGTACACTAGAAGAAACGCACAAGCTAATTCAAGATATTCACAAAGCAGCAGATATTGCTCCATTTATTGCTTTAGATCAAGAAGGTGGAATGGTGACACGAGTAACAACAGGTGTTGTTCAATCTCCTGGAGCTATGGCGATGTCTGCAAATCAGTCAACTCATGATACTTATTTGATGGCAAAAGCGATGGGAGAAGAACTTAGAGCTTTAGGGTTCAATTTTAACTTTGCTCCAGTTGCAGATATCAACAACAACCCAAGCAATCCCGTGATTAATGTAAGATCTTATTCGGATGATCCTAGTGTTGTTAGTGAGTATGTAGTAGCTGCGATGAAAGGGTATCATGAAGCTAATATGATGACTTCGCTCAAACATTTTCCAGGACATGGAGACACGAATGTAGATTCTCATATTGGACTTCCTACCGTTGATTTTGATTTAAAACGAATGTACGAAATCGAACTTGTTCCGTTTATGAAAGCAATGGAAGCAGGAGCTCCAGGGATTATGTCGAGTCATGTACGATTTCAAAGCATTGATCCAAAATTTCCAACGTCTATGTCTAAAAAAGTATTAACCGATCTTCTCCGCAACCAAATGAAGTTTGATGGTTTAATCGTTACCGATTCTTTAACAATGGGAGCGATACATCGCAACTACACATTAGAAGAAATTGTGTTACATGCGTTTAATGCTGGTAATGACATCTTAATTACATGTGGTGCAAGAGACATCAAAGCACAACGTGCTTTTATTGAAACAGCAATCCGCCTCGTGAAAGATGGTCAAATTCCGATGAGCCGGGTTGAAGAATCAGTGAAGCGAATTTTACGGTTTAAACAGGAGTATCGAGTAGAAGATCAAACTAGCGATTTTAAACAAGTGATGGAAAAAATCGGAAAGCAAAAAAACCTATATTTGGCAAAAAGTATTAGTCAAGGATCGATTACACTCGTTAAGGATTCAAACTCGCTACTACCTATTAAAGAAAAAGAACATGTATTAGTGGTGTTTCCTATCATCAAAGTTGTGACGTTAGCAGACAACACGCAAGGCGAGTTGACGAGTCTTGTCGATTATTTAGGACAATACCGAACGTGTGACAAACACTATATTAGTATTGATCCAACAGAGGAAGAATCTAAGCGATTATTGGAAATTGAAACACAATACGATAAAGTAATATATTGTAGTTACAATGCGTTTTTATATCCGAATCAAAGTAGATTAATCAATTCCTTGAAGAACCCAAATGTGATTGTTGCATCGATGCGTACACCATATGATATTAACGCTTTGCCAAGCATTAATACGTATATTTGTTGTTATGAGGCAAGTCCATTGTCATTTGAAGCATTAACAAATGTATTAATAGGTAGTAATCAACCTACTGGAAAATTACCAATCAAATTATAAATAAAGGAGGTGAAAAAATATGAATGTCATTTTCGTAAAAGATTATCAAGAACTTAGTAAAGTCGCTGCTAACATTATCGCAGAACAAATTCATCAAAAACCAAATAGTGTGCTAGGATTAGCAACAGGGAGTAGTCCAATTGGAACATATCAAGAATTAATCAACATGCATAAACATGGAAAATTGTCGTTTAAAGAAGTTGTAACATACAACTTAGATGAATATTGTGGAATTTCAAAAGATCATTTACAAAGTTATTACCGCTTCATGCATGACAACTTGTTTCATCATATCGACATTAACCTAAGTAATGTGCATATCCCATCAACAACATCTGATGACTTACAAAAAGAATGTAGTGCGTATAACAAAGCATTAAATTCAACTACAATCGATTTACAACTATTAGGAATTGGATCAAATGGTCATATCGGATTCAACGAACCAGGTACTCCTTTTACTCAAGAAACATTTGTGGTTGAACTTACTGAAAAAACAAGGATGGATAATAAACGTTTCTTCAACTCACTTGAAGAAGTACCAACTCACGCCGTTACAATGGGTATAAAAAACATTATGAATAGTGAAAAAATACTAATGCTTATTTCAGGTTCCTCAAAGGCTGAGGCAGCTTATAAACTGTTAAAAGGCGAGGTAACAACAGACTTTCCTGCATCGATATTACAAAAACACAAAGATACCATTGTTATAATCGATGAAAACGCTGCCAAAATGTTAAAATAGTATTAAATTGAAATTTGTTTATTTATTAACTATTGATTTTCGGTACTATCAATGATATAATATAGTAGCAAACGCTTTCAAATATATTTTATAATAAGGAGGAAATATTATTTATGAAAAGAGTTTTCGCGTTTTTAAGTGCATTTGTTTTTGCACTTGTACTCTTTGGAACAACAACATACGCAGCTGATCCAGAACCAGCAGCGGGTAAATTTATTGTTGATCCAACTCTAACAGCGGATGAAATTCCGTTGTATGTTATGGACAGTATTTATACTACTTTCCCTAACTTCTATGATCATGTTGCGAAACCAGACACGAAATATCAAACCGGAAGATTATATCCATGGAATGAAACAAGAATTTTGGTTCCACAATATGCACAAGGTGTACCAACAGGTAAAACATATTCAGTTTACTTCACAGGTGGATTGACATATCAAGACGCTAATGGTGCTCCAATTAACCAAGCAGGTAACAACAGACATTTCGTTACCGCTACAATGAATGACAAAATCGTTTACCAAACAGGTTTTGAAGCTTCTGAACCAGCAGCATTCGCAGCAGCAACCGTTTATAATAACGCTGTAGCAGCTACTCAAGGTACAGGAACTCAAACTTGGGATATGGTTTTTGGTACAGTTTCTACTACTGGTGCTATTATTGGTACCCAATCAGCTCAAATGAGATGGTATGTAGCAACTCCGGAAGCTCTAGGATCTTTAGTATCAAACTTTACAGTTAACAATGTTGACAAAGTTATTTTCAATTCTGCACAAACTGAAGGATTAAAAGTTAAGGTTTCTCATTCAGTTGATGGTGGAGATTTTGTTGGTGCTCAAGTATTTGAACCAGCTTTAACTTCTACAGAATTCACATACAATGTTAACAAAACTGGTGCAGTTAAAATTAAATTTGAAGTTGAATTACCAGCAGTTCTTCCAACTGCAACATCTCGTTTATACATTGATAACGTAAGAATTATCAGTGGTAAAGAAGGTGCAACTACAGCGAACCAATCTGCTCCTGCAAGTGCTTCATTATCATTCTTGAGAATGAACAACTTAGGTGGAGATGTATGGTACAATACAGTTCACGAAACTAACAACAATGCAAATATCGCTTACTTACTATTCTCAAAAGAAGGTAAAGCATTACGTGGTATTGCTCCTGTTTCATCAATTCTTGAAAAATATTGCTACGCAGCAGCTCCTGCAACTGGATTAATCGAAGTTACAGAAGAGTTTACTGGATGCGAAATGTTATTAGATGGTGAAAACAATCCAATCGGTCCAAAATACTTCTCAGGAAGAATCGTATGGGATGCACAAGTTAACCCAACAGATCATCCAGACAAATTCAATGCCAACGGATATCTTGGTACTGACTGGGATGCTAACAAATGGGATTATTATGATGCAGAAGCACAAGTTGCTTACTCATTCTACGCTGGTGGAGATGCAAACTATGGTGTTATGACCGCAGATGAAATTGCATTCCACAATGCACAACCTGCGAATGCAGCTAATCAATTAGCAGCAGGCGTACGTCGTCAAGTAGTTCAATATTTCAATTTCCCTGACAAAGCATTGTTCTATTCATTCGCATTCTTAGATAGAGGAACTGCAATGATGGCTTCTTACTTAGATATGTATTGGACAGGTATGAAACATGGTCGCGATGCAGAATACAATATGCAATTTAAGACTTATGATTTCAGTCCTCAAGCTGTATTACCAGTTAACTCAGGTGCATTAATTCCTATGGAAGGAATCACTCCAGTTACTATCGAAGTATTACAAGGATCAACATTTGTTCCAAGAAATAACGTTAACTTTGATGCTCTAGGAAAATATTGGGGAACTCCTAATGATTTCACTGGATATGTATCTGATTTAACAAAATTACAACATACAGTTACAGTTAATGGTGCAACTGTTGCAATGCCATCTAGCTGGACAACAAAACAACAAATGATCGATGAGTTCTATGCAGAATGGAACGCATGGGTTATTGCTAACCGTAGCGACCGTTATGGACCAGGAAAAACAATTGAACTAATCACTCCAGCTAATGCCTATGCAGAACGATACTCAATGATTAGTGAAACTTCTGGTGCAAATATGTGGTGGCATCATGATAGAGCTGCAGCACAAAAATGGATGTTCTTAATTACATTTATTTCTAACGTTCGTGCTTCTCAAGTTCCTGCTTTAGCAACAGCGGCATTCAACACAAATACTTTAGCTGCAGGTGTTTCTACATCTTCAGGTACAGTTATGAATGAATTACTTGCTTACTTTGCTCAAGAACACAGAACAGCATGGCCTGCAACTTCTAACTATACAACTGGTTACTCAACATTGCCAGGTGCATTGTCAGTTAACCCATTAACATACTCAATCGATACTACTGGAAAAGCTCCAGGGTACATGTATAACCTTGATTGGAGAACTAAAAATACTGTTACTGGTACAGAATTCACATTAAGAATTAAATACGTTGTAACTAACGTTTATACTCCAAGAATTCAAGTTAATAATCTTGCATTATTAAAATCACAAGGTGATGCATTCAATATCAGAAGTATTGCTACAGCTACTGATGGATACGGAAACGATATTTCTCAATACTTAGTATTCTCAACTGATAAAGAATTCAATGCAAAAGCATTACAAGCTGGAACATATCCAATCACTATTTCGATCGTTGATCAATACTTTGGAATCAAACGAGCAGAAAAACAAGTATTCTTAAAAGTTGCTGACTTAACTGCTCCTGTTGTTTCTACTAGAAATCTAGTATTACCATTTGGTGCATTGTTCAACATTCGTGATGGATTCGTAACTGCATACGATAACGTAGACGGTAACTTATTAGGTGCACAAGATTTCAACCCATTCGTTGAAATGAGTGATCCAATTCCTGCTAACCGCGCTGGTTTATATGTAGTTGAATACGAAGTGTATGATAGAACTGGTAACTCAACAAGCGGTGTATTCACTGTTAGAGTATTAGCAGACTTCAACACTCAAATTATGGATAAACTTAACACATTAAGCACAACAGCTCAAATGAACACTATGAAGACTGAATTATTAGCTGCTCTTGCTACATTAGAAAGCGGAACAGAAGCTGATATTCTAGCTGCTAGAAATCATTTAGCAACATTGATTGGTGACTTAGGTGATGATGTTGATACATCTGTTACTGGAGCTAAAACCGCTCTTGAAACATTAATCAACAATATTCTTGGTGACTTAGAAGTAACAGTTGTTGAAGCAGTTGAAGCAATTCCTGCTCAAGACAATACTGCTACAATCGTTACTGGATCAGCAGCAACCGTTTCATCATTAGGTGTTGGTGCCGGTGTTATCATCTTATTATTAAAGAGACGTTAATCCGTAACACATAACAAAATTTGAAACGAAGGGAAGATGGAGATAACTTATCTTCCCTTTTCTTAAGAGGTATGGAATTTAAAAGAATTGAAAAAAAGTATAGTGAAGAAATGATGAAACTATGGAATCATGAATTTAAAAATGATTACCCATTGACCATTGAACTCATCAACCGAAATATATTTGATTGTACTAATTTTGACATGGAGTCATCAATATGTGTATTTCATGATCAAAGACTCGCGGGTTTTCTCATTGGCAAAGTATGGAATGAGCATTACGCGATAAAGACGTATGAAAGCATTGGATGGTTGAGTTTAATTTATGTACATCCGGAGTATCGAAATCGAGGAATCGGAACAAGAATGTACAACCAATTTGTTACTAAAATGAAAGAATATGGAAAGAATACAATAATGGTTGGAAAAGACCCCAATAATTTTTTCCCAGGCATTCCCAAAGAAATGAAACAACATTATCAATGGTTCGAACGGAGAGGCTTTGAACTACACAGAGATACTTATGATTTGATGAGGAAAATAAATGATGGCTCAGAAATGATTAAGCTACCGGACAATCCTTATCAAATACAGTACATGAATGAATCAACGTTTAAGCAAACGATTCATTTCATGGAAAAAAACTTTCCCGGAAGATGGACATTTGAATTAATTGACTACATTCACAAAGGTGGTAGTGGGAGAGAATATTTACTGTTAATCCACCAAAACACAGTAATTGGTTTTTGTCGCATCAACGATTTTGACACCAAAATTATTAATTATAATATGACATGGAAATCACTATTCTCAAAACCTGGTGGTATAGGTCCACTCGGAATTGATGAAGCCTATCGTAAACACAAATTAGGATATTACGTAGTTGCGTACGCAACCAACGAACTAATCAAACGAAAGGTATCAGATATTGTCATAGATTGGACAAGTCTAATCTCCTTTTATGAAAAATTCGGGTTTTCTATTTGGAAAACATATCGTTATGCACAGTTTTCATTAACAGACTCAAAAAATGTGTAATATTTTATCAAAATTTCTTTTAAAAAAATGCAATATATGGTATCATTATATAGAACTAAGTAAACGCTTGCTTAGGTAAGAAAAAATTATAGGAGGAACATGTTCGATGAAAAAATTATTTGCTTTAATAGCAGTAATGTTATTTTCAGTAGTGCTAATTGCTTGTGATAACACTCCCCCAGTGGATGAAGTCACAGTGACTGGTATTACAATTACCGCTCCGACAAAGACGGTATATAATATAAATGACCAACTGGATTTAACTGGTTTGGTTGTAAAAGCACAAAAATCAGATGGTACAGAAGTTACTTTAACATCTGCTGATTTTACTGTTTCTGCATTTGCATCCGATACACAAGGTGTAAAAACAATTACAATTACTCATCTTACGTTTTCAAGAACGTTTACAGTAACGGTGAACCCACCAATTGACGAAAATGCGGAAGTTGTTAGTATTTCTATTACGGCACCGACAAAGTTAGTTTATCAATTGAGTGAAACATTCAATGCTGCTGGACTAGTTGTTAAAAAAGTATATGATGATGATACAGAAATTACTTTGTCTGCAAGTGAGTACACAGTAACTGGATTTGATTCACTAACAGCTGGAACGAAAACAATTACGGTAACCTATGAAACATTTACAGCAACATTCACTGTAACAGTTGAAGAAGCTGGTGGAACAGATCCAAACTGGAATTGGGATTTCAATCAAGTTGGATTTGATGGAAAAGGAATGAACATCAATATCGCTGTTGGTTTAACAACAGAATATGACCCATTTGATGCGAACTTCTCAGGAACTAGAAAAACAGATCGTCAAGCTCACCAAAGAGCTTTAGAAGCTGCATACAACGTGAAATTAAACTACAAACAATATGGAGATGAAGCTGCATGGGGACCAAACCGTGTGAATGCGATTATTGAAGGTCACATCCAAAACAATCGTTTAGCTGATATTTATTTATTAGCATCAGCTTGGGTACCGACAATTGCGAAAACTGGAGCAATCGTTCCATTACAAGAATATTTCTTAGATTATGATTATGAACAAGCAAGACCTTATCGTCAAGCTTCTACATATAGAAGCCAAGTTTACGGATTCTCACCCGGGGACCCTAGACCTGATATGTTTATGTACTTTAACGTTGACTTACTAGAAGCTGCAGGATTACCAAATCCGGCACAATTATGGTTAGATGGTCAATGGGATTGGTCAACATTTATGGCGTTACTAGCACAAGCGAAAAACTCTCCAGCTCTAGCAGGAAAATATCCATTTGGTGGAGATTCTGCTGAAGTTGTTATGGGAATGGTTACCTCTCATGGTTATAACTTCATAAACCCAGTAAACTATCAATTATTGTTAGCTTCTCCAAATGTTTATGGTATTGTAGAAAAAGTACAATCCATTAAATCATTAGGATATTGGGAACCAGCTCCTGAACAAACGGTATCAAGCGATTTTAAATCAGGAAATACATTGTTCCATTCAGGTGACTTATGGTTCTTAGGAAGTTCAATGAGATTCTCTAATGACATCACATTTGAAATTGGTGCAGTTCCATATCCAACTCGAGATGGAGATGCTCAAGACAAATTATTCCATAAATTACCTATCTTAGGTTTAGATACTATGGGTATTGCTAATATTACATCTGGTCAAAACGGACTTAACAGCGAAATCTTATTTAACATTCTATATGATCTATACATGGGAATGAGACCAGCAAACGAAGGTATGACTAATGATGAAGTTTATCGTACTTATCTAGAAGGTAAATTCGATAGTGAACTCTATGTGGATGCCATCATGTCAGTGCAAGAACCAACAAAACAATATTTTGAACTAGTACATGTTGTTTCAATGTCAATCGGTAATGGTTCGCATTGGACAAATTCAACGACCGGTTTCTATCCATTAATGAACCGTATCGTGTATAACCCAGCGACGCAAAACGCGCGTGTTGCTTTGGAGGCAGTTGCTCAAGCATATCGTGATGAGTTAGTGAACTTAGGATATACCGGATAACAAAAATTACTCAAGGTATGGGGTTTCCCTCATACCTTTTTTGTTGCCTTTTTCAACTTTTTTTCTATGAAAAAGGGTTGATTTGTGATATAATATTACATATAAGGAAAAGTGTTGTCATATGGAAAAAATGGTTAACAGCAAAGCATATGGATTCTTTGATTGGGTCTTTCGATTGATCGTCATTAATTTACTAACTCTACTATTATCTTTTTTTGTGGTTACAATTTTACCTGCGATAGTTGCATGTATGAAAACATTAAAAGAGTATGCTAGTGGAGAAACGGAACAAGTATATAAAGTATATTTTCGAAACTTCAAGTTGTATTCGGAAAAATCCTTTTTTATTTGGCTCATTTTGCTAGTGATTATTGCAATCTCCTTTATTAGCATCAATTTTTATGTTGGTCTTGATACATCGAATTTATTTTCGAGTGCGGGGTTCTATATGATGCTTTTTATGGTAATCTTAATCATATTGATCCTGTTACATCTACCACTCATTATTATATACTTTCCTTCCTTTACAATTATCGAAACGGTTCGTGCTTCCATATTGTTAGGCGGAAAGTATATCATTACAACAATATTATTACTTATAATTTTAGTTCTTGGTGTGATGATTCTACCAGTGTTACCCATTTCTGTTTTAATTGGAATATCGTTACCATCCTTTATGGCATATAAGTTAACAAATCCGATTTACACATATTTACAACAAATTAAATTTGAAGAAAAATATCACGAAGATAGAGGAGAATAATTATGAAAACAGTATTAGGAATCGAACGAGTTGATGAGTTTCGTCAACTATTTGACAACAAACGAGTTGGATTGATAACAAATCCAACTGGGATTGATTCAAATTTCAAAACTTCCATTGATATCTTAAAGGAAACAACCAATCTGGTTTCACTTTTTTCTCCAGAACATGGAATCCGTGGGAACTTACAAGCAGGAGTTCATCTTGATACTTATGTGGATGAAAAGACCAACGCAACGGTGTTTAGTTTATATGGAAAAACTAGAAAACCCAATGAAGAAATGATGTCTACTCTTGATGTGCTAGCAATGGACATTCAAGATGGAGGATCACGTTTTTATACTTACATCTATACTATGGCTTATGCAATGATGGCATGTAAAGAATTCGATAAGGAATTCGTTATTTTTGATCGGCCAGGACCAATTGGAGTTAAAGATTTTGAAGGAAATATTTTAGACATTGAGTATCGCTCGTTTGTTGGATATTACCCAATCTTGCAACGATATGGTATGACGATTGGCGAACTTGCTTATATGTTTAATGAAGAATTTGGAATTGGCTGTAAACTTCATATCATACCTATGAAAAACTACAATCGTGATATGTTATATAGTGATACCAAATTACCATGGGTAGCACCATCTCCTAACTTCCCTACTGTGGAAACAGCGTATGTGTATAATGGGACTTGTATTTTTGAAGGTACGAACTTAAGTGAAGGTCGCGGAACTACAAAACCATTTGAAATTGTTGGAGCACCATGGATTGATGGCTTTAAATACGCTGAAGAACTGAATAAGTTAAACTTACCGGGTGTATACTTTAGACCGTTTTATTTCACACCTATGTTTTCTAAGTGTGAAAAAGAACTTTGTGGTGGTGTTCAACTTCACATACTAGATTTGAAATTATTCAAACCAGTGAAAACTGGATGGGCGATGCTAAAAATTGTTCGTGATATGTATCCAAACGACTTTAAAATCAATGCCCCATATGTTGAGGGAAGACCCTGCATGTTAGATTACAACACAGGTGGAGATTTTATGCGAAAAGATATCCATACACTTGAAGAACTTTTCGCAATAATCGAACGTGATACAGCAATATTTGCTAAAACACGTGAAAAATATTTACTATACTAGAGGTATGATATGAAACATTTTGAAGATATGACGTTAAGAGAAAAAATCGGCCAGATGATCATGGTTGGTTTTGATTCGCTTACCATTAATGATCACATTATGAAAGCGGTTAAAACAGGAAAAATCGGGAATATCATTATATTTGCTCGTAATTTTGAATCCGTTGAACAACTGTATAAATTAAATAAAGATTTGTATAAGTTAGTAAAAGAACAAACCGGTTTAATACCTTTAGTAAGCATTGATCAAGAAGGTGGAATGGTTACAAGAATCACTAGTGGTGCAACATTTTTGCCGGGTAATATGACCGTTGGTGCAACAAAAAATTTAAAATATGCTTATGAAGTAGGAAAGATTGCTGGAAAAGAACTTTCTACTCTTGGTATCAATATGAATTTAGGACCTGTACTTGACATCAATAATAACCCAAAAAATCCTGTGATCGGGGTGAGAAGTTATAGTGATGATCCGGTGCTAGTCTATAATTTGGGTGTTGAGTACATTAAAGGATTACAAGAAACAGGTGTTATAGCAACTGCGAAGCATTTTCCTGGTCATGGAGATGCTACAGCTGACTCACACTACTCAAAAACCATCATCAATCACACACAAGATCGGTTAAATTCAATGGAACTGGTTCCATTTAAAGCAGCAATTCACCATGGAATAAAAGCGATCATGTCAGCACATGTATTGTTTCCCGCATATGAACCATCAGATTTGCCAGCAACACTATCCAAGAATGTACTTACAACCCTATTAAAAGAAAAGTTAAAGTTTGAAGGTTTGGTTGTAACCGACTGTATGGAGATGAAAGCAATAGAGTCGTATTACGGAACCGAAGAAGCCTCGATATTAGCAGTACTTGCTGGTGCTGACCTACTTTGTATTTCTCATACATTAGAAAAACAATTAGCCGCAGTTGAAGCGATTGAACAAGCGGTTATCAGTGGTCGAATCCCAATGGAATTGATTGATGCTTCTGTAAAAAAGATAATCAATGCAAAAATTGATGTGTATGAAAACTCATACAAAAAGTTTATTTATGGGAATTTAGAATATGCGAAAAGCATTGCTTACGACCAAGATGCTAAAAATTTTGCTCAACGAGTTGTCGATGAGTCTTTTACATTGTGCAGAGGAAAGAGATTTGAAGCAAGTGATTCTGTTTTAGTAATTGCTCCTGAACCATTTGCGACAACGATTGCAGATGAATCAGTAAAAACTAGAAGCTTAATCAAAGAAATCAAAACACATATCCCAAACTTTGATACTGCAAAACTGTCGACAAACCCAACTGGAGCAGAAATCGAAGATCTTGCCAAAAAAGCAAAAAAATATGAAAAGGTAGTCGTTTGTACATATAATGCAAATATTTATCAAAAACAAATTAGTTTAATTTATAAGTTAATCAAATCTGAATCAGAAATTCATGTGATTTCTATGCGAAATCCGTATGATACATTGTTGTGTCCTGAAATCAAAAACTACGCATGTGTGTATGAATATACTCCCGCATCAGTTGCGACTGTAATCAAGTATTTAAAAGAAGAACTTGATCCTGTTGGACATATTCCAGTCAACTTAAGCAAAGGAATTACAACCGGTGTATCGGTCTATGTCGGGTTAAAAGAATATTCCCTTGAAAACAATCTAAAATATTTAGAAATGGCTAAAAATGCTGGAGTAGATATCGTATTTACATCAGCCCATATCCCAGAAATGTCTCCAACGTTCATGACAGAATTAGAGGAAATCATCAAAAAGACAGAAGAACTCAACTTAAAATTAATCATTGATGTTTCAAAACCTACATTTCACTTACTAAAATTACCTAAAAATTTATATGCAATTCGGTTAGATTATGGTTTTAGCGAACAAGAAATGGTTGACATGACTAAGACATATGATTGTTTTATCGAATTAAATGCATCTACGATATCTCCGGAGAAATTTGAACGAATGTTAAGAAGAGGTCTCAATGTTAACAAAATCCGAATAGGGCATAATTTTTACCCTAAGAAATATACTGGATTATCAAGACAAGATATTAAAGAGAAAAATGAGTATTTTTCATCTTACGGAATATCAATATTAGCGTTTGTACCATCTGGAAATCAAAAACGCCCACCAATTTATGAAGGGTGCCCGACTGTAGAGTCTCACCGCGATATTATACTCGAATCTGCGATTCAAGAACTACATGATTTCGGTGTAAATGAGATTTGTTTCGCAGATGCATATGCCAGTGAAGAAGAGATTAACATTGTGAAAAACTTTGACTACACAGTAGTTCAGCTACCAACCAAACTTTTTAATAACTTAAGTGATCGTGAACTCGAAATTATCATGAAAAGACATCGTAACCGAACAGATGAATCTCCATACATGAAACGATCCACACTAACTAGAATCACAACTTCATATGACCATATTGAACCAAACAATACGTTCACAAGACATGTGTGTTCAATTACAGTTGATAATAAACTATATAGTAGATACCAAGGAGAGTTGTCTATTATCAAACAAGAACTCCCTTCAGATGAACGTGTAAATGTGGTTGGATATGTATTTGATTGTGAGTACTTGCTTGAAAAAATCACACCAGGTAAGCCTTTTAAATTTATAATCAAGGAGTAAATCATGCAACGCTGCATCATAGGAGTGGATGCTGGAGGTACAAAAACCACCATAGCAGCATTCACAATGGATGGAAACATTATATATCAAAAAAATGCTGGTATTGGTAGTCCAGCAACAATCAAAGAAAAGGCAATTGAAAATATTAAAACAGGATTAAACGATGTGATCTCCTTTATCAAGGAAGATTATCAGGTTTGTTATATACAAATGGGGATATCCGGAGTTGGCGTGCTTTCGAACAAAACTAGTATTGAAACAGAGTTATCTAACCTTTATCAAGCTCCGGTGGCAATGGATAGTGATGCCGCTATTGGACTATATTCCATTGTTAAAGATGTTCACAAAGAAGGAGTGCTGGTGTTAGCTGGTACCGGTAGTGCAAGTTACGCGGTTAACAGTCAAAATAAAATGCTTCTAATAGGCGGATGGGGTCATTTACAAGGCGAAGAAGGTTCAGCTTATGCTGTTGTAAGAAATCTAACATTAAAGATGACACAGAAAAGTGATCATGGTGAAGAGTTTTCTGACTTTGAAACAACATTCTTAAAAGAGTTAAATCTTGATGATGTAACTGGTTTAAGACAACTATTCTACTATAATACCAAAGATCATATCGCGAAATACGCTCAAATCATATCAAAGTATGCAAATGCTGGATGCGATGATGCAATCGCGGTTTTAAAAGATGCAGGTAAAAAGCTGGCAGGATATGTCGTATATCAGTTTAAACGATTAAACCTGAGTGAGAAAACAGTCATTGGTTTCAGAGGAAGTTTTGTCACAAAAGCACCTTTTGTCAAAGAAGAGTTTCAAAATGAATTAGATAAATATCATTTAAAGTATACCATTATAGAAGAACAAGTTGATCCAGTTTATGGAGCATACTATTTAGCAAAAACGAAATTAGGTGAGTAATCATGTTAGCCATTGGTTTGATGAGTGGAACATCACTAGACGGCATTGATGCGGCTTTGGTGAGGTTTTCCAAAGGAAACGTAACGTTAGTAGAGTTTGTGACGATGCCAATTCCAACAGATACAAAAGAACGTATTTTGAAATGCTTAAGCAAAGACACTTCGAATGTCCAAGACATTTGCAGTCTTAATTTTGAACTAGGTTATGTGTTTTGTGATGCTGTTGATTTATTACTTAGAAAATCAAAAAAAGAATACAAGGACATTCAGTTTATTGCATCCCACGGTCAAACTATATGGCATAATCCAAACCAAATGGATGGATATTTTTCTTCTACCTTACAAATCGGAGAACCCTCCATCATTGCTTATCAAACCAATGTTGATGTTATATCAAATTTTAGACCAATGGATATGGCTGCTGGTGGTTTAGGAGCACCTCTAGTGCCATTTGCTGATTTCTATTTGTTTCGAAGTGCTGATAAAAACATTGCCTTACAAAACATTGGTGGAATCGGCAATGTCACATATTTACCAAAAAATGCTAGCCTAGATCAAGTATTTGCATTTGATACAGGTCCAGGAAACGTACTTATCGATTTGGGTATGAGACTAATGTTTCAAAAAGAGTATGATCAAGATGGCCAAGTTGCCAGATTAGGTTCGGTCATACCGAGTTTGTTAGAGGAGTTGATGAGTGATACATATTTATCACAAGTACCGCCTAAAACAACGGGAAGAGAAAAATACACACTTAGGTTTGTTCAAGATATTATCGATCGAATAAACCTATGTAACTATAGAAAAGAAGATATCATCACAACACTAACTGAGTTCACTGTTCAATCCATCATCACAAACTATCAAATGTTTTTAGATGATGTCAATCAAATCATAGTTAGTGGTGGTGGAAGTCACAATCAATACATTATGAACCGATTGAAGAATCATTTTGGATCAATTGTGACCACACCCGATGAAATGGGTTTTTCAAGTGATGCAAAAGAAGCCGTAGCCTTTGCGATACTTGGATATCAAACATTAAAAGGGTTGCCAAGTAACGTAATTAAAGCCACTGGTGCAAAAGAATATTGCATCTTAGGGCAAGTTACAAAAGCACCAAGGAAATAAAAACGAGGAACCATAGAATGAATGTAGATTTAAAGAAAATTACAACAGAAGGAAGAAACAGCAATACCACAAATATTGATGTTCAATCCACCATTGACATATTGAAACTAATAAATAACGAAGACAAAACAGTCCCGTATGCTGTAGAAAAAGCACTGACTCAAATAGTACCACTCGTTGATCGAATTGTTGAAGCATTTCAACAAGGAGGAAGATTGATCTATATGGGAGCTGGAACAAGTGGTCGAATTGGAATAATCGATGCTGTGGAATGCCGACCAACATTTAGTGCACCAGATGACATGGTCATGTGTTTGATGGCGGGTGGAGAAAAAGCACTCATAAAAGCTGTAGAAGGAGCAGAAGATTCTATAGAATCCGCGGTTCACGATTTAAAACAAATTAATGTAAGTAATAAAGATGTTGTGATTGGTATTACCGCTAGTGGTAGAACACCTTACGCTGTTAGTGGAGTAAAATATGCAAAATCAATTGGAGTTGCAACTGGTTGCATTACAACAAGTGAACACAGTGAAATAGCAAGTTGTGTCGATTATCCAATTGAAGCAATCACAGGACCAGAACCATTAACTGGTTCTACTAGAATGAAATCAGGGACAGCACAAAAACTTATCTGCAACCTTATTTCGACGACTAGCATGATTAAAATGGGTAAAGTTTATCAAAACTTAATGATCGATGTACAACCTACCAATCAAAAACTTGTCGTTAGGGCTCAGAACATTGTTATGGAAATCACTGGTGTTAGTAGGGAAGATGCAAGACTAGCAATTGAAAAATTTGGTTCTGTAAAAAAAGCAATCTTTTCGATTATGACTGATATTGATTCAACTGACCAAGTAAATTACTATATGAATCAAGCGAATGGTCACATTCGAAATGCGATAAAGTTGGTGAACAAATGATTAAGCATATTGAGTTAGTTGTGAATCAGAAAACAATCAGGGGATATCTTGATTTGCCAAGTGAACATCCAGAATCCATTGTCGTGATGCTTCATGGGTTTACTGGGCACAAAGTTGAAAATGGGTATGCATTCCGCACATTATCTCGAATGTTATCAAGAATTAATATTGCGACACTTCGAATGGATTTTTCTGGTAGTGGTGATAGCGATGGGGAGTTTCATGAGTTCACGTTTTCAACCGAATGTGACGAGGCAAAAGCAATGATTGAATATGCATTATCCATCTCAAAAAAATTATCAATTCTAGGATTTTCTATGGGTGGAGCAGTTGCCTCTGTTGTATCGCTAGAATATATGAATTCAATTCATAAATTATTATTATGGGCACCAGCAGGTAACTTAAACTTAATCGCAAAGCGAATCAAACAATCAACAAAGCCTACAGCAAACCAAACATTTGATATGGGGGGTTATGAACTTAGTCAAGCATTTTGTGACGAAATTGAGAATTTTGATATCTACCAAAACATCTCAACCTATACTGGTAGTGTGCTGATTATCCATGGAGAAAACGATCAAGCAGTTGAACTATCGTTTGGTCAAAAGTATCAAGAACACTACCCAAATTCAACTATGAAAATAATCTCAAAAGCCAATCATGTGTTTTCAAGTTTGGCATGGCGAGAAGAATTATATAATCTATCTATACAATATTTAAAGGATTAATCGGAGGAACGACATGAATATAATTGTCTGTATCAAACAAGTTCCCGCATCAAGTGATGTACAAATTGACCCTGTGACAGGTGTTTTAATTCGTGATGGGAACAATACAAAAATGAATCCATATGATTTATATGGGATTGAAACAGCTCTTCGCATCAAAGAACAAACAGGCGCGAAAGTCTCTACAATCACAATGGGTCCGCCATCTGCGAAGGCAGTATTAAACGAATCTATGTGGATGGGATGCGATGAAGGAACGCTGATTTCGGATCGAAAATTCGCAGGAGCAGATGTCGTTGCCACCTCATATACCATTTCACAAGGAATTAGAAAAGTAGGAAAATTTGACTTAATCATTTGTGGAAAACAAACCACTGATGGAGATACTGCTCAAGTTGGTCCTGAAATGGCTGAGTACTTGAAGATACCTCATGTTTCATATGTTGACCGTATTATTGAAATCAAAGAGAACTCAATTGTAGTAGGGTTTACGATGGATAAAACCGTTGAAATTGTCGAGGTAAACTATCCGTGTCTAATCACGGTAGACAAAGGAATCTATACTCCAAGGCTACCATCGTTAAAGCGCGCAAACCAATTAAAAGATTACGAAATACGAACTCTTACATTCCAAGATTTTATGGATCAAGATGAATATCATTATGGGTTAAAAGGATCTCCTACTCAGGTAGAACGAATGTTTTCGCCAAGCAAAAATACGGATAAGATTATGATTACGGGTACAAATGAAGAATTAAGTGCTAAGTTATATGAAAAGTTAAAAGAGATTAAGGCAATATAGGTGAGACGATGGCAAAAATAGTAGTAAATCAAACATTAGTCAATAAACAAGTGACAGAAGATCTTATTAAATTATGTCCATTTAATGCCTTTGAAGTAGTAAACAATGAACTAATCATTAACGCAGCATGTAGAACATGTAAACTTTGTGTCAAACGCGGACCAAAAGATGTTTGTACCTTTGTTGAAGAAGAAATTAAGAATAAAGTGAATAAGGATGAGTGGGTAGGGGTTGCTGTTTATATGGAACACGATGAACACAAAATACACCCAGTGTCGTTTGAATTAATAGGTAAAGCGAAAGAACTAGCATCTGTGACAAAACACCCAGTGTATGCGGTTCTCATTGGGCATAATACAAGTGTATTCCATGACGAAATTTTAGCATATGGTGTTGATAAGCTGTTAGTTTATGAACATGTTGCACTAGCACATTTTAATGTAGAACGATATACAAATGTGTTTGAAGATTTCATAAATCACCAAAAACCAAGCACAGTGTTGTTTGGTGGAACGAGTCTAGGTAGAAGCTTTGCTCCACGTATCGCAGCAAGATACTGGACAGGATTGACCGCAGACTGTACAATGTTAGATATGAAACCAAATACCGACCTAATTCAAATTAGACCTGCGTTTGGTGGAAATGTTATGGCACAAATTATTTGTCCGAATCACCGTCCACAAATGGCAACCGTTCGCTATAAAATCTTTAAAATGCCAAAAAAAGCAGACCCTATCGGGACGGTTGAATATCAAATGGTCGATCACATCGATTTTGATTCCAACATCAGTTTAAAAAGCGTAGACCACAAAGAAGCAAACATTGATATTAGCGAAGCTGAAGTTATTGTTGCTTGTGGAAGACCGTTTAAAACAAAGGAAAATCTTGAAATGGCATATGAGTTAGCGGATTTACTTGGTGGTAAAGTTGCTGTTACAAGACCGCTCATTGAAGCAGGATTGGTTGATCCCAGAAGACAAATCGGATTATCAGGTAGAACAGTAGCTCCAAAACTAATTATCAATTTAGGGATTAGTGGAGCAGTACAGTATACTGCAGGAATGAATGGTTCAGAACAAATCATTACAATCAATTCAGATCCACATGCATCTATTTTTGATATATCACATTATGGTATTGTTGGTGACGTCTTTAAAGTTGTGCCAAAGTTAATTGAACAAATCAAAAAAGGTCAAAGCATTGTTTAAGGGGGATTCCAATGTATAAAAAAGTAGAACAACAAGATGTTTTGTTTTTACAACAGTTACTAGGTGACACAAAAGTCTTTCACGGAGAAGCAATTAGTGAAGATTATGCGAAAGACGAACTAGGTACCATCAAATCACTACCAGAAGTCTTGGTATTTGTGTCTACTACAGAAGAAGTAAGTCGTGTGATGAAGTATGCAAATGCAAACCACATTCCTGTTGTAGTGCGTGGAAGCGGGACCGGACTTGTGGGAGCATGTGTTGCGATTTATGGCGGTATCATGATTGATACAACAAAAATGAATAAGATTTTAGAACTTGATGAACATAACCTTACGTTAACGGTAGAACCAGGTGTATTGTTAATGGATATCTATGAATATGTAGAACCAAAAGGATATTTCTACGCTCCAGATCCAGGAGAAAAATCAGCAACGATTGGTGGCAATATTGCAACCAATGCCGGAGGAATGCGTGCAGTCAAATATGGCGTTACTAGAGACTGGATTAGAGCTCTAGAAGTGGTACTGCCAACAGGTGATGTTGAAATGTTTGGTCGAAAAGTTGTAAAAGACTCGACCGGATATTCATTAAAACATTTAATGATTGGTTCGGAAGGAACTCTTGGTATCATCACCAAAGCAGTACTAAAACTTGTTGCTAAACCAAAACACGCGATAAGCATTCTAGTACCATTCGAGTCGATTGAAAAAGGAATCGAGTCAGTTCCACATTTGATACGTTCAAAATCAAATCCAACAGCGATTGAATTTTTTGAACGAAAAACCATCTTGTTTGCAGAAGAATTTTTAGGAAAGAAATTTCCTGACACAAGAAGCAATGCATATATTTTGTTGACATTTGATGGATCTAACGAAGAACAAATCAAAACAGCTTACCAATCAGCAGCTGATTTATGTTTAAATGAACTTGGTGCACTTGATGTGCTAATTGTGGATACTGAGGAAAGAAAAGAAGCTGTATGGAAAACAAGAGGGGCATTCTTAGAAGCCATCAAAGCATCAACATCTTTTATGGATGAGTGTGATGTCGTTGTTCCACGTAGTGAGGTGGCAGACTTTATTAAGTTTACGTACGAGTTATCACAAAAATATCAAATTCGTATACCAAGTTTTGGACACGCAGGCGATGGGAACTTACACATCTATATTTGTCAAGATGAACTTGATCAAGAAACGTTTGAGTCCAAATTAAAACTCATTTTTGATGAAATGTACAAAAGAGCATCAAACGTTGGAGGGTTGGTTTCTGGAGAACACGGTATTGGATATGCGAAAAAAGACTATATGCGTAAGCAACTTGGGGAAGTGCAACACAAAATTATGCTAGACATAAAAAAAGCATTTGATCCAAATAACATACTAAATCCTGGTAAAGTCGTTTAATATAACAAAAAAGACGCGAGTTGCGTCTTTTTTTCTTGACTACAACATACAAATTAATTGATTTTTTATAGCCTTGTGATATAATTTATTTAAAGGAGATATCTATTAGCAAGAAAGAGGAGGTGATTCTAATATGAAGAAAATAGTGTTTATAATGTCAATTATGTTACTTGTGCTTGCGGGATGTAGTACAAAACAAGAATATGTTAGAATCACGTTTAATACTGTTGGTGGTAGACCTGTTGATGATATTGTTATGGTAAAGGGAAGCAAAGCAATCGGTTTACCTGTACCTACGAAAGTTGGTCATACCTTTGCTGGATGGTATCTTGACAATCAATATAAAGTGCGTTTTGATGAATCAAAGGTAGGGACTGAATCCGTTAACTTGTTTGCGAAGTGGACAATAAACACCTATACATTATCATTCAACTCAAATGGTGGGTCAGAAGTTGCTCCAATTGTTGCTTTGTTTGATTCATTTATCGTAGAACCTGCACCTCCAGTCAAGTATGGTGCAAACTTTGGTGGATGGTTTATTGATGTAAATTTCATTTTTGAATTTACATATTGGAGAATGCCAAGTTCTAGTGTAACACTACATGCCAAGTGGATACCTAACTCACACGACATATAAGAAAAAGGAAGGATTGTTAGTCCTTCCTTTTACTTTCTCCCTAAGCCGATTTTTTTATAAACAGCTTGTAGCTTGAGTCCAGCAATTTGCCTAGCACGTTCTGCTCCGCGATTCAAATAAATGTCAAGTTCTTCACTTGTGATTAAAGATTTGTATTTATCTTGAATCGGTGCCAGTTCTGCAACCACGATTTCCGCCAAATCGGACTTAAACTCTCCATATCCTTTGTTGATATATTCATCTTGGATGGATTCGATCGATTTTTTTGTGATAGCTGAATAAATCGTTAAGAGGTTCGATATGCCTGGCTTGTTTTCGACATCAAATCTAATAATTCCTTCACTATCTGTTACAGATGACATTATCTTTTTACGAATAATACTTGGTTCATCGAGAAGTGATATGTAGGATTTGTCTAACTCATCTGATTTGGACATTTTCTTTGTAGGCTCTACTAAGGACATGATTTTAGCACCTTGCTTTACAGTTAATGGTTCTGGAACTATAAACGTCTTACCAAACCGATTATTAAAGCGAGTCGCTAAATCTCTCGTTAACTCAAGATGTTGTTTTTGATCATCCCCAACGGGAACATACGTAGCATCATACAACATAATATCAGAAGCCATTAATGCAGGATAGGTAAACAGCGCGGCTGTCACACCAGCAACTTGCTTTTGCATTTTGTCTTTGTACTGTGTCATTCGCTCTAGTTCGCCCATATAGGCAGTAGTTTCCATGATATAGCCCAATGCAGAGTGTTCTAACACTTCGGATTGCACGAATAAATTGACGCGATTTGGGTCTAGACCACATGCAACATAAAGTGCTGCCAATGAACGTATGTTTTTCTTAAGTATTAGTTTTTCTTGAGGGGTTGTGATTGCATGAAGATCAGCAATAAAGATAAAGAACTCGTAATCACTCATTTCCGTTTGAAGAGCAACGAAATTCTTTAATGCCCCTATGTAGTTACCAAGAGTAATAACACCTGAGGGTTGGATTCCAGATACAATAGTTTTCATTTGTGTTTCCTCCTATAAAAAAAGTCCTTAGAATCACTCTAAGGACGAAAAATCGCGGTACCACCTTAGTTCGCCACAAAAAGCGCACTCAACTTGCTGTTAACGCCAGCATACGGTAGGCATTTCCTCAACTACACTCAAAGGTCCATTCATTATGATTGTCATATTACACTCACACTATCTGTAATTCGCTGTGATAACAAGGTCAATAATTACTTATCCTTATCAACGTTTTATACCTTATTATAATGAATTTTAGCAGTTTAGTCAATAGAAGATTAAATACAGAAAGAAAATGATTATTTAGCGTTTTTATCAAAAAATCCAAAAAACACAATGTAAGCGTTTCAACAAACGAAAAAAGAGCATAAAACCGAGAAAAAACCATGAAAAAGCGTTAAATGTAGCGTTTACATTAAAAAAAATGTTGACTTTATATAAAATCAGTTGTATAATGTGATAAACACTGTGGTGTGTTTGAAAATCATAAAAATAGGAGGAAACATTTTATGAAGAAATTGTTTGCCGCATTGGCAATACTATTATTCTCATTTGGTTTAGTTGCATGTACAACTGAAGCAACAGAAACAGGAATTACTGTTGTTGCACCAACTAAATCTGTCTATGAATTAGACGATGAGATCAATCTAACTGGTATGCTTGTAAAAGTTGCTATGTCAGATGGTACTGAAGTTGTATTGAGTCCAGACAAATATACTGTTACAGGATTCACATCAGCTACAGCTGGTCAAAAAACTATTACTGTTACATATGGAACTTTCACAGCGACATTTGTAGTAACAGTTAACCCTGCTCCAGATCCTGAAGCAGTTCAAACAGGTTTAGAATTAACAGCAAAACCTACTAAATTATCATACGCAATGTTCGAAGATTTCAACGGTGCAGGTATGATCGTTTCTAAGGTTATGACAGCTGGAACAACTGTTACAAAAATAGCTTTAAACCCTGAAGATTACCAAGTTACTGGTTTCAGAACTTCTGATCCAGGTGCTGTAACTGTAACAATCGCTCAAGGTGGATTCTTAGTATCATTCGAAATTCTAGTTACGACTGCAATTTCAAATGCTGCTGGAACATTAGTTGTTGGTACACCATCACTTAACGGTGACTTCATTGCTGGTTTTGGTAACAGTTCATATGACAACTGGGTAAGAAAACTTATCTATGGTTATGGAACAATCGTTACTACTCCTGGTGGAGATATCGTCGTTAACCCAACTGTAGTTGCAAATGCTGCTACAATCCTTAATACTGCTGTAGTTGATGAAACAACAGGAGACAAAACTTACACATTCGAAATTAAAACAGGATTAAAATATTCTGATGGTACAGCAATCACTGCGAAAGACTTCGTATTTGGATTGTTATTCAGTGCTTCTCATGAGTGGAGAGTTGCTGGTGCATCTTCTACTGCTGGTGAATTTCTAGTTGGATACAAAACTTATCGTCCAGATGGAACTCCTGCAACTGATACTACTCCTGCAATTCCAGCACCTACTACATCAGCTGATCGTTATTTCAAAGGAGTTAAATTACTTTCAGATATGTCATTCTCATTGACAATTGATGGTTCACAACTTCCATACTTCTATGAATTATCATTAGTTGGAACATCTCCAATGCCTTACCATGTTCTAGCAGGTGCGGATTTCAACCCTGCAGTAGACATTATCTCTGATACAAATGGAACAAAAATGACAGCGAAAGCATTCTCTAGAATTCCTCAAATCGTTGCTCCTGGTGGATATCGTTATGCTCCAACAGTAGTAAGTGGTCCTTACAAATTTGTAAGTTTCGCTAACCAAATCGTAACATTAACTAAGAATGAACACTTCGTTGGAAACTTCGAAGGTAAAGTTCCTACTATTCAACGCGTTATTATCCGTCGTATTAACCAAGTTATCGACGTTGACCTAGTAATCGGTGGACAAGTTGACTTAATCGCTGGTGTTATTGAAGGTGCGAAAATTGATAAAGCAAAGGCAAGTGCTAACTCAAACGTAACATATTACGCTCGTAATGGTTATGGTATCCTAGCAATCAACTGCGACTTTGGTCCAACAGCTGACTATAGAGTACGTCAAGCAATTGGTCTATTAGTTGATAGAAATGAATTCGTTGATGAAATCTTAGGTGGATACGGTTCATTAGTTAACTCAATGTATGGGTTATCACAATGGATGTATGAAGCTAAAAAAGAAGAATTAGAGGATCCAATTACTGGATTAATTAATTACCAATTAAACGTTAACGGGGCAAACTTAATATTAAATGAAACCGAATGGAAATACGAATCAGATGGTACTACATTGTTTGATCCAGCAAAAGCTTTAGCTCAAAACAATGGAACTATCGAAGGTAACGTATACTTCCGTCATAATGCAGCAGGTCAAGTATTACAAATTAACCATATGGGTACTGTTGAAAACAACATTACTGACTTAATTGGTATTCAATTCCCTAAATACTTTGGTCGCGCAGGTATCAAATTTACTATTAAATTTGTTGAGTTCAATGAATTATTAGATAACTACTACTATTCATACAACTTAAAACCTACCGAAACTAACCCAACTGATAGAAGAATGTATCATACATTCAACTTAGCATCAAACTTTGGTGCAGCATTTGACCCATATTATTCATTCCATAGTGATTGGTATGATACTTGGTATAATGCTAACCAACTAGTTGACTCTCCAGAAGATCCAGCTATGCCATTAGGTGAAGGAGAATTAACATTGGATGAATTAATGGTATTAATGAGAGAATTAGAACCAACTCAACGTGATGAATACTTAGAGTACTGGTTTGATTTCGTAGTAAGATGGAACAAATTACTTCCTAACTTACCATTATACTCAAATGAATACTATGACGTATTTAACAAACGTATTTCTGGTGTAACTACATCTCCATTCTGGGATTGGTCTGATGCGATTAACGATATCAGAATCGCTAGCTAATACATCAATCTAATACAATAAGTTAATAATAAATCAAGTAAGGAGAGTGGCGGGTAGGGCCGTAACTCTCTTTGCTTTACGAATAGGAGGTAAACAAAATTGCTTAAATATATTATCAAACGCTTGATTTCTATGATTCCGGTTGCCATCATTATTTCAATCATGTTGTTTGGTATGATGAAAATTATGCCAGGTGATCCGGCTGAACGGATGGTTCCTTTGAACCCATCAGCTGACCCAAACCAACGTGCGCTAGCCGTTGAATTAATGAGAGAACGATTAGGTCTCAACAAACCAATCTATATTCAATACTTTCGTTGGATAAGAGAATCCTTTGAAGGGAATTTCGGTTATTCAACATACTACAACACACCAGTAGATTTTAAAATGTATCCTACAGTTCAGTTTATTAATGGACAAGAAGTAACCGTAATGCAACGAAATAAGGTGCTTTCAGAACCGTTAAGAAACTCAATTATCCTCAATATTTTTTCAATCGCCATAGCTTTCCTGATCTCTATTCCTGTTGGAATTAAATCAGCTGTAAAAAGATTTTCTGCATACGATACCGGATGGCAGGTTTTTTCGCTTGTCGGTATCTCAATGCCAACATTCTTCATTGGATTGTTTTTGATTTTTGTATTAGCGTTTAAACTAACACCATGGATAGCTAGTTTAAGCGTAGAATGGGGTCTAAGACCTGAAACCAATCCATTTAGACTATTCCCTGCAGGAGGTATGCCACCGGTTCCGTTTATTGAACCAGGAAATACTTCCATAACATTTGAACAAAATTTAGAGTATTCACTTGAATTTATTCGCCATTTATTACTCCCAATTTTAACATTAACAATTGGTAGTTTAGCTGGTACTGTTCGTTATGTTCGTAATGCAATGCTCGAAGTAATAAAGAAGGACTTTATTCGTACTGCACGTTCAAAAGGTCTATCTGAAAAAGTTGTTATCTACTCCCATGCATTTCGTAATGCTTTAATTCCTGTTGTTACGATTGTTGCGGGATCATTAGTAGGTATTTTTGGTGGATCAGCAATTACAGAGTCCGTGTTTACATATCATGGTATTGGGTCTGTGCTAATTACAGCATTAACAAATCAAGATTATGCGATCGTTTTAGTAATGAACATGTTTTATGCTATTTTAGCACTATTTGCCAACTTGGTTATGGACATTAGTTATGCATTCGTTGACCCTCGTGTCAAATTAGATTAAGGAGATTTTGCTGATGAAAAGAATACAAAACGTACTTAATAGAATTTGGAAATCAATTAAAAATTTATTCTTATATTTGTTTGCATTTGGGAAAACAAAGAAAACATTATCAATCTTAGAAGAAGAAGCGATAATGAGCCCGACAAAAATCATCATTAAAAATTTCCGTAGAAACAAACTAGCAATGACCGGCTTAATCGTGTTTATTACATTGTTAGTATCTATATTTGCACTTTCTTGGATTATTCCACTAGATATTTCTGAGTCAAGTGGTATCCAAAAGAACATTGCTCCAGGAATGAATTATTTAAACTACCCAGCTAAATTAGAACGCGAAGGTGTTGTAATGATATCTTCTGGTAACTCTTTTTCTGTTGGATTATCTGAGGCTGGAAATGTATATGTTTGGGGTGTAAATACCGCAAAAGTCAAAAACATTCCACAAGCAGTAAGAGATAGTAATATTATTGCTGTATCAGCAGGTAGTACACACATCCTTGCTTTAACAGATGATAATCAATTAATTGGATGGGGACAAAACAACCACGGACAAGCAAGTGTTCCTGAAGCTAAAGCTACCATATTTCAAACAGATCCAATAAAAAAAGTGGTTGCAAGTGATGAGTTTACAGTAGTGTTAACTCAAGCTGGAAAACTCCATGTTTGGGGTGCTACTACCAATAGAAACTTGAGCGGAAGTTATCATATAACAATTACAAAAGAGATCGTTGATATTGCTGTTGGTCCATCAAATGTAGCGATGATTTATGCAGATGGTACAGCGAATGTAATTGGCCCAATTATGTTAGCAATTCCAAACCCACAAGGAGGATCTCCAATTATTCCAGAACAAATTCGTAAGCTTCCAGTAGCACTTACAAATGGTTCTGTGCGAGTGACAAAGATTCAACTCATTGACAAAAACGGGATTGCTTTAGATGAAAATGGAAACACATATGTGTGGGGTGATGATAGCACTGGTATTACCGATTTTCCAACCGAAGCAACAACCAATATTGCACAAATTGGTGCAGGTAGAAGACATGTTGTCGTGTTGACAGAAGATGGTAAATTAATTACTTGGGGTGACAACACTTATCGTCAATTAAATATGACTAGAAAAATTGAAAATGGAACGTTTACAGATATTTTTGTTACTCAGTTCCAAAGTTATGCATTGTATGAAAATGGAAAAGTCGCTGCATGGGGTAACAGAGGATTCTTCTTTGGTACAGACGAGTGGGGACGCGATGTATTTACTCGTATTATTCATGGTGGTCGAATCAGTTTGATCGTAGGGGCTGTAGCTGTATTAATCTCATCCTTTATTGGAGTGACAATTGGTATGATTTCCGGATTCTACGGAAAAATGATCGACATGCTACTTATGAGATTTGCTGAAATCGTTGCATCATTTCCGTTCTTGCCACTGGCTATTACATTATCGGTAGCATTTGGTGGTCAATTAACTCAAAATGAACGATTATTTATGATCATGGTTATTTTGGGGGTTCTTTCTTGGACTGGACTTGCACGATTGGTTCGTGGACAAATCTTATCAGAACGTGAAAAAGATTTCGTTTTAGCTGCAAAAGCTACAGGTATAAAAGAAAGACATATTATTACAAGACATATATTACCGAATATTATCAATATCGTTATCGTTAGTATGACACTAGGTTATGCAGGATCGCTCTTAACAGAAGCGGGATTATCTTACTTAGGATTTGGGGTTGTACCTCCTAGTCCATCGTGGGGTAACATGTTAAATGCTGCACAAAGTACTGACGTTATGCAAAACTTCTGGTGGAGATGGATGATTCCAGGATTCGCTGTTATCACCGCTGCACTTAGTATTAACCTTGTTGGAGACGGTTTGCGTGAAGCAATGGATCCAAAAGCAAATGAAAGGTAGGTGGAAAGTATGGCATTATTAGAGATAAAAGATTTACATACATATTTTTCCACACGACGCGGACTTATTAAAGCTGTTAATGGAGTTACATTAAAAGTTGATGAAGGACGTACACTTGGAATCGTTGGTGAAAGTGGATCAGGTAAAAGCGTTACTGTTATGAGTATCTTACAATTATTTGAGCACAACCAAAAAATACACCAAGGTGAAATCTGGTTTCGAGATGAACTAATTTCAGAATTTGATGAAAAGAAGTTACGCGAAGTTCGTGGGAATGATATTTCGATGATTTTCCAAGAACCTATGTCATCACTTAATCCAGTGTTTACAGTTAGTAGACAAATTAGTGAAGTATTAATTTTGCATCAAGGATTATCAAAAGAAGAAGCACACACCAAAACAATAGAGTTGTTAACATCTGTTGGTATTGCTAATCCAGAAAAAGTAGCAAATGTGTATTCATTCCAACTTTCTGGTGGGATGAGCCAACGTGTCATGATTGCGATGGCATTGGCTTGTCGTCCAAAATTACTGATTGCAGACGAACCAACTACAGCACTGGATGTTACAATTCAAGCCCAAATATTGAAATTAATGAATGATTTAAAACACGAATTAGGAACATCAATCATTTTCGTTACACATGACCTTGGGGTAATTAATGAAATGGCTGATGATGTTGCTGTTATGTATTGTGGACAAGTAGTTGAGGTTGCACCAGCAAAAGTTATTTTTGATGATGAACCAGCATTTTCTCATCCGTATACAGAAGGCTTGATGCTATCAATTCCAAGATTAACTAGAGGGAAAGGAACTCGTTTAGAAGTTATTCCAGGTTCAGTACCACATCCTCTTGCATTACCGGAAGGGTGCAAATTCGCTCCTAGATGTAAATATGCAACAGATAAATGTAGATCACAAGAACCACCACTAGTAGATGTTGAATCAGATCACAGCATTAGATGTTTCTACCCTAAGAGAGGAGCGAGAACCGATGAGTACAGCAAGTAATAAAGTTAAAGCCCCTTTAATAGAAACTAGAAAACTAAAGAAGTATTTTCCACTCAAAAGAAATTCTTTCTTTGACAAAAATCAATTATATGTTCGAGCTGTTGAAGACTTAACTATGAACATTTATAAAGGCGAAACACTTGGATTAGTAGGAGAAAGTGGTTGTGGAAAATCTACATTAGGTAGATCCATTTTACAACTTTATCCATTAACGAGTGGATCAGCAATATATTATGGTAAAACAGTTGAAGAATTCAACCCATCTTATGTAATTAAAGAAATTAGAAAATTACCAAAAAGACAAGCAGCTGCGCAAAAATATTATGAAAAATCGGTTGTTATTGATGGACAAGTTAGTGAACTGAACAAAGAGTTAAAAAGCATCACCCCATCAACTGAGACACAAAAAAATATAGATGCGTTAACAGCTAAAATAAAAAAACTTGAAGTTCAATCAAAAGAACTGAAAAAATCAGCAAGTAGAGAATTACGAGAAGGATCTACCATTGTTGGAAGTTTAATTCTTGAGAGTGATATTCATTCTGTAGTTGAAAAAATGTTAGTGGTACAAGATATCTTGAAAGAAATTCGTGTTAGAAACGAAGTGATTGCAAGAGAAAAACGTATGATTAACATTAAAACAAAACTTCTTGAACGTCAATCTGATGACCAATTAGGATCAGAAATTTCGAAAGAAGATATTCAAGCAGCGGAAAAAGTAATTAAAACAAAACAAGAGGAGATTGTCGAATTAAGAAAGCAGTTAAAAGATGCAGAAGCTGAAGTTGAAAAACTTCATGGAAAACAACCTCTCCCTATTACAGAACGTGCTTTAGAACCAGCATATCAAAAGAAGTTAGACGGAAACAAAGAACACGGCATCAACTTAACCCGTCTTAATAAAGAAGAAATGCGTAAACTAAGACAAGAGTTACAAATCATTTTCCAAGATCCATATTCCTCATTAAATCCACGTATGACAGTTGGTCAAATCATTGAAGAAGCCGTAATTGAGCATGGTATGTTCCAACGCGGAACTCCTGAATTAGAACAATATGTTTTGGATACGATGTTAAAATGTGGTCTGGACAAGTATATGTTGCACAGATACCCACATCAATTTTCAGGTGGACAAAGACAAAGAATTGGTATTGCAAGAGCACTCGCATTAAAACCTAAATTTATCGTTTGCGATGAAGCAGTAAGTGCACTTGATGTTTCAATTCAGTCTCAAATCATCAACTTGCTTGTTGATTTAAAAGATCAAAGTGGGTTAACATATTTATTCATTTCTCATGATTTAAGCGTTATTAGACATATTAGCGACCGTATTGGTGTAATGTATTTAGGTCAAATGGTTGAACTAGGAGATTCGGAAGAAATCTACCAAAATCCACTTCATCCTTATACTAAAGCGTTGTTATCAGCTATACCGACTACTGAAAAAGTTCAAAAAGAACGAATCTTGTTAAAAGGAGATATTCCTTCGAATATTTTCCCACCATCAGGATGCAAGTTTAGAACACGTTGTCCTATAGCAACTGAATTTTGTGCACAAGAAGTACCTGAATATAGAGAAATAACTCCAGGTCACTATGTTGCATGTCATTACTATGAGAAAACCGCAAGTATCAAATAAAAAAATAACAGAAGAAGAAATGGATGAAGTTAGACAAAAATTAAAAGATACACCATTTGAAAAAAATGACATCTTTGCTATAACATTGGCTGCAATTATAACTATTATGCCGCTAGTACTTGTACTATTAGGATTATTTGCAGTGGTTATTTGGCTAATATTCCCATATTTCTAAGAAGTAAAACAAAAGCGGCTCATTTTTGAGCCGCTTTCTTTAACACAATAAATAAGGAGAATTAAGAATGATAATTATCAAAAATGCCAATCTCATTAGCATGGCAGAAGTGAATTATGAAAAGCGAGACATTGTTATAGAAGGAAGCAAAATCATTGATATACAATCTAATATTGATGTTTCAAATTATCCAAATGCAACCATTATTAATGCCAAAAAGAAATTTGTAACACCAGGAATTGTTGATCCACATTGTCATATTGGAATCATGGAAGAAATCATTAAAGAAGGTAATGATACGAATGAGATGACAAACCCAATATTTCCTGAGTTGAGAGCTATCGATGGAATCAATCCTGCGGATGGTTCGTTTAAGTCTGCGGTAGAAGATGGTATTACAACAGTAGTTGTTGGGCCGGGATCTGCAAATCCAATTGGTGGCACATTTACCATAATGAAAACGCATGGTAATACAATGGAGGATATGGTAATCGTTGAAGAGTCAGCGATGAAGATGGCGCTGGGTGAGAATCCAAAAAGAGTATATGGTTCAAAAGATAAAACCCCACAAACTCGTATGGGGACTGCTGCATTGATTCGCGAATCGTTAATCAAGGCGAAAGACTACTACCAAAAACAACAGGAGTACTTGAAGGCGAAGGCTAACAACCAGCAAGATGCAAAACAACCTGAATTTAATATGAAGTTACATAGTTTAATGAGAGTGTTTGATGGAATGCTTGTTAAAATTCACGCCCATCGTGCAGATGATATTATGACTGCGATTCGAATCAAGGAAGAATTCAATCTTAACCTAACAATTGAGCACTGTACTGAAGGACATCTGGTTGCTGATAAACTTGCAAAGTATAATGTTGGAGCAATAATTGGTCCTACCCTTACAAGTAAATCGAAACCCGAAGTCGCAAATAAAACGTTTAAATCAGGGAAAATATTGTCTGACAATAAGGTTCAATTTGCAATCATGACAGATCATCCTGTGATTTGTATCGAAGATACGTTATTACAAGTCGGTCGTTTTGTTCGAGAAGGGTTAGAGGAATTAGAGGCTTTGCGCGCCGTTACGAAATATGCAGCGCAAATTAACAATATAGATAGTAGAGTTGGAACAATCGAAGTTGGAAAAGATGCTGATATTCTTATTTGGTCAAATCACCCACTTAATCACATGGCAAAACCAGAATACGTTCTTATTAATGGGGAAATAATTGTCAAAAAATAAAAATATATCTTGAAAATATGATGAAAATAAGGTAAAATAAGATAGAATAGAGGTGATGTTATGATACAAATTTATACTACTCCTAGTTGCTCTTCCTGTCGAAAAGCAAAAAAGTGGTTTGAAAAGTATAACGTTCCTTATAGTGAAAAAAACATTTTTAGTATTAAATTAAGCAAAGATGATATATTTCGCATGTTGACCAACAGTGAGAACGGATTTGAAGATATTATTTCAACAAGATCAAAAATATTTAAAGAAAAAAATTTAGATCCTGATTCAATGAAAATGCATGATCTAATTGACTTTATAATTGAGAATCCAAGTGTACTAAAACGTCCAATTATTATCAATGATTTTGAGTTACAAGTTGGTTATAATAATGAAGACATTACTGTTTTTTTGCCAAAGGAATACCGGAATCTTGAAGCATTTAACTGCATCAAAGAGGAAGAAGACGGTGATTGCGAATATTTAGATGCGATCAAAACCGTAATTGGGAAAGATAAAAAGGAAGCTAACTAATAGCTTCCTTTTATTTTATCAATTATACCAACCTACGGTATGCTGCGTATGCTCTTTTGATTTTTGGTTCGCTTTTCTTATATAAAAAATCCAATTCGGTGATTATCTCAATAAATTCTTTCTTACCTGAAGCATAATTTTTCGCTTCATATTCAATTTCATAGTCAGTAACACCTAAAAATTCTGACTTATCAATTGCTAAGGTACCTTTTTTGTATGGAAAGCTCATTCTATGTGTAGTTAGACTAAGAAAATTAACCAATTTTTGTTGACCGATGATATCGAAGATTTCATTTCTGATTTCTTCAGATGGAACTACTCCATCTTCACGAAATTGTTTAAACTCATCTTGTGTAATAAGAATATTGTGTTCAACGATTGCGTATCGTTTTTTTCGTTTTAATGTGATTTCTAATGTATCCTTCTCTCTAACGCGCAAAGCAACCTCTGCTGCTTTTAGTGAAAATCTAGGCGTATCAAAATAATGATTGGTTTGAGTACTAATTTTATTGCCAGCAAACTGCTCAATCAGACGTTCATATTCTTCTTTTGTTAATAAAGATTTAAATTCAATCTCAAGTTGTTTTTGCATGCGAGGTCTCCTCTCGGATTTTTGAAATCGTATATATTATACATATATTTATTGAAAAATCAAGAGATAAAATAAATTATTGAAAAACACATAAAATAAATTATTGAAAAACACTTATAATTTATTTCTAAGTATGGTAAAATATACTATGGGTGATATCATGTTAGTAAAAGATGAAAACTTCGAATGGTCAAAATTTTTACAACCATATGAGTTAGCAGTAGAAGACTTTATGCTTAAAATGGAAGGCATAAAAAAGCAGTTTTTGTTGAATGGTAAGTACTGTCCGATTGAAATAGTTACAGGACGTGTTAAGACGCCAAATAGTATCTTAGACAAAGCAACAAGAATGGGAATTCGCTTCGAAGAAATTGATGAAAAATTGTATGATATTGGTGGGATTCGAATTACTTGCAAGTTTATCGAAGACATTTACATGGTAGCAGAGCTACTCAAGGCTAGAAAAGATATCGTGCTAAAAGAGGAAAGAGATTATGTTAAGAATCCTAAACCAAGTGGATATCGTTCTCTCCATCTTTTATGCTATTACAACGTAGAAACATTTAATGGACAAGTCCCAGTCATACTTGAGTTTCAAATTAGAACACATGCAATGCACTTTTGGGCAACCATAGAACATTCGGTGAAGTATAAATTCTCGAAAAATATTCCAGAAAACATTAAAAAACGCTTGTTAGTTGCATCTCGTGCCGCAGAAGCACTAGATAACGAAATGTCATCTATCCGTGATGCGGTTGCTGAAGTGGACAACAATTCAAAACCATTGTCTAGTTTAGATCCATTTGAAAAGGAAGTACACATTAATACAATCAAAAGGTGGTAATATCCATGAGATTTAACGTGTTTTGCAAAGAAAATAGCATTGATCAATGTGACAAAATAATAAAAACCTTAGTAGAACAAGGAAATATTTTTACAAACGACAATCCTGAATACATCATTTCCATCGGTGGAGATGGGACGATGCTAAGGGCGGTTAGGAAATATTACGACGTGATTGATCATGTTTATTTTATAGGGATTAATACAGGAGAACTTGGATTTTACACTGATTTCTTACCTAATGAAGCAGATCAAATCATTCATTCAGTTACTTGTAGTCCAAACTACAATCATTGTCCTTTATTAGAATATGAAATGGTGTATAAAAATGGTAGCGTTGTTCGTAATTTTGCCTTAAATGAAATAACAATTTTAAACTCGTTTCGCACCCAAATTTTAGAAGTCACAATTAACGATAATCCGTTTGAAGTGTTTCGTGGGACAGGATTACTTGTTTCGACTCCAAGTGGATCAACCGCTTACAATAAGTCATTAGGTGGCGCAGTTGTCGATATATCGATTGAGGCGTTTCAAATGACAGAAGTTGCTAGTATTAACAACCGAGTTTATCAAACGTTAGGTTCACCAATTCTATTAGGAAAAGAATCTATATTGAAACTTTCAAGCCCTAATTTTAATCAAGCTACACTCACAACCGACTATATGTTTGACCACCTTGATGATGTGGAATCAATAAAGGTTTGGTTATCAGATAAAAAGATAAAGTTACTAACAAAGTGCAACCACACATTTTGGCATCGAGTAAAACGTGCATTCTTAGGAAAGTAAGATGAAAATAGACATTCTAATTCAAGAAGAAGGATTCACAATCAAAGAATACTTACGAAACATTAGTTTTTCACAAAAACTCTACAAAGCAATCAAGAATCATGGTGGAAAGTTTTTGAGAAACGGCGAGATATTTCACAATTGGGAGAAGCTTAGAATCGGTGATGTATTGAGTCTTGTTTTGCCAACCGAATCAGTTGGAAATCAAATCGCGAAAGTAGCAATGCCTCTAGATATTGTTTTTGAAGATGAATACTTCTTGATACTCAACAAACCCAGTGGGATTGCTGTTATTCCAACAACAAAACATTTTAATAAATCATTAGCGAATGGAATTGCTTATTATTATGAGGAAAACAAGATTCAGAGTAATATTCACTTCATTAATCGATTGGATGCAGAGACAACAGGATTGATCATGTTAGCCAAAAATAGATACATACATTATATGATGACAAAAAACATCAAAACATCAATTCAAAGGGAATATATTGCACAGGTTAGTGGACACATCGAACCAAAGACTGGAGTCATCAACGCTCCCATTAAAGCATTGTCAAAACCCAGTATACTACGTGTTATAGATCAAGATGGGTTAGAAGCAATTACACAATACGAAGTATTAAGCGAATCTGACACAACCTCTTATGTAAAATGTGTGTTACAAACGGGAAGAACCCATCAAATTAGGGTTCATATGAAACACATTGGTCACCCACTTATTGGTGATAAGCTATATGGTTACCAAAGTGACAGAATGTTTCTTCATAGTTACAAAGTTGCATTCAAACATCCGATTACACAACAAGACATTGTTATTACAAATTACCCTAGTTGGTATCAAGTTAATATTTAATGCTTGAAAAATAATAAAAATAATGTATAATATATTTGAAAAACCGTTGAAAGAAACTAGTAGTTAGCAAATATCTATTCAGGGAGAGTTGGTCTTGACTGTGAACCAATTTATAGAGATAACTAATGAATTCACTTCTTGAGGGGCTCTAATCAAGCACGTTAGCTAACGTTACTAGCAATAAAGTGTGCTTTTTATTAAGCAAACTAAGGTGGTACCGCGGAAACATTCGTCCTTAGGAAGTTAACTTCTTAAGGATTTTTTTATTTAATAGGAGGAAAAAGGTATGATTCAAGAGTTAGAAAAGTTAAGACAACTTGCAGTTCAAGAAATCACGAATGTAAAAACATTTCATGAGTTAAACGAAGTGAAGGCGAATTATCTAGGTAAGAAAAGCCCGTTGCAAGAAATTATGAAGATTATGAAAGATTTATCGATTGAAGATAAAAAAGAGTTCGGACAAAAGGTGAATGATTTTAAGCAATTGATTGAAGTTGTGGTTGAAAATCAACGAGTAAAGTTAGAAGATATGTTAATTGAAGCCAAACTAAGTAGTGAAGCAGTTGATGTTACTTTGCCTGGAAAAAGTTTTGCAACTGGAACAACTCATCCAATCACACAAATCATTGAAGAAATTGAAGATATCTTTATTGGCATGGGTTATGAAGTTGCTGAAGGACCAGAAATAGAATTGGATCACTACAATTTTGAATTATTAAATGTTCCACAAGGACATCCAGCTCGTGAAATGCAAGATTCGTTTTATATAACGGAGTCTGTGTTGTTAAGAACACACACATCACCCGTCCAAGCAAGAACGATGCTTCGATTAAATGGGAAACCATTACGTATTATATGTCCGGGGAAAGTGTATCGTCGAGATGACGATGATGCAACACACTCTCATCAGTTTACTCAAATTGAAGGTCTTGTTGTAGACAAGGATATCTCTATGTCTGATTTGAAAGGAACACTCTCTATACTAGTTAAGAAAATGTTTGGAAATGACCGAAATATTCGTTTTCGTCCATCGTTTTTCCCATTTACTGAACCGAGTGTTGAAGTAGACATTAGTTGCTTCAAGTGTGGTGGAAAAGGATGTAACATGTGCAAACAAAGTGGATGGATTGAAATTCTAGGTGCGGGTATGGTTCATCCTAATGTATTATCTTCATGTGGATATGATCCAAATGTAATGAAAGGATTCGCTTTTGGTGTTGGTATTGAACGTGTTGCTTTGCTTCGTTATGGCATAGATGACATCCGTAACCTGTACACCAACGATTTAAGATTTTTAAATCAATTTGTGCGAAAAGGTTAATAACTATGAAAGTATCGTTAAAATGGTTAAATGAATTAGTAAAAATTGATGATATATCAACGGAGGAGTTATTAAAAAAGATTTCTCTTTATTCCATCGAAATTGATGCTGTATATCAATTGAGCAGTGCAACCAATGTAATAGTTGGGTATGTAGTTTCGAAAGAAAAACATCCAAGTGCAGATAAATTGTCAATCTGTATGGTTGATTTAGGAACAGATATTAGACAAATCATTTGTGGAGCGCCAAATGTTGATAGAGGTCAAAAGGTTGTGGTCGCTACTGAGGGAGCGAGTTTGCCTGGAGGATTAATAATTAAAAAATCAACGATTCGTGGTGTAGAATCAAATGGAATGATTTGTTCATTAAAAGAATTAGGTTTAGAAAAAAAGTATATTCCAGAAGAATTCCAAGACGGAATCGTAGTATTAGATCAAGATGCACCGATTGGAATGAATGCTCTAACTTATCTTGGATTTGATGATAAGATTATTGAACTTGGATTAACGCCAAACCGTAGTGATCTGTTATCACTAAGAGGAGTAGCAAATGACGTTGCGGCAGTTCTAGATCGCAAAGTTAATCAATTAGATTTTAAACTTACTGAATCAAAAAAAGAGACAAAAGATTATATCAAGGTTGAGAATTTATCAGAACAATGTATAAGTTATTATGCAAAAGTTGTCGAAGGAATTCAAATTGCACCATCTCCTAATTGGTTAAAATCAAAATTAATTGCATCTGGAATTCGACCAATCAACAATGTGGTCGATATCACTAACTATATTCTAATGCTCTTTGGTCAACCACTACATGCATTCGACTACGAAAAACTCGGGAAATCCATCGTTGTAAGGAATGCGTTTAATCAAGAAAAAACAACAACTCTAGACGGAGAATTAAGAACATTAATACCAAGCGATCTGGTTATCACAAACGGATTAGAAGTGGTTGCGATTGCTGGTGTTATGGGATGTAAAAATACAGAAGTGTCAAACGATACGACTAGCATTGTGTTAGAAGCAGCGGTATTTGACCCAAAATCCGTTCGTAAAACTTCTTCTAGATTAGGATTACGAAGCGAATCTAGTATGAGATTTGAGCGAGGGGTGGATGTAAACCAAACTAAGTTAGCATTGGATTATGCATGTCATCTTTTAACGATGTATGCAAGTGGACAAGCTTTTCATGGAACGGCAAGTGTGGGAATCAAACAACTTGAAGACAAGTGCATAGATTTAGCCAAGGAAGAGTTAGAGTCTATACTGGGTATTACATTTGAAACAAAAGATGTATTACATATCTTTGATCGTCTAGGATTTAAGTCCTCAGTACATAAAAATATATTTAGAGTGTTTGTTCCTAATAGAAGACTGGATATCACAATAAAAGAAGACGTTATTGAAGAGGTTGCACGTATTCACGGATATGAAAACCTACCAATTACGCTTCCAAAACAAACAATGAGTGGTGGACTAACATTACCACAGCGACGACTAAAACAAATCAAAAGAACGCTTTCCGGATTAGGAATCAAAGAGGTGATAACATATAGTTTAACATCAAACAAGAACAAAGATTTATTCCAATTGAACCAAAAAGATGGTTCAAAGGATGTTATTCTGATGAATCCAATGTCTGAAGAGCGCTCCACAATGCGACTAGGGTTAATTCCAAGTATGCTTGAGGTTGTTAGTTACAACCAAGCAAGAAGAATGAAGGATATTCATTTGTTCGAAGTAGGTAGCAGTTATTATCAAACAGATAAAACCATTAATGAGAGTAAGATGCTAGCAGGTGTATTTTGTGGTGAGTTTCAATCATTAAAATGGCAAGGCAATGTTGAATCGATTGATTTTTATGTCGTGAAAGGCATTCTTAATCGGTTGTTTGAAGACTTAGGAATTAGTGTAACCTATAGGAAGTTAGCAAAATCTTGTTCCGAACTACACCCTAATAGATCAGCTGAGCTTTGGTTTGAAAATGAATACATTGGATTTGTAGGGGAACTTCATCCAAAGTATGAAAGAATGTTAGATTTGAGTGGTATTTATGCATTTGAATTATATCTAGATTCCATACTGAATCAACCAGAAAAAACTATTTTGTTTAAAGAAATATCTAGATTTCCAAGTGTTGAAAGGGATTTATCGTTTGTTGTAAAAAACAATATTGATGCTGCACTCATTTTGAAAACCATTCAGAATGTGAATCATAATTTGATTTCTGACATATCAATTTTTGATTTATACAAAGGTGATAAGGTTGCAGCAGATGAGTATTCTATCGCAGTACGAATTACATTCCAAGCGGGAGAAACATTGACTGATGAAATCATTCAACCTGTTATGAAACAGATTATAAATGCAATTCAAAATAAACTTGAGGCAAAATTAAGAGACTAAACAAAAGCACCGTTAACAATGTTATCGGTGCTTTTTTAATTGAAGTAAGTCTGGTAGGTTAAGGGAAGATTTCACAAAGGAAGTGTCTATGTCGTCTATTTGTTCTAACACATCAATTACTTCTTTTGTAATGGCATATGGGGTAGATGCAGCTGATGTAATCCCAACTGTATGATATTGTTTAACGAATTGTAAATCTAATTCTTCGATTGACTCTATTTGAACCACGTCTTTTTTTGCCACGTTTTTTGCAATCTCTGTAAGTTTTTTACAGTTATTTGAAGTTTTATCGCCAACAACAATAATCAAATCACACAACTTGCTTTGTTCTAGCACAGCTTGTTGTCTTTGTTTTGTTGCAAGACAAAGTTCATCAATTAGTTCGATTTGTGGAAATTTTTCTTTCAGTCCTTCAAACAAATGAAAGATGTCATACAAAGACATGGTTGTTTGATTTGTCACACATAATAAAGAGTCATTCATAGAAAGGTTATCTATGTCTGTTTGATTTTCGATTAAAACGATACGTTCATCGATTCCTAACACACCTTCTGTCTCTGGATGTCCTTTTTTACCAATAAATAGTACAGTGTAGTTCAATTTTAGTTTATCTTTTATTATATTGTGAGTTCTTGTGACATCTTTGCACGTGGAATCTATCATATATAGGTTTTTTGATTTTACCTTCTCGTAGATCTTAGGACTTACACCATGTGCAGTTATCACAACAGTACCTGTCGTTACTTGATCAAGCATTTCATCTCTAGAATGACCATCTAGAACAATGACACCTTTTTGCTTAATTGCCTCTGTTATTTGTTTGTTATGAACCAAAGCACCTAACAAATGGATTGGTCTAGGGATAGTAGGGTTTTCTATCACCCTATTAATAATGCTTATTGCGTTGATAACACCCTTACAAAAACCTTGAGGTGCAAATTCTATTATATTCATGTTAATCACCAAGTCCTATTATATATGAAATAAACCAAAATAACAATTTATAAGATAACTTTACATATACTTTACCTCGTCTATATTCATTTTCACTAGCTGTTTATATATAATGGTGGTGTGGTTAAATGACCAGAAAGAAGGTAAAAAATGAAAAAGATAATGATCGCTATAGTTATACTAGTATCTTTATTATTGGTGGGTTGTACAATAGAACCCACGTTTGATCAAACTAAAAATATTACAGTGTACATAAGAGATACAACTTCAGGAACAAGAACAGGTTTTATGGAAGGCGTTGGATATACTGAAGCAGCACCAAGTGATAATGTATTGGTTCAAGGTTTTCTAATTAAAGACAGTACAGCTAACGAAAAAAATATACGATGAGTCAAACCATATGAAGCAATTTGTAGAAGATATGTTAGCAATTTCGAAGTTAGAGAGTGTATTTGAATTTTCATATGAAACCATTGTACTCGGTACCATTGCTAAATCCATTGTTGTTAATCTAAAAATTCAAGATGATCAAAGAAATATAACGATTCATAGTAGTGGATACGATGTCGAAATGTACACAAATCTAGAAATGATTCGACAAATATTGTTAAATCTAATAGATAATGAGGTAAAATACATTAAAACAATAGGTAAGATTGATATCATGTTTGAGATGAAAAAGATACCATAGAAATCATTGTTAGTGACAGCGAAATCGGAATGCCAATAGAAGATCAATCAAGGGTGTTTGAACGTTTTTATCGTGTGGATAAGGCTAGAAACAAAAACATTAGTGGAACTGGGTTAGGTCTTGCGATTGTAAAACACATTGCTTTGAAACTAAACGCTGAGATTAGACTAGTATCTGAGGTTGGCAAAGGAACTACAATAAGACTTATTTTCTTTCAGTAATCATATAGATCAAAAGATGAGTGTTTCAAAACATTCATCTTTTGATAAGAGGTTAATACAAGTTAGTGGCTTTCTAAGATAGAAAAAAATAGACAAATTCAAACTTTTATAGTATAATATTCAAAGTAAGATAGGAGGTCATGTTATGATATCATCAAATGAGTTCAAAACAGGTATGACGATAGAGTATGAAGGGAATTTATTCCAAGTAATAGAATTCCAACATGTTAAGCCAGGAAAAGGACAAGCCTTTGTTAGAACGAAATTAAGAAATTTAAGAACTGGTTCAGTAACTGACTATTCATTTAATGCTGGCGAAAAAGTAGAAAAAGCTCACATTGATAAAAGAGTTATGCAATATGTGTATTCAACTGGTGAAGCACTCGCATTTATGGATATGGAAACATTCGAACAAGTAGAGATTCAAACCGATCGATTAAGATGGGAAATGAATTTCTTGTATGAAGGAATGGAAGTTAACTTAACCGTTTATAATGGTGAAATATTAGGAATTGGTTTACCAGATAAAGTTGTTTTAGAAGTAATTCAAAGCGACCCAGCAGTTAAAGGGAATACAGCTACGAATGCTACCAAAGATGCAACTCTTCAAACTGGGTACATTATTCAAGTTCCAATGTTTATCGAAGCAGGAGAAAAAATCATTGTTACTACTGCTGATGGGAAATATTCCTCAAGAGCATAAAAAAGGGATAGTTCCCTTTTTTCTCATTTTAGATATATTTATTAATCAATTTATGGTAAAATAATGATAAGTAGGTGATTTATATGATTTTATGTATCGATATCGGAAATACTAATATCAATTTTGGAATTGCAAAAGAAAGTAAGTTTATAACAACATTTCGAATAGCAACCAATAGTAAAAAAACAGAAGATGAGTACGGTGCACTGATAGTTGATTTGTTCCGAAATGCAGGTGTAGAACATACTAACATTAAAGGGATTATTATTTCTAGTGTTGTACCTAGTGTAGATGAAGCATTTCAAAAAATGAGCATGAAGATATTTAATATCAATCCAATTTTTATTGTTCCAGGAATTAAGAGTGGTATTAAAATTAAACTTGAGAATCCAAAACAATTAGGTGCAGATTTACTTACAACAGCAGTAGCTGCATACGAAAAATACAAGGATAATGTCATTGTCATTGATCTTGGAACTGCAACTAAACTTACTGTTGTAACAAAAAATGCTGAGTTTCTGGGTGGAATTATTGCCCCAGGAGTACTAACATCTTTACAAGCATTAACCGAACGAACAGCAAAATTACCAACAATTAAACTAGACATTCCACAAGAGATTATCGGAAGAGAAACTATAGAATGTATTCAAAGCGGCTTCACATATGGGTTTGCTTCTATGCTAGATGGTATGATTCAAAAAATCAAGCGTGAAATCGGAGAAGCTATTGTAGTAGTAACGGGTGGATTAGCACGACCAATTTTACCTGTAATTGAAGAAAAAGTGATATTTGAAGAATTATTAATCTTAGATGGATTAAGAATTTTATACGAAAAAAATAAGTAGGGGTTTACCCTACTATTTTTTTGACCATATCAACATGTAAAATGTTTGCATCATAATATTCTTCTCCATAAGACTGATAACCTAGAGATTCATAGAATGGTTTTGCATGAACTTGTGAGGAAAGGTGAAGTTCCTGGTAACCGATTTTTTTTGCTAATACTTCAATTTCAGTCATAAGGAAAGAACCATATTGATGTTTACGATATTCCTTCAATACCGCAACACGTCCGATTTTCAAAAATCCATCTTTTTTAAGAATTCTAGCAGTTGCGATAACCTTATTGTTTAAGATGCCATTCAACAAAATTGCATCTCGATCCAAAAAATCAAATTCTTCTTCCATAGAAACATTTTGTTCTTTTACAAAAACTGTATGACGAATTGATAAATGATCGAAGATTTCTGTTTGTGTATTGCATTGAATTACTTTAAACATATTGCCACCTCAACTATCACATATTGTACTATGTTTTACAGGATAAATCAATTGCTGCCATGAATAACTTGTATTTTTTGATCAATTTGAGTATAATATAATTGAAAAGAGGTGAATTCAATGAACGAACCAATTGCTATCATTTTAATGCTTATTATCGTCGTACCGATAATTTTGTTAACATTATTTGTTTTTATACGTCTATTTACAAAAGCAATCAAAGCAAACAACAAAGGAATAACATCTGATTATGAAGTAGGACTAATCTATGATGCATTAGGTGGAAAAGAGAATATCATCGAAGTTAAGCGCGAACTATCAAGGGTTACAGTAACACTAAAAGAACCAGAACTGATTCAAAAGGACCAATTACAAAACATTGGTGCAACAGGTATTTTACTTGTAGGAAATCAAGTGAAGTTTAACTTTAAGGAACACGCTGAAGCGATTGAACAATTAATGAAATAGTGCAAACTGTAACCTTTATGGGTTACAGTTTTTATTATAAATGATTTCTAAAAGCAAGCAATTTATGGTATAATATCAATAAAGTGAATGTCGAGGTGTAAGAATGAACTTTTTAACAGAACTTAAAAAAGTAGAAAACCAATTTATTAAACATACACAAGAATTACTTCAAATTAAGAGTGTATTAGATGAATCAAGTAAAACAGAACACGCACCACTAGGACAAGGTATTCAAACAGCACTAGAATATATGCTTGAGTTAGGGCGCAAAGAAGGCTTTGTTGTAGAAAATGTAGATAACTTAGCAGGTCACATTGAATACGGTGATGGAGATGAAATTATTGGAATTTTATGTCATCTTGATGTTGTCCCTGAAGGAGATGGCTGGATGTATCCGCCATATAGTGCAACCATTAAAGATGGAAAAATATTTGCTAGAGGGGCGATTGACGACAAGGGTCCAACCATGGCAGCATTTTATGCATTAAAGATGATCAAAGATTTAGGAATCAAGCTTACGAAAAAAGTAAGAATCATTTTAGGTACAGATGAAGAAACCTCATGGAGATGTGTGAATCACTATTTTAAAAAACATGCTACACCAACGATTGGGTTTGCTCCTGATGCTGATTTTCCATTAATTTATGGAGAAAAAGGTATCATGAGTATTGATTTTGAACGAGATTTCTTAGAAGAAATCATTGTCTCCTTTAAATCAGGAGAACGTTATAACGTAGTGCCAGAAAAAGCAGTAGCCATGGTAAACCAAAATTACAAACAAAAATTCATGGAATATCTTGAACTCCACCAATTAAATGGAGAGGTAAAAAAGATTGATAATCTATATCAATTGACACTATATGGAAAGAGCGCTCATGCAATGCAACCCGAAAAAGGCATCAATGCAGCAACGAAATTAGCAAGTTTCCTAAGTCAGTTTGTAACAAATCCAGTTGTTAACTTTATAGAAGATTATTTTGAAGAAGATACTAGACTTTCTAGAATGGGACAAAAATTTAAAGATCCAGAAATGGGTGATTTGACCTGCAACATGGCAATTGTAGATATTGACACTAAGAAAGAAAAAATGGGGATTAATTTACGTTATCCTGTTCGTTGGGATAAAGACAAGTTCTTGAATCAAATTAAACTTAAAGCCACTGAGTATGGTCTAAACATGACGGTAAAAAGCGACACTCCACCACACTATGTGAATCCTGAAGACGAGCTTGTTCAAACGTTGATGAAAAGTTATGTGACTTATTCACAAGATACTACGAACAAACCAAAAACGATTGGTGGGGGGACATATGCTAGAGCAATGAAAAAGGCAGTGGCATTTGGACCGATGTTTCCAGGAAGAGAAGATGTAGTTCATCAAGTAAATGAACACATCCATATCGAGGATTTATTAAAAGCAACAGCGATATATGCGGATGCAATTTATAATCTAGGAAAGTAATATGCGATTAAGAAAAGTAAAAAACGCTGCAGAAAAAATAGCACAGTACCCAAATTTGGTAATTCTTGACCCACTAAGTCATATTGGTAACTGGAAATCTATGTTTTCTAATGAAAATCCAATTCATATTGAAATAGGGATGGGGAAAGGTCAGTTTATATTAAAAAAAGCAAAACTAAATCCTGACATAAATTACATTGGAATTGAGAAATTTGATAGTGTGTTGATACGAGCAGTTGAGAAAATCCATCCATACCAATTAACAAATATTAAACTTTTGCATCTTGATGCAATCGAGTTAACAAATGTTTTTTCTGCCAATGAAATTAGCCACATATATTTAAATTTTTCAGATCCGTGGCCAAAATCAAGGCAAGAAAAAAGGAGACTGACATCAAATACATTTATACCCGTATTTAGAAGTATTTTATCAAGTGATGGCATTATTGAGTTTAAGACAGACAATCAAAAGCTATTTGAATATAGCGTAATTAATTTTAATGCAAATGGGCTAGAGATACTTGATTTTTCTGTAAACCTGCACTCACGAGAGGAAGAAATTATAACAACTGAGTACGAAGACCGCTTTACAGCACTTTCGCAACCAATCTATTATATTAAAGTAAAATTTAGAGGAGAATAATTATGTCAATTGTGAAAAGCATGAAACTTTATAAGGAACTTACGGATCTACCTGGTGGGTCTGGGAATGAGCATCTTGTCCGAAAATATATGAAAGATCATTTAGAAAAAAACGCTGATGAAATTATTCAAGACAAATTAGGTAGTATTGTTGGGGTAAAATACGGAAACAAATCAGGTCCGAAAATTATGGTTTGTGGACATATGGATGAAATCGGTGGGATGGTTGTTGGAATTAAAGACAATGGATTCATCAAGATGAAATCAATTGGTGGAATCGATGGAAATGTATTTTTATCTCAACATATGCAAATCATTACAGATAGCGGAAAAGTAATTCGCGGGATTATTGGTAGTACTCCACCACATATTAATCGGGATAGTTCAGACAAACCAAGCAACCCAACGTTTGAAGATTTGTTGTTAGATATTGGAGCAGACTCAAAAGAACATGCAATCGAACTAGGTGTAAGACTTGGGCAACAAGTTGTACCAGTGAACCAATTCTATGCAACTGAAGATGGAAAGAAACTTGTTGCGAAAGCATGGGATAATCGATGGGGTTGTGGAATGGCTCTTGAATTAATGGAAGAACTAAAATCAATGAAACATCCTAATATCGTTTATGCTGGAGCATCCGTACAAGAAGAAGTTGGTCTTCGTGGAGCAACAACCGTAACACAAATGATTAATCCGGATGTGTTTATTGCTTTGGATTGTTCTCCAGTAGGAGATTTTCTTGATAAGAACCATCCTAGAGCATTTGGCGCATTAGGAAAAGGGTTTTTGCTTCGTTTCTATGATCCAAGAACGATTATGCATAGAGGGTTAAAAGAATTCTTTATTGAATTAGCAGAAAAAAATAACATCCCTTACCAATACTTCTTATCCATGGGGGGAACAGATGCTGGAGCGGCTCAATTGGCACACTCTGGTGTAGTTGCAACCACAATAGGTTTGCCAACAAGATACATCCATTCAACCGCCGCAATGATTAGCATCGAAGATCATATTGCAGCTAAGAAAATGTTAAAAGCTGTTATTGAAGCTCTTGACCAAGAAACTGTAAATCGCATTCGAGATAATGTCTAATAAAGTAAATTTAGGTTCACTAAACGAGGTCAAGATTCAAGCCACTAAACAAGTGCTAGAACCACTCGGATTTCAAATCGTTTCATATCGTGCGAATAGTTTTGTAAGTAATCAACCGAAAACAGATGAAGAAACGATTACAGGGGCATTAAACAGGGCTAGAGAGCTTCCTAGCGATGGTTTACGAATTGGTTTAGAAGCTGGAGTGGCATATCACCATAATAAATTGTTTTTAACAAATTGGGGTGCTTTGATAGATGATGCTGGTAATGAATTTATTGCTGGTGGAACAAGAATTGAACTGTCCAAGGAAATTGAATATAAAATTATGGTGGAACATAAAGAATTAGCAGATGCAATGGAAGAGTGGACTCAGATTGAAAACATTCGCATCAAGCAAGGTGCAATCGGTGTTTTTACTTCTAACATGGTAAAAAGAGTTGATATTTTCACCCATATTGTTAAATTGTTATATGGACAATATTTATTTAAAAGAGGTGAGTAGTTTGAAAGGAATCATATTATTTGCTGATTACTTTGAAGATGTTGAGGGGCTTGGCACACTTGCCTTGTTGCGACGTGCTAAATTAAGTGTTACCTCAGTGAGTGTAATGAATACACAACATATTACAACTCAGTACGGAATGAATATACAAACAGATCAAATGCTAAATAACATTAACCCTAACGAGTATGATTTTTTGGTGATTCCAGGTGGAAAAGCTGTAGGGACAACGTTACGAAGCGATGAACGAGTACTAGAATTGATTTCTAGTTTCGTTCAAAAACAAAAGTTGGTTGCAGCAATTTGTGCTGCTCCAAGTTTATTAGGACAATTATCGTTATTAGATGGAAAGAACTTCACGTGTTTTCCGGGCTTTGAACAGTATATGTTAAACGGCGCATATAGACCTGAAAAAAAAGCCGTTACCGATGGAAAAATCGTAACAGCAAGATCAGCTGGAGCGATATATGAGTTTGTCTATGAGATTTTACAAGTTCTCAAAGGTAAAGAAGAAGCCGATCATCTTCTACAAAACATTGTTTTTTAGCTGTTTTTCGAAAATAAAACACTGGCTAAAAAACTTTACATTTAACACAAACTATGATATAATACTGCAAGTGTGAGTATAGCTCACCCCTTGCCTATGAACGACATAGGCCGATAGTCCAGGAGGAGGTGTAAAGAATGAAAAAGTACGAAGTTATGTACATCATTCGCCCAACAGTTGAAGAGGAAGCAAGAATTGCATTAGTTAATGAAATGAATGAAATTTTTGTAAATAACAAATCAACCGTAACAAAAGTTACAGAGTGGGGAATGAAAGATTTAGCTTATGAAGTTGCTGATTTTCGTAAAGGTTACTACGTGTTGTTAAACGTAGATGCAACCCCAGAAGCAGTGGCTGAATTCAATCGTGTTGCTAATATCAAAGAAGACATTATTCGCAATATCATTGTTGCTGAATAAGTTAGGAGGGTTAGTATGATTAACCGAGTCGTATTAGTTGGTAGAATTACAAAAGATCCAGAACTGAGATATACACAAAGCAATATTGCTTATGTACAATTCACAGTTGCGGTGAATAGGCAATTTACCAATCAACAAGGCGAAAGAGAAGCGGATTTTATAAGTTGCATCGTATGGCGTGCTCAAGCAGAAAATTTAGCAAAATTTATTCGTAAAGGTAGTCTACTAGGAATAGAAGGACGTATCGAAACTAGATCTTATGATGACCAAGACGGAACTAAGAAATATGTTACAAATGTCGTTTGCGACAGCATTCAATTTTTAGAGTCTAAGGGAACACAATCAGATCAGCCAAATGATTTTGCAAAACCACAACCAAGAATGAATGAACAAAAGCCAACAAGACAACCGAAAGAAAATACGAATCCTTTCGAAAATATTGATAGTCACTTAGATATTTCTAATGATGACTTACCATTTTAAAAAGGAGGAATCAAAATGGCAGGTTTTAAAAGACGTAAAAAAAGCTGTTATTTCACTGATAATAAAGTAGAGAAAATCGACTGGAAAGATGCCGATTTATTAAGAAGATTTATTTCAGACCGAGGAAAAATTTTACCTCGTAGAGTAACAGGAACTAAAGCAAATTACCAAAGAGAATTGGCAATCGCAATTAAACGCGCTAGACATATGGCATTACTACCATTTGTGAAAGAATAACAACAAAAGACCACGAAAGTGGTCTTTTTTTAAAATTTATCATAAATCAAATTAATTGAAGGTTTGAAGAACAATCGAAATGGTAAGAAGGATTCTAATGAAACTGGCGAAAATAGAAGTTGTGCTAGTTGATCAATAGATAGCACATAATCTACTTGACTAGTATCTTCGATATAACATATACCTTTATCGACAGTTAATTTAACCTTGATGTTATTTTCTTGAATGAGCGAATCAGTCAATTCAAACGAGATTGAGCCAGTTAGTATAGTATCATAGGGGTATGTCTCAATTAACTTTCTTGCATCAATGATTCTTATCATGTTGTAAGGATAATGAACATCTTGAGTTGGAAGAAATACTGTTTGATTGTTATACTTCGTGAGACTAGTCAATATGGATGAGTCTAACAAACATAGTTCATCGATTTGATTGTTTACAAAAACCAAGTATCCAATTAAGTTTTTGTCGTCATATAAGAGTTCAAAATACCCGTTGTCAAACACAACTTCTCTTATAAAGTTCTTCCAATATGTTTCGTCACGTACAATAAATGAATCAAATCGAGTAGAAAACTGTTCATAGATTTGCTTGAGCATTGAAAACTGTGTCATATCAATTCGGGTTAGTTTGATGTCGTTGGCATCAGATTGTCCAGTTATGACGAATGGTTTTGCATACGTACAAAAAGCAAAGCCAAATTGTTGATAAAAGGACTTATCTATAGGATTCAAACCTACAATCCATTCACCTTGTTTGAATAGGTCATTACACACTTGTTTGATTAAATCACGCATATGACCTTGTTTGCGATATTCGGTTTTTGTTGATGCAGCTACAATATAAGGGTAACGGATGAGTAATTTGTGAAAAGATAGCGTTTTTTCTACGATATGCAAAGAAGACACCACTTGATTATCAACTTTTTTTGTCCAAAGTCGGTTGTAATGATATTTTTCGGAAAAGAAATAATTCATATAATAAGGACTATCATCAAAGGAAGACTCATAAAGAGCGCGAATTTCCTTTTTTGTCTGATAATACTCATCGTCCTTATATATTGTATATTTTTGTTCGAACGCTATAGGACGATATGATTGCTTTGACTTTCGTAACTCTGGTATACCCATATCTTCTTGTCTATTTATATAAGTACAATTGTAATACCTCTTACTTGCAACAAAGCTATTTAATGCCGCATAAATACCATCGTAATTAACATCTGCTTTTTCGAATAATATAATGCCAGTATTATTGTGTGAAATAGTTCCTATGGAAAACGCAACAATCGTAGCGTCCATCTCTATTAAATCGCAAAAAGCATCTAATTCTTGAAGATGTAGTAACACAGACTGAATAGCTTGGATTTCTAACGTAGGCAATCCATTCCCATTTGTCCATAAATCTAACAGGTTTATAAGGTTAGCATAATCATTTGGATCGTAAGAACGAAACGAATAAGAGTAACTTTTTATAAATTTATTCAAGTGGTTTCGTTTGGCGTGTAGTCTTTTACCTGGATAGTTGAAAAAATGAGATGGTTCATACAAATATTCAAATAAGTCTGGTTGTTCTATGATATGGTGTGGAAAGTTAATTTGGGATTGTAATGTTTCTTTTAAACATTGGTTAAATCCATTTAAGACAAGCGGAATTTTTTCTGTATCACAATATTTTTCTAATAACGATAATACTTCAGCCATTGTGGTATGATCAAAAAGAATTGGTGGAAGAAAACAAATATCTCCATTATAAATTCCTTTTAACAAAACAAAATGGTTTGATGTATAAATTTCAATTTTATCAATCTCTTTCCATGCATAAAGGTTCGTAAAACATAGTTCACTCCCGTAGTAATTGGTATATGGAAACGGTTTTTCTTTGAAATATTTGATATCTGAAAGGTTTAATGGCCTGAAATACATAATATCCTCCAACGATACTTATATTATAAAACAAGTTAACAAAAACTGTAATAAGAAAAGGTAGTGTCAAATAGTTTTGGGATAAAAGTGATATAATCATAGTTTGCATAAA
>DAOSEC010000012.1:0-60179 GCA_035362935.1 Bacilli bacterium | reverse complement strand
CTTTATGCAAACTATGATTATATCACTTTTATCCCAAAACTATTTGACACTACCATAAAAAAAGTAGGCTTTAGACCTACTTTGTGTTTGGTTTCATTCGCTTGATTGCATCAATCCGTGGAATCATGATTTCTCTGCCACAACCAACGCAAGATAGTTTTAAATCAACCCCGGTTCGCAAGACTTTCCACTGATACGATCCACATGGGTGAGGCTTTCTAAACTCGATGATATCTTGTAACTTAATCTCCACGTTTGACTCCGTGTACAACCACTTGTGGGAATGGTATTCCAATCTTGTATTGATCTAAAATTTCTTTAATACGTTGTCTCATTTTGCGTTCGATCGCATAATGTTTTTCATTTTGCGTTTTCGCCATTGCTCTTAGGTTGACACTGCTTCCTGCCAAATCAGTGACTCCAACTACGACTGGATCTTCAATAATCTCTTCGTGTTCCGCTCTTAGTTTTGGAAGTTCTTGATTTAATATAGCAATTGTTTTAGCAATATCTTCTTTGTATGAAATACCAAATTCAACAATTGCAACCGAGTCATTGAAGGAAAAGTTTGTGATATCATTGATATCTCCATTATTCATAATCTTAACTTCACCTTTAAAGTTTCGAATCTTTGTTGTTTTTAATCCAATCGAAGATACAACACCTTTAAATCCTTTGACTTCGATTGTATCACCAACATCAAAATGATGTTCAAACACTATAAAGAATCCACTGATTAAATCATTGATAAATCGTTGAGCTCCTAACCCAATGATTAACCCGATTGCTCCTACTCCGGCAAGGATGGGACCAACGTTTACTCCCCATACACTTAAAATGATGGTAAATGCGATTACCCAAAATGAATATTTCGCAACACTCATTGACACTTTCGCAATTGTGCGTTTTCGTCGTTGCATTGGGGATGGTTTCGTACCTACGCGGTTTAAACTAAGCTTTAACACCTTCAGGATTCCTATCGTAATCACTATAATAAACCCTGTAGTAATCAAGTTGGCAATATTGGTGATCACTGTATTTTCAATGTTATCCCAAACTCCTAATAAGAATGTTTGCGCATCAAATCCCCAAATGACCATAATTCCAAAGATACCAAGTAAAAACAGTAAAAAGATGAATACATAACTCAGTACTATGACAATGTTATGGATGGTTTCTTTTGCTTTATCTACGAATATTTTTTCTAGTGTAAATGTTCCTATGATTCCTATGACAATTAGAACCGTCCAAATAATTTGCCACGGTAGTGATAATACTGCGATAATGTAATTCATAAAAACCTCCTAAATATTGTTCGATACGATCTCCTTCGCTAATTCACGATATTCCTTTGAACCACGTGAATTAAATGCATAGTTGACAACACTTTTTCCATACATCGGTGCTTCTTGGATGTGGGTTGATCTTGTGATAATCGTTTTGAATGTTTTATCTGGGAATATCTCCTTAACTCGCTCAATAATCTTATATCCTAAAATATTACGATTGTCGTGCATAGTTAGAAGGATTCCTTCAATGAATATTGGTTTTTCCTTTTGAATGCCATTGATCTTTGAAACCATTTGAGTCAAAGCATCATAAGCATAGAATCCGCACTCAACAGGGATAATGACAGAATGACTTGCGTGAAGCGCATTGTCAACGATGACCCCAAGAGATGGCGGACAGTCTAATAATATATAGTCGTATTCCGATTCTATTTGTTTGATTTTTTTAGATAATATCTGTTGCTTGTGGTTACTACTTGCTAATTTAAACTCAATTTCAGATAACTGAATCGAAGCAGGAATGATATCAAAGTTGAAGGTTTCGGTTTTCAGTATTGTTTTTTTGGCAATGATTGGGTCTACTAGTAAGTCATAACTGCTAAGTGTAATGTCTTCACGTTCAATTCCTAAACTAACCGTTGCATTTGCTTGTTGGTCCAAATCGATTAATAAAATTCGTTTTCCCTCCAAAGCAAGCGATGCACCTAAGTTTATTGCAGTGGTTGTTTTCCCAACACCACCTTTTTGGTTCGCAATTGCAATCACCTTGCACATACTATCACCTCAACTTCGAACCTAATTTTAGCACAAATAAATCGTTTCTTATAGTTAGTTTTCCACAAGTTATCAACAAATTAAAGTGGACGTTTTTTTATAGTCGCATAGCTTCTTGGAAACTGTGGATTTGTCTTACTTGTCTTCTCGATTAAGATTAATCCTCTAACCCCTAAATCACCAGGAAGATCAAGTTTTTTTACTTGTAAAATGCTTCCGCCAAGCTTCGTGATTGCGTGATTTGCTTCTTCTAATTCCTCTAGGTACATTGCTCCTTTTAAAGAAACAAACAGCCCGCCAATGCGAACAAACGGAATACAAAGTTCAGCCAATGTATTTAACCTAGCAACCGCTCTTGCAGTTACAACATCAAATTGTTCACGATAAACCCCTATAATGTCTTCTGCGCGCTTGTTTTCAATGGTAACACCCGTTAATCCTAGTCGGTTTACGAGTTGAGTTAAAAATGTCACTTTTTTTGTTGTTGGTTCAATTAATGTTAGTTTTATGTGTGGATACATGATTTTAATCGGAATCCCAGGAAAACCCGCTCCGGTTCCAATGTCGCATAATGTATTGCTATGTTTCATAATGTTTGAATCCACTGTTAGTAGAGAGTCATAAAAATGTTTGATATAAACTTCTTCTTGTTTTGTAATCGCTGTTAGATTGAACTGTTCATTTGTTTCCACAAGCATTTCATAATAGATACGAAATTGATTTTCTTGTTCAGTAGATAACGTTAATCCAAGGGATGCAATTAATTGACGAAATGTAGTCATTTTCTCTTCCCCTCCAAATAAACAAGCAAAATGGCAATATCGGATGGGTTAACCCCACTAATACGGCTTGCTTGTGATAATGTTAGTGGTCTGACTTTCGATAATTTGTCTTTGGCTTCACTTGCTAAGTTGTGAATTGCTTCATAATTGATATCTTCTGGAATTTTTCGTTCTTCCATCTTTTGCATTTTTAATGCTTCCTTGTATGCTTTATCGATATATCCTTTATACTTTACTTCGGTATCTATTTGATCAATGATTTCAGGACGGTATGTTTCTTTTAGTTGAAAGAAATCGATCATATGAGTAAAACTGATTTCAGGACGTTTCATCAACTCATAAGCATAGATTCCATCTTTTAATGTTGGTGATGGAATACGTTCTAAGTAAAGATTGGTCTTTTCCGTTGGTGTTAGCTTAACCGTTTTTAACCACTCTTTGACATCCTCAATTGTTTTACGCTTTTGTAAGAATAGTTGATATTTATCTTCATTAATGAGCCCTACTTGATAACCATACCGAATTAATCGATCATCTGCGTTATCATGGCGTAGGAGCAGCCTATATTCTGCTCTTGAGGTCAACAATCGGTACGGGTCTCTTACTCCTTTTGTTACCAAATCATCAATCAATACACCCGTATACGCTTCATCTCTTCGCAATATTAGTGGTTCTTTTCCTTGAAGCATTAGGCTTGCGTTGATTCCTGCCATAAGTCCTTGACAAGCAGCTTCTTCATATCCACTCGTCCCGTTTACTTGACCCGCAAAATAAAGTCCACTAACTTTTTTTGTTTCAAGGGTTGGCTTTAACTCCAGTGGGTCAATCGCATCATATTCAATCGCATAGGCATATCGAACAATTTTCGCATGTTCTAATCCCGGTAAACTATGCACCATACGCTCTTGTACATCATGTGGCATCGAGGTAGAAAATCCTTGTAGGTATGTTTCATTTAAATGAAGACTCTCCGGTTCTAAAAAGACTTGATGACGATCTTTGTCACTAAAGCGAACAAATTTATCTTCAATGGAAGGACAGTATCTTGTTCCAATTCCTTCCACTACTCCAGAATACATGCTTGATAGATGCAAGTTTTCATTGATGATGGTTTGTGTTTCTTCTGTAGTATAGGTTAAATAACAGGGCAGTTGATCTTTAAATGGTCTGAGCTCTTCTTCTTTTGTAAAAAAACTAAAGCTAAGTGGTAAGTTATCTCCAGGATGGATGATTGCTTTGGAAAAGTCGATTGTCGAAGTATCAATTCTTGGTGGAGTTCCTGTTTTTAAACGAATTAACCGAAATCCAAGATTCATTAATGTTTGTGACAATCCATAGTTTGTTTTTTCCCCATCTGGACCGCTTTTTGTAACTGTTTTTCCAACAAGGATTCTTGATGACAGGAACGTTCCAGTACAAACTATCACTTTTTTAGTTTCAATCATTGTCTTATCTTCTAATATAACAGCCTTTATAGCACCATGTTCAATGAGTAAATCATCAACGAGTGCTTCTAATACATCTAGGTTTTCTTGTTGTTTAATGGTTTGTTGCATTCTTTTTGGATAATCAATTTTATCTGCTTGTGCACGGAGTGCTCTTACGGCTGGACCTTTTGAGGTATTTAACATCTTCATTTGCAAAAATGTCAAATCGGCATTTCTACCCATTTCTCCACCTAAAGCATCGATCTCACGCACAACAATCCCTTTCGCTGGTCCACCAATGGATGGATTACAAGGCATGTGTCCAACTTTTGAGAAGTTCCCACAAATCATTAATGTTTTATTATTTGTTCGAGCAGAGGCAAGTGCTGCTTCAATTCCAGCATGTCCTCCCCCAATAATTACGATATCATACATATTTATCACCGTTTCATATTTTACCATACTTGGCATGATTTGTTAACTAATTCGTATCATTATTAAAACCTCACTGACGTGAGGTTTTAAATTAGGTTATTTTGTTTCGAATGGGTATTTTGGCATCGCTACTGGATGTGCCCACATTTCTTTTAAAATCTTTTGTGATTCGACTAATTCTTCGTTATCGGTTGCATACAATTTTTTATTATGCCAGATAACATGTCCCTTCACAACTCCATCTTTTTGAGCATATTTTAACATATTTGGAGCTGAATTGCGGTCAACAGTATCTTTATAACTATCAAATCTGGAAAGTGGAGTACCAATGTATAATAAGACATTGGAATCTTTCATGAGATTGCTCCACCAATCACAAAGATCTGCATATCTTGCGACTGAATGTTCAAACTCCCAATATAGTTGTGGCATGATGTAATGTAAGTACTCATGTTCTACCCACTCAACCAAATCAGCATACCATGTAGTATATGCTTCAGATCCAGCAGAATTAGATCCTCTTACATCGTTTTTCTTATGACGCCACATTCCAAATGGACTAATACCGAAGATGACTCGATTTCCTGAATTGTTGTGCTCATCAACCATTTCTTTAATATTCTTGATCAATGTTGTAATGCTTTTTCTTCGGAAGTCTTCAATCAACAAGCCATTTCCGAATTTCGCATATGTTTCTTTGTCAGAAAAATCAGAATCAATTCCGCTTGATGGATAGAAGTAATCATCAAAGTGAATTCCATCTACCTTATAGTTATCTATGATTTCGCGAATGGTTTCTAAAATGAATGTTTGAGCTTTTGGATGACCCGGATCAAAAATTAATTGACCATCAACAGACATTAACAATGTGTCTGGGTTTTGTTTTGCATAATTCATTGGATGTAGTTTATCCAAATCCTCTTTCATTAGTTGTTTCTTTTCTTCTAACGTCATTTCAAGCGTAGAAAGACGTTTTGTAGAACTGACGCGATATGGATTTAACCAAGCATGAAATTCCATTCCACGTTTTTTTGCCTCGTCTATTAAATAATTCATAACGTCAAAACTTGGTTTCTTTCCTTCAACAAACCCATCAACACCGCCGCATAGATAGCGAGAATACGGATTTAGTTTTGATTCATAGAACGCATCATTCATTGGTCGTACTTGCATAAAAACTGCATTCATATTGTATTGCTTCATTTCATCAAGTGCTTTTTCATAAGCTTGTTTAAATGCAACTTCATCTGTGCAACCTGGCATATCAATGTGCCCTACAGTTGCAATCCATGCGGCTCTTAATTCCACACTTTTTTCTTCATACGTTTTTGGAATCATAACCACTTTATCACTTTGATAATAGGTTACCAATCCATTTTCCTTCTTAACACACTCAAGTGGTACTAGTAGTTTGTTGTTCATGTTGTTCTTTCTCCTTTTGATTAAATTTATTTGTATATATAAAATTGAGCACACTCATTGAAACAATGATTATTGACCCCATAAGCACATTTCCTGAAATGGTTGTTCCAAAAACAACAATTTGTACAATAGGAGCAAATGCAACCGCTGCATAAGAGTATGGTCCGGTTTTTGTAGGGGATGCGAAGTGTGCTGCAAGTGCAATGCCGCCAACAACAAGTGCATTTGTTATCCCCATGAATAGAAGAATCAAATAAGTACTTACCTCAAGTACTTTTAAGTCTCCCATAATAATCACAATAAAGAGGGGTACGACAAACGAGATTGCTGCGTTAAATATTCCAACTGATAACACGTGTTCGGTTAACATGATTTTTCGTATGATGACCATCGCTATTCCAGAAATCATACTAGCTACTAAACTAACACTCACTGCTCGAAGACTCTCGCCACTTGTGGAAAATATGTTTGATATTAATCCAACCCCAAACAAGGAAATGAGTAATGTTAATGGTAATATGATTCTTTGATCTTTACGTAACACTTCTTTCATCAATACTAACATTCCAATTGCGGACCAAATCGGTTGCATTTGAACAATCATGGTTCCTGCTGATAACGATAGTCCTAGTTGATAGGACCGAAAGAAAAAATAAACTCCAACTAATCCAAAGATGGACCGGATGAATACTAGTTTCTTTTGTTTAATCGTGTAACGCTCTTTCCGAATTCCTTGCACAATCGCAAATACAATGAGAGTTATCCCGTTCATATAAAGAATGGATTCAAACGTGGTAACATCACTTGGCAATAGTATGCGAAGCGTTGACGTTAAAACGATGAAAAATGCGGATAGTATTGTTAACAATACAGCAATAACATAGGATGAATACTTCGTTTTCATAATATACCTCTATTGTTAAATGAGTAAAAGGAAGAATATTAGATTCTTCCTATCGCCAAAGTTGTATGATAATTCTTCCAATTGTGATTGCTAAAATGATGCCTAACGCAAGTAAAAGACCAAATAGTTTAGATCTGGTATTTTCCCATCGATTCTTTCGCTCGATCTTATTCATCTTTTTAGCGTGTGCTTTATCTTTTTCAGATAAAGGCAGTTCGCTCATACAAAAATCACAAGTTAGATTGTTATAGTGATTTTCGTTATGACATACAGGACATCTCATGAATACTAACCTCTTCTTGATTCGTTGTGAAGTGCGTGATCAATTGCGATTACAATACAAGTCATCAATCCTGGGTCATATCCTTCTTCAATCGTAATTTCATAGGAGTCTCCAATCGAGATAAATGCTTTTTGAATCGAAGCAATTTGTTTACCTTCTATCATTAGTTGAAAATTTAATGCAAAGATGTTTCCAACTAGGTCAATTTTACCATACTTGCAAGTTACTTCAAATACTTTTTTGAAAAAAGCCCATTTTTGCGTAATGGTAGCCACTTCTTCTGCTTTCGCAAAAATTCTGAATTTCGCTAATAACGTAAAGATTCTACGTTTGATGACAAACAATTCTTCTCCAGTCGTTGAAGATAGACGAATTGTTGGTGGAATGGCAAAAAAATCGGACTTTACTTGATAAACAACATTTTTTTGTTCATCTTTCACATCAAATTTGTCGCGAAATGTGAATACTTTTTGTTTAATGTATAACTTCATATTCCTCACCTCAAGTCTATTTTAGCACTAATCAATACCATTATCAATGAAATCATAAAAAAACACACATTATTTCAATGTGTGTTTTTCAAAGACAATCACTGTCTTACTTATTAAAATGGTACACCCTCGGGGGCTCGAACCCCGGACCCATTGATTAAGAGTCAATTGCTCTGCCAGCTGAGCTAAGGGTGCATTTTTGTCGTGCTTTTGAATTATACACCAAAATTTTTGATATTGCAATTCATTTAATGCAAAAAAAGTATGAAATCGAAAAATGAAATCGAAAAAACCCCACACATTGAATGTATAGGGTTTATAGATTCGACTTAAGCTACATTGCTATACTTATTTTTAAAGTAAATAACAATGTTTTCAAGAGATTTCAATAGTACTTCGTCTTCATCGATTTTCATGTCTTCAAACATTGCATCAATCATTTCATTATGAAAATCATCATGAACTTTAAGTACATCATCAGCAAGCTCAGTTAGTTTTACAAGTACTTTACGACGGTCTGTTTCTTCTTGATATCGAACAACGTATTTTTTGTTGACGAGTCGATCAATAGAAGCCGTTAGGGTCCCGGTTGTAATTCTTAACTTCTTTGCTAAATTGGTCATAATTGGTTCATCAGAGTTACGGATTGCTTCTAAAATATGAATCTCATTCATCGATAGTTTAATTCCTTTTGACTCTAAGATGTCTTCTTCAATACTTAAAATGTGATTGAAGACTTCAACCAATAATTCGTTGATTAGGGCTTTGGCTTTGTTCAAAATACCACTCCTCTATTTATTTCTTGATGTATCCGAGTGCGATTGCTCCTGGTCCTGCATGTGCTCCTACTACTGGAGTTAATGGATATGTTGGTACATCTTTGATGTTTGGATATTTTTCTTTGATCTGTCTAACAAAATCTTGTGCTACATCAAAATTGTTTGTATATACTACGAATGGTTCAAATTCGAACCCTTGTGTTTCTTCAAAGAATTTTTCTAACAATCTGCGTCTTGCACCATTTGTTGTTTTGATTTTTTCCACAGATTCTATTTTACCATCTTTGTTGACCCATAGCAATGGTTTTAATTTCAATAGATTCGCAATAAATCCTTTCGCAACCGAAAGTCTTCCGTTCTTAATCAAATACTTTAATGTATCCACTGCGAAATAGATGGTTTGTTTGCTTCTAATGTCTTCTAATACTGGTATAATTTGTTCTACCGTTTTTCCTTCTTTGGCTAATTTAGCAGCTGTAAGTGCCATTTTAGCTTCTGGATAAGTAACTGCTTTTGAATCAAAGACAATAACGTTAAAGTTTTCAATCATATCACTCGCAAGAACTGCATTTTGGTAAGTTCCTGATAAAAGTGCTGAAATAGTAACAACGATTGCGTCGGTATATCCTTCGCTTTGAAGTCTTTTGTATACTTCTAACATTTTACCTGTAGCTGTTTGTGACGTTTTCACATCTGTTTCTGGTTGAGCAATTAATGTTTGATAGAAGTTATCTGCAGTAATATCCACAAAATCTTCATACTCTTTTTCATTTACGAATAAAATTGAACGAAACACGTCAATTTTATATTCATGTTTCATGTAGTCAATCCCTGAGTTTCCACACACGATAATAGCAATTTTTGATGACATTCTTATTCCTCCATAATATTTAGTATATCAAATAGTTTGATATGCTAAATATTATCATAAAAAAATAGAATACGCAAGTAAAATAAAATATATTATCAATTTAATTTTTATTTACACTCTTATTTGAGTGTGATATATTGATAGTGTGACAGGAGTCACTTGGAAGGAAGCGTTATATTGGCTGGTCTTAAAAAACTATTTTCTGACTTCATGATGCGCGACAAATCAATTGTATTATTTACATTCATTCGACTATCGACTTTACTCCTTTTCTTCATTTCAATGTTCTTCGGATTCATTCGTGGACCAATGATCATTAACAACCGGGTTTCGTTAATCGAATTTCCAGGTATGTGGTTTTTCACCATCGCGATGATTGCGCTGCTATTGTTATCATTTTACCAAACCCTAACCTCAAAGATAAAAAATGCAAAGTTGTTTTATCTTTTAGCAACCTTATTAGCAACCATCATGTTTGTGTGGGGAAACATCGTTTACCGCGTCGGGATTCCAACCGCTCGTGTAGGATACGGGTTTATCATGATTTCCCTTATGCTTGTACTTTCATGGTTCTTTATTCTAAAAGAAGAATACGCTATGAAATTACTCTTTAAGTTAGGCATCAAATCTAACGTATCGGTAGAACCAAAAACCAATCAAGATACACCAGTAGAATAAACAAAAACCAAGAGAATGTAACTTCTCTTGGCTTATTTTATTTATAGTTTAATGATTTCTCCATATGAATTTGGCTCAATAGCTCCTGCATTTGCTTCATCGGTGTCGATGTGCATTGAGAGTGCAAAATCTTCTCTTACACGTACAACAACATCACCTAATACGATGGAACGTTGTGGTGTGTTTACACGAACCCACACAATTTCTTTGTCCTTGATTCCGAGTTCTTTTGCTTCGTTTGGATGTGCGTGGATGTGACGTTTCGCAACGATAACACCTTGTGAAATGGTGATTTCTCCAGCAGGTCCAACGATTTTGCATCCAGCAGATCCTGCAATGTCTCCCGATTCTCGAATGATTGGTGTGATTCCTAGTGTTCTTGCATCAGTTAATGAAATTTCTACCTGGGTGTCTTTACGAACAGGTCCTAAAATAATAACATTTGCAATGGTGTTTTTTGGCCCTACAATGTTTACTCGCTCATTTGATGCATATTGACCTGGTTGTGATAATTCTTTCTTAATGGTTAGTGCTGCTTCTTTTCCAAATAAAGTTTGTAAATCGGCACTACTTAAATGAACATGTCTTGCTGATGTTTCTACTAAAATTTGTTTACTCATATCATTTCCTCTTTCTATTTATTCTTCTTAATTCATTATACCTGAAATGTTCTTCATTTTCAAGAATTTCACAACAATTATTCTGTTTTCCTTGTCAATAAACTGGATTGTGATATAATATATTTCACTTATGTTCAAGGAGACTAACTATGACATTACTAAAACGATTATTGCCTTTTTTTCTATTATTATTTTTCCTTTATGGTTGTGATATTGCAACCGATTCCTATGAGTTTACTCCAAATGAAGCGCTCTCAACTGTTATCTCGTATGGTGATTCCTTACCTGATTTTTCTGATTATGTTATATTAAAGAAAAACGGGGTAATCACCACTGAAGTCATTCAGGTGGATGACTCAAACGCATTTAACAACCAACTTGGAAGTTTTAATGTTGTTTATTCGTATATATCTAATGGAAAAACCATTGACTATACAATAGCATTTCAAATAGTAGATGATGTTAAGCCAACAATTGTCTCAAGTGTAAATAGCATCACTTTAAATTATGGGGAAACTGTCCCAAACATATTACCGTTTTTATCAATATCAGATAACTATGATCGAAACTTAACCATAAATGAGTCAATGATTGATACATCAAACATTAACTTGATGGTGTTAGGAACCTATTATATTAAGGTATCTGCGAGTGATACATCAAGCAACCTTCAAGAGTTGCGTATTCCAGTTATCATAGAAGATAACGTCTCTCCAGTGATTGAAAGTCTACATCAAACAATTACCATCAATCAACACGAAACATCCGTTGATTTTACTTCCTTTATCCAAGCAACAGATGACTACGATGGAGATATCCTAGTAACTAGTGACTCCATTGATTTTGGAACTTTTGATGTCACTAAACCAGGAACCTATATTATTAGTTATTATATATATGATTCTTCCTCCAATTATACGAAGTTTGATTTAGAAGTGATTGTTAACGCAACTTCCACCCTTAATTATTATAGACTAGAAGATTACCAAACGATTGATTCTATGAATGATTTCGATGGAACACTCGCGAAATCCGGCAGTCCAAAATTACTCGTTCTACCAGTTGATTTTTCAACAAGACCCGGCACAATAAGTGAAAAACAAAAAATAGAACAAGCATTCTTTGGTTCAAGTAACAATACCGGGTGGGAAAGTGTAAAGAGCTTTTATGAAAAAAGTTCTTATGGAAACCTTACATTATCAGGAACGGTTATGAACTGGTATCGCGCAAAGAACACTCCAACTTACTATGAATCAAGAAGAAATGGGGATGGCGATCAATTACTAATAAAAGAAGCACTTACCTACCATGCACAATATCATGACCTATCGATTTATGACTCAGATTCTGATGGTTATATTGATGCCATTTATGTGATTTACTCCATCAATTATGATGATTCTTCTGACTTGTGGTGGGCTTATCAATATTGGTATGAAGGAGAAGAAAAATACGATGGTGTCGAAGCATACTATTATGTATTCGCAAGCTTAGACTTTATGAATGAAGGAAACATTGGAATTAACTCTAAAACATACATTCACGAAACCGGCCATTTGTTAGGTCTTGATGATTATTATGATTACAATTATTCGAGTGGTCCAAAAGGTGGTCTTGGCGGAGCAGATATGATGGATTCAACCATAGGGGATCACGGACCACTGTCTAAACTATTGCTAGGATGGATTAACCCATATATTACAACGGGAGATTCTACTATTACACTAGATCCGTTTGTATCTTCAGGTGATGCAATTATAGTTTCCCCAAACTGGAACAACACAATTTTTGATGAATATTTTATCATTGACTTTTACACCCCAACCGGATTAAACGAACAAGATCAAGTATTCACAATTTCAGGTGTTAGAATCTATCATGTCAATGCTAAAATTGGTAGTGGTGGGTATGGTGGGGAGTATACGTCTTATTTTCAATATGACAATTCTGATACAACATATAAATTTGTAAAGTTACTTGAAGCAGATGGGCGAAACGATATCGAAAAAACCAATGATTCTTATGCTACGGATTCGGATTTGTTTCAACAAAACAAGCAAATCTCGTTAGCGCTATATGGCAAATCATCATTCGTGACAATCACGATATCCAATATTTCAACACAAGCAACCATTGTCATCGATTATACGAATTAGACCAGTGATGGTCTTTTTCTTTTATAAAAAGTAAATTTCCTTAACAAAGGTTAAAGAAAGTGTTATAATAATATTAAATAAAAATAAGGAGGAATACTATGAAGGTATGGAATTTGGATGCTTTCTATAAAGGGTTTAGCGATCCACAATTTTTAGAAGACATCGAAACAGTGAAAAAAATGATAGAAGAAGGGAAGGTGTTCTCTGAACTTTATTCAAAACCAGATCAAGATCCAAAAAATCTGTTAGAACAAAGCATTGAGCGCTCAACTATGGTTAGTTCTCTTGCTTATAAGGTGTTTGGATTTATTAATTTAAACTCATCCGCCGATACAAGAAATCTAGAAGCAAAGAAATATTTTGTGATGGTTCAACAAATATTCTCAGAAACAGCGTTATCTGAAGCTCGCTTCCAAAAATATGTAGCATCGATTTCTGATTTAGATGCGGTAATCGCAAGTAGTCCACTACTTCAAGAGTTTGACTTCTATTTAAAAGAAACTAAAATGCATTCCACACGCATGATGAGTGAGTCTGAAGAAGTGTTGGCAGCGAAACTTGTCCAAAATGGATCTTCGTTATGGAACCAACTACAACGCTATTTAACATCTACGGTTGAAGTTGATTATGACGGAAAAAAAATTACCTTACCCGAGGTAAGAAACTTAGCATATGATGCAAATCCAGATGTTCGTAAAAAAGCATATGAAGCTGAACTTGCTTGCTATACCAAGATTCAAGACGCAGTTGCGTTTGCGATTGGTGGAATTAAGGGTGAGGTAAATATCTTATCACGTTTACGAGGATTCTCTTCTCCACTTGACCAAGCATTGTTTAATTCACGATTAAAGAAAGAGACATTAGATGCGTTGATCGAAGCCATGAAAGAATCGTTACCACACTTTAGAGCTTATATGAAACGAAAAGGTGAACTATTAGGACATAAAAATGGTCTTCCTTGGTTTGACATGTTTGCTCCTATGGGAAAAGCAGATACTGTTTATACCATCGAAGAAGCTCAAGAGTTTATCTTGAAAAATTTTGCGACTTTCTCACCTGATTTAAAAGCGCTCGCAAACCGTGCTTTTACAGAAGATTGGATTGACTACACACCACGTGCTGGAAAAGTAGGTGGAGCGTTCTGTATGAATTCTCATCCATTAAAACAAAGTCGTATTCTTACAAACTTTGAAGGATCGATTTCAGACATCATAACATTAGCCCACGAATTAGGTCATGCATATCATGGTGATCAAGTATTCAATGAAAAAATACTTAACTCTCGTTACACAATGCCTGTAGCAGAAACTGCATCTACATTCTGCGAAACAATTGTGAAAAAAGCTGCGTTAAAAGAAGCTACTTCAAAAGAGGAAATCTTAGGAATCTTAGAACAAGAATTATCTGATGCAAATCAAGTGATTGTTGATATTCTAAGCCGTTTCATTTTCGAATCCAATGTATTTGAAACTAGAACATCAACCCTTCCTATGGCAAAACAACTCAATGAAATGATGTTAGCAGCACAAAAAGAAGCATACGGTGATGGTTTAGACCAAAACTACTTAAATCAAGGTATGTGGATTAACAAATCACATTACTACAGTGGTGGACTATCCTTCTATAATTTCCCATATGCCTTTGGACTATTATTCGCAAAAGGAATCTATGCTCAATTTGTTGAAAAAGGTGAAAGCTTTGTTCCTAGTGTAAAAATGTTATTACAATCAACTGGAAAAATGACCGTTGAAGAAGTAGCGGCACTTGTTGGAATTGATGTTACAAAAGTGGATTTCTGGCGCAGCAGTCTAAATGTTATCAAAGAAGATATCGATTTATTCTTAGAAATTACAAAATAAGGAGATGTTAGATATGAAAGTCGTTTCGACCACAAAAGCTCCTCAAGCAATTGGTCCTTACTCACAAGCAATTGCCTCTAATGGATTCTTGTTCGCATCCGGTCAAATACCACTTGACCCAGCAACTATGGTTGTGCATGCGAAAACGATTGCGGAACAAACCACTCAAGTGTTAGAAAATATCAAAAATGTATTAGAAGCTGCAAAACTCACTTTTGAAGATGTCGTAAAAACAACCATCTTCTTAAAGAATATGAATGATTTCGCAGAAGTCAATGCAATCTATGGCAATTACTTTAAAAATCACAAACCTTCTCGCTCAACGGTTGAGGTATCACGTCTTCCAAAAGATGTGATGATTGAAATCGAGTTTATTGCGAAACTAAAATAAGCCAAATAAAAAATACTGACCCCGCTTAAAGTCAGTATTTTTTTATATTAGTAATTAATCTTATGAACTTCAAAGAAGCTTTCTGGAAGTAAGCAAACAATACATACTTTTGGAGCTTTTGGTCCGATGTGAATATGTCCACAGTTTCTGCATTCCCACATTGTTTCTTCATCGTCTTTTTCAAATACTCTGTTCTTCTTCACGTTATCAAGTAATGCTAGATAGCGTTCTTCGTGCATCTTTTCGATTTCTCCCACTTGTCTGAATTGTTTTGCTAAACGAGAGAATCCTTCTTCTTCTGCATCTTTCGCAAAATCTTCATACATGGTTGTCCACTCGTAGTGTTCCCCTTCAGCCGCATGCATTAAGTTTTCTGGTGTTTGTTTTAATTCACCCAATGCCTTAAACCATAGTTTTGCATGTTCTTTTTCGTTTTGAGCGGTTTGGTCAAAGAACGCTGCGATTTGTTCGTATCCTTCTTTGCGTGCTACATCAGCAAAATACGTATATTTGTTTCTCGCTTGTGATTCACCAGCAAACGCTGCCCATAAGTTTTTTTCTGTTTTTGTACCTTTTAATTCCATTGTAAATCCCCTTTCATCATCAAATTCATTATAGCACTAAAGACCTTGAAATGTCTATATGAAAAAAGTGAAAATAGCATAAACTCATTGGTTATGATGAGGAAATATCTTCCTTTTTAAGAAACAAGTTTTTTTAATCCCCATAAAACTTCAACCATTGCCCATGTGTCTTGTTTACAATACTCAATTAATGCTGTATATTTTTCCTGAAATTCACGCTGTGTCATTTCTGGAAACTGCGCATAGGTAAGAATTGCTTCTGTGCCATTTGCGACAACAAGTTCATCGTAGGTAAGATTTGAGAATACTGGTAATACTTTCTTAATTGAAAATGATCCTCGTAATTTAGAATCATAATAGTTCATCGTTGATGCTTCTTCTTCGGAAAATCCAAGTAATGTATAAAACGCTTTATTCGTATCAACCAAGTAAAGCAGGTCAAACACGTGATCATTAATGTTATTTAATGCTTCTTTATATTTTGGAAACATATATGCCATTTCTTTTAATCTCGTTTTTTCAAAACTTGCATTATACACTAACACTGTTCCACTATTGGATAAATCAATGTATTCAATCATTTTTTGAATGAGTTCTTCTCTATGGTCTTCGTGATCTGGTGCTAAATACTCAAGATGGCTATTGTGTTTGTCACAAACCCCAGGACTGGTTTCAATGTGTAATGAAAACTGAAACACCGATTGTGTGTATGGTTTTTCTCCTTTATATCTTGGGAGTGGGCAAGGGAATGATTCAAAATCCAAATGATAAATTGGATATCGTAACTCCTGAATTCCAGCTTTTATTTTATCATGATTGATGTATGTGCTTTTGTTGATATAACAATCCCGTTGAATGATGTTGTTCTTTTTTGATAACAATTCTTCATCAATTTGATCCATCATGATAATTCCATCATTTAATAAATCAATCCGGTCCAAATAACCATCTACTGGGTGTTTAAATGCAAACCGAGCTCTACGGTATTCAAGAATGCTACCCTTTACCGTAAAATCTTTCCAACAGATTGGAATAAACTTACATTTGTTCGTCCCCTTAAACTCACAAAACTTTCCAACCTTCACAGGGTTGGTTGATAGGTTTGTGATATTCTCGATTGCTTTTTTCTTTAACTCTATGATCATTGGAATCCACTCTTTTGTGATAGTGGTCATATCAATTAATAGAAACAGTTCTCTGCCAGATGCATCTTTATTATATACAGGCACACCACCCTCATACGTTCCATCGAATATGTAATCTGGGTTAAGTACAACTAGATAAAACTTAAGTCTTGGAAGAATGTGATCGAATCCTTGTTCTTTTAAACTATTTTCTATGATAAAACGTTCGACACTAATGTCAAATGCATACTTTCCAACATCAGAAAAACGATCGAACAATTTGCTTTTATACCCATAGTACTTTCCTTTTGGAAACACCTTATCGACATCTTTAAATAGTTCTATATCTTCTCTAAGTTGCAAAATTCCTTTTTTGTTGCGAACAAAGATACTTTCGTAGCGGTTAATAATGTCGCCTGTTTTTGAGACTTCCATTCCTAACTCAATAAACTTTTTCGCACTGGTTGCTTTTACCTCGAAAATACAGGTTTCTTCGGTATCTTCTAAATAACCATCAAGATAACAGTAAAAGTCATGACCATCTTCATGATAGGAAAACAACTTTTGATCTTTGGTGCTTACTGCGTATTGAATCTTTTTGCCATAGATAAGCTCTAATTTTTGACCGGATATGATTTCAAGATTGGTAAAATAGGGTTGCATTGCTTCCATTTGAGCGTCTTTGATATCAAGCAAATCATCTCCTGAATCTTCATCAAACATCTGTGCTAAGAGTTCTTCTAAACGTTCGATTCGGTCAATTTCTTCTAAATCAACCATACCATCTAACTTTTTTAAATATGTTTCAGCAAGACCAGCAAACCTTGCACATCTTGTGATATTCTTAAATAGTGTTTTTGATATCTTCAAAAAAACCACATCCTTTTCTACTACCATTTTATCACAAATTCTCTCTTTTATATACCATCAATCATGAAAAAATAAAATTTCATCTTTTCAACTTGGTGTTTTTACGATATAATGTAGTAAGTATTGTAAATTAGGAGATCTATTTATGAATCATGAATATCAATGTTTACCTGAGGTAAAGTATTACAAATTTAACTTCTCATTCTTCTTTGTCACAACATTAATTATTTCTCTTCCACTGATTGCTTTATCCTTTTCAAAAGGAGTTGAAGGTGATGCGTATAGAGTTATGTTATTTATCTATTTATTGATGTTGTTGCCATTTATCATATATTATTATTATCAGTGGAACTACTTTAAAAATTTAAGCCCGAACCATATTCAGATTGTAACACTCGATCAAGTAGAATCTAGTTGGATTAGAACGATGGCGTTTGTCATAGAAATGGAAATCAATGGTCATAAAAAACGAATTTCTACACAAGCAGTCTTTCGTACAGGGCTCTTTGGTCCTAATGATATCAGTGAATATTCGATGAAAAAAGCAAGAGTGGGATATGATCCAAATCGTGGAATCGCAGTTATTTTAGAGTTATTGTAAAACTAACTAAAAAGAGACTTAAGAGTAATACCTCTTAAGTCTTTTTTTATCTTATGCGTCTGCGAATTGTGCTTTGTATAAGTTGTAATAGAATCCTTCTAATTTAAGCAAATCATCATGCGTTCCACGTTCAATGATTTCTCCGTCTTTTACAACTAAGATGGCATCCGCGTTACGAATTGTTTGTAAGCGGTGAGCGATGACGAAGCTTGTTCTACCTTTCATTAAGTTCACCATACTTTTTTGGATATTGGCTTCTGTTCTGGTATCAACACTACTAGTGGCCTCATCTAAAACTAAAATAGCAGGATTTGCTAATAGTGTTCGAGCAATTGAAATCAGTTGTCGTTCCCCATGTGAGAAATTTGATCCGCCTTCTTTTACTTTCGTCTCATATCCTTTTGGCAAACGTTCGATGATGTCATGAACTTGAGCTAATTTTGCGGCTTCTACAACTTCTTCAAATGTTGCATCCACTTTACCATACTTGATGTTTTCTAAGATGGTACCCCTAAAAAGATACGTTTGTTGTAATACAATTCCTATTTTTTCACGAAGTGATTTTTTCGCATATCCATAAATTGATTTTTGGTCGATTTGAATGTCTCCTGATTCAATGTCATAATATCTTGTTAATAGATTAATGATGGTTGTTTTTCCAGAACCAGTCGGACCAACAATCGCTATGACTTGACCTGGTTTACCCCAAAATGTTACATTTTTTAATACTTGTTTGTTCGCTTCATAACCAAAGTTAACATTTTTGAATTCGACGCGACCAGACACTTTCTCTAAACTAGGTTCTGGGTCACTTAAATATTCACTCTTTTCATCCATTAGTTTAAATACTCTATCCCCACCAGCAATCGCTGCTTGGATGACATTCATTAGTTGTGCTAAGTTGCTAATCGGCATATTAAACTGTCTAGAATAAGATGCTACTGCTTGGATTTGACCAACACTAACAAGTCCATTTAAATGAATGTTAAAGATTGCACCTACAGTTACAATGATTCCATACGTTAAGTTGTTAATAAAAATAACAATTGGCATCATAAGGCCAGTATAAAACTGCGCTTTAAAACTTACTTTTCTTAATTCTTTGTTTGTCTTTTTAAACGTCTCAATTGCAACACGTTCTTGATTGTATAATTTGATTGCTTTTAGTCCCCCCACATTTTCCTCAACAACACTATTCAATGCTCCGATTTTTTCTTGTTGTGTACGGAAAAATTTTGAGGTGCGTTTGCTGATAAAGACCGTTAATCCAAGCATAATTGGAATGGTCGCAATGGCAACTAACGCTAGTGCCCAGTTGGATAAAAACATTAAAAGAAGTGCACCAACAACTGTAATGACACTACTAATAATTTGTGGAACGGCTTGAGATAAAGCTCCACTAATCGCATCGATGTCATTTGTTAACATCGACATGATTTGACCATGATGGTTGGTATCATAATATTTAACTGGTAAATTTTGTAAGTTATCAAATGCATCTTTTCGGATGTCTCTTGCGACTTTATTCGCAATGACAACCATCGATGCCTGTTGGATGTAACTCATAATTGCGTTGACAATCGCAATTACGATTAATGATACAACAATTGCTAAAACACCAGTTAAATTCACAGTTGAAATATCAATGTAATCATCAATTGCTACTTGAATTAACCATGGAGTGGCTAACATCAATCCCGCACTTAATACAACTGCCATTAAAACAAAGAAAAGTCCAATCGAATACTTTTTTAAATATTTCCAAAGTCGTTTGATAATTGCTTTTTGATCGACCTTATAATTTGGGTCTACTACATAATTTGGTCCTCTTCCTCTAACTGGACCTCCTGAACCAAATCTAACCATTGATTGCACCTCCATATTGTGATTGATAAATTTCTTGATATACGGTGCTTTTCTTTAACAACTCTTCATGCGTTCCATATCCATCAATCATTCCGTGGTTGTTGATAACTATGATTTTATCCAAATCTCTCACAGTCGAGATCTTTTGAGCAACAATAATCGTCGTCATTTCTTTCGATAGTTTTTTGATATTTTCCTTTATTTTTACTTCACTATTCGCATCTACTGCGCTGGTTGAATCATCTAGGATTAAAATAGCGGGTCTACGGACAAACGCTCTAGCAAGCGATAAACGTTGGCGTTGTCCTCCGGATAGGTTAGTTCCCTTTGCGGTGACTTCACTTTCAAATCCATGTTCTTTTGCTTCAATGAACTCATCCGCTAATGCCAGCTTTGATGCTTCTTTGATTTCTTCGATGCTAGCATCTTGTTTCCCTTGTAGAATGTTTGATTGCATGGTTCCAGAAAATAATATCGATTCTTGAGTCACCAGTGAAATTTGATTTCTTAACTCACTTAAATCATAATCTTTTACATCAACACCATCTAGTAACACTCGACCTTGTTGTACATCATAAAGTCTTGGAATGAGTTGTACAAAACTCGATTTTCCTGATCCTGTTGATCCAATTACACCCACAACATCCTTTGCTTTGATCGTTAAGCTGATGTCTTTTAATGTCATATTTGTGGTTGTAGTTTCCCCGTTTGCCTCACCCTCATATCCAAAGGATACTTGATCAAAGGTAATTTCTCCGGTTAATATAAAGTCTTTAATCGCATCTAGTTTATTGATTAAGTCAATTCGTTCATTGAGTACTTCATTGATCCGTTTGGCCGAAACTTCTGCTCTTGAAACAAAGATTAACATCATCGCAAGCATAATTAAACCAAATAGTACCGTATGAATATAACTATAAAATGCCATGATATCTCCAACCCCTTCAAGTGGTGTTGTAGAACCTAAACTCCATAGATATGCTCCATAATAAATGACGGATGCAATCGTTAATTGTGTGATGATATTAATCGCTGGATTAGCTAATGCGATGATTTTTCCAGCTGAAATGGAGATTTCTGCGTGCCGTTCGTTAATTTTTGTGAATCGTTTGTTTTCGTACTCTTCGGAAACAAATGTTTTGATTTCGCGTGATGCGGAAACATTTTCTAATAAGTTGTTATTTAGATTGTCCAAATTGGTTTGTACTTCTTTAAATTTAGGAAGTGCTTTTTTCATAATGATAATGATGAATAAAATAATAAATGGTATCGCAAACAATACAACGATGAATAATTCTTTGCTTGTTGCATATGCCATAATCAAACCACCGATTAACAATAACGGTGCTCGAATCAAGATTCGAAAGCTCATCATTAAAATTTGTTGTACTTGGGTTGTATCGTTTGTCACTGAAGATATTAACCGTCCTGTTGTTAAACGGTCAACGTTATTGATTGAGAACTGTTGAATTTTCACAAACAAGTCATTTCTGATTTCTTCTGTAACCTTTAAACTAATGTGTTGTGCTAGGAAGTTGTTTGTAATCGATAATACAATCCCAATTAAGGCAATCCCAACCATCAATAATCCCTTCTCGATAACAAGAGCTAAATCTTGTTGAGGAATTGCTTGGTTGATAATATCTTTCATAATAAAAGGCATGGATAGAACAATCATAACATCACCAAACATCAGTAGTAAGGCAAATATTGTTAGAAAGGGCGTTTTCCATACCCGTTTATATAGACGTAATAAGTTCAATTTTCATCATCCTTTCATGGTGCAATTTTCCGTTTTGATATATGATTATTATACTCTAAAATAGGGCAATGTCAATGATATTGAAACCTTTTGTACGTGCGAAACAAAAAAAAGAAGGGTTAACCCTTCTTTATCATAATCTCGTTTTTATAGAGCTTTGAATGCTGCTAAAAACGTTTCTACGTCAGCTCTTTCACCATCGTTTTCAAATGTTGCTAAAATCGGAACTCCATATGTATCAGAGATTGTTGTAGCTGCCATGCAATAGCTATCTCCATAATCACGATCTCCACTACCCGCAACTCCACGAATGAAGTTTGCATTGTTGTTTAAGAACTCTTCTACTTCGTACGGTGTTTCTCCGTCTCCATCCGTATACGTGATAAGAACAAACTCCTCATCGACTGTTTCTGATCCGTTTTCAATTAACATTGTGTTTGATAATCCTAATTTACCAACAAATGTTTCTACATTTCCTGTGCGAGATGCATATACTATTTTCATAAAACCACTCCTTTTTCTTTGTTTATGGTTATATTATAGTATATAAGCTTATTTATTTCTCGCGATTTACTTATATTTTTTATAAATATTTAAGATATACCATTAGTATGGTAGATAGGGTTAGTAAGACTGGATATAATGCTAACATCACTTTAAAATTTTTGATCCAAACGCTATGTCTAAGTTCTATGATTGGTAAAACTCCGTCTATGGTTTCCATATTTTTTGTTTTTTGATAGTATTGTAACAACCCTAGTCCAAAGGGAAGTATTAGTGCGTAGATTTGGTGTATCCTTAGTTCATGTTTGGAAACACCTTTCAAAAGCCCATCGTAATAAATGACATTCCATTGTAACAATCCAAATACAAGTGGGTAACTAAATAGGGTAAAGATGCTAATGATAATTAGTAGATTTGCTAAAACAATCATTGCTTCTCACCTCTTTTTTTCCATAGTGGAGTAAGACATAGATTTAATATAGATACTCCTAGGATTGGTAAAAAGATCATACTTCCGTTGATAAACCACCAAAAGAAGAAAAGAAAGAATGATGCTACAAAAACATTAAGTTGAACAACCCAAATGCAAATCTGTGTTTTCTTCATACTACCATCCTCCAATATCTTTTGTTGAAATGACATTTGTTGTGAATGTTCCATTTTGATTAATTTCGATGATTCGAGCACCTTTTTCGACACTCGTTCCACCATAGCCATTAAAGCCAGTTGCTCTTCCATATCCTAAGGTAATTCCTTCTTTTACAAAGGTATAATCATTGATATGGTCATGGCCTACGAATACTGCTTTTGTGCTACCAAGTTCTACCATTTTAGCAAACATTCCAGTGTTGGTATATGGTGCACATGGTAGTTCCTTACGTACGCCTGTTTGAATTAATGATTCGTTATCCACAACATCTAAATATTCTGGTAGTGGTATATGAAAAAATGCAATGCTTGGTGTAAGGCTTCCTACATGATCTGATACTTGATTCACCATTGCTTCATACCAAGCAATTTGATCTTCATATATATAATCATACCAAAACTTTTTTTGTCCATCTATAACGTAGGTTCTATGCGCATTAGAATCGATAAAATAAAGTGTGAAGCGATAATCATTCGTGACTGAATCTTTTAAATGAATTAAGAAATTACCAACTCCGGTAATGTTTTTTGGCCCAACTTGAAAGATTAACTGTTCTGAATGACGCAGTGCAATGCTAGCAAGATCTAGTTTCGACCCGTTTACTTCATCATCATGATTTCCAAAGACAAATGTCCAAGGGGTATTGAGTCGCTCCATTCTTCTAGCAAAATTGCGATATAATCGTTTGTTCATTGGTGACATTGTTTGATCCCCAGTAAATACGATCAAATCAGGGGCTTCTTGTTCTACAGCAAGTCGAATCAAACGATACGTTTGACGATCATTATAATCAAACCCATAGGTTAAATGCAAATCGGTAAACTGTAAAATCTTAAAGGTTCCATCTTCATGAAAGCGTAAGCTTTGATAGGATGTAATTGAAAAGTTCGAATCTGGAAATGTTTCGTTGTTTTCTAGTGTATCATCTACACATCCTGCAACCATTGTTAGCACCAGTAGTAAACTGACAACCATAGATATTTTTTGTAACTTCATAAGTTGATCCTTTCTATTTGTAATCTACACCTTCAAGTGATATTTTAAAGCGACATCTTGTGCTATTATGAATTGCTAACTCTAGAGGTGTTACTTCTAATTCCTTTCCAAATATGACTTCAAATGGATATTTGGTGAATCCTCCACTACAATAACACCATTTCGGCGATATCTTCGCATGGTCCTTACGAATGGCTTCTTTCGCAAATGGACAATGACATGCATGATATGCCTTCTCTTTATCGGTTGTTGCAGCCAAATATTGTTCGGTATCATATGGAATCTTTGTGACATACAAATCATTTCCTGCGCGAACTGCAGATAAGATTTCTTGATTTGATGAAACATAGTCAATCACACGTTGTGTAATTTGTTGTTCGTACCACACTTCGTTTTTCTCAAAACACCTAGTAATTTCATCAATGCTACGTTTGTGTAAATCAAGTAAGTAATCATCTAAACTGTTTGCTTTTTGATAATACTTCACTTCTTCATCAAACGCACTTTTTGGAATTTGGTGATGATTGAACGCCAATATCTTATCTAGTGTATTTGGTTCAATATATTTTTCTAGTGTATCCATAATTGTTTGTAACTGTACCGGTGCTTCTTCTGGGGTTGTTAACAAGTCAATTTGGCAGAGTTCTTCTTTGATTGTTTCAAGCAATGTTGCGTTTGTTAATTGCTCGCTTCGTGATACGATGCTTTCTATGACGCCAAGTTTCCCTAAATATTTTGTAATGTGAATATAGAGGTCATTTCTTTTAATGAGTCGGTAATATCTACCAATCGATAAGAGTAATTCTAACTTGTCCACCGTTTCTTTTCTCATTTTTTGAATAAATTGATCCAGTAAATCCGTCGTTAATTGATCAACGGACTCTAAGCCAACGTTTCGACAAAACTCGTCTAGCTGATTTAAGTAGTGAATCGCTAAATTTAGTGACTCTTTTGGAAGATTACGTTTGTGATAATACTCAACGAACAAGGTAATTTGCATACTTTCACCTCAAATTCCATTCGTATTGATACAATCATTATAACATTATGCATCGAACTTGAAAACGAAATCTTCACAACAATTCTACTACGTGTAACATACGTTACATTACACATATATGAAAAAAGCAAGCAAGACTACTTGCATCCTCTCTAACTTCGTGTTATACTACAATTGATGTAACATATGTTACGTGCCGAGGAGGAATACTCATGTACACGCATCCACTCTTTTATAATACCAAAATCGATTTAGGCAAATATTTAAAAATCACAGAGTTTAAAAAGGGAGATATCCTATTTAATGAAAATACTTATTGTAACTTTTTAGGAGTTGTCTTAGACGGTGAGATTGACATTCGATCTTCTACCTTCTTATCCAAAGAATATACGATTTATAAAGCAGGACCAAAATCACTCTTTGGTGATATTGTTGTTTTTTCAAAATTCCCACATTTTTTAGGAACTGGGATTGCGAATAAAAACTCTCGTGTCATTTTGATTCAAAAAGATTTGCTTATGATGCTATTCAGACTTGATGAGTCCATTTTGAAAAACTTTTTAGAACTTTCTTCTGACCGAGCTTATATGATTCAACAACGCAACAAGCTTCTTACAAATAAAAACATTAGAGATCGCATTATATATTATTTAACCTCTGAATCAAAGATCCAAAACTCAAAAGTGATTCATCTAACACAAACAAAAGAACAGATTGCTTTATACTTAGGAATTCCAAGACCAAGTTTATCAAGAGAACTCATTCATATGGCTGAAGATGGATTGATTAAACTCGAGGGGAAATACATTACATTACTATAACACAACAAAAAACCGTCTTCACTACATAAGCAGTGAGGACGGTTTTCTCAAAAAGGAAGAAAAGGAAGGAAATATAGTTTTTGTGAGAACTCACAAAAATTATCCAATTTGTTTTAGTTTTTGAATTGTATCAATAATAAGTTGAGGTGTTGCTTTCCCATAAACAGTAGACCCAACCGTAAATACCGGTGCCATAGCACAAGCTCCAATACAGCGACTTACATTGAGTGAGAATTGTTGATCCTCAGTTGTTTGACCAGGAGTGATGGATAATTCCTTGGTGGCAGCATCCATAATCGATTGTGCGCCTTTTACAAGGCATGCTGTTCCAAGGCAAACACCTATAATATGTTTTCCTTTTGGTTCTACAGAAAAATGCGAATAAAATGTAACAACTCCGTTGACTTTGGCAATTGGTTCATCTAGTTCATCTGCAATCATTTTTTGAATGGATAAAGGAATACATCCAAAAATTGATTGTGCATCATAGAGGGTTGCCATCAAAGGACCAGGTTTTGATCTGTTTTGTTGCATACGTTCACAAAACAAATCTAGTTGACTTTGTTTGAATTTAACTTCTGGTGACACGCCTACTATTTTCCTTTCATACAAACTTTAACTACCCTTATTATACACTCACTTTCATAATTTTTACATAGCAAAAAATCGTTTTCATCCATTTTCATTTTGTTTTCATTTTCTATCTGTTTTTGATTGATTTGACAAATCTCCAAATGCTACTTAGTGTTATCAAAACAAATACAATGTATAAATAACCTTGGATAATTTGTTGAACATATAGTGGAAACAAAAACGATGAAATTAAATATATTATTCCAATGATAAAAATACCACCAATAATGTATGCTATTATCATTGATGGAATGTAGGTAATAGCCATCTTTTCTTCATAGCGATCTGGTTTTGCCTCGGTATATGATACATCTATTCTGTTTTGATAAGCATTTCCTGTCATATGAACATATGCATCTTCACCTTTAATAAATACAGTTGTATCCCCTTCCCATATAAGAAAAAATGTTGCTGCACAACTAATGTAATAAGCTATCATTATTTTTAATTTCAACATTTCGCCAAGATCAAAGTTATCTACAACGATCATTTCATTGATATGGTCAACAATGAAAATCACCAAAACCACCACAGTGAGTAGTCCTACCAATCGCCTTAAAAACCTACTTTCTTTGATGAGTTGTCCAAGACCTGTTATTAGTCCTATCCCAATAATTCCTAATAGGATATATCCAATGATTAAAAATGCACCAGTGTTCATAAATACCTCCTCTAAATGGAAAACATATGTGCTATTATGTTTATTTTATCACATTAAAAAAGTCATTTCAATAGGTCTATACTGTCAAAATAAGAAAAAAGTAGCTTTTTCAAGCTACTTTTTTATATAACTCCTATAACGAACATATAGATAAGTATCGCAGTAATAAATCCGGTGTAAATTAGTGCATCACTATTGATAATGCTTCGCTCATACCGCCTATTAAATACATTCATTGTTAAGACAAATCGGTCAGTAAAACTAATTTTACCTACATCTAATTGAAGTTGCTTTACTTCTTTATCATCAATTGGGCAGTGATCCCCATAGAGTAACATACAAATGTTTCTCGTAATCACATATCCCGGATAAAAGAAGATATATTCGAAACTTAACCATTTTGGCAACTTTAAATGGAACCAGTGGAATTTTGTTCCTAAGAAGAAAATCGCAAATCCCATCGCTAATACGATTGCCATGGAACTTAAGTCACTCCATGTAAAATATTCTAACTTTACAATATACTTATTGATAAAGTATGGATCATATGTGGTTTGCCCAAGTGCTGGAATGATAAAATGATTCATTAAGAATCTTGGAAACATTCCGATAAATACGATTAACAAAGCAATCGTAGCCATTCCTGCATCTAGTGTAGAATATTCTCTTCTTAAGGTTGGGTATGTGTTTTCTGTCTTCTTTAAGAACGTATAGTAGAATAACTTAATAAACGAGCATACGGTTCCCGCACTAACAACCATAAAAATAGTTTCTGCTACTTGAAAGGATGGATGTCCATATTCAATCGCCTCAAATATTCCGTGATGTAAGATTGATTTTGAAATAAACCCGTTAAAGAGTGGTATCCCACTAATTCCTAAACAAGCAATTAAGCAAACAGTCGCAGTAAGTGGAAGTTTTTTCCAAAGTCCTCCTAGTTTATACATGTCATATTCTTTGGTGTGATAATATACTACCCCTACTACCATGAATAGTAGTGATTTAAACAAGGCATGATTTAGAATGTGATACAGTGCTCCAGAATATCCCATCGCACCACGATATCCTAAATATAACGCAATTCCTACACCCATAATGATATATCCCATTTGAGATACGGAGTGATAGGCTAACATTCGTTTCATATGGCTTTGTTGAAGTGCTAAGAATACTCCAATTGCCATTGTAATGATACCAAACCAAATGATGGCTGCTCCAATGTTTTGACTGGTTAACCAGATAGGATCTAAGTAGTCCGTAACACTATCTTTACTCGGGAAATAAAAACTTGTTGCGACTCTTAAGATTCCAAATGCTCCTACTTTAATCATAATCCCTGAAAGTAGTGCGCTTGCTGGAGTCGGAGCTACTGGGTGAGCCCGTGGTAACCATACATGAACGGGTGCCATCCCTGCTTTAATCCCAAACCCCATGATTAAAAGTCCAATAATCCAATATCTTAAGTTTCCAAGTTCGCCTAAGCGAGTGATTGCTGTTTGGAATGTCAAATCCCCTAAATGGAAGTATAGCATAATCATCGCAGCTAAAATTAAGAATCCACCAATTAACCCCATAATAATATAGTTATATCCTGCTTGATACGATTCTTCTTTTTGTCCGTGAATGACAAGCATATAAGAGGTAAATGTCATCACCTCAAAATATAAAAACATTGTGAGTAAGTCTCCACTCATTATTGTTCCAAGCACTGCCGAATACGTAAATGCGATAAAGAAGAAAAATCTAGTTGAGTTTTTTTCTCGCTTCATATATTCGTGAGCATATACCATAACTAAAAACCAAATAATCGTAGAGATAAATAGAACCGTATATCCAAGCATATCAATGTGGTAGCTCAAACCTAGTCCAAGTAATCCTGGTAAAGAAAGTGTAATCCCACCATTTCTTGCCATTGGATACATTAAAAATACAATAATAACGGTAATAAAGGTCATTGTGATAACGACCAAATCACGTCTAAATCCATATTTTTGACCAAAGAATACTTGAATGATCGCACCCAATACAGGCACTAATACAAGTATGATTGGTAAACCTTTAAAGTTTGTAACAGCGACTAATGCATCATAGATAAATCCTAACTTATATGCATTGTCTGTAATACCAAATATATTTTCGCGAAACGCAACAAATAGTCCAAACAAAATAATAAATACAATAATTAGTCTAGAGGATTGAATGGCTAAAATATCTGCGAAAAATGGTAGTTTTTGTTCAGGAGTTGTTGTAACTTTTACATCTTCCATATTACACCCTTCCTATCCTGGTAACCCAATTGTTGCGACTGCGTTTTCAATGATTCCCATTACCCAGTTTGGAAATAGTCCAAACCCTAAAATGGCAATTCCTAAAGCAACAATTGGAACTAACATCGTAGCTGGTATCTTTTCAATTCTCATATCACGAACTCTCTCTGGGTTGTTTTTTAAGAATGCATTGATGATAATTGGTAAGTAATAAATAACATTTAATAATCCACTCAAGATAACGATGATGATTAAGATCCCTTGCTCGTGATCCAGTGCTGCAAGCCCTAAGTTCAGTTTTGATATAAACCCACTTGTCATTGGAATTCCTATCATTCCAAGTGCAGCAATGCTAAAGACTCCCATTGTCACAGGTAACTGAAACCCAATCCCCGCAAACTCACTAACCTTTTTGATTTTCTTCTTATATATCATAACTCCAACACTTAAGAAGAGTGCTGCTTTCATCATTCCGTGTGATATGATGTGGAAAATCGAAGCCCCAAGTCCTAAAGATGAAAATAGTCCAATTCCCATCACAATATAACCAATTTGTGAAACCGAAGAATATCCAAGCATTCGCTTAACATCCTTTTGAGCAATCGCAAACATTGACCCCATAATCATACCAACACTTGCGATAATGATTAAAATGGTAGAGATATTAAAATGATTTAAGATATCTAGTTTAAAGACTTTGAATAACACTTTTATTAAAACTACGATATATACTTTAACAACAATCGCAGATAATGTCGCAGATGAGGAACTTGGTGCCGATGAATGTGCATCGGGAAGCCATATATGAAACGGAAATATCGCAGCTTTAATTCCAACACCAATAATCATAAATCCTAAGGCAATAATGATGTTCGTTGAAAATGTCATCCAGTTTCCTTGGATCATATTACTTACTAAATCAATGTTGGTATAACCCGTAATCATATAAAGGAGTGCAACTCCAAATAAGAAAGAAAGAGACCCTATCTCATTTAACATCACATAACGAAATGCGGATGTATAGGTTTCTTTTTTACGCTTGATTGAAATAATCGCACAAGTTGTAATTGACATAATTTCCATGAACACATAGGTGTTAAATAAGTCGTTGGTATAAAGCATCCCAAAGATCGCAAACAATAGAATAAATAGTAAGATATAATATCTTCCATATTCTTTTTCTTCAATTCCTTCGGTTGCATCTCCACACGAATAAATATATATGAAAATAGATAATCCTACAATAAAGAATGCAATGATGGCTGCTAAGCTATCAATCTTAAATTCAATCCCAATAAAACTCGGGTGATTCCCAAATTGATAAACAATTGGTCCAACGGTAGACACATGCATCACTACAAATAAGGATGATACCAATACTGCTACTAATACGGCTCCCCCAATCCAAAGGGTGGTATTAAATGCTTTTTTTCGTAATAACGGAATTAAGAGTGCCATCGCAAGGAACAATAACATGTTTAAAATCGGTAGTTGTTCAATCATGACTTTCTTGCTCCTTTATGATTTTTGTAATTTCGTCTTGATCTAATGTTCCGTAGCTTTCAAAGATTCGAATGGCTAAACTTAAACTATATACGGTAATCGATACACAAACAACAATCCCCGTTAAGATCAATACTTGTGGAAGTGGATTGATGAAGACTCCGGTATTTTCACCAGGTACAATAATGGGTGGTACTCCACCAGTTACATTTCCAATCGAAACTAAGAATAATAATACACTTGTTCCCATAATGTTAATCCCTAAGATCCGTTTGATGAGATTTCGGTGTGTTACAACCGTATGAAGTCCAATTAAGAACAAAGCCACAGCTCCAATATAATTAATGTTATCAACAAATAGTCTTACGATCTCACGCATGTTCTTCATCTCCTTCAATTAAAATATGAAAGAGAGTAATCATCGTAGATGCTACTTTGATTCCAATACCAATCATTAAAAGTGGTATCATCCCAGCGGATAATAGTTTTCCAGGTGTTCCAAGTGGAAATCCTGCTTCAATGTTCATTAAAAATCTTCCACCAACGATTAGCCCAATTAACCCAATCGCAACAAAGATGATTAACCCACCACTTTCGGCGATTTCACTTGCGCGGTGTGAGAATTTTTTCTTTGCTGGTTTCATTCCAAAGACTAATGTTAAAAGGATTAAACTTGTCCCAAATAATGTCCCACCAGAGAATCCTCCACCAGGAGACAAATGTCCATGTAATATAATAAATACACCATATAACTGAATAAACGGAATGATGATTCTTGAAATGGTTTTTACAATCTTATCTTCCATGTTGCTCACCATTTTCCTCTTTATTCTTTTTAACCGTTCTTAGGACAGATGCGGCTGCTACAATTGAGGTAAATAGTACTACTGTTTCCCCAAGAGTGTCAAATCCTCTATAATCGGCTAAAATCGCAGCTACAATGTTAGTCGCCCCTGTTTCAGCTAAAGAGTTATCAAAATAATATTGTGTCGTATCGTTATAAGATGGGGCGTCTACTGAAGGCGAGGTTGGCATTTCAATAATCCCATAAACAAGGATTCCAAATAATACAAAAAACAAAAACGTTACAATATGCTTTTTCATTTTTCGTACCTCTTTGTTTTACTAATAACTGCGATAAATAAAATCGAAGTTACTCCAGCCCCTACAGCAGCTTCCGTTAACGCAACGTCAGGTGACTTTAAAATTAACCATAATACGCTCATCAAAAGTGAGTAAGATGCAAATATAATCACAGCAGATAACAAATCCTTCGTTTTTTCAACAGCAATCGCACATGTAATTAAGAAGATAACAATAATGACATTTAATGTTTCCATTATTCTTCACTCTCCTTTAACTGTCCACTTTTTTGAAGTCTTACATATGCACTTTTGGCGATATAGTGAGCTGCTGTTGGATTGGTTAACCATATGAATAATATAATTAATACCATATTAAGTGAAGTAAATGTAAATCCTTGCCAAACAATTAAGCCAAAGAAGATTAATCCAGCACCCATCGTATCACATTTGGTAGTCGCATGCATTCTAGTAAATACATCAGGCATTCTAATTAATCCAACCACACCTACTAAAAAGAAAAACGTACCAAATATAATGGAAGCAACCGCGATAATATCAATAACGAATTCCATACTAATACAACTTTCCTTTCATTAAGTATTTTGCGACTCCAACTGTGGTTACAAATCCAATTAATGCATAAACTAATGCAACACTGACATATAACTCTTGCATTGTCAATAATGCAATCATCACTATAATCGTAGTAACTTTGGTGGTAATCATGTTAATCGCAACCATTCGATCAGCCGCAGTGGGACCAACATATGCACGAAATAGTCCTACAAAGGTCATAACCATTAAAATAATCGTACAAACTATAATCACTGTTTCAACCATACTACTTATCCTCCAACTTCTCAAATGCTTTTTGCATTTTACTTGTTGTTATATCATCAATATGACTTAACTCTAATCCATGGATTAGAATATAATCATCATCCATATCAACGGTTAATGTTCCTGGAGTCAAAGTAATGGCATTTGCGAATAACGTTTGATTGACATCTTTTTTAAGAGGATTTGGGATCTTCTTAAATCCTGGTTCTATCTTCATCTTAGGAGAAAGAACAATCAAAGCAACATGAATGTTAGATACAATAATCGCAACAATCAAATGATATCCTAAAACCATTAATCTACCCAAATACCGAAATGTAAACTTTGTTGCCTCGCTTCTGTTAAAAATCAAATCATAATTATAAACTACGATTAGGAAGGATGCGAAAGCACCAATGACAGAGCTTACCAAATCAAGTTCTGTTGATAAAATCATCCAGAAGATGAGTAACGCAACAAATAATATAACTGCTCCTTTTTTCTTATTCATATATATGTTTCCTTTCATCTTTTTAAACATAGATATTATAACATATGACATCAAAATCGACAACGATAGATTGTTATATCAAACCTACAAGATTGTTATATCAAACTCAAATATCATTATTAATTTACTAATCAATTTAAAAGCAGTATTTGATTTAACAAATACTGCTTATATAATTTTAAACTAATCGAATGTTACGAACATATATTTTCAAATACTTTTTTGAAATTATTAAATGTAATTTTATCCACTGATTCAACATTACATTTGTTTTTAAACGCGACCGCGTGATTGAATGATTTTCGCTCAGGACAGTCCTTTGGAACAAATAAGCTTTCTATATCTGTAAAAGCTTTATCAATTTCATCCAGTTTAATTACTTCAACAACATCTTTATACTTTGGATTTTCTGCTATTTTCTTTAGTCCGTTTCCATAATGATCGGAATCAACTAAGATGGTTGGATTTCGATCAATCTTAAGTATTTTCTCAATAATGCCTTCTTTTTTAAGGCCTTGTATTGGTAAAAAGTAGAATCCTTTTGCTTCATCTATATGTTTCTTGAATGCGGTTAAATAGCAATAATCTGTTATACCTTCCACAAATATTGTCTTTTTCGTTGTGTCAATCAAAACATGTCTTCCGACTGTGAGTGCATCTTTTATCGGTCTTAATGCGTCGGTGTCATCATCTTCAATGACTTGAAACTTGTTATTGACTACTGCTTCTCCATCTTTTCTACTTACTACCCTTATTTCTTCAATGTGATCCATATCGATGAAGAACGGAGAATGGGTACTGATAACAAAAGTAATCTCACTTTTCTTAGCATAGTCTTTAATGAATGAACGCAATTCTTGGATTCCACTAACGTGTAGATTTGTAGCGGGTTCATCCATAATAACAATGTCGCCACGTTTTAATCCTTTTTGTGCAATTACAGTAAAATAGAAATTAAAGAACCATCTAAATCCTGTTGATTGCTTGTCCAAGTTCAATGGGATTTCACCAATATATATAGAAAATTCTATCCTTTCTGATTCTAGCATTAGTCTAAAACAATACTTTTCGTGGGATTGAAAAAATAGTCTGTTAAATTGTTCGGAAACTTTCTCTAACTTCTTATTGATTGTGTTCTCTGTGATTCTTAGATTAGCTAAAACCTTAGTCCCAGACTTTATATCAGCATACAAGGTTGTTAACTCATTTTGATCATAATTAATTGCCTTAAACAGCACACTAAAAAAATGAGATGACTTAAGATTTGATGGGGTTTCAGTGAGTGATTTTCTATTAATCTCGGTTTCAACAAATCTGATAATGGTTGGTTGTAGGGCTATGTTATTTGTTTTTTGAAATTCTATAATTTCAGGTGACGTTATTGTTTCATTTTGGGTTGTTAATTGTTTTGAATAGTTTGATAATTCTTCCGTGCTTATTCCAGTGTCCATTATCTTACGTTGATAGTCTTTTCCAAATCGATCTTGTGCATATGTTAAAATTTCTCTAATCTCTTTTTGATATTTTTTATAGTCAATATCAATTAATAAATTACTGCCACCGTGAGAAACAGCCGTCATATCGAACTCTCTTAGTTGAATATTAAATGCTTCAATATTTGATTGAAGGACTGATTCTATAAATTTTGGTCCCTCCAAATTTACTATAATATTTGTAGCTTCTACTAAAGCAAAATATATGTTCATGTCTGGTATCTTTTGTTGGTTAGTATAGGTTTCATATATATACATAGTTTCATCGCTAACAGATGTGTCCTTTGTCTCAGCACTTTTACTAGAGTTATAGTTTTGGATTGCATTTGATAATTTATTTAATAAATCTATTGCAAATTTTTTTTGTTTGTCGCTATACTCAATTTTAACTGTATCGTTATTAAATTTTGCTTGTATTTCGCTAATCAGTTTGACACTAGGTTTTGATAAACTAATATCTCTTATTATATATTTATTGCATAATCTTCTCTTATGTTCTGCTACTTTTTCATTATCTAATTGATTAGTTGGGTGTCCCACATTTCTATGCCACTCACTACCCCAATTTTTCTCAAGGTAATTAAATACTTTTGGAAATATTTTATCTCTACGATTCATTATAGACTCAATATCATTTCTTTGAATAAGTGTGTTTAACCCTCCATCAAACGTGTTGTGCACATGTGTTCCCCAATGATTACTTATTGTTCTTAAAACAATCATTCCAAATTCTTTATCATGTTGTGTCAATGTTGGTTTATTAATCTCTTTCATAGGCATATTTGCTAGTAAATTAATAAAAAATTGTTGTGCTTCTTTCGATGGGTATAAGTTCGTTTCACTTTTTGTTTTTCTATCTTTCCCTTTTTCTTCATAGTATAGTTCTGCTTCAAGACCTTTGTCAGTTAATTTTACAAATTGGCCAGTTGATATTGTGTCATCTTTGATGCTTAGTGAAATTTCAGGGGTCTTCTTTTGATTTTCAAAATCTGGTATGTCGCCCTTGGTTAGTTTTGCGTGATCACCAATGCACATTAGAGCATCCAAACAATTGCTCTTTCCACTGTTGTTAGGACCAACAACAACAACTAAATTTCCCATCTCTCCTTCCTTAATACTAGTGTTTAAAAGAATCGATTGCTCTTTTGTAATACCTACGTTGCGATAATCTTTAATGCTCAAGTACCGTTGTGCCATTTTAAATCTCCTTTTTATTTCCTGATTTATTTTTGGAGTCAATCAAAATTGACTCAATTAACCTAAACTTTTCTTGATCTTTCGCGTTTGGTGATTGATGGAGCTTTCGAATCTCCTCCATCACTGAAGATAACCTAGTATCTTTTACAAGTTCCTTAGTGGAAATAATATTTTGAATCAAGTAGTTCATTAGTGCTGGTTTGGATAGGTTTTCCTCATTATCAATATAAGAAAACAAATCAAACGTTATTTTATCTATTTTTGAAAAATCTTTTTCTTCATAATTTTCAAGATGTTTATAAATGGTTGGTCTGCTAACCTTTAGATAGTTTGCTAACTCGACCAATCGCACGTTAATTTCTCTTAATTTATCTCTTACTGTCATGTTCGCTCACCACTAATTCCCCATAATCATTTATGAGTTGACTCATTTGTTCGTCAGAGAACCCCTTACTTACTATTATACCATTTTTATCTATATCTAGTAAAACGGTATTTTGTCCATCATTAAATGTTAAATGACGATATCTATCACTTATATGGATAATTCTTTGGTTTGTTGATCCTCTAAAGTGTAAGTAGCGATTAAGCTTTCTTGCATCAAATGGTCCACACTTAACAATGTCGCACAAGCCAATGAATTCTTTTTGTTTAACTGATTTAAAGCTCTCGATTTCTTTCCCTGTAAATAATATAATAGATAATTCTAGTTTTCTCACTTGATATAAAAGTGGTAAAAGTACTTCAATTTGGTCTGTTGGTTCCCCACCATGCAATGTAATGCCTTCTATGTTTTGTTGATTAGTAATAAAATCTAAAATCTCTTTATATTCATATTCTATAGCTCCTTTGGTGGTCCATAGATGCTCATTTGTACAACCAGGACATCTTATACTACACCCTTGTGTCCAGATAACGACACGTCTACCGGGTCCATACAGATTCGCATTATCTTCTATCGTCAAAGCATGAAGATTTATCATTTTCTAATCACCACTTTTGTCTTGTGTTCTATTTTAGACTTATAATACTCTGGTTTTTTCATCTCATCATTGATTGATGCAATATCTTTCATCAAACGATTTAATTCATCAAGGCATTCAATGCCTTCCATTTCAAATGTCTCAGCATCTATTTTTCCATCTGAATCAATGTTTATTGTAATATATGGTTTTTTCATCATTATCTCTCCCTTACAAGTATTAACTGTACTTGATCGTTATTAGTAGTTCTTGATACATGATATCCCATCTTTTTAGCTCTAATTTCTAAACTTTTTGTTGTCCCCTCGACAATGTTCTTTTTATGTGATATATTAATTTTCATTAGTTTTTCGTTAAACTCATTCTGTAGCATTTGATATTGATCATAATTAGATTGTGATGAAACCACCTCTTCATTGATGACTCTTCCATCATATGTAGTAATTCTCTTTTGATTCACTTGGTCAATCTTTAATCTTTCATTCTTTATCGCTGCCTCTAAAATGTCATGAAATAGTGGGTTTGAGTCTAGTTGTTGGTATGGATTTTTAAGTTTTAGTTTATTTATGTCTTGTGAGTTTATTAGTTTTTTAGCAAGCTCGTGATCAACTCCAAAAAGGTTATCTAGCGTTTTATTAACTTGTGTAAAATCTCCCTTTATCATTTCATAAAATGATAAAAGATCATTTGTTGCAAGGTATGTATGACCTTTTATAAATGTGTTATCATTTAGCTTGGTATACCTCATTCCATAAGATTCTAAAATCTGTTCTAGTTCTGGAACAACACCTAGCTCGTCGTGTAATACTAATACATTATCAACATAACTGATTCGGCACGCTGTTAAATGTGATGAAAGTCGTTTGAATGCCTCAACAATCATATCAATTAAGTTACTTTTAATTTCTTCAATCTCTTGTTTGGTTATTGAAGTCACCTCGATAACTTGCACTGTCTCTATAACATATTGACGTCTTGTACTCATTTTAATCACTCCTTTAAAACTTTTAGATTGGCATTATATTTCTTTGCTTCTTTTAGTGCGTTAATGATTTCATCTTCATACTGAATAGATAGTATTTTTTCTCCATTACAGTCGTAAAGTTTTCCTACTATAGGTAACTGAATATCTTTTAGTTTGCTACTTGCCATAATGATTTGTTCAACTAAGTGAATACATTGTTTCGCAAAAAATGTCAAACTAGATTTTAGTTCTTTGAACTTTAACTCTGAATCACCCACATCTACAACTCTAGATAGCGAACTAGGTTCATTGTTTTTTTCTGGTGTGCTTATCGTATCTAATTGATCAAATAATTGGTTAATCCTAAGATTAAGGTAGGTTGTATCAATACGATTGGAGTTAGATTCTGTCATACAGTTCACAAAATCATCATGAAATTGTTGTTTTAATTTTGCTTTATAATTTGACAATGTTTTAATATTTTCCATACATTTGCCCAAGCCATAAACAAGTGAAGAAAAATCAACTGCATTATTGATGTATTGAACCATCTTATCAATACCTGTTTTCATCTGCTGAATATTGGTGTTATGCTTCAATTTATCCATATTATTTGTTATATTCTTTAGGTTCATTATAATGTCTTGTGGTTCTTGATACTCTTCTAATTCTATTAGATCAGCTTGATTATCTATATAGGGTGGGATTATTTTTATATGGAATTCGAACCTATTATTTTGAGGATAACTTGCTACTATATCGTTTAAATCACTTGATGTTTGTTCAGATACAAACTCATTAAACGTTGTTTTTTGTTCTTTGATGTGAATAACTCTTGTATGGGTTAACTCTAAGGGTTCAAATGATTTATTAAAATAAACGTATTTTTCTTCCTTACTAATCATATTTTGATATAGCGTTAATTTCCCGGTGCTGTTTATAATTTCTGAAATGATTAACCTATTTTTGCTTTGCATTAGATCATATATTTGATTGTTTTGAATAATATATTGCTGCTTTACTTTATCACCTTCAAATATATAAAGCCCTTTCGCTAAATCATGTAACTGATTTGATACATCGCTAACATGGATTAGTTGAGATGTCTTTACTTTCTTTGAATCGGTTTTTATCAAGTCAATATCATCTTTGGCTTTCAAAATTAGAACGTCCTTGGTAAAGTCTATAAGATGACCCTCTGCGGTGATTGTATTTTTTGAGTTAGATGACACCATTTCACATTTTTTGATATCTTTGCCAAACCGATATACCAATTCACGGTTATCCAATCTAATTATTATGATACTATCTTGAACACCTATGTTGATTACAGTGTTGTTACTACAAACTTTATACTTATTAAAAAGTTCACTACTTGCAACAATGATGTGAGCATAAAATTGATAATAATTTAACCACTTTAATGCATCAAATACTTCGTCGGGTAAATCATCACTGGCTAATTCAAGTGTTATTGATTTAGCTCGTTTCACTGCTTCTAATATTTTATTAATATGAGAATTGTTCTTTTCCATACTACAATCATATACATTTTTTGACCATAGTTGTTCTTGTTTTAATTCTTTTTCAACAAACTTAACAATTGTCTTTGATTCAATCCTTGTTCTCATACTCAATCTTCCTTTTAATAAATGGATTTGTTTGTTCTTGTTGTAATACTGGAATATCCTCAGGGAGTGTTGTTACACTTGCTGGTTTTTCTTTGCTTGCTAATCTTGCTCTCTTTTCTGCCCATTTTCTTAATCCGCTTATTGTTTCTGACATTGTTGTAGATAATGGATATATTTCATCTAAGCATTTTTCAATGTTGAATGATGTTACATCACTTTGCTTGTTGTCAAAAGCAGTAAATAATGCATCGTTAATCGCTTCTTCAATTTCAGCTCCTGAGAAACCTTCGCTCTTATCAACGAGTGAGCTTAGATCAATATTAAGAAGATCTACATCTCTATTTCTGCGATTTAAATGAATCTTGAATATTTCTTTTCGTTCTTGTGCACTTGGTAAATCCACAAAAAATATTTCATCAAAACGACCTTTTCTTAATAATTCATGTGGAAGTTGAGAAATGTCGTTCGCGGTTGCTACAACAAATACTGGCTCAAGTTTTTCCTGCATCCAGGTTAGGAATGTCCCAAATACACGTGCGCTGGTTCCTCCATCAGTTCTATTTGAAGATTGAGATCCACTTAATCCTTTTTCAATTTCATCAATCCATAAAATACATGGTGATATCGTTTTAGCAATATCTAACGCATATCTTATATTTTTTTCTGATTCGCCTACAATTCCGCCAAAGACTTTTCCTAAATCAAATCTTAGGAGTGGGAATTGCCATTCCTTTGCGATTGCTTTCGCAGTTAACGACTTTCCACATCCAGGTACACCTAGTAACATCAAGCCTCTTGGAGTTGTAAGACCAAACTCTTTTGCATCTTTTGTATAAGCATTTCCTCTTTTTCTAATCCACTCTTTAAGGTTTTCTAATCCCCCAATGGAATTTAAATCAGTAGTCGGATGATAGTATTCCAATAATCCACTTTTCTTAATGATCTGTTCTTTTTCATTAATTATCAAAGGAATTTCTTCTTCTGTTAATTTTTTACGTTCAATAATTGCTTTACCAAATGCAAGTCTTGCTTCCATGATGGTTAGCCCTAATGCAGATTCTAGTAACTTATTCGTTATATCTGATTGAATAGATGGTAGCTTTAGCTCTTTCATCACACTTCTAGCAATTACATTTAACTCTTCTACACCTGGAAGATCAATTTCAATGACAGGTAATTCTTTGTTTAATTCTTCTGGAATAAATTTATAAGGAGATGATAAAATTAAGGTTTTGTTATACTCACTTTTTCCATAGTTGTACTTTCTCATCATCTCTTTTATGTGTCTTACATTAATCGGATTTCCAGTATCGCTATAAGGATGAAAATCTTCTAAAACTAGAATAATATCCGCTTCAGCTTGAACAAAAAAATCTAAAGCTTGACTCACGGAAACACATCCTGAATTAAAATCATCGAACTTATTTACGTTCCATCTTTTAATACCATTAACGCTACTCCAAATAAACCAACTTCTTTTTAGATCTTCCGAAACATAGTCAACAAACCCATGAACTCTCTCCCACTCGTAAGATACAATCTCAATTACTTTTGCTCCTGCCAAAATTAGACTCGTTAATTCTTTTTCATAATTTCTCATATTAATTCCTCCAAATTCTTTATCTGCAATCATTATATAATACTTTACATATTTTGTAAAGTATTTATTACATTAATTTTTTATATAAAAAGAGAGAAATCACTTCTCTCTTCTTGAACATTTGTTACAGAACGAAAATATCAATGCTTCATTCACAAAAAAATAATACTGAATGAACTAATGTGTTCTCATTATGTTTCATCCTCATCATCAATTTCAATGATCTCATAGCTAATTTCTTCATCATTTATTTCATAATCACCTGGATTTGATTGATGCATCGTTTCTTGTCCTTCCCTATTACAACTGACTAAATATAAAGCATATTCCTAGGCTTCCAACACTGTATCAAATAAAGTATCACATTCATCAGCATCTCCATTATGGTAAGTTAATATTACTTTATACTTTGACATTGACGTTGCCTCTTTTCTAGAGTTTTTTTATTAATTTGCTATTCATCTTTAATCATTGAATATTTTATGGGTCCTATACAACTGGTAGTAGGTGTGTTGTTACGTATTACTATTGTAAAGCTTTTATGATTGCTGATTCCAATGTTTGTTGTTGTGAAGCAGTTAGTCGGTTAGAAGTTCTTATCACAAGAGTACCAAACACAACATGTGAACCGCTTGAAAACACTGTTCCATCAAAACTACTTAAATAGGTATTTCTTCTTTCAGCGTCTTCAGCAGTCGCATATACTTCAATTGAACCACCACCATTTGTTCCTGCTTCAATTGCACTTTCTTCATCGACATCATTAACCAAAGCGTATTTAAAAAATAACGCGCCAGTATACCCGCCTTGTTTTCCGAGCTGTCCGTTTGGATCATTTTCTTCAGTAACAATTTCAATTGATACAATATTTTCAATTGATTCAATTGCTTCTTTTACTAGTCCTATCTCAGGATTATTACTTAATTTGTTCTTTTCATCTGGAGTATTAGCACATCCAATCAATAAAAAACTAAATATTGCCAACATTATTACTACTAAAATTGATTTTCTGTTCGTTAAAAGTATTTCCATTTTATTCTCCTCTTTATTTACTTTTTTTTCTGTATAGTTTTCCACGTTGTATCGGTATAATTGATTCTTAGAACCTTATACATATCATATATAGTTTAAAAATTAACTTTACTTCTCGTTTTTAGTTCCAAAAAAGACAGTACTACCAGTTTATATTCGTTATATTCATTTCTATTTCATTCTTGTTTGTTCATCATCAAACCTTTTTATGTATTTTTATCTGTATTTATATGGCGTATGCAGTTTGTTTTGATATAAATCCTTATTGGAATCGATAAAATCTGATGCTTCCTCAAAGGAACTTCCATAAAAGGTAATATCTAATAGTTCCTCAATTTTCCTAATATATCTTAATTGGTCATATGTAGCGGGTCTTTCTCCATAATGTTCGATGTTATTGGGTGTTACATCATTATTATACCCACATCTAGTGCAGATCCATTCACCCGAAATTGTACTAAATCCCGTTTGAAAATTTAATATGCTATTGCATTCATCACAATGCCATTCATATCCTTTCAAAATTAATACCCCCATATCTTTTTAATTTAATGCTTTCTTTTGACAATTGTTTACTATATTAGTTAGTGATTTTAATCAATGCTCTTGAAGGCGTTCCTATACTATAAGGTCTTATTATTGTCTTGTAGAATTGATTTTTTCACTAAAGTAGCGCATCAATTCTTTATCTTCACAATAAACAAAACATCCTTTTTGCCCTCGAGACATTAATGTTTTATAAGTGTTTCTAATAATTCGATCTGCTAAATCGTATTTTTTTGTGGTTTTGATACCTTTAAGACTTGCATCTGTGGTTGCTCTTTTTGAAAAATCAGTCACAACTTTGTTATTTCTATAAATTAAATCTTTACCGATGATGATACCGACATAATCAAACTCTAATCCTTGGGATGTGTGAATGCAACCAACTTGGTCAAAAGAATCTGAGTCAATAGCCCACGTGTTAGTAGAACTAAAATTCCATTTAGCCTTAAAGTCATCACCAATTACAATATCGTAAACACTATCATTATAATTATTTCTCGATACCCATTCATAGCAATAACCAGCAATCATTCTTGCTTTATTGTTTATTTTATTTAAAATTTGTAAATCCTCTTTCATTGTTGAAGGATTATCATATACTCTGAAATCATAATCCATTTCAAAACCATCATAGTTTGCAGTTTCTCTTACTTGCAGAAGATGGTCTAAAAATGCTATATATCCATCTGATCCATTGCATCGAAACTGAGAAACAAGTTTGAAGTCATCACCTTTGTATACTTGACTATTCATTGCTTTAGCTTGCTTATCTATCTCTTGTATTGAACCAAAATCTTTTGTTGTAACAATTTGGTCTTCGTCAATAAAAAACACACTTACTTTTGCAGCATTAATAATTTCTTTAATTTGATTCTCACCTTGATTCATGAACATTCCTGATTTTTCATTCAGACGATGTGATTCGTCTACAATTAGTAAATCGAATTCATTAGATTTTGAATCAACATATGCCCCTGAACCTTTGAATAGAGTTTTTATGTAATTTAGTTTATAGTTTCCTCTTCTTAGTTTCTCAAAATAAACATTTCTAGGGGCTGAGTTTTTTGTAACATAATTAGCGACTAAATGTTTAAAATCAGCCAGTAGGTTTATTGCTATTACGCTTTTCCCAGTTCCTGGACCACCTTCAATAATAATTGTGTATTTTTCGTTTCTTAATATGGCCCTCTCAACCAATTTTTTCACTGTAGAATAAACAACTTTTTGTTCATCAATCATCATAAACTCTTGATTTCCGCGGATCATGGATACTATTGAGTCTTGTAAAACTTTTGATGGTTTGATTTTTCCATGTTCTATTTCATATAGTGTTTTTCCACTATCTGATTTTTTTATATATTTTTTAATAAAATCCCTTAGTTTTCTTACGTCTTGTTTTAGATACATTGGTGCTAACTTAATTATGTTTGCATATAAAGAATTATCCAGTTCGTTTCTTTTGGATTCTGGATAATTATGTAAAAAACAACACGGATGTAGTTCAATGTGCTTTTTTTGCACATTTTCGTTGTAATTTTCTATCGTCTTTGCATAAGAGTAAGCTTGATATGAGGGATGGGTAACTGCACGTTTTGTTCCGCCTAAAAATGTTGTTACAATATCCTCTCGGCTGGTTTTTTCAGCACTATCCCACTGTTTTAGTTCTATTATCACAACATTAGACTTATCAGCCTCATCTAATCCGGATATGATGAAATCAACTCTTTTAGATGTTGCTGGTATTTGATATTCTATAGCAACATAGATTTCTTTTTCAATTTCGTCATCTGCAAGCACGTTTTTCATATGTAATAAAGAGTTGTTCCAGGATCTAAACTCGGATAGATTATTGTGAAATATATTTCTTTTTTGTAGCTCTTCATGTAGTCTTTCGGCTATTATTCCATTATCTACATCATCATTAAATTGTCGTATTTGATTTGAATATATTATCATCTCATTCTCCTAATTATAATATAATTGCTTTAATATTTTTATAAATCATTATATGAATATGCGATGGATTAGAGTAAATTATTATATTTATCTGACTTACCATATGCTTTTTCAACAGGATACTTCTTTTCATTCTTATCAATTTTATGATTAATAATTGTCTCTAAGTCGAAATTATAATGCTCACAAAGAAGTATACAATAAATTAACACATCAGCGATTTCATCCTTGACGTTGTCTATGCTTTCTGGTTCGTGTCTACACTGGTAATTTTGTAATAGTTCGGCAGCCTCAATCATAATTGATTTTGATAAATTTTGAGGTGAGTGAAATTGTTTCCAGTTACGCTTATCTCTAAACTCAATAACTCTTTTAATAATTTTATCCATTTTTTCATCCCTTTCAATTTAGCATACCCATATTTCTAACTATCATCAAACTCAAATGTTTATCCTTACTCTTGTATTGATGAGTTGCTAATCACTATTCTTTAACTAAGTTTTGTTGCTTTTCCCTAAGTTGCACCTTTCACATAATGTTTGTAAATTTGCCGCTTCAGTTTTACCCCCTTTTGATACGGGATGAATATGATCAACATGCAGCTTCACGCCATATCTACTAGTAGAACCACGTACAAAACATTTAAAACCATCTCTTCTTAAAATATTAAACAGAAGGTCGTTTGTCATTTTACTCTAATTTTCAGACAAGTACTACACATTGCTTTCAATTCTACTCTTGAATAATCTTGATATTTTGAACACTCAAAGTTCATTAACGATATTTTTGATCTTGCTTTACTTAATTATATATTATATATAAGGATAAAAAAGTAGTAATTTGCACAAAACACTACTCTTTAAGTTGATAATTGTAAATATACTATTATTATTAAATTATATGCATCATAATGATTTCAGTTTAATCAAAATATGATAGTATATTATTGATTGACTTACGATGATCACTAGTAAATATATCTTTTAATAACAGGAGTTTCATGAGGTTAGAATGAATTAGTATCTAATTATTGCAAGTGTAATCTTTGAGTAATATATGCTGATATATATATAATAAACTCGTCTATTTTATTGTTTTTTTATAGAAATGTAATAAGTAATATAGAACACTGAGATTGTCTTGCAACCTGCTTTCGCTAAACTCAACATTGCTGGTCGATTCCAATCCGTGAGCAAGTTGATTCCTATCTTTTCTAAGTTTATCGTATTTTTCATAAAAGTCGATTTCGTTCAAAATGTTTAGTTGTTTTCTTGTTGGCGAAATAATTTCAATTCTGTTAGCAAGAACCCTTCTAAATGAAGAGTTTGACGGTATAATTAGAGTAATGCCTTTGTTATCTATAATACTTTCTAGTTCTTCTTTACTGACAAGATAAGGTTTATTAAAATTGCTTGGATCCCCATAATAGTTAATAAGCTTATGCTTCTTAGCCATCTCAAATACAATGCATCTGATAGTTCTTTCAACAGTGGTATAGATGTCAAAATAGTATTTAAAGTAAACTTGGATCTCTATGTCAATATTACCTGTTATTATACCGCCGTTTTTTTCAAGTTCTTTTTTAAGTACATTAGTTTTCTCGACTCTATTATTAAATACTGTAATAATTTCCTTGAAAGTCATTTGAGTTATTGTTGCCATATTCAACTCATTTTCGTCAATAGTGTTTCGAGTGTTTGTACTCTCTTTATAATGTTATCTAGTGAAGTCGTGTTTTCGAAAAACTCACTGTATTTTTTTATTGTATCTTTTGTTTGATCAAAGTCAATCCAAATATGCTTTTTAATTTTAAGTAAATTTTCTCTGCTACATAATGGTACTGATTTTTTTAATATTACAAGTGTTAATGCTTCAGCAAATGGCTCATAAACCTTAGGGTATAATTGATCTCGTAATAAGCTATAAGCATAAAATGCATCACTACATTTTTCTGAAATTTCTTTCATAGTGTTGTTAATGTCATTGGATAAATTTTGTAATAGTTCCAATCCATTCAATTTGTTAAGATTAATATAATTTAAAAAATTGTCTAACATAATTTTTTTTGAAGAGTAAAACTTAATTTTATTGTCACCATCAAATGAGGATACTCCTTCACTAAGTCTCTTAAAAACAAAATAGTATGTTAATAATCTTAAGTATAGTTCTTCATTGTTTCTTCTTGAAGAGTCTTTTTGCTTGTCTTCAAGAATATTCTTGAGATAATACTCGTTTGTTGCTAGTTCTTCGAGTTTGATTACAGCTTGACCAAAATACACTGCATGCCTAATTTCTTGAGAAGTCAAAGTTGTTGAACCGGTATTAATTCTTTCAAAAATAGAGGTCATAATATTGTTTTCTGTTGCTTGATCCTTTTGCTGAATTGAATCAAAGACGCTTATTTTCAAGGAGTAATCATTGATGTAATTTATGTCTTCTTCATCAAGATTGCCATACGCTTTTCCTGACCAATTACTATTTTTAAATGGTATAGAAAATTTTTTTTCCTCATTGTTGGACTTAATGAAAACTCCTTGAATAAATTGGCGTATAGTTGTAATCCTTTGAAAGCCATCTATTAACAGAAATTTTTCTTCACCTTTGTCTACTTTTCTAAACATGAATAAATCCGGTGTTGGCAATCCTAATAGAATTGATTCAATAAACTTTGCAGACTGATTAAAGGTCCAAACACTCTTTCTTTGAAATTTAGGAACTACTATTTTTTCTCTTTTAATCCAGTCCATAATATCTCTTATGCTTCTTTCGATTTTGTAAGAATTTAATGTAAACCTTTTTAATTCAAAATCATCTAAATCCTCGTTTGCCTCGATCTCATCTAAGATTTCCTTGTCAATATTGATATTATTCATTTTACACCTCCTGCTTTTTGAATTTGATAACTCGACTATGTTTTATGCACTAAAGTTTCCATAATGTGTGGTTAATAATTTAAGCATTTTGCTCTATAAAAATTCTTTAATTCCACTTTAGTCTTATAAGAATGTATTATTCTGAACCGTGTACCGTTGTTTTATTCTCTAATTTTGATCTTTGCCATCAATCTCTTTATTGGCATTACTGGTTTTCAGTTGAAACTTATTTATAGAAAATATTCTTTTTATAATCATAATAAGAACCAAGAACAAAGTTATAAGTAAATATAAAGTAATTATGTCAAAAATGTTTGCTAATTCAGTACTAATATAGTGATCAGATACTATTAACAACATTAATAATATTGCATGAATAATCTCATAACCTATTGAGTTTACTGTCTCGAGTGCTAACTTGTTATATATCATATCTTTATTGCTGCTATCAATAGAGACTAGTATTGACAATGACGTTAACAAGAACCCTATAAAAATTGCTACTATTGATAATAGATCATTTTTAATTAGTGATAAATCAACATTAGCGATGTTTATTAGTATTATGCTAGAGAACATCGGCAACACATAAATCAATACTATTTCAGCCCAGTCAACAGACTTAGTAGCCTTCTTATCGTTGTAAAAGGATAAAAAATGGTTCTTAACTAGGTCAAATACTTTTAGTTTTTTAGGCAAGAACACACTAATCAAGATTAGAAGAATAGATAAAATAATCATTATCTCAGTCAACTGACTCAACCCCAATCAAATAGATCTCAGCATAATTATCTGCAACATTATTAATACTCTCTAAAGTCGGGTGATTCCCTATACCTAAATCTATATCATCATTTATATTAAATTCGTAAATCTCACTTTCCTCAAGATCAATTACTTTTGTTCTTCCTTGATACTCAAATGCAACTGACTTTTTTGCGTCACTAAACGCATTAGGTAAATCAGGAAATATTATGTTATACTTACCATTCAACTCATTGTATCCAGCTTGTATTTGACTGCGGTTTCTATGATGTTTAATATTAACCATAAGCTTCATTGAGACATTTTTAGATCTAATGGTTTTCCCGTGAATGTTATCAGCCAAATCAGAACTACTTGTTATACTTTCGATTTTAGTATATGTAACTATTACAGGATCTCCATTTTTTAAAATGTCTAAATTTTTATTAGGGTTTGGGATTGGTGACATTAAAATCGTGAATCCCAATTTTTGTAAATACTCCTTAAATAGGCGTGTAAATATTTGTTTTGACCCTCTTTTGCCATACCTGTGGAATGCACAAAAACCATTTTTTCTACCATTTTTAGTATAAAAGAATACATTAAAATCATAAACAACGGATTTGTTTTCATCAAGGCTTGTAAAATAAGTCAATGTTTCGACATCATAAACATCAGAACCTTGTCCATAATGACCTGTAGAAATCACAAAGTGATTTTTGTTATTATACCTTTGAGTTGCACAAGTGTTGATATTTCTCACCCAAAAAAACCTATTTTCATTACGATCTATCATCGGTGTTTGTCTCTTTGTCTCTAAAAATTCTTTGAGATATCTGCCAAAGTCAAACTGGCCTTCATTAGTACCTATTTCTATAGATTCAGTTCTTTTTTTTCTGGATTTGTAAATTTTAAATAAGTACAAATTTAACAATTGAACGCTTGCCATTGTTTTTTCTCCTCCGTATATTTATCTTTTAATTTATTTATAACTTATATTATATTGATTCAAAACACCAAACTCGATACTACTATAATTTTTTATCATACGTTCAGACTATATCCAGATTATTACAATTTTGATCTTGATATGCTTTGTGATGAGTTCTTTCAATCAATATCTCTATTGCTACTTTCTCCGTTAAACAACCCTGTTTTTATTAAATTTTATATATCTGCTTTTTTAAAAATTTTTCAACATTACTTAATTATTGCTATGGTCTATATACTTGGGTTTTGAGAATGTATTTATTGATTATAGTCTCATAATACATCTACAAGAAAGTGTGACTAATAATTTCAAAGGCACCCGTACCATCATTATACTTTACTGGAATATCTATTGCAATCACAAATTTTCCTAGTTTACAAACCTACAGTTTGTCCATCATTTAGAATAAACTTTTTTTCAATTTGTTAAGAAGTAGAGTAATTGTTATATTGTTATTTAATCGTTAAATAATTAAATAACATTAAAAATGACCAGTAGCGGCTTAATCCTAGACTATTACAAGTCTCAATAATTCGTTCATTCAAGAGAAATTTCCATATTTTCGCAACAAAATAGGTTCAATAACAATTAGAAACTGCTTTTATAATGTATCAAACCTATTCATTCAAAATGTGTTTTATTTACCTATTTTGATACCAACGCACTCTTCATACGATTCTGCGCATCCCTATAAAAGTCGCTTAACCAAGGGATCTGTTCAAAATAACTGTTGAATTTGCCCTATACAGTCCTGTTTGCTTTTCATTCCTTATCCTTCCACAAACCACTTGAAATAATAATATTATTGCCTAATTTTTTCTTAGGATTTTTTATAACAACCTCAATATGTGGCATTAGTGTGTGTTCTTTACCATAACAACAATGCTTATACTTTTTATTTGATCCACACGGACAAGGTTTTTTCATGAATGCATTCTTGAACTCTGGTTTAGTAACTTGCTTTTCAATGTATTCCCATTCCTCGAATGCGTCTGATAATCCATCCATCAAAAAATCAAGTAAGTCATAATTATGTTCTTTGTCGTTAAGTTTTATAACTGCACATTTATCAAAAGGATTTTCAACGATAGCTATACCTATTAACTCATGTTTCGTAATCTCATATGTGCATAATTCACCACAATAGATTTTCCCAGATTCATGCCCACATGATTTTGCTGGGTTAACAACAGCTCCACAAATCCCACATTTCATTTCTTTAACTATTTCTTCTCTACTCGTGAAAAATTTATATGGATAAAATCTTTGATATTTACGGATATATTCTAAAATGTAGTCGATGCGATAGATTTGAGGAATGTCATATGTATCCTTAATCATAATAATTGTGTTTTCCAAATCAGCCAAAAACGACCATGCTTCGCTATATTGCTCTTTTTGCAGCATATCAAATATTTCAACATATTTCATTCTGATTAACATGAATTGTTTCAAAAACCAAAGTTCATTTGCTAAAGTACAATTGCTGATTTTCGCTTGATTAAGATCATTTTGTACGGATTTCAGTAATTCAACATCAACTCTTATTGGCCACTCACTGAGATTGTTAACTATTGTGTCCATCATCATTGGCGATTTCCTTAATACTTCTCATTGCCTCTTCTAACTTTGTTGCATCACCTTCAAAGCTAAAATCAATTGTTTTGGACCCTTTTTTAACTTTGATTGCCAAATCAACCTTAACTTTTTTGGGGTCCTTTTTTCCTCTTTTGATTTTGTCGGTAATAAAAGAAACAATTAATCCTGTCACAATGGGTAACACACCGCTAGTAACAGCAATTTCAGCTATCCTAATCCATTCGCTGTGCATCACGTTTTCATTATAGTAATCATCAAATGCCAACTTCATCTCTTGATTGGATTGAACTTTTAAATAGTTAAAAAAATCTATTGTACCTTCAGGATAAGTATAACCTTCTTTACCTCTAAATCCTATTCGTGGTATTAATGCAATCTGATTGTCAGTAATCGCACTAATACATTCTCTAACATAATTATCTTCAATGTGTTCTATATCGTTTGTGATATATTTTATTTCTTCCATATAAATTTCCTCCATTGTTGATATCAAGATGATTTAATTAAGTTCCTTTGTGATATAATCACAATCAAAATTCAGATTCCAAAAACACCATAAAATCAATTACAATGAGTTGGCTGTGATTAATTCTTGTGCAATCGATAGCAATTTTTCACTGCCAACATCTATTAAAGGTTCATACATAAAACTGTTCACATGAATAAATGATGGAGCAACTGTAACGGCTCTGTCATATAACTTTTTCTCATCCAATGTCAAATATTGGACGGATAGTCGCTTCAGTTGTTTTGTCCAATTTTGACCAACAGCAATAATTGGATTTGCACCTGAGTTGTTACTTCTGTATTTTTCAAGTAGATAATAATCTGAAGCCAACCTGATAAATAGACCCAAAATTAACTTCTTTTTAATATCACTTTCAACAACTGGACTAGTGATGCTTTTTGCTTCATGGATTAACAAATCCCAATATGAAGTTGACGAAGATATACTCGTATGCACAATTCCATTACTCGAATACATTGAAGATAAACCGTTCAAAGATAACGTGGATGTGTTCAAATTAAAATGAAGATAATCACAAAGCATAGTATAATTTGCAGATGTGTCTCCTTCTTGTAATTCAACAAGATTTCTTAAAAATGGAATTAATGCAATTAATGAAGGGATATCGTTTCTTGTTTTCCAAACTCTAAATAATTGAAATGACTCATATTCCGATGAATTAGCATTATATAATGAAACATCCTCATTTGTATCTAAATATGCAAAAAGTCTAGAATTGAGATTCCCACCTAGTGAAATACAGGTAGAACGATAGAAATCAAAATTGTGAGTAAGTACAATTAATTGGATATTGGTATCAGTACTCAACTCTGAAAAATATTCAATCATGGCATATTTATTTTTATAGTCAAATGAATCGACAATATCATCAGCTATTATTGTAAATGGAATTCCAATCATATTTTTTAATTTTATTTCAAATAGAAAATAAAGAATGAATATAGCACGTTTTTCTCCAGAACTGAATCTATTGAAAACCTCATCATTTATTTCATTACCGGAAGTTTTTAGCACCTTTTTAAATACCGGTTCCTGTATACCTACAATCGCATTAACCTGATTTGAAATAGCGATATCAAAATACCTATTGTTGAATCTTTGATTATATGTTTCAATAACACTTCTCCATATTGATTCTGTTTTCTTTGCTTCAATGTAGATCTTGTCAATTTCAAGCTTAGCTACTTCAATATCTTTTCGCAGTAAATCAATTTCGTCTATAAATTTTTCAATTTTCTTGAAGATGAGGTCGATTTTAAATTCTGATGGTTTCGCTAATTTTTCAAGTAACCACTTGTTATCCGTTATTGCACTAATAATTTCTCTTGAATCTTTGTTTGCATCTAGCACTTTTTTTGCAGCTAGAAATGAGTTTTTCATTACTTCCGAACCATATGCAGTTTTTATAGAGCTTTCTATAAGTTCGTCTACACCCTGTTTATCTAAATCTTCATCATTAATGTGAAGCATATGTCCTGCTTCATAGTACTTGTTTGTGATCAGGCTCTTATGAGAATTTTCAAGTTGTGTAATTCCAAAAGTAGAATTAAATATTTTTTCGTTAAGTTTAACATCCTTGAGTTTTTGAAACTCTTCGCATTTTTGTTTAAAATTATTGTCATTAAGAATTGGTTCTGTCTTTGCATTAAATAATGAAGAATAACTAATAGATGAGCAATCATCTGTGATGTCATTGTGAACTGTTGTGAATACTGAATTTATTTTCTCGAGTTCACTTTCTCCATGAAACATACTGAAAAATTCGTCAATCTTTGTGTTCTTAGCACTTTTTTTCTCTTCAAGAACATTTACTGCAATTATTGTTTTAATTAAGTCTAATTTATCTTTGATGGATGCCATTTGCACTTCATATTGTTTTTTTAATGCTATCGAAACAACTATTTTAGCCATTTCTTTATCTTTAAAAATTGTGTCAAAAATATCTTCACCTTTATAAGTAACTAAATCTAAATGTTTTGGAGTTGTAATTTCCGTTATGGAAACACCATTATTTGTGATTGAAAAGGAAGCAGGAATACTGTTGAAAACATCTCTAGGGTTTTGATCTAAAGATATAGCAAGAAGACCATCAGAAAGGGATGATTTCATAACACCGTTAGGCGAATATATTATTGTGTTTTGATTAATCAAATCACAATAATTCAATTTTTTTATACCAAATACATTCTCTAGTTTACGTATTTCAATCATGTTTCTGCTCCGTTTCTAATCAATAAAAATTGTAAAACCACTGAATTCTTAAAAATGAATTGATACCATTGTCTTTTATCTTTTTTAAATATCGATTAAGGTGTTTATTCAGATAAATCCCCTGATTCATCAAGGTTTTGGCACATTTTCGGCAATTTAATAAATAAACTCCGTATTGAAAACATGTCTAAGGTATAGAGGTTTGATACAATCTTAGCACCCTACCTTCAAATCATGTAAAAATTTTAGCACCCTTCTGTTAAATCGTGTAGATTTTTAGCACACCTAAAGGATGTCTTAACAAAGGGAACTGTCGAAAATGACTAATGATTTGCAATATAGAGTCAAGCTCATCTATAATTTTCGATTTTTATCAAAAACTAGTTTAATAGCATTAGATTGTTGATTAGAAGTTGTCTCGAACTTAATTAAACGATTTTTGCTCTTAAATTTAAACTCTACAAAATATCTATCAGGTTCTTCGTCACCTTCGTTTGCAATCGTATTTATATACTCTATATCTTTGATATTAGCTTTCTTTCGAAATGGTGTGAACAATATCATTTCACATTCAAATTCATTAATCTCTATCTTCCTAATAAATAAACCAATAAACCTAAAAATATTGTACAAGATTAACATTCCGAAGAAAATATCAACATATAATAGTCGTACTTTTAATAAGTATGGAATAAATAAAACAGAGCATAAAACTATTATAGAATGAAAAAATATTAAGTGCAGTGGTACTTTTTGTCTGATTACTCTTTTACTGCTTGTATTTTCATATTTCAGCGTTTTTTCCGGTATAATAGATTCTTCTTCAGTTTTTTATGAACGATTATATATATAATTGCAATTAACGACCCCGTAAACAAAATTGGTAATATCACTATTCCTAGTCTGTCATTATTCTCTAATTTACCGATTGAATAATTTACATCTAATATGGTAAAATCACCTTTATTTATACCAAGAACACTATTGGTACCATAATAATATATTGTGATTTGACCTCCATCTATGAAAGTTGCTTCTATTTCATTGTATAATGCTCGGGTAGAAATAATGTTACTTATACGGAAAATACCTTCTTCAGTTTCTAATATAATCATAATATCGCCATCAGATTCAGTTTTGCGTGAATCTTTAAAATCGTACTTGTTTCATTGTAAGTTTTGTATTCCATTTTAACGGAATCAAAAAGAGAAAAACTGATGCTAATAGCATGATTATAAGAATTGATACTATAATTATTTTACTGCTTTTTTGTTTGTCAATATTTTTCATTGTAGTCCCCCTTTTATTATTCTTGCACTTTTTCGCAGCATAGCAAATTAATCATCAACCTATCTAATTTTTCCTCTTTTGTTTGCTGAGGTTCTAATTTCTTTCCAATAATCTTGTTATACAGTTTATTAGTTGCTTTAATAAACCAAACAATTATGATAAGCCACCAAGTTAAGATGATGAATATAATCATAAATAGAGTCTCTTTGATTTTATCTTTTTTTGAGAACTCAATTTTCTTATTAGCAGAATCCATAAGGATCATTTCTCCAATAATGTGAAGTCCATTTTCTCTTTCTATTAATCTCGATTTGAACCAGTATCCTGAAGAATGACCAGCTCGTTCAACACCAAATAATATCTCGTCATCAAAGTTAAACTTGATTAGGTATTTATCCTGATGCACGCTGTATACTCTTTTGCAATTTTCAATAAACTGTTCTCTAGAATAAGGATATCTATATTCAATATTTTTCATTTGCTACAATCTCTTATCGATCTTTGATTTTGCTTTCATTTTTGGGTTCTTCTATGTCTTTAACTGAACTTAAAGAACTATCCGTTTCTACTTTCATAACATTATCAAAAGTACTATTTGAGGGATTTGGAAAATCCTTAGAATTCGTACTGATAAATCGTGACAAAATTAACGGAACTAGTACAGCAACTAGTAGGTTTTTAAAAATATCAATTGTCTCGTAATGTCTTGTTGAATTTAGGATGGTTAAAAAAGACCAATCTCTGTCTACAACATAAAATAATGCGAAAAATGAGCTGAAAGTAAATATCGTAAGTATGTCGATGATTTTGGTTCGTGCTTTAACTATCTTCTTTGACTTGTCACAAATATAGGCAAAACCATTGATAAATAGATATATATTAGTCGTTATTAGCCCGATAATCAATACAGGTACTAGTACACTTAAAGTTGAATTAAATACACTGGATTGTGTATACACAATTTCTACCATTTGATCTAAAGGAAAAGGGGATCCGTATTTGACAAAAATACTCAACAGAATGAAGAAAGAAACATATATTGCCTCTTTAACTATAGCTCCTTCTTTTAAAACATATCCAGGGACAAGTTTCACATATATAAATATTAGCAATAGTGACAATATTGATGAGATTAGCATAAATGCAATTAGACCAGATTGCCAACTAAAGTAAATCCACATGGTAATTGGGAGCCAAATGATAGAAGTTGAAAAGACAATTAATAAGATAACTACAATTAATGTAAGGACTCCATAAATAACCTTCCCAAGTACGCTACTCGGTATCTTGTCTTCCATGTCTTTACTTACTTTGTCGTTTCTTTCTTTCATTTTCAAAAAAAGTTTGTTTCTCTTTATCATTTCAATTGAGTATAAGCAATGCATAATCATAATCAAAAAATCGATAGATAGAATAAACCAAAAGACAAGATTCATAGTTTTACCACTCCCAACTCAATACTATTTTCTAATATCATTTTTATATGTTCAGATTGATTGCAGTTTATATTATAAATTATAGCACATTATCGGTTTATAATAATTGAGAAATTCAATGCTCTTAAAAACGTTATTCCGTAATCATGTAACTTTTTAGCACCCCATCTTCATATCGTGTAAGAGCTGAAGCTAAAAATGTAAATTGATTATCAGTTTCAGCTGTTCAAATATAACTTCATTAAGCTAAAATACGTGAAAATCGATTGAGCAATAATGAAAAAGTGTAACCTGTAAAATATTAAAATCGTTCTATTAATTGTACAAATATAGATAAATTGTTCTTTATTTCGAATTTACTTGTTGTTTCTCAAAATTAGCGCATCATATGCAAAATACACGCTAAATGATTTCATCAAAGTTAGCGTTCCTGAATGATGTCTCCAACCAGATTTGGGCATGCTACATGATAATAAATACTAAAAAGTCAATAATCAACTCTGAAATCCATTAATTATTCAAAGTCTATTATTTGTTTTACTTATACAAATTTTTCCAATATGTAACAATAATAACTAAACAGTTAACTAAATTCATTATACTTGATTGTATAATCCATTGCAATCACAAATTTTCCTAGTTTTCGAAAATACTTACGCTTTCTATCCATATAAATGTGATTTTCTAGCATCTTTAAATATGATTTTCGAAATATCTTAGTTAAATTAAAAGAGTTGATGCATAAATGACATCAACTTATTAGCACTAGTAACAAATAACATTAATTTATTCTTTCGAAAATAGCTGTTTCAATTAGTGTTTGTTTATAAAATTAAATTGGCATGTTAAATTAGAAAATGCATCAATTTTACTTGATGCATTTTATTCTTGTAATAATCAGATTAATATTTTCTCTTGTTTTTATCATTTGATTTCACAATACAAACATATATTAAGTTAGGAATAATCATACTTAAAACAAAAATCAGTACAATGTGTAACTCTCTCATTGTCTAGTCTCTTATTTCGAGGATGTTCTTACATAATATGGTTTGTTATCATACATCGCTCTATCAGCTCTTGTGATAATATCCTTTGGCGTTTTATCACTTGTTTCATCATAGAATGTAATACCATAAGAAATCATTAGATTGTATTTACTACTATTGTTTTTATCTATCATATATTGATCAAACATTGTATTGAGATTGATTAGTTGAGCTTGTTCGATTAGTGTGCTCATAAAGACAAACTCATCCCCACCAATTCGGTAGACATCCCCGAATGCACCATAGATATGATTGATACGGTCATAGATTTCAATCAATGCTTTATCTCCTTCTAAATGACCTTCGGTATCGTTTATTTTCTTTAACTCATTTAGATCAAAGTAAATTATTGCGAGTTTGTTAAGTTCTTCTGGATTCTCAAATAATCTTTTAATTTGCTCATTAAATGCCAAACGATTTTTTGCTTTTGTGAGTGGATCTAAATAAGCAAGTCGCTCATAGATTTCTTTCTCATACCCTTGACGAATCTTCTTAAGGATATTTTTGACATAGGAGATTAGTTGGTAAATCATAATTAATCCCAGTCCCGCAACCACATACACACTGGTTTGATCATAATTATCAAATAAGAAATTAATTAGTTCTAAGATTCCAATCAAAGCAATAAATGCTCCCATATAGATATACTTTTTCACATCTTTGCTTTCTTGTTTTTTAATATATTTCCATAAGAGTGGTGTTACAACAAGGATACCTAAAACGATGAGTGCTTGAGTCACAACAACGGTTTCAAAGAAATCCATAAATCCGGTTAAGTGAGAAGCGATTACAAAAACTCCATTTAAACAATACAGAATCACAAGTCCTCGCATAATTGTTTTCTTGTATTCAATCAATACATAATTTTGTATGTAATAAGATATCGCAAGTGGAATAAAAATAAGTGATAAATAAGCAAGCGAACCAATGATTAAGCTTTGTCCAATAACAAATTGTAATATTCTAGATTCGGCTAGTATCCATAATCCTAAGAAAAATGCAACCATTCCCATTAAAGAAGATGCTTCGGAAACCTTACCAAACGCAATAATGCTGATGACAACTAAAAGAATTCCTACAAGCAATGCAACAAGTCCGATTAAAAATCGTAATCCGAATGTCGTAATCAAATAATAATTTAATTCTGCTGTTGTCCCATAAACAATTGCATTCATTCTTCCACTCATTGCCTCGTATGGTGATGAGGTTGATATCTCTAGTGTTTTTCCACTTGAATGTGCAGGAATGCTCACCATATGATATAAACTAGCATACGAGCTTATTTGACCTATTTCTTCATGAATGTGTTCATAAATAATAACATCATCGAGTTTTACAATGATGTCTTGTAGAGATGTTCGAATCAGTATTGTTTTGGTTTTATTAAAGTCTTCTGGTAGTGCTTTTGAAATCGATACAAACTCTCCAACTGGAGCATCTAAATCAATTGGCAATTTTTCTATCGTTTGAGTACCATGTGTCCAATCCTCATTTAAAAATTGATAATCGGAAAAATCAAATTTGTGATTGTGAACATTTAGTAGTGAAAAAAATGTTAGAATTAGGAAAAATATTCCCATAGTGATGATTGGAATTTTTAGATTTGATTGTTTCATAACATCGCCCTCTCATCCATTCTTTCTATGCCATTATTATACACAAAATAGATCAATTCCACAATTGGTTTGTGTATAGCATTTCAATTACATATTGAATGTAATTAGTTTAACAAGTTTCATATTTAATTCATCGATGAATATTTTTTGTTCGCTATGGTCAACCTGTGTATTATATTGTGTGCTTTTGTCCGTTATAGTGATATTTAAGTCAGAATAATACTCTATGTAAATTGGTTTTATGATTCAAAAATAAAAAAACCGCTCGTACATGAATACAAACGGTTTTTTTACTTTACATTTTTTAGGCAAATTCAAATCAACTAGGAGTTGCTTGAATGGTGGCTCGGGCCGGAATTGAACCAGCGACACAAGGATTTTCAGTCCTTTGCTCTACCAACTGAGCTACCGAGCCATTTTTTAATGGCGGACCCAACGGGACTTGAACCCGCGGTCTCCAGTGTGACAGACTGGCATGTTAACCACTACACCATGGGTCCACTTCATTTTATTTCTTTTTTGGTTGCGGGGGAGGGATTTGAACCCACGACCTTCGGGTTATGAGCCCGACGAGCTACCAGCTGCTCCACCCCGCGATATCAATATGTGAAATTTATATATATAAAGTAGAATAATTTGTTCAAAAATGGCGGAGGAAGAGGGATTCGAACCCCCGCGGCGCTTCCACGCCCTGTCGGTTTTCAAGACCGATCCCTTCAGCCGGACTTGGGTATTCCTCCGTGTAGTGACAATTTTATTAAGTTTTAATGGTGGACCCGGTAGGACTCGAACCTACGACCAACCGGTTATGAGCCGGTGGCTCTAACCAACTGAGCTACGGGTCCGATTAATGGTAGCGGTGGAGGGATTTGAACCCCCGACCTCACGGGTATGAACCGTACGCTCTAGCCAACTAAGCTACACCGCCAGGTTAATTTATATATATTTCTTACATAAATTACAAAAATGGTGGATCCTATCGGGATCGAACCGACGACCTCCTGCGTGCAAAACAGGCGCTC
>DAOSEC010000011.1:0-63119 GCA_035362935.1 Bacilli bacterium | reverse complement strand
CCTTTCATCTGCTTGATGATCACAATAGTCAAAGATTTTCTTTAATTCTTCCTCAGTTAAAACCGAAAACCGTTTTTTATGTTCCTTCATTTTTTGGATTCGGAAGATTGGATGACGTTTCACATTTGAAAAATGCAAAACACGTTTGAACGCAGAAAGTTTTTTATTGATTGTAATGGTTGAGTTATCTCGCACCTCTTTTAAATAATTCATGAATGCATAGAGTTTTTGTTCGGTTAAGTCATTTAGATTGATAGTGTTAGACCTAATACAATACTCTTTTAGCACAGTTAAGTGACTCTTCTCATACTCATACATCCCTTTTGATTTTGTAACGTTAACATATTCTAAATATTGATCAATCAAACTTGTGATTAATTTCACCATAGATCACCTCTTCTATCACATTTTACAAAACTATTGTGAGATATGATAGAATTATTTTGTTCGAAAAAACCACATATCATGCTGATATGTGGTTTTCTTAAAATGGTGATATCACAAAATAGAGTGTCAACGCAAATAACAAATAACTAATCGAATTTACTCCAACTTCAAGATAAAACCGGTTATACCGATCTTTAAAATAAATCTCTTTGATTAATACCAACCCCAATAAGATCAAATGAATTAAAAACAAGGTATGTGGAAAATATTGTTGCATGGTGTATTGATTTGACAACAAGTGGCCAAGAAATGTTAATAAATGTAGTCCAATCGACACGATAATGATAAATCGTTTATGCCAAAAATAAAGCCAAGTCGATATCTCCAAACTGAGGTTTTTCCTAGACTCTTTGTTCATATAGGTTACCAAAAACATCCCAAATACACTAAAGATGAGAAACCCAATAAATACTATTGTATCTGTGATGGTTAAAATAATGTTTCGTCCTAATAACAAAACTGTAAACACCAAAAATAGATAAAGTAGCAGACTGATGCTATGATAAAGTTTTACTTGATTCAACCATAATCCCTCCAATCTATCCTAGGAGCGAAGATAGCACGTAATAAAGCGATAACCCCATCGCAATATAACTTACCACATGGTTTGCATAATAAATCCATATCGAATTTGTAATGCTTTTGAGTGATTTTTCTTTTAGAAATAAAAATGCGATGAATATAAATTGGAAGATCCACAATCCTTCTGGAATCCATCTTCCTATATAATAGGAATGAAACAACCAGTTTAGGATAACAAACACACTGTGGAAGACAAAAATAACTAGGATTAGATAATATTTTTGTAAAAACGAAATAAGTTGTTTGTTCGATGGTTCAAAGATTTTTGTTTGAATCAGTTGTAAAAACTTCGTCAATAGCCACAAAGCAACCAAAACAAACAATCCATAAAAAATTGCGATCAATATCTCTCCTACTAAAATAAACATATTTCCCATCATCACGGTTGTTGTCAATGCCAAAAAGGCTAGTAAGATCCAAATCGTTGCTAAATAGGGCCAACTATTCTTTTTCATAATGATTACTCCTTATAACTAATTTAGAATGGTAAGATATCAACACAAGTTGGACTATTGATATCACCACAGCGAGCAGTTCCAAGCGGTATTGTTCCACTGTATCCACCAAAATACCAATTCAGACGAATATAGAGGTGTTGGAAGGTCGTATAATATCCTCCGTAGGTTTCACTAGAAAGCGACGGATGGATTCTAGCAGTAATACGTGTAATGAGTGATAACCCCCGCCATTTTTGTAAGCTTTCAAAAAAGTTAATCCGTCTAGAGTCATAATCCCAAATTAACCGTTCTCTAAGGGTTGTTTTATCATACTCACTGTTTCCCCATATTAAATATGGATATACGTCCATAATATAATGCTCTTCGGTGTTGGTTGAAAAATTAAAGGTTCCAAAATTCACGTGATGGGTAATGAGCGTTCCTTGATGACTATAAACCACTTCACTCGCAGCGAGTGGAAATGCATCCTTTAATCCTGGGTCTACCAAAGATGTCTCAAGTTTACAAACGTACTTCTTGTTTCTTAAATGATAAGTATCTCCATTAAAGGTTGCTAACTGGTGGAAATAGGCAAACTTTTGACTACATCCATAGAATGAATATTCGTGTTTGCGAAACTCTGCTTCGCTGACTGGAAAACTGACTTGAAGTTCATTTCTTGCATGGTGTGTATTTCGTGTAATCGCAAACGACTCTTTAAGCTCATCTTGAAAGTAAGTTTCTATGATTAACTTATCATCATCGATTAAGGTCATTAATACGCGATTTGAACTTGCAACTCGTTGATAATAAAATGTGAATTTCGGGTCATAATCTGGATTAAATCCATAGATGGATTGATCAACATCAAAATAGCGTACAAAGTATCTACTATAAATCACAATCATATCACTTGTTGGGTAGTATCCATTAGAGGATCCATATTTCGCACAAACAACGTTGTTACCTAAATCATCAAGCAAAAACCAACCAATGATGCATTTTGGCAATGCGAAAGTTTCAATCGTACCAGATCTTGTAAATCTCGTATCAAGTGCTGTGAAGGTTGCGACCAATTGCTTGGTTTCATATTCATGATTGAATCCAGCAAAATACGGATTGATCGTTTCAAGATATCGCCATTTCACCGAAGGTACAAAACGATCCGTTGTTGTTATGTGTTCATAGTTTAATTCATATTTTGATAATAACTCAATTGGTGAAAGAATTGTTTTTGTTTCGATTTCTTTTAGGATCAGATAAAACTTTTGCAAATCATCATCATCATAACTAATATATTCTAAGATTAACTTAATCGATCCAGATAACGCATAGTGATCTGTGGTATCTACTCCATAGATTCTTCCGTCGTTATCGGATGCATTTGAAGTAAGGACCGGAACAAAAAACACAAAGCATAGTAAGATTGTGAGTAGTTTTTTCATAACGATTCTCCCTTCTTAATGACCATTATATCAAAGAACTCATTTTTTATCAAATAAGAGAGTGGTTTTTATATAAGAAAAAGAATCCAAACATTACATTTGGATTCTTTAATGAGTTTATGCTTCTTCAATTTCATACACACAATCAAGTGCGGATATTTCTTGGATCACAACATTAAATGGTCTACGTTTGTTTAAGTTAAAGTACATAAATACTTCCTTAATGTGAATACCATCTTTTTGATATTTGTTGTGGAAGAATGTTTTTTTAATGAGTATTCCTTGTGTCGCAAATGCATCATACACTTCTTTCTCATGTGCTTCCTCAAAGACAATGCGAATACGATAGGTTCGTTTTGCTTCGGCGAACTTCATGGAATAGGTTCTACTTAAAAATGAAATCGGGATAAAAATGAAGGTTGTTGCTGCTGCGAGAATGTAGTTCGCAGTTCCACCAATCCCAATCACTAACCCTAAGGCAGCAGAAACCCATAATAAGGCAGCTGTTGTAATCCCTTTGATTGCTCCTTTGTTATGAATAATCGTACCAGCACCCAAAAACCCAATCCCACTGACAACTTGAGCGATTACGCGGCCTGGGTCACCAATGATTGGATCTGCGTATTGTGGATTCGCATGAGCGAAGTTAATGGATAATTGAACCAAGTTGAGTTGTAACAATGCAATAAGTGCTGCTCCAACCGAAACCAAAATAAATGTTAAAAATCCAGCTGGCTTGTTTTTTAGTTCACGTTCATATCCCAAAACTGCCCCAACTAGTACTGCTCCAAATAACCTAAGAACTTGTTCCCACCATACAGGAGCAATTTGTGGTACTGCTTCTAAGAAAATAATAGGCATCATTCGATTCACCTCTTTTTAAAGTAAACGTATTATATCACATATTTTATTGATTGACTAGTCATTTTTGTGCTGTGCATCATACATCGCACGGTAAATTCCCTTTTTACGATAAAGGGTTGTATGTTTTCCACTTTCCATCACTCGTCCATCTTGTAAAACAAATATATTATCCGCGTTTTTAATCGTTGATAATCGGTGCGCAACAACAAATGTAGTTCTGTTCGATGAAATAACCTTTAATGCGGTTTGGATGATGCTTTCGGTTTGGGTGTCAATGTTCGCAGTTGCCTCATCTAAGATAATAATACTTGGATTACGCAACAGGATTCTTGCAAATGCGATAAGTTGTTTTTCGCCAGTTGATAGGTTTTCACCCATATAAGCAACCTCAGTATGAATACCCTGTGGGTAGTTGTCAATAAACCGATCTGCCCCAATTTGACGTAATATTGATATAACTTCTTCATCGCTGACTTCTTTTTCAAAGACAATGTTAGATTTAATCGAACCAACAAACATCGCAGGATCTTGTAAGATATACCCGATGTTTGACCGAACTTGTTGTTTGGTATAATTCATATAATCCACACCATCAATTAAGATTTGACCTTCTTTTAAGTCATAGAATCGTTGTAATAAACTCATCATCGTAGTTTTCCCACTACCTGTGTGTCCAACTAGTCCGATGAACTGACCACGCTCAATTTTACAATTAATGTTGTCTAACACCTTTGATGTTGATGTCTTATACTGAAACGTTACATCTTTAAACTCGATGTCCCCCGCAAACCGTGGTGCAACCGAATCTCCAATGTATAAGTCTTCTTCGGTATCTAGGAAATGGAATATGCGGCTTGAAGCAACGACACTATCTTCTAAAGCATTTAAGTTATTGAAGATGTCTGAAATTGGATCAATTAGGCGTTCTACGTAGTTGACATAAACATAGATCAAACCAGCAGATACTACAATCCCTAAGTTTAGATACCGATATCCAAAATAAAATACCGTTCCAGCGACAAGAAGTCGTCTGATAAACATTAAAAGTTCCCAACCAAAAATCGAGTTAATCTTTAATGCTTTCATTTTTGTTTTGTAGTTGGTTGAAAGTAAGTCATCGTATTCTTGTTTCATTTGGATTTCTTTGTTAAAGAGTTGAATAATTCCAACACCACTAACGTATTCTGCTAAACTTCCATTGATCCGGGAATTCATTTCGCGAATCAAATGATGGAACTTGTTGTTTACTTTACGATATACCGTCATCCATAAAAGAATGACTGGCGAAGCAACAAATGTCCATAATGCAAGTCGCCAATCGATGATGAATAGCCCACTATAGACTAACAAAAGCGACACGACCGCTGACATGATGGAAAACAAGACTTGATAGAGTCCTCTTACTCCTTCAGAGTCGTTTGTAATCTTTGATACAATCTTACCATTTGGTTCTTCTGTAAAATAATCAATTGGCAAACGATTGAGTTTTGCGAATGCACTTTTTCTCATATCACGCGTTAATCTCATCGAGGCTGCGGTAAACATAATGTTTTGTAAATAACGCAAAATCAAAATCGAAACCGATATAATCGCAAATAGTATAATGGTATTTGTAATTGGTTGAATACTTGCTTGGTAGAATCCTACAATTTCGTCTTTTGTAAGTGGATCTGAGATTGCAAAATCTCCTAGTTTTGTAGTCACTGTATTCCCGTTAACCAAAAGAATATCTTCTTTGGTAACCTCACCACTTACGACATAATAATTTGACTCATAATACACCAAGCTGATGCTTGAGGTATAGGTATCTTTATAATCTCTAATCCGAATGTAATGAATGTTATCATAAGTGATTGTTTTATCACTTGCTTGATCAACTTCAACCCATGTTGTTTGAATCCCTAATAGTTCATCATCGATAATCGAACGAACCAAGAGAGGGGAAATAAGTTCTAACATCGTAAATCCAATCAGAAGGATCGCAGATGCTAAAATTAAGAATTTTGATTGTATCGCATACTTTATAACACGTTTTAATACAACGCCCGTTGTATATTTGCTATACTTTTCTTTGTATTCGTTATAATCCGCGTTCGTTATTCTCATCTTTGACATCCTCTAGTAATTGGGCGTTATATTGTTCATAATACCATCCTTGATTTTTCATTAGTGTTTCATGGCTTCCGCGCTCAACGATTTGACCATGTTCCAAAACCAGAATCTCATCACAATGTTCAACCGCTGTCATACGGTGTGCAATGATGATATTTGTTTTCCCATGGCGGTATTTCTTCAAGTTCTTAATGATGTTTGCTTCTGTCGTTCCATCAACAGCAGAAAGCGAGTCGTCAAAAATCATAATCTCAGCGTCTTTGATAAAGGCTCTGGCAATCGATAACCGTTGCTTTTGACCTCCACTTAACGTGACTCCATATTCACCTACCATTGTTTGCAATCCTTGAGGCAAATACTGAATGTCTTTTTCAAAGTCCGCCATATTAATCGCATCGGTTGCTAACTTCATACTGCCTTTGGATTGACCTAACTCAATGTTTTCTAACACTGTTCTTGAAAATAGCGTATGTTCTTGAGGCACATAGGCAATCATTTCACGAATGCTTTCTTTTTTATAACTGTTTATGCTTTTTCCATCAATTAAGATCTCATCTTCTTGAACTGGGAACTGTCTTAATAACTGTTTGACAAGCGTCGATTTCCCACTACCTGTTTTTCCAACAATGCCAATTGTTTTTCCACGGTTAATCGTTAAATTAATCCCTTTGATGATGTATTCGGTATCGTCTGGGTATTTAAACGATAAGTTGCGAAACTCAATTGAATCAAATTCTTTGATGACTTCCGAATCAATCGCATCTTTTACAATTGGTTCTGCTTTGATGATTTCATTGAAACGATCAAATGCAATCCCACTTTGTGTAAACGCGGTAATCTGGTTTCCTAATTGGAATAGCGGCCATGCAAATTGCATTAAGAAGATATTAAACGTAATGAGTTGACCTGCAGACATTTGTTGATTGATAATCAAGTAAGAACCAAACCCTAAGGCGATCCCTTGACTAATCAATGTAATGATACGAAATGTCGGTCCAAAAATACTTTGTAACAACACACTTTTTCGTTCAATTTTATATTCTGCATCTGCGATATCACTTAATTTTTTGTAATCTTGTTCCTCTCGTACAAACGAACGGATTAACTTGACATGCGTCACACTTTCCATCGTTAAATTGTTGAGTTCTCCATTTTTTTCACGAACTTTTTTCCAGTTCGCGGATATCTTTGGTCTAACAATCATAACGACTAAGAAAATCAGTGGCAGTGGCAATATCGCAAACAAGGTTAACACTGGATTGATTTGTAACATCATAATCGTTGATAAGACAATCATGGCAACCATATCCCCAATGCTTACGATGATGTGAGTTGAGACGTTCGCAATCGCGTGGGTATCCCCCATTGCTCTACTCATCAAATCTCCGCTTGAATACTTACCAAAAAAATTGGCATCTTGTTTTAAGATCTTATCTAGATATAAGTTCTTCATCAAATAAAATAATTTATGGAATATACTTCCTAATACGTAGCGTTTCACTAGCACTGCGAAATAAATAACAACTGCGACAACGAACAAAAGACCTACGATTCTCGTAAGTTCGGTTTGATCTATACTACCACTGGCGATAAAGTCAATCGCACCTCCGATTAATTTAGGAGGGTAGGTAAGCCCATATGTTATTGCTAATGAGAATACAATCACTATGATGTATTTGAGCCATTCTTTTTTCAAGAACCATCCTAGCTCACGAAATACCCTAAACATGTATCTATTCACCTCTAACTTCTATTATACCAAAAATGAACAAAATAGTTAAGACAAACCGAATGAAAAATCCCCCAACAAAGTGAGGGACATCATTATCTCACAATATCGATGATAATTTCTTGTGGTGTAATCTTGTTTTCTTCAATATGAAATGCATCAATGATCATTTCATATGCTTCTTCTTCATTTTTACCATTGCTGTGAATGATGGCTATCGTATCACCTATACTAACCTTCATTCCTACTTTCTTTTGAATCATAATTCCTACAACAGGATCAATTGCTTCTTCTTTTGTTTGTCGTCCTGCTCCTAATTTCATCGCTGCAGTGCCAATGTTCATCGCATCCACATGTGCTAAGTATCCATCCTTACGAGACAATACTTTAATTTTATGTTTCGCGGTTCCAAAGATGTCATAATCATCGATAACATTTGGATTTCCTTTTTGATATGTGATCATTTGACGCAGTTTATTTAATGCTGTCTTATCAGCTATCACTGCTTCCACCATTTTACTAGCTTCTTTTATATCTTTGGCTAGTCCTGCAAGCAGTACTAGTTCACTAGATAAGGCAAAGCATAGTTCCATAAAATCCTTTGGTCCATGACCTTTTAACGTATCAATCGCTTCAATGACTTCAAGAGAATTTCCGATCGCACTACCAAGTGGTTCATCCATATTGGTTAAGACTGCGACCGTTTCTTTTCCAGTATTCTTTCCAATTGCTACCATCGCTTTGGCAAGTTCAATCGCATCTTCTTTGGTCTTCATAAAAGCACCACTTCCGACTTTTACATCGAGTAAGATTTTATCTGCTCCACTTGCTAATTTTTTAGACATGATACTAGAGGCAATCAACCCGACTGATTGGACTGTCCCAGTCACATCACGTAAAGAATACAGTAATTTGTCGGCTGGAGTAATGTTTGCTGTTTGTCCAATGACTGCGAGTCCAATTTCATTGACTTGCTTATAGAAATCAGCAGAAGATATTTCAATACGGTATCCTGGAATGGATTCTAACTTATCAAGTGTCCCACCAGTATGACCAAGTCCTCTACCACTCATTTTAGCAAGTTTTGCACCACAAGCCGCAACAATCGGTGCCACAACAAGTGTTGTTTTATCTCCAACACCACCAGTTGAATGTTTATCCACCTTTACACCTGCTACTGGTGATAAATCAATCACTTCACCACTATGAAGCATCGCATTGGTCAAATATGCTTGTTCTAAATCATTTAATCCACGAAACATCACGGCCATCAAAAAAGCACTCATTTGGTAGTCTGGGATACTCCCTTTGACATATCCATCGATTAAAAAATCAATCTCTTTTTGCGTTAACGAAAGACCGTCACGCTTTTTTTCTATTAATTCTACTGCTCTCACAATATTCACCTCAACAAAAGTTATATACTATTAGTATAGCATATTTTACCATTTTATGCTACAATATACAAGGTTAAAAATGTTCAAATTAGCGAGGTACCTATTACATGAAAACAATCATTTATTTTATCAGACATGGAGAAACAGTCTGGAACAAAACATTTCGCATTCAAGGAAGAATTGACAACTTACTAAGCGAGGAAGGAAAATTACAAGCAGTTCAAGCTGCGAACCATATAATAGAAACAAAGATAGATTTCGATCACATTGTCACAAGTCCACTGACAAGAGCACTAGACACGGCAAAAATCATTGCCTCAACCATTGGCTATACCTTAGACATTGATATCATAAAAGGCTTGATTGAGCGAGACTTTGGCAAAGCAGAAGGATTGCAACTTTCCAAAGAAGTCTATGAGAAAATGTATGCGGGCGATTTTGAAGGAATTGAACAAGAAAAAGAGTTACAAGAACGCTGCTACCAAACAACACTTGAGATTGCTGATAAATACCCAGGCAAAATCGTATTAGCAACCACTCACTCTCACTTTATTAAGGGACTATTTACACAAATTGATCCGAACGTGTTTTTTACTACCTCTTTAAAAAATGGATCCTTTAATATTGTAGAAGTAGAAAACAACACGATTAAACCAATTGCTTTTAATCAAAACAATCATCTATAAAAAGGAAAATGCAAGGAAGTATTACATTCCTTGCATTTTTATTTGTTAATATTATAAATACTTTCTTGGGTCAATTTGATATTTTCCCAAAAGAATCATTACGATATCAACAATGTTCCAAATCGCACCGACAATGATTATGTTTAACAATAGTTTAATGATAAACATTTTTACATCACCTTTGTACAATTTGTCAATTCCGAACCATCCTAAAAAGATGGCGATTAATAACAAGACTACATCAAATTTCGAATTTTGTGCCATAAGATTCCCCCTTTAGCATTAAGATAGTTTTATTATACCCCTAAAAAGAGGGATATGCAACATTATTCCTTTTTAAATTTCTTGTTTTTTTCTTTTTTTATAAATTCAGGAACAACTAGTTCTTGATGAAGTGCTCTGTTTTGTTCTTGGAACTTCATAATTTCTGTCCTTGCTTCTTCTGCTAAACTCACAGTCGTTAAGGTACTCACGCGAGCAGAAGGAATGAGTTTGATGAAGTTCACATGGACACTTGTTCTTCTTGGCCAGTTGTATTTGACTCGATACGTATTATCAAGGGAAAACACAACAACATCAACCCCAGCTTTAACAGCTGGTTTTACTGCACCATGTCGAAAATCAGCTAAGTATCCATTTCGCGAACGAGTGCCTTCTGGGAAAATGATATAGTTATTTCCTGCTTGAACTCGTTTTCCAACTTCTACAATGATTTCAGCTGTTTTTCGGTCATTGTCACGATAAACTGGCATTCCACCAATCGAACGTCCCCACGCACCAACATATGGCCAGTGATCAATTTCTTCTTTAAACACAAAACTAATTTTATATTTCTTCAAAATATACATCATGATGATGATATCCCAGTTCGCATAATGGTTTCCAACAAAAACGAGAGTTTTCCCTTGTGGAATGATTTCTTTTCCAGTGACAAACAGTTTGATTCCACACACAGTGATAACAAACTTGCAAATCTCATAAATAATCCATCTTCTAACCGGTTCCTGCAAATCTGGTTTTTGAAACACTGTTTTTGGTAATATCCATAAAATGATTGCTAATATAATCGCTAAAACAACAATACCGGCTAAAAAGAACAGTGGAATCCACCAAAGACTAATTCCTGGTATGAGTAGAACAAATAAAAGAGTACTAAGTAGTCCAAATAGAATGGCTAAAAAAATAATCATGAGGTATGCTTCCTTTCATAGACACAAAACCGTAGTTCGTTATCTATCTTTTCGCTTACTTTATCAAACTTTGAATAATCGATTGTTGGAAAATAGGTGTCGCCATCAAATTCCTTATCGATATGAGTAATATACAGTTTATCTGCTAAATCAATGAATAGGTTATAAATTTGTCTTCCACCAATCACATAAATTTCTTCTTCATGGGGTTGTTCTAAAAAGTGGAAGATATCGCGAATGACGATAACTCCTTCTTCTTTGATCTCATGTGAAGTTAACACGATATTTTTTCGGTTTGGCAACGGTTTTCCTAACCGGTTTACAATCGATTGATAGGTATGATAACCCATGAGTACTGTTTTTCCTGTTGTTACTTCCTTAAAATACTTTAAATCTTGAGGATAATGCCATGGAATATCATTTGATTTTCCAATAATGTTGTTTGATGATATGGCTGCTACGATAATATACATTATACTGCTACCTCCCCTTTGATTGCTTTGTGTGGATTATAGTTTTCTAATGTAAAATCTTCATAAACAAACTCATACAGTGATGTGACATTTGGGTTTAATCTCATTAAGGGTAAGTCTCTTGGTTCTCTTGAAAGTTGTAATTTGATTTGATCAAGATGATTGCTATAGATGTGAGCATCGCCTAAGGTGTGTACAAACTCCCCTAACTCTAACCCAGACACTTGGGCAACCATCATTGTGAGCAATGCATACGATGCAATGTTAAATGGCACACCTAAAAAGGTATCCGCACTTCTTTGATAGAGTTGACAAGATAACTTCCCATCATTGACATAAAATTGAAACATCATATGACAAGGTGGTAATGCCATTTGGTCAACGAGTGCCGCATTCCAACTATTGACAATCAATCGTCTTGAGGATGGGTTTTGCTTGATTTCACGCAAAACATAGTCGAGTTGATCAATCATTGCACCATTTGGACCTTCAAATTTTCGCCACTGATGTCCATACACAGGTCCTAAGTCTCCATAGAGTTTTGCAAACTCCTCATCTTGTTTGATCTTTAAAACAAACTCCTCTAAAGTTTCGCCTTGAAAGTCTTTTGAATGAACATACTTTTGATATGGCCATTCGTTCCATATTTTTACATCACGATCCACCAAATACTTAATGTTGGTGTCGCCTTTGATAAACCACAATAATTCATGAATGATTGCTTTTAAATGAACTCTCTTTGTTGTAAGAAGAGGAAATCCCTTTGCTAAATCAAATCGCATTTGATAGCCAAAGGTTGAAATGACACCAACACCGGTGCGGTCTTCTTTATAGATACCGTGTTCTAAGATGTGTTTGCACAAATCCAAATATTGCTTCATAAATCCACTCTCCTTTTAGACGTATTATACCACAACTTGCGATAAATTGAAATTTTTTATCAACATTTTAAATCAAAAGAAGCTTCTTTCGAAGCCTCTTATCGGGTGAGTCGCTCTACAATTTCTGGAAAAATCCATTCTAAGGTATTGCGATTCAAAATCGAAAATGTCATATTTTCTGGTGTTTGAACTTGACCAGTATCCCACCATACACAAGGAATTCCATAAGCATCTGCTTGATTCAAATAATAATCTAACCATGCAAGCCTAGAGCTTAAATTGTTCTTATCACGCGAAGAAAACTCTCCCATGATTACAGCAATATTCTTTGATATGAAATAGTGATTGAGTCTTGTAAATACACTAGATATTACCGAAGTTTGACTTGAGTTACTTGCACTCCAAGTCGTAACCGTTGTTTTGTCATGTGCGAAATCATATGGTGCGTAAGAATGCACAGATACAATGACATAAGGGTCATTTGGAACTACTAAATTCGATAATATGTAATCTGAAGTACCAGCTCCGTTTGTCGTGATCATCAAATGGCGATAACGGTTATTCCCACCTAATGAGCGTATTGTATCTACAAATACTTGGTTTAAGGAGTTGATGACACTAAAGGACTCTAGTTTTCCAGTCCACTGCTCGCTCGCAGTTCCTTCATAAAATCTTGGTTCGTTCATTCCTTCAAAAATCAAATGTTCATCATAATCTTTAAATCGATTTCCAATTTGTGTCCAGAGCTTTTCCATTATAATCGAAGCTTGAGCTAAATTGGCATATGTTGTTGTATTCCATCGTTCATGGTGCATATTCAATATGACAAACGTGTTATCATCAATTGCATAATTAACGACTTCTTGAACTCGGTCTAAATATGCTTGATCGATGATGTATTCTCCACTATTGTTAAATTTTCCCTCCCAGGTCACTGGGATTCGTATAATGTTAAATCCTGCTGCTTTCACTTTATCTAGCAATGCTTTCGTGATCATTGGATTTCCCCAAGCAGTTTCAGAAGGAGCATCTAATGTATTTCCAATGTTCCATCCAACTTTAATCTCTTTTACTAAATCGATTGAATTTATCTTTCTCATAACAAATGAATCATTACTTTCTTCTGTTTGTAATCGGTATTTGATTGGAAACTCCCCATCTTCTCCACTGACCAAAATGGTTAAGTCTGTACCAACTCGAGGGATAATGTACGAAGTCACTTCATTTAACTTTGAAATACTTTCTCCATATTGATCTAGCCATGTCAAGGTTAAACCAAGCGTTGGTATTTCCGTTGGTAAGAGTTGTTCTGGCGAAACCACAATATTTTGTCCTAATGAGTCATGAATTGCCTCTTGGATGGTAAGCAGTCGCTCACCTGAAGTCATCCGAAGCACAATCAAGTCTGCTTGAAATGTTCGCATAATCGCTGGGTTTGTTGTTTCTACGGTAAAATGAATGGTAATTTGGGTATTATAAAATGGAGCACGGTATACTCCTTCATTGGAAAAAATTGTTGGATTGCTGGAATACCAGGTAATTGTAGATCCTCCAAAATCCGTATAAGTTGTTCGAACATTATAATTTCGACTGATTATATCAAAAAATTGATTCACAAACTTACGTTCGACACTTGAGATATCATATTCTTCAAATTCAAAAGCCTTTGAAACTTGTTTCTCTACTGTTTGATAGATCACAGTAGCGGTTAACTCAAACTCACACGCTTCCCCATTTAGTCGAATTTGATTGTTTACAATAGGTAATGTAGGGTGATCAACACTCCATATAATACTTGCATCATGATTTGGATGTGTCGTGGGTAAGTTCATAACCGAGATATTTGAAGTGACGTGATCGATTGCCCACTGCGCAATCTCTAGTGCAGTTCCTTCTAAAACCGAATCATCGATTTTAGGAATCATTATTTGTTTTGTCTTAATTACCTCAAATCCTTGATAGGTAACCTTAACGCTTAGCACAAGTGTTTGGTCAGTTAAACTCGCGATTAGCTTTTTGGCTGTAAAATCAATCAGTTCTACCTTATCTGCACTCCACTCAATGCTTGCATAAAACTCAGGATGTACATTTACAAGCACAATATCATCCTCTGTTACGACGATTTGATCAATTGCCCATTGTGCAATGTTATTTGCATCACGTTCATCATTTGTCACATCACATCCCGCTAATATAACTAAAATAATCAAACATATATACCTAATATAATGTTTCAACCTCATCACCACCATTTATTACATTGTACCAATCAATTACTCATAAGTCAATGAAAAAAGGCTCATAAATGAGCCCATTTTTCTATGCTTCGTCTTTCTTTTTCGGACTGATAAAGGTTACTTTTTCGGCGATAATATCGTGCATCTTTAGTTTCTTTGTATCTGATACTTCTAAGTTTCTTGAAGCAATTCTTCCCTTAATCCCAATCACAGATCCTTTTGTACAATATGCTTGAGTTGATTCAGCAACTCCTTGCCACAACACACAATTAATAAAATCTGTTTCGTATTCTCCGTTTTGATTTTTAAATCCTCTTGATACGGCTAGTGTAATTAGCGCAGTTGTTTTCCCTGACTCTGTTTCTGTAACTTTCGGATCATCGACTAACCTTCCTACTAAAATGACTTGATTTAACATAATTATCCTCCTATATTTCACTAATATGTCTCATTATACAAAATCTTATCCAATAAAAAAAATGACCAAAATGGTCATTTTTTTGTTTTCGCATACATTTTTGCTTCAATTATCTATGAATTAAGCGAAATATAGTCCATTTATATCTTGATAAACGTTGTAATTCGACAAAATCTTAAAAATAGAATAATTTGACTATTTTTGTTATGTTAACGAATTGCTTTTTCTCGAAACTTTCTTCTTTGGTTTGATGACAAAAGCGCTCATGGCTTCTTCTTTGAATAAAGTAAGTGTATCTAAGACATCATCTAAGGTTAAATGTTCTAAAATAGACAATACCTTAAGCAAATCAAAATCTCTCATATAATAGTCAATGTAGGTATTTGCGATAAACTCAACCGAATTTAGACGACGAATAAAATCCCCAATCACGACTTTTTTATGACGTAAAAAATTTTCTTGACTAAAGTGAGTCTCTTTCATTGATAACAATTTTGATTTCATGTACTGAATAAAACGATCAACATCTTCGGTTTCTGTTTTCGCAACAAAATATCCATAGTTGTTTTCAAGAACTGTTGCTACTTTAAACGAACTATTAATGATCTTTTGTTCTAACATCTCTTCATAATTCAAAGATCCTTTTCCGAAAAACTCATCAATTAGGATTGACACTGCGAGTTCTTTTTTCACAATCTCATCACTACTTAAGTCAAAGGCAGGAAATTTAACCCCAAAGGCAACTCTTGGACTTGATATTGACATTTGGATTTCTTTGTAAGCTCTCTTAACAATTTCATTTTCGGTATGATATTTTCGCTTGATTGGACTAGCAACCGGAAACTCTTTCTTCCCTTGGTTTGCTTTGATCTCCTCTAGAATATGTTCTACATCAAAATTACCAATCACAAACATAACCATATTGGATGGATGATAAAAGGTGTGATAACAAGTATACAATAAATCGCTTGTTATTTGTTTGATTGAACGTACCGTTCCGCCAACATCCGTTTTGATTTCATTTTTGAAAAATATATTTTTCATAAACCCTAGATGTAGGCGATCACTTGGATCATCTAAATACATCAAAAGTTCTTGTTCAATGATTCCTTGTTCTTTGATGACGTTGTCTTCTGTGAAATATGGTTCTTGAACATAATCTAGCAATAAATGGAGCGGTTTTGTCACTTCATTTGTGGTAGAAAACAAATATGCCGTCATATTATATGACGTATAAGCATTTGCATCTGCTCCTAGCTTGGCAAATTCATTGAATATATTCTTCCCAGCTGCATCTTCAAACATCTTATGCTCTAAAAAATGAGCAATCCCAGCAGGAACAGAAATCAGTTTATTTGACCCAAGTGGTCGAAACATGTGATCAACAGACCCATAACGCGTCGCAAATACAGCATAGGTTTTAAAGAAATTATGTTTTGGAAGCAAGTATACTTCTAACCCATTTTCTAGTTTTTCGTGATAAAGTGTTTCCTTCAAATCTGTGTATTTGATTTGTTCCATTTTGAAACCTCCTTACCAGATAATAAATATACCGTATCTAGCACAAGTGTTTTTGATGCTTCTATGATTTCCTCTTTTGTGACATCTTTGACTAATTTCATCATTTGTTCCAAATCAAAATAGCCTAAGAAATCAAGTTCTTTTTGAATGATACCAACCATTCCGCTTGGTGAATCAAATAATTCTAGTAGTTCATTGTTTAGTGTTAACTTAGTTAATTCAATTAGTTCATCCTCAATTGTCCCGGCTTGTATCGCATGAATTTCTTGCATTACGAGATCCATTACTTGATGATATTTTCCTGCATCAATTCCTGCCATAACAACCATAACACCTTTGTTTAACCCGTAGATGGTTCCAATCGAATAGGCAAGTGAATGCTTTTCGCGGATGACATCAAAAAATCTAGAATTGGCATGACCGCCTAGTAAACTTCCAAGTACTAACATCGCATAATAAAGCGGTGTTCCTACTAACACGTTTGTTCGAAAGCCAATGTTAAGTTTTGCTTGATTGACTGGGTCAAGTCGAATGATTTCCTTGATAGAAGTAACCTCTTTGGTTTCATCATCAATCAGGGATACTTCAATATTATTCCCATTCAACCGAATCGTTTGATCAAGATTGTTTTCAAAACATTCTTTATCAATATCTCCTACGACATAAATCGAGATCTTCGATTGATTCATAAGGATTTGATACGCTCTTGTAAGATCCGATGGTTCTACTTGTTCAATTTGACTTACTGTACCGTAGATCTTTTTTCCATATAGTTCTTCTTTAAACATTGCTTCAATCATTTCGTTTAATGCAAAACGCGATTTGTTGTTATACATTGACTTGATTTCATCAATCAATAATCTGCGTTCTTCTTCTAATTTTGATTTGGAAAAATGACCATTCTCAAGAAGAGGATGATTGATCACTTCGTTTAAAAATGTGAGTGCTTCATAACAAAGACTTGATTCACTTTGTAAATATTGATCATTGATAAAGGTCAAGGATACGCTCACAACACTTGCTTTTCCAACTCGGTTATACGTTAGACCTAATCTTGCATCGTATAAATCTTGTAATTTTTGTGACAAGCTTCGTTTGCTTGGATATTTTTCTGTGCTATTACGCAATACTCTTGCAAGTAACGCAAAATGAGCAGTTGTATCAACCGAAAAAGGAAGTTCAAATGCAATGTTGATGTTTATTGTCTTAAACTTATCGGTATAGACAAACACTTTTTCGATGTGATTTTGAATTGTTTTTTCTATTGTCATAGTTGTTTCTCCTTACAAGAAAAAGGGGATATCCCCCTTTACTCTGCTAATTCTAAGGCAATTAACATCATTTTATTAAATGCAACTTGTCTTTCGTTAGCAGTTGTTGCTTCGTGGGTAACTAAAGAATCAGATACTGTTAGTAAGCAAGATGCTTTTTTTCCGGTCGCCATTGCATTGGCGAAGAGGGCAAAGGATTCCATCTCAACAGCAATACACTTTTGGTTTTCAAATATATCTTTATAGTCATCAAATCGTTCTCTATAAAATACATCGGATGAATGTATCGTACCACTAACCATCGGAATGTTCAATTTTTTTGCTGCTTTTACTAACTTTTTATTTAGTTCAGAACTGCTTTTTAACTTTTTCGCTTTGCTGATGCCTTGTGTTTTCGCAAATGTGGATTCACTCCAAGCATCTTTTGCTAAAATAACATCATATAATTTTAAGGTATCTGTATATGCTCCACAAGATCCAATCCGTACAATGTTTTCTACATCGTAGAATTTGAATAATTCATAAGAATAAATCCCGATGCTCGGCATTCCCATACCAGACCCCATTACAGAAATTCGTTTTCCTTTGTAAGTTCCGGTAAACCCTAACATATTACGTACATGGTTAAACTCAACCACATCCGTTAAATACGTATCAGCGATGAATTTCGCTCTTAATGGGTCTCCTGGCATTAATACTGTTTTCGCTATCAATGATTTATCTTTACATTCAATGTGCGGTGTAGGTATCATATTACATCCTCCTATTAATAATTGCTTTCGCTTTTGACGTTATTCATAATTTCAACGCCACTCGATGCTCCAATTCTTGTTGCACCTGCTTCGACCATTTTTAGTACATCTTCTAGGCTTCGCACCCCACCAGATGCTTTGACTCCCATAGCCTCACCTACTGTTTTTCTCATTAAACTGACATGATGAGCTGTTGCTCCTCCCGTACCAAAACCAGTAGATGTTTTTACAAAATCTGCTTTTGCGTGTTTTGCTGCGAGGCTTGCCCCAACAATTTCATCGTCGGTCAAGTAACAGGTTTCTAAGATTACTTTGACTAACCTTCCATTCGCAGCCTTTACCACTCTCTTGATTTCTTCTTCAATGTATGTAAAATCTTGTTCTTTTGCTCGTGCAACGTTAATGACCATATCGATTTCATCCGCACCATGTTTAACAGCATCTTCTGTTTCTAGTTCTTTGATGCGAATGGTGTTAGCCCCTAAAGGAAATCCAATGACAGTACATACCAATACATTGCTTCCTTCTAAGAGTTTTTTAGCAAGTTCTACATTGCTTGGGTTGATACATACACTTTTAAAATCATACTTAATTGCTTCTTGACATATTTTAGCTACATCTTGTTGTGTCGCTGTTGCTTTTAAGATTGTATGATCAATTAGTTTGTTGATTAACATGTTTCTTTCCTCCATTTAATAAAAATACAAACAACCGAATCAGTGGTGCACCGCTTAAAGCGAAAATCACCGTACCAATAGACACTGTCTCGTTCAAATAACCTGAGCGAATTCCAAGAATAACCCCAATGATAAGAAGGGTAAATTCTAACGAAAACCGAATGACGATTAATGGTTTTTTGGTTAGTTCAACCATCATCATTGTAAACTGATCATATGGAGTTAGTGGTAATTTTGAAACAATGGTTAGTGAGGTTCCTAGATTGACAAGCAATACTCCAATTGCGAAATTGAGAATTCGGAACCACAAATCGGTTGGATAGTATACCTCAATCACTTTATAAAAGAAAAAATCAATCCCTGGTGTTAAAATAAACACGAACACCAAACTAACGAGTATGATTAATTTTCGCTTGAATAACAGCGATAAAAGAACAAAGACCACTGACATGATGCCAATGGATTGTCCTACGGTGAGTGGTGTTAAATAACTTACGTTCGTGTTAATGGCATCGGCAGCTGATGTTCCGATTCGGGCACTAATGATGGATGCGACCCCATAACATATGATGATAATACCTAGTAAGTATTGAGCAATACGTTTTTTCATTGTTGATCTATAATATCACAAATTCGAATAACCTTAAAGTTTTCTTCTGTGAATGCCTCTTTCCGTAATTTTCTTGCAACTAATTTTGTCTTTAATGCTAGACGTCCCTTTAATAGATGCATATCCGGTAAGAAGTTCTTCACTTCAATCAAATACTTATCGAGTTTTTTAAAGAACTCTTTTGCATTCACAACAACCGTTAAATTGTCTTTTTCCATCAAGTGGATATAACTTAAGTTTGGTGGAAAAATCATTGGGCTACCAACATTCCATCCAATACTCATACCAACATCTCCGGTTTTTTTATCAACGACAGCGATATAATGATTGATATCAACTTCATCGCGATAATACTCATTCAAACTCGGTACCATTTGTTGGTATTTACAAATTTCATTTAATTTTTCATGTTCGATAAAATACTTATCGGTTGGCGTTTGATCTTCTAATGTCTTTGCTCGAACCGATTCAAAATATCCATAGACTTGAGCCATATTAAATGGTTCAATGTCCTTAACATTTTCATAGTAGACTTCTAACTCAAATATTTTACAAATTTTTTGAACTTCTTTTAAAATTTCTTTAGCTAAAAACGATGGGATGAGTACTGGCATCACAAGAAGGAAGTTCACATTTACATAGTTTGAATTCAATCGAAAAATATCATTGACGCGTGAACGCTTTGTCAAATAATAGTTATAGGAAAGTCCAAACGCTTTGTCTCGTGATGTAATCTCAACATACTCATCGGTATAATAAATTTTAAAGTTCTCTAGTTCATCAAAATAAGCAAACAGTTTGACTGGGTCCATCCGTTCTAAATTACGATCTTGGAAAAAATGGATATTAATAGCCATAGTTCGTTCCCCCTTATTTATTTATAACCTCGTTACAACGTGGACATAATTCATCTTGATTGACATGATCAACCACTTGCCAACATCTTGCACAAGTATGACCATCATATGCTTTGACTAAGATTTCTCCACTGTCAAACACAACTCCACCAATCGTATGATTCACGATATTACATTTAGAAACAATGAATACCTTCTGTAAATCTACTTTGAGTCCTGCTAGTATTTTCGCAGTTTTTGGTGTTGGATAAATGTTTAGTTCAGCAACCAAACTCTTACCAATGACTTTCTCGTTTCTTGCCATTTCAAGTGCTTTTAAGACATCATCGCGAATAATCATAAATTGCGCATATTTATCTAGTAAATCTGATGCATTCGGGTATGATTTAGCAATTGGCATATCCGTTAAATAAATGCTTTCGAGTCGATCGCCTGGCATATACGAATATACTTCCTCTGTTGTATGTGGAATAATTGGTGTCAAAAGTTTTGTCAATGCGTCTAAATGCGCATAAAACACGGTTTGGATACTGCGTCGTTCGAAGTTATCCTCAGCTTCAATATACAAGATATCTTTCGTAAAGTCAAGATAAAAACTTGACAGTTCGTTTGTCATATAGTTTAAAATCATACGTCCGACTTCATCAAATGCGAAATCATGGTAAGATGTTTGAACATCACTAATCAGTTTATTTAGTTTCACCATCATATATTGATCAATTTCAGGCAAGCGGTCATATGCCACTTTATCTTTCGATGGATTAAAGTCAAATACATTTCCTAATAAGAAGCGGAATGTATTGCGGATCTTACGATATGCCTCACTTGTTTGCTTGATCAAATCTTTAGAAATACGTACATCTGATTGATAATCAACACTTGCTACCCACATTCTTAACACATCTGCCCCAAATTCCTTGGTCACTGTATTAGGGTCTACCACATTTCCTAGTGATTTACTCATCTTACGACCTTCTCCGTCAAGAACAAACCCATGGCTAACAATTGTTTTATATGGAGATTGCTTTGTCATCGCAACGCCGATCGATAAACTCGAATTGAACCACCCACGATATTGATCAGATCCTTCTAAATACAAGTCTGCTGGATATGGCAATCCTCGATCTACTAGTACTGCTTGATGAGATGTTCCGGAATCAAACCAAACATCCATAATGTCTGTTTCTTTGGTAAAGATTCCATTCGGACTGTTTTTATGAGTATACCCAGCTGGCAACAATTCTTCTGCTGGTTTATCAAACCAAATGTTTGATCCAAATTGTTCAAATAATGTTGCGACATGTTCAATCAAGACTTGATCTAAAATCTCACTGCCATCTTCTGCGTAAAAGACTGGAATTGGAACTCCCCATGCACGTTGGCGTGAAATACACCATTCATGTCGATCTTTGATCATATTCGCAATTCTTGTTTCACCCCAAGTTGGATGCCATTCAATTTTTGATACGGCTTGAAGCATATCCTTTTTAAATCCTTCAATCGAAGCGAACCATTGTTGGGTTGCTCGGAAGATAACTGGTTTTTTTGTTCTCCAGTCGTGTGGATAGCTATGTGTCACAAACTCTAATTTTAACAACGCATTTTCTTCTTCTAGACGTTTCACAATTGCTTTATTTGCATCTTCGTAAAATAGTCCAGCAAATTCTCCCGATTCTTCGGTCATTACTCCTTTGCCATCAACAGGACACAATACGTCTAGTCCGTATTTTTTCCCTACAACAAAGTCATCTTCTCCGTGACCTGGTGCGATATGAACGAGTCCAGTACCAGCTTCTACCGTAACATGATCACTGATTACAACTGGAGAAATGCGTCCATATAATGGATGTTCATATAAGATTCCTTCCAAATTAGCTCCAGGAATCTTTTTCGCAACCGTATACGTATCAAAGCCTACTGCTTTTACAAAACTTTCTAATAAATCTGAAACAACGATAAAGTAGCGATTGTTCGCAGAAACCACAACATACGTCAAATCTTCATTGACTGCGATTGCTAGATTGGCAGGTATCGTCCAAGGTGTGGTTGTCCAAATAACCAACTCACAATCATTGGAAACGATGTTCTTTCCATCCACGACTTTAAATGCCAAATAAATAGATGGTGATTTCACATTATGATACTCAATTTCAGCCTCAGCGAGAGCAGTTTCACTCGAAGGACTCCAGTATACAGGTTTTAATCCTTTGAAGATTAATCCACGTTCGACCATTTTACCAAATGCTCTAATTTGAACTGCTTCATAGCGTTTGTCTAAGGTAACATATGGATTATCCCACTCACCTAATATACCCAAACGTTTGAATTGCTCTTTCTGGATTTCAATTTGTTCTAAGGCGTAATTTGTACATGCTGTTCTGAAATCAGCAACACTCATTTCTTTACGGTTGATTTTCTTATCTTTGGTTAATGCTGATTCAATTGGCAATCCATGCGTATCCCAACCTGGAACATAAGGGCTATAGAATCCACTCATGGTCTTATAACGAACAACAAAGTCCTTTAATATTTTGTTTAATGCATGGCCAATGTGGATGTTTCCATTCGCATATGGTGGTCCATCATGCAAAACATAAGAAGATTTATCTTTGTTTTTAGCTAAAACCTTCTCATATAATCCTTCTTGAAACCAACGTTCTTGGATTGGAAGTTCATTCACTCCCATATTCCCCCTCATTGGAAACTCTGTCGTCATCATTCGTAATGTGTCTTTAAAATCTTTCATAGTGCTACTCCCTTTTGATCTATTTTAGAAAAAAAAGCATCCTTATTGCTAAGGACGCTTGATGCATTTAAAGCGCGGTACCACCTTAGTTCATGTTATGAAAACATGCTCTTATGGTTCTATTAACGCTAGAATCACGTTTGGTTCTACGAACAATCTCTTGTTTTTCTTCCAAATGCACTTTAGGTGATCCTAAGAAGAAAGATTACAATGCTTCCACCAATTGCCTTGTTCTCTATAAAATCTTTGATTCTTCTTACGTCCTAAATTAACGCAATGTTCCTATGGATAAGACGATGCGATCTTTTTTGGTTTGACCAATCACACCAAATACTTTCACTCGTCCAAACTTTCTAATACTTATTATATCATTTATTTTCACAATTTGCGAAGGATTTTCACTGATTTTGTGATTGCATTTCACAAGTTGTTCTTTAATAATGATTTGTGCTTTCTCTCTTGAAAGATGTGCAACTCGAGCTACAATGGCATCTAGTCGCATCGAGGCTATGATTATTTGTTCCATCGCATATTCTTTTTTCAATATGGATTGATACATTTTTGGATCTTTCGCTGTGACTTCAACCCTAGCTCCACCAATCATCGTAAGTTCATTCATCACGTAGTCAGCTATTGTTTTATCGACAAAGAGATACGCCTGATCACTTACAACGATGTCACCAAAGGTATTTCGTTTGATTCCTAAACTCATCATTGTTCCAAAGATATGTTTGTGTGTTAGCACCAAAAACTTTGGATTTGCTTTTAGTTCAAGCATTACAATCTCAAACTCATCCTCTACCGCAGAATCATCAACATGATGAATCAACGCTTTTTTCATTTCAGCATCTTCATATCCACCATAGAGTTGGTAAGTTGCGGGTTCTTTAATAATCCCATCTAATAACTCACATTCGGTTTCATTTAAGAATTTTGTTAACACTCTACCATGCTTTGTCGCAACTTCCTGATAGTGTTTGAAATTCTTGATTAGAATATCAAATTCTTCGCTCATACTAACCAATAAAACTGATTAACTGACCCAAACCAAACATTGCTAGTTGGTATACTATGAATCCTAATATTGGGGTGAAATCCATCATCCCAAACACAAGTAGTCCTCGGAATCGTCCCATATAAAAACTAGTGATTTTATCCATAATTTGGTAAAATCTACTTTCTCTAATCCCTGGAATCCAACCTAAAATGATTGTTGCAATCATAAAGTATAAATATCCATACATCAGATAATATAGACCAATTAAAATTAATATTAATATTTCCATGTTATTTTATGTCCTCTATAAATTGATGGAGTGTCCCATCGGTATATTGTTTCTTACCAGCAAACAGGAATGTTCGAGATCCTGTTTTATGTACTTCTCCTTCTAATGCATAGACAGCACCAGATAGAAACGTTAACATATAATTTGCATCCTCAATTGATAATCGTTCAAAATTTGCCAACACTGCTCTTCCACTCATAATGATATCACAGAGGTCAAACAATTGATCTTTGTCTTTCACAATTTCAGATTGCATCATATCAAAAGCCGTAATCAAATTACGTCGATCGAATCTACGTTTTTTCTTTTTATCACCATCAACTGGTTGATTTGTTTGTAAATTGGGACGGTAATCGTATTCGCTTAATGCAATATTTTTTACCTGTTTCTTACGTTTCAGTAATCCCATAAAACGCCTCCTATTTTAACAAAATTCGACCTAGTCTTACTAATGTTGATCCATGTTCACAAGCAATGAGATAATCATTTGACATTCCCATGGATAATTCGGTACATGGCGCATAAGGCAACCCTAATTCCATTATTTCATCGCGTAACTTTTTCATGCTTTTAAAGTATCCCGCAAGTAGCTCTTTGTCATAGGTTAGTTTCGCTATCGTCATAAGTCCAATCACTTCAATGTTAGGATATTTTTCCAGTGACTTAATGAATCCCTTAACCTTAATCGCTTCAATTCCAGATTTGTTTGGTTCTTCACTGATGTTGACTTGAACAAAACATTTTAGTGGTTTTGTTGCTCGTTTGTTGATTTCGTTGGCAAGCGATAAACTATCAAGTGAATGCAAGTAATCAATCTTATTGATAATGTCTCTTACTTTTCTTGTTTGAAGCGTACCAAAGAAATGCCAGACGATTTTGTGTTCTTTTAACGCATCATACTTCTCTAACAAAGCATCAGTGCGGTTTTCACCCAACTCATATATTCCTGCATCAATCAATTCTTTTGTTTGGTCTATACCAATATATTTTGCTGCTGCTACAATTTTCACATTAGGATAAGACAACAATGTCTCTTTGACCAATGCAACTTGTTCTTTAATACTCATAGTACCACCTTAACATATAATTGGCGCGCTCGGTAGGACTCGAACCCACAACCCTCTGATCCGAAGTCAGATGCTCTATCCAATTGAGCTACGAACGCAACTTGCTACTTTAATTATGATACCATAAATAGCAGTTTTTTTCAAGTCATTTTGACTGGCAAATTGAAAATAAAAAGTAGCTTAAAAAAGCTACTTTCAGGGTGTGAGCACGACTATTCGTAAGTGATTTGATCAACCATTTTACGGTCTAAGCGTTTTACAACTTCTGTAATTAACTTAACCGCATTTTCATAATCTTTTCTTGAAATGATTGATGTATGTGAGTGAATGTATCTTGATGCGATACAAAGTGATATCGCAGGAGATCCACTGTGTGCTAAATGCATTGCTCCAGCATCTGTTCCACCACGTGCTAAATAGTCAAATTGGTAAGGGATTTTAAATTCATCTGCGATTTCTACGATAAATCTACGTAATCCAACATGACCAACCAATGCACCATCCACTAGTAGAAGCAATGGTCCTTCTCCCATTTTCGCATCACCAGATAATCCTGGAGTATCGGATGCAATTCCAACATCAACAGCGATTGAAATATCTGGTTGAATCATTTGAGCGGTTGTTTTTGCTCCACGGAGCCCAACTTCTTCTTGAACCGTTCCTACTCCATATACGATGTTTGGATGTGTTTCATTTAACAAGTTGCGAACAACTTCTAATGCAACCGCACAACCAATGCGGTTATCCCAAGCTTTTGCGAGTAAAGAATCTTTGTTTGCCATTTCTTGGAATGATATTGATGGCGTAATCATATCTCCAACTTTGATTCCTAATGCAACAACATCATCTTTGCTTTTGACTCCCAAATCTAAGAACATATCTTCGATTTTCACGGTAGAGTTACGTTCTGCTTCACTTAATAAGTGAGGTGGTTTTGATCCCATAACTGCGCGGTAAACGTTTCCACTTTGAGTTGTGACATCAAATTGTTGCGCAAGCATAACTTGACTCCACCATCCACCAACAGTTTGGAACTTTAAAAATCCTTGATCGGTAATTTTTGTCACGATGAATCCAATTTCATCCATATGACCTGCAATCATGATTTTGGGACCGTTTTGTAATCCCACTTTTTTTCCAACAACAGAACCCAGATTGTCAAACATCAGTTCAACTCCCATGGATGCAAATTCTTGTTTCATGATTTCTTTGACTTGTCTTTCATTCCCTGGTACACCATTTGCTTCTACCAGTTTTTTCAGTAATTTTAATTGACGATCCATACCTTATTTTCTTCCTTCCTTATTATTGAATTGTAGGTTGATCTTTTTTTGGTTCCTCAAGTGGAACTTCTTCTTTTTTCTCAACGGTAGGAGATTCTACCACTGGTTTTACTTTAACATCTTCGGTTGCTTTTCGTTGTGCGACTTCATAACGATATCGTTTGTATCCGCCACCACCATCAAAGGCCAAGTAAGCACCAATACCAACTGATACAAATAATATTAACCATGCAAATGTTTCTGGGCTGATGTTTCCTCTCGTAATCATAAATACAGCTAGAGTTAACACAGCCATATGGAACCAAAATTTTGCTTGTTCGGTTTTTTCTCCAAGAAGTACAGTTGATACAAAGAAAATCAAACCTCTTGCATATAGGATTGCTCCTATTAAATATCCAAATAAATTTCCTAAACTATTTTGTCCAGAGAATCCCCAATATAAGAAGAATCCACCTACAATCACATTCGCAATGATTTCAATTAAATTGATGGTGCGAAGCAATTCGCGATGCAAGGTCTTCATCAGTGGTACCACTCTAAACAAAGCAGCAATCACAATAATAAAACCAGCCAAAATAGTGATAAAATCTTCACTACCTTGAACAAATTTTACAACGAGTCCAAACGCAATTAACAATGCAGCTCCGATAAATTTAACGAGCCATCCATAATTAGAAAATAATTTTTTCATTGAAATTTCCTCCTTTTACATTTGTTCCACGGCTTCAACGCCGATTAACTCTAAGGCATTTCTCAAGACGATACTAACGGCCTTCATAATCGTTAGCTTTTCATTGGTTTCTTGCACATCATCTGTGATGATTTTTTCATCATTATAATAGCTGTGCAAACTACTTGCCAAGTTTGTAATGTAATGAGTGATTTTATGTGGTAATCGTTTGGTTCCTGCTTCTTCTAATACACTTGGGTATTGCATAAGCAGAAGTCCTAACTCTTTTGCGTTTTCTTTGTTAATTTTTTCAAATCGTTTTGCTTCTGTAAATACCAATCCATTGCTAGCGAGTGTTCGAAACAAACTTGCAATTCTAGCATGTGCGTATTGTGCATAAAACACTGGATTTTCATTCGATTTTTTTGTCATTAAGTCCACGTCTAAATCCATTGGTGTATCTAAACTTTTTGAAATATAGAAGTATCTGAGTGCAGATGCACCAACCTCATCGATTAAATCACGAAGGGTAATCGCTTTTCCGCTGCGTTTACTCATTTTGATTTCTTCGCCATTCCGCAACGCTCTTACCATTTGTAAGATCTCAATATCAATGATATCAGAGTTTCCACCAACCATCGCAACAGCTGCTTTTAACCGGTTGATATAGCCGTGATGATCTGCTCCTAATACATCAATAAGGCGGTCAAATCCACGTGATAGTTTATTCGCGTGATAGGCAATGTCTGGAAGCAAATACGTGTAACTTCCATCACTCTTGATGATCACACGGTCTTTTTCATCTCCATATTCCGATGTTTTTAACCACATCGCACCATCTTTTTGATAAGTATATCCACCTCTTACTAATTTATCAATTGTTTTTTCTACGACATGATTGTCATACAAACTACGTTCGCTAAACCACACATCAAACTCGATGTGGAATGCCTTTAAATCATCTTGTAACCCTTTTAATAAATAATTGGTTCCATACGTTCGAAAGAAATCAAAATCTGGGTGTTCAATAAATTGATTTCCATATTGAGTCTTAATTTCTTTTGCGATCTCAATGATTTCTTTTCCATGATAATGATCATCGCCTAAATGATGAGGTAAACCAAACAACTCTTTGTATCGTTCAATGATACTAAAGGCTAAATTTCTAATTTGATTCCCTGCGTCATTGACATAATGCTCTCTTGCAACATCATATCCTATTTTTGATAAGACTCTTGCCAAAGAATCTCCATATGCGGCTCCACGTCCATGACCAATGTGAAGAGCTCCTGTTGGGTTCGCAGATACAAACTCAATATTGACCCTTACACCTTGACCGATATTTAAGTCACCATACTGATCACCTTTTTCGATGATTTCGTTGGTGATTCCTAAAATATAATCTTTGTCTAAGAAAAAGTTAATGAATCCTGGTCCTGCAATCTCAATCTTTTCAATATGCATTTTTTTAGGATCCACACGCTCGATAAACTCTTTAGCAATCGCAACCGGTGACTTTTTCGCCACTTTCGCAAGTCTCATTGCCATGTTGGTCGCATAATCACCATGTGATTTTTCTTTTGGAATTTCCAAGATTGCCTCAAAGTCTTCTGTGTAATACCCAAGTTCTTTGACGACGTTCTCGATTTCTTTTTTTAAATTAATAACTATGTCTACTGCCAAAACAACCACCTCAATACTATCTATTATTATAACACGTTATCTAGAATTTCTCAATCAAATGAAATACTTATATCTTTTTGATAAAATGTGCTGGATTTCCACCAAACAAGCAATCTGGACCAACATCTTTGATCACAACACTACCTGCGGCGATAACAGAATTGTTTCCAATGGTAACACCAGGATAAATGATGCTTCCCCCACCAATCCAAACATTGTTTCCAATTGTGATGCTTTTTCCGTTTTCAAGCCCTTCTAAGCGCTTCTTGAGGCTTAACGGATGTGTCGCGGTATAAAGCGACACATTTGGTCCAAACATTACATTATCACCAATCGTCACTTTACAAACATCTAATATGGTACATCCATAGTTGGCATAAAATCCAGTTCCTACTTCAATATTATACCCATAATCACAAACAAATGGTGGTTCGATGACAAACGTTCCTTTTGTATGAATTAACGTAGAAAGTAGTTTTGTTTTTTTAGGTGTCACACCCAGTTCTTTGTTATATTTGTTTAAAATCTTTCTTGCTTTGTTTCGTTCATTGATCAGTTCAAGGGTTTGTGCGTTGTAGTATTCCCCAGACATCATCTTCTCTTTTTCAGTCATTTCCTCACCTCTTATACCATATTATAACATTTCACTGTTCATTTATCAAATGTTTACAAAATTAAAAAAACCTAAGATATCTTAGGTTTTCATCATACTAATTTTTAAACTTTAACTTTGAAACTAGTTCTCCGATTGCTAAAAAGACAAAGGTTCCAAAGATTGAAATGCTTGCTAATACGAGGATATATAGAACATAACGATTCTCAATTAGAAACTGAAATGGATTCCCGTTTCCATATTCAAGCGTCATAAAATCTGTCATTCCAAGTACTTTATTTACGATAAAAGCAAAGATCGCAACTACAAATAAACTAACTGTTGCTTTACCAATATCTTTCATTCGTGGTTTATAAAACCCTGAAAGCAACATATAAAGTGGTACAAACACGAGCGTTCCATGATATAAGAACGATTGAAATGGCAATGTGTTATCTTTGACAAACTTCCAGTGAGGAAGATTTCCCATAATCCCACTGGATGCTGGAATCGTTAAAATCAGAAGTGTAACAAGTAACATCGTCGCAAATCCAAATGGTTTGATGTAGTCTGCTAATTTCCCTGGTTTAAATCCGATGATGAGATATGCATATAGACCCATACTACAGATGTGTAGAGGTAACATGAACGCAGGATAATTCCCCACTCCGCCAAAGTCAGGACTTTTAATCATATAAATCGTCTTTATAATTTCCCAAAACCAAATAAAAATGGCTGCACCTTTAATCACCCATAAATCGTATGCTATTAGATTTTGTTGTTTTTTTCGAATATATAACAATGTAATTAATAATCCAATAATTAATGAAAATAACCATGCTAGTCCAGTTAAATGTTTTATGCCAAAATCGCCCATTGATATCTATTTCCTTTGTTTTCATTTTTATGTTCAAGTGTAATTATACTCCTACCTCACTCAAAAATGCAATACATAAATAATAAAAAACCACCTACGTGGTTTCTTATTGGCACCCAGAAGGCCGTTATCACTGATGCGGAACCCGCATAAATAATTGTGGGAGTCTCTGTTATCCAACCATTAGGATTCCTACTCGGAGGTAGGCTTTCGACACAAGTGTGATCTCAACTCCCTAAGGTGTTGTGTTCGGTACGCTTTTAGTATGAAACACGAACCCCCCAGGCTGTTTACACTTTTATTATATCGTTTTATTGTTTAATTTCAAGTGTTTCACACACAATTCTTTTGATTTTGGCTATCTGTTAATGAAACTTTTTCATTTAGTCAACAACCCAACCCATAGCTACTCCACCGTAGGATACATGAATTGCGAGTACAGGTGTTACTTCATTCACCACTTTCACAAACGCTTCTGGGAATAAATTTAAAATTGCTTGTTTTAGTGCTTCTGCACGTTCAACCGCGTTGATATGAGTGACAAACACTTTTAATTTTCCTTTGATATCTTTTACTTTTGAAGCAAGATACTCAACAAAGAATTGATACACTTTTGCATCCGTTCGTTTTTTATCGATTAAAGCAGTTTTTCCTTGCCAATATTCTACAATCGGTTTGATGTGTAGTAAATTCCCAATAATCGTTTTCAGTTTAGATAGTCTTCCGCCTCGAAATAACGAATCTAGATCTTTTAAACTCATTAAGATACCAGATGATTTTTTCACCTCTGATACATGTGCCAATACTTCTTTGGCGTCTTTTCCAAGATTTACTTGATCGATTGCTACGTTTAACAATAACTCAGCTTCTGCTGTAGTTGTTAAGGTATCATACACAAAAACATTTCCTTTTTCAAGGTAATCCTCAGCACCAAGCATTGCGGATTGGTATGTACCAGAAAGTGTTGATGAAATCGTCATGCAAATGACTTGTTCATACCCTTTTGCTAACATCGCTTCAATTGCTTCAGTATATAAAATAGGCGATGGTTGACTTGTCGTTACTTTTTTACCAGCAATTGACGCATCCATTACTTCATATAATGTGATATCAATATTATCTTTGTATGCATTCCCATCGATAATGATGTTCAGTGGGACAACAAAGATGTCATGTTCATTTACAAATGTTTCGTTCAAACAAAATGTGGAATCCACAATAAATCCAATTTTTCGCATAGTAGAACCTCCTCCCGACCACTCGGACGGGTACATATAGTATACGAGAAAATGATACAAAAGTCAATTGTTTCAAGGTCAATTCCATTATAATAAAATAATAGTTTACCAATTCATTTATCTATCTTACTTTAACACCTTAAGTCTAGTAGAAACATCAACAAACTGTTTGCTTCTTGGTTCTTCTAGTGGAATACCATATGGCATTTGAGCATATAATTTCCAACTTGTTGGTATGTTTAGTTTTAACAATAGTTCTTCTTGATCTTTTATTAGTGTATGTTGCAAACTCGCTCCTAATCCTTGTTCACTTAAGGATGCCCATACAATATATTGAATCATTCCTTGTCCTTGATCAGCCCATTTCTCCACATCATCTACGAGTTTTGGAAACTTTGCTTTGAGCTCATTATGAGTATCAATATCCTCAAAGAATAGAATTGTCCCAAAAGCATGTTGATGGGCCAATAGTTTTGGATAACTCTTTTCAAACTGCTCAATGGATTGTTTTTGTTTTGTTTTCTCTATCAATGACTCCCAGTAGTTACGATGACGCTGTCCAAATAACAATGCAATTCGAGGAGATTGTGAGTTGAAGGCAGTTGGTGTATGTTCTAGTGCCTTTTGTATGATTTCAGTGATTGCTTCTTCTCCAATGCTCGACTGATTTGTGATTACACGATATGATCTTCTTTTTTGTACTATATCTAAAAACTTTGATTCCATGTTTAATACCTTCTTCTTTCATACCTTGATTATAACATGAAACACTACTTGACTCAAAGCACTTGCTTGTCGATTTGATTTCTTTTTTCACCTCTTTTTGGTATAATTACGATAGGTGATAAAACTATGGATCAATACTTCACATCAGAAAAAAATTATCATACATTAAACCATTACTTAAGAACAAGATTTGGAAAAAAAGTGTTTAAAGTGTCTCTTAATGGTGGGTTTACATGCCCGACAAGAGATGGATCAATCAGTGGTGGAGGTTGTACCTTTTGTAGTGCGAAAGGCAGTGGTGATTTTGCCGGAAATCGGTTTGATCCCCTCACAAAACAATTTGCGTCCATCAAAGAGATGATGCATGAAAAATGGGATGACGGATTATACATTGCCTATTTTCAAGCAAACACAAATACCTATGCTCCACTGGAACAACTAAAATCCTTATACGAAGAAGCAATCTCTTTAGACCCAAAGATAGTCATCTTAAGTCTCGGTACAAGACCAGATTGTTTACCTCAAGATGTGGTAGAATATCTTGGCGAACTTAATAAAAAGGTCGAAGTGTGGGTAGAACTCGGATTTCAAACAATGCATGAAGCTTCGATTGATTACATCAAACGAGGATATGACAATGCGTGTTTTGAAGATGCCGTCAAACGATTGAAAGAACAAAACATTAGCATTGTTGTGCACATCATCAATGGACTTCCGAATGAAACCAAAGAAATGATGATAGATACCGTAAAATACATAACAAAATTTGACATTCAAGGCATCAAAATACATTTACTTCATGTAATGAAAGGTACTATGATGGGAAGAGATTTTATGAAACATCCATTTCCAATGCTTACCTTAGAAGAATATGTTGACATAACCTCAACTCAATTACGCTACATTCCAAAACACATTGTCATACATCGGTTAACGGGAGATGCACCAAAGAATTTGTTGATTGCTCCAATGTGGAGTTTAAAGAAATTTGTCATCTTAAATGAGATCGATAAGAAAATGCGAAAAGAACATTTGTTCCAAGGTGATTTATATGTATAGAATCATTGATTTTGCTCATAAAGTATTAAAAGAACACCTAAAAGAAACAGATAACGCAGTAGATGCTACCTGTGGCAATGGATTTGATACACTTTTTTTAGCAACTTATTTATCCAAAGGTAAGGTCTTTGCCTTTGATATTCAAGAAACTGCAATCAAAAACACCAAAGCACTCTTGCATCAAGCAAAGCTTTCTAATGTCTACTTTTTTGAAACGAGTAATGAATTGATTACCTTGACCATATCTGATCCCTTTGAAGCCGTCATCTTCAATTTAGGTTATTTACCTCAAGGCGATAAAACAATAACTACCAAAGCAGAAACGACGATGAAGAGTTTAGAATCCTTGTTAGAACAATCCAAGATTAATAAGAACTTATTAATTGTACTAGTTGTTTATGTAGGCCATAGTGAAGGGTTGAACGAAAGCAATGAACTATTATCGTATACAAAAGCATTAAGCAACAAAGAATTCTTAGTGACCAAATTTGAGAACTTCAACCGAAACCAATCCCCTTATGTCATTACAATCAAGCATATATAATGAAAAATCCCTCAAAAGAGGGATTTTTTTAGTATTGATTCTGATAATGTTCAATGCTTTTTAGTATGTTTGCTTTTACTTCTAAGCTTGGATGTTTTTGGGTTGCAAGTTCAATTAGACCAGAAAAAAATCATTGTCCTTTATTATTATAATATAAATTGAACACAATTCAAAAACAAACCCTGTCTATATAGACAGGATTTGCATTGATATTCTATTCAAGTTTATGAATCATTTGATGATTCAAAGATAAATGTTGGTAAATTTTCATAATGACGTTTTCGCAAGTTGGCAATTTGAATCGATAATTCTATTGCTTTCTGACAGTTTTGAGCTTCTTCTTGATTACTCGGTAAAATCACTGTAATAGTTTGGCTTTTACCTAGAAAGTTTTGATAAACAAATTGATATGTAAATAAATCTAATTCGTTTTGCGATGGGGTAAACTCTTTGAACTCAAAAGAAGTAATCTCATTGCCTAGTCCTGTAGTTGAGTCAAGAATATCAAGTGTAAAAGCATTATATTGGTACAACGGTCCGTTTACAACGATAGAGTTTATGGTATTAAATGTAAATGCATATTTGCCAAGTTCTTGTAAGTTCTTTGGAAGAACTAGTTCTGTTGTTCCACCATATCCGAACGAAAATGCACGTTCACCAATATGGGTTACTTGATCACCTAGGTTACTAATTTTTGTTGGGGTAGAATTTAATCTTAGTTGCTTTGTATTATAAAATGCACGTTCACCAATGACTTTTAACGAGTTTGGTAAGATAACCTCTTGATAGTTGGTATTGTGTAAAGCATATGGTGAAATAATTTCTATAGTATTAGGTAAAGAAACAACTTTTGTTTCATTTTCTGAAAAAGGTACAAAGATAAGTTCTTTTTCATCGTGCGTAACAACTATATTTACTCCATCAACATTAATAACTTTGAGAGTTGCATGATTATCTGGTATAATCACTTCTGTTCGATACCTTGTCAAGATTGCATGTGCAAAACGAGTTAGATTTCTAGAAATAGTAATTGACTCCATCTCAAGTAATTGAGTACATGCAAAAGCATCTTTGTGGATAGTAGTTAAAGTGTCTGGTAGCGTTATAGACTTAATGGATAAATTTGGTGTTATGCAATGTTGACCGACAACATTAAAATTAGAAAAAAATCGAATGTCTGTCACAGGTAAAGCATTGTATGTTGAAGCAATCACAATGTCTTCACTCGTACCTTCATAACCAACGACTTTGTAAGACTCTCCATCTTCATTTAATTCAAAAATTAACCCTGGTGTATGTTCTGTTTCTTCCCCTACTGGTGGATCTACTGTACATCCAACTACTAATAGTAACAATATAACGATGGATAAAATTTTAAGTATTTTCATTACATTCACCTCCTAATTATTTATAGTGATTTTGATAAAGATTGTTTCCGAGTTGTATTTATCAAAATTATAGTCGTGTTGTATATAATACCAATATACTTTTGATGGGTCTAAACTAGCAGATATCAATACTCTTGAAGCAGTGTTGCCTGGTTTTTCGTACCAATCAGTATTGTAGCCACGATAAACAACATGAAAATCACTATAATTGCTTGAAAAATCATAATTACCACCTCTAAAACCAATAATGAATTCATTGGATTGTAATTGGATTAGTGGATTAGTTATTACGGTTACATTATAATTTAAGTCTGATAAATCATCTAGGATAGCTGTTGTCATTGGCTCAATTGGAAACAACGCTTGTATTGGATTTCCAGATATAGATCCTGGATTAATTGCTTGATGATAACCAATTGCGAAAGCATAACAATTTATGTTCGGATTGGTATTTGGTATATACCAATCTCCGAATTCTACTTCAACATAAGGGCGATTGCTTTGATTCGTAGCTTCTGTCGCATGAAATGATATACCATTCATACTCGACCAATTATGATCAGGATATAATCTGATTAGCATCTCACGATCTTCGAAGGATTGATAGTAAATTCCTTTCGTTATTGGTATAGAATACGTTGATGAAGTTCCAGTTAATGTAGTTAATGTTTCATACTGATTTACAGATGTTAATCCTGTAAAACTATCATAGCTAACGGTTTCATCTTGGATCCATTGTGCGTGGACTTTCGGATTCACAGTCATTGATGATCTCGTTAATACTAGCTTGATGGAATCGATCGATGTGTAATCTTCCATTCCATAAAACTCATTATATATTTCCTTATAAATTTCTAAAGCATCAATCGAGTAAACCCCAACTGTGACTAAGTACTCTAGTGGAGGTGGCACAGTTTGAGAATTATAAGAAACATGTGTGCTTGTACCGCCACTGTAAACAGTACTTGAGTCTTCTAAGATATATTTATCTTCAATCCAAGAACTCCCAAAATTCATATCTAAAGAAAATTCAAATAGGTAAAATGATTGTTCAAAACGAATGGATTGCTCTGTTGTATGAGTCACATAAGATAGTTCATACACGTTCTCATCTACTTGATTGATTGTCGGTATATAAGCTTGAACCGAATAGTCTGATTGGTTAACTAAGTAACCAACACTGAGCGTATAGATTGTATCACCGTTTGGATTAACGAAATGGATTTCACCATTGAGTGGTTTGATATCCAGTCCATTGACATTCAGTAAGTATTTGACTGAATCTAGATCTTTACTACTTCTAATTGATTTTTGATATAATAGATGATTACGATTCAGATAAAGTTCTTTCATCGTATTGTCATCATATTGGTATTGTATTTGAGACGAACTTGATAAGATACCGTTCCTCCCCATATCATTTTTGATGTTTGTACTAACCTTACTTTGAGTTTGATCAACTACTTGTATGGTATAATCTTGATAAGTGATATCAACTAAAAATTGATCAGAAGAAAAATAGGCATTATATAGATGGTTATCGGTATAATATTTATTTGATTGATACTTCAATGAGTGATCAATTTCGTAATAGTTGCCATCTATAGATTGATAGTGAATAGGACTATCGTAAATTCGTTGGATTAGTTTCCCGTTTTCCTTGAAATACTTTGAATGTTCCGTCCTAAGTTCAATCACTTCAATACTAGTATCTTGAAATGCTTGTGTGAATTGAGTAGAAATGGTGATTGTAAACACCAACAAAAAGATTAAAAGACGCCTTCGATTCATAATTTACCTCCTTGAAATCGAATAGTAGACCCTAGTCTATAACCCTATCTTACCATAATAAAAAATATTGTCAACCGCATATCCGGAAATAATCCGTTATTTTTCATGTTTTTTTATAAAATTTAAAAAACCCGAACATAATCGTTCGAGTTTAATAGATAACTTGTTATAAATATTGATTTTGATAATGTTCAATGCTTTTTAGTATGTTTGCTTTTACTTCTAAGCTTGGATGTTTTTGGGTTGCAAGTTCAATTGCCCAAATAATTGCACCAATAGCTGGTGGAGCATCTAAAATGTGAAAACTACATTCACGCTTTGTGAGTTTTGTAACCCAATACTTGAATGACTCACACATATGGTTCGCTGTTGCTTTTGCCCAAACAGAACCAGCTAGTACTACCTCAATCACTCCATCAATCACAAGTTCACTAATACACCCAGAAGTGCTTCGGGCCATCGCTTCTCCTGCTTCTTCTAAAATGTTAATCGCAACCTTATCACCATGATTTGCATGTTGGAACAATAACTTTATCAGTGTTGTTCGGTCAACTTTCCCAGCAGCAAACTTCAAAGATACTTGATTGGAAAAATCATACTTGTCTTTGATATCAAGGAGTTCATAGACTGCTTGTGTGAGTGATGTTGCTTCTCCAAAACGGTATGTTTGGTTATAAGCTGCTTGGATGACACGTCTTGCTAAAAAAGCACCACCTGCTTCATCCCCCGAAACAACGCCAATTCCACCAACTTGCATATAGTGTCCTAAGTCATCAATTCCAACCGATACTGTGCCGGTTCCATTGATGGAACATGCTCCAATACCAGATACGGTTCCTGCTTTGATTCCTAAAAACCCATCGTTAGCCACAATAAAGTTTTGAAATCCGATTTTCGCAACAATTTCATCTAAGGCTTTTTTTTGATAAGGGACATCTACTCCAGCTAATCCATATGCACTCGCAACGATATCCTTTGGAGTAAGATTGTTTCTAGATAATAGTTTATTCAATTCTTCCTTCATCACTCGAAATGATCCATCAAAAGAATCCTTGAGAGCTTCATGACTACAACTACCTGAGCGAATGGCATCAATAAAGTTTCCTTCAATGTCATATAAGAAATAATCTGTTTTGGTGTTCCCACCATCTACGCCTATTACATATTGCTTCATAATCAACCCTATTTCTTAAATTGTGGTAAATAGTCTTTATGAACCACTTTGAGTTCTTCATAACATGCTTTTGCTTTTTTATAATCCGCGATTAGTGGATTGATCAAAAATGCTCGCATCGCTTCTTCGTCACTACCAAGAACAGCAGCTTCAACGGTATGACGCTCAAATGCTTTTATTGTTTGAATGTATTCAATCACATGTTGATTGTTAAAGTTTTCAATTTTAATTGGAACTGGTCCATCTTTTCCAATCACAGCACTTATCTCAACTGCGTCATCATCTCTTAAGAATGACATTGCACCTTGGTTTAAGATATTAACAACGTGGACTTCTTTTTTATCGTTCCAAATGGCATCTACTAAACTGATGGCAGCTTCAGAATATCTTGCTCCACCGCGTTTGGAAAGGAGTGCTGGTTTTTCATGAAGTTCTGCATTTTCATATAGTTTTAACAAATCTTCTTCAATATCAACACAAACCTCACCACGAGATTTTTCAGCTTCTTTTAATTTCTTTAATTTTTCATCTTTATAATAGTAATACTCTAAATAAGAAGATGGAATCGCTCCAATTGCTTTAATCGCATCGACTGGAAAACCAGAACTTGGAATGTTTTTCATCGACTCTGAATTAAATCCATCTTGAATCGCTTTGCTTAAGTAATCTACTCCACCATCACGAATCGCTGTAATATAGCTTAAGTGATTTAATCCTAAATACTCCACTTCGGCGTTTGGTAAGTTCATACGTTTTTTTACACCATCGATCATGTTAATCGGAACATTACATAGACCCATCATTTTGACATTCGATTTTGTTAACAATGCTTGCGCAATAATACCAGAAGGATTTGAAAAATTGATTAACCATGCATTTGGACATAATGTTTCCATACGTTTCACGATGTCTAACATCACTGGAATGGTTCTCATTGCTTTAAAGAATCCACCAATTCCACACGTTTCTTGTCCAATCAAATCATATTTAAGAGGAATTTTTTCATCAAGGATTCTTGCGAACAATTTTCCAACACGAATTTGTGCTAACACAAAATCAGCACCTTTTAACGATGCATCCAAATCTTTGGTCAATACAACTTTTGTATCCATACCAGAAGCTTTGATCATTCTCTCACACAAACTTCCAACGATTTCTAACTTTCGATCATCAATATCCATCAAATATAGTTCTTTGAGTGGTAAACTATCTTTTCTTTGAATAATGCCTTCAATTAATTCAGGGCTATACGTGCTCCCAGCACCAATAATACAAATCTTCATTTTCTACCTCCTAAAACAGTTATATTATACGAGAAAAATGCATTTTTATCAAGGAATACATACCAAAATAAAAACCAGTTTATTGACTGGTTTTTTCTAATTTATTCGTGAGTTTAATATATAGATGTTGTAAGCCATATAGACTAGAGATTAGAACAATGGCCAATCCACTAATGATGAAAAACTGTGGAACCCCAGGAATGGTAAATGGCAACGTTGAGTTAATGAACAAAAAATCATGGTAGTTTGGTAACAAGAGTCGTTGAATGACTTCGACATTAAATAACACAATCAACAATCCTACAAAAGGTTTCCATAGGTTTTTAAACTCTAATACATGTGCTTTTGTAAGAAGCAGCACAATCGGAATCACTACAATACCATAATGGGATAACACACTATCAATGATTGGAAATGTCGGATACAAATCATTAAATTGTCCTTGTGGCATAATGAAAGTGAATAATCCACCAATCAAACCTGTTGTAATGAAGAAGTCCTTTCCCCATTTCCAGTTAAAGATCAACGCAAGTCCTAAAAATATTGTGTTTACATTACACAAATAAAACGGCCAAAGATTATCAATGATTCCTCCACCATTAAATACATAAATGAGTCTTCTCACAAAATAAACGATAATCATAGCGATGCTGATGATTCTCATCCATTTATAAATGGTAGCTTTGTCTTTCTTATATAATATAATCGGAAAAACGATACACGATGCGATTAATAACAGAATTGTAATATCATGGACTGTACCTCCGGTATAATCTCCTGGGACAAATCCATCAATAAAAAACTTTTTCAAAAATATAAACATGATACTCCTCCACAAGCCACGTTACTGCTTTATTTATTTACATAGACCTTTTTGACATACTTTGATGTCATCAGTTGTAACAATCCAGGATAGTTGACATGGAAGGAAATGGTATCATTCATCTTAACTGGGTGTTTGGTTACATCTAGTATTAGGTGATCGCTACTTCCACCAATGACCTCAATCATCGGATTACATGGAAATAAGTTTCCAATCGCAATGTCTTGTTTTCCAAGTGCGACAATTGCTCGTAACATAATTCCTTTATCAATAATCTTTGGAATCTCTCCAAATGAATCAACGCCAATTTCACCAACCGGGTAACTCGGTTTTTCCTTTACCTCAATGACCTTTGCTTGTAAGGTAAAAACATCTTGATAGAGTCCCTCAATTGGTTGTCCATACGCTGTTTCTTTCCCCAAAACAACCGCCTCACCCAAACGCAAGTTGTTAACTTCGTTTGGCAATTGTTTGTTTAACAATAAATTCATGCTTGATGAGTTTCCACCTGATATCATATCAAGTTTGATGCTAAAATGCAATTCAATTTTATTCTTTATTTGAATTAGTTCATTTGTATTTTGAATCGATGGAATCACTCCACCATAACAAGTAAGATTGACTCCAACTCCATATAGTTTAATGTGGCTAAACGATAAAATTTGCGTTACAAGAGGTAGATAATCCTCTTCAAACCAAATCCCTTCACGTAAATCTCCAACATCAAACATAAGAACAATCTTGTGAATCTTATTCATCTTTTTTGCTTCGTCGTTTAACAATTGGATAGTAGATACTTCCGAATGTAAACTAATATCCGTAAACTTTACTACGTCTTTAGCTTCTTTATGCATCGGAAGTCGAAGCAGCACTTTTGGAATAGCAATATTACGATATCGTTTCAAGTTATCAATTCTAGAATCTGCTAAATAAGCAAACCCACTTTTGCTTAGTAGTGTTGCTAATTTAATATCACCAGCAAACATTTTCGTTACCACAAAGGACTTGTTTAGTCCTGCTGAAGTTAGCCACTTTGACATCGTTGTAGCATTATGGTTTAATTTTTCCATATTGATTAGGATTCTTGGATACATAATTCACCTTCTAACTTCAAACTTTGTATTAGTAACTGCTTGACTTGATTTGGATATTGTAATAAGAGAACACCAAGCGAAGCCATTATGTAATCTTGATCAATTAAAATATTGGCATGAGGTGGTGGTACCAACCGTAGTCCATCTTGGTTATGCAAAAGCTCTTTTAAAATCTCTTCTCTATTTGGTAACCTGGTTAATGCTCCACCAGTACCGACTACATACTTTACACTAGTTAAATCTTTACCTTCTGCTACTTTTGTTTTTCCCATCGTCGCATAAATGCTCATATATTTACCAGCATGGCGAATAACCCCTTCAACCACAGCTGCTTTGGTCAAACATTCCACAAGAGAAACTTGATTCTTGTTGGGAATTGGTTTGTAATCTTCTAACAACAAATAAAGTTCTTCTTTTGAAATCGAAAGCTGTTTCATAATCTCTTTGACACCAATCAAATCAATGATGTTTTGGCGGTTGATATATACACCTAAATCCCCTTCAACCGTACGTTTGGCATTGGGTTCTGGGTTAATTAGAATTTTAGATACTTCAACCGAACCGCTTGTAACCGAATGCACATCAGTGGTAGCTCCACCTACATCGATAACAACCAAATCACCAATCATAGATTCTAACAAAATTGCACTATTCATCACTGCCCCAGGGGTAGGAATGATGTTTCCATCAACCATTTGCTTGATCTTCTCCATTCCAGGAGCATGAATAATATGAGTTTCAAATACCTGTTGGATGATTTTTCGAGATGGTTCTACATTTAATACATCAATTTTTGGATATACATTTTCGGTAATATGTAAGTACTCTTGTAACTGGTTAACTTGGAATATCTTCTTAACTTCCTCATGATTGACAATATTTCCTGCGTAAATCACAGGTATTCTTAACTTTAAAGATGCAATTTGGCTCGCATTGAACAATGCGGTTTCACGTTCCCCAAAATCAACGCCACCCGCAATCATAATAATATTAGGTTTTAAGGCAATGATCTTCTCTAAATCATAAGTAGTTAACTTTCCAGCTGTTACCATATGCACATTTGCCCCTGCCCCAAGTGCAGCCTCTTTCGCGGCTTTCGCAGTCATATCATAGACGAGTCCATGAACACTCATTCTGAGTCCTCCTGCTGCACTTGAAGTAGCAAATGTTTGTGAAATCTCTAACTCCTTGCTGTTTAAGGTTTGTTTTAATGCATCAATTGCTTGAAGTAGTCCAATTGTAACGTCTCCTTCGGTAACGGAAGTACTAGCCATCCCTTGACCAAGAAATCTTGGACGATTACTATGGATACCATCAAATGCATTCACAACTGTGGTAGTACTCCCAATTTCGGCGACAATACAATCTATCTTCATATTAGTTTCCTCTTCTTTGCTTGACTAAAAACGTCGCAACATGAACTCCTTTGGTTCCACGACCAAACCCTGCATCCATACCGTGTTTGACTGCTAGTTCAGGAGTAACTTGTGTTCCACCAGCTATAATAATCACTTTATCGCGGATTCCACGCTCAATCGCATATTCATGAAGGCGTTTCATATTTTTATAGTGAATTTCATCATGTGAAATAATCGTCGATAACAAAATGGCATCCGCATTTAACTCAACTGCCGCATCTACCAACTTTTGAATCGGAACGGAAGTTCCTAAATATTCACACATAATGCCATATTTTTCAATTCCACCGTGTTTGATGTCAATGATTTCACGTAACCCAACCGAATGTTCATCTTCTCCAACCGTACCAGCAACAATGACCATCGGATGTTCTTTGACATAGGATCTGATTTCGTCATCACTGATTTCTTCTGGAAGTGGTGGTATCGTTAAGGTATGTAAATCAATTTCAAATTCTACTTTTCCTTTTAACTGAATCCTTGTAGCCTCACTGACATGTAAGACTTCTTTGTGAATTACTTCACAGTCAACTAAATTCATTTTTTTCCCGATCTCAAGGGCTGCGTATTCTGCGTAACGAATGCTTGTTGGTAATGTGATATCAACAACAACCGTTCCATCGCCAAGCCACTCGACCTCAGGCTTTACCAAACTGGAATTTTGATAACGCGATACTTGTTTTAACCGTTCATTGACATTATCAAATTCATCTAGTTCATCAATAAACTGAATTTTTTCTGGTTTTTCAAAGGTGCATCCACCAATTAACATTGCTGGATGATGACGTAAGTCCACATTGTATTGACTGACGTTATTCTTTCCAAAATGAGCAGTTACAGGGGCAAAATAATCACTGTCTCGTTCAAAAACGGAATTTGCTCCGACACCACCATGGATCTTTCTTGAGATTCCATCACCATGACGCTCTGGATAAATTCCAGAATCAATGAAAAATCCTTTCTCGACTGCTTCAAAGTATCCACCTTCTGCGATCATTTCTTCTAAAAACATAACAGCACGTTCTTTTAACTCGCGAACTTTTTGTCCCATATATCCATCGGTTTTGACACTAACAATGTCTAGTAAACCATCCATCCCTACAAGTGCTTGTTTGGCTGTATCGCATGCTTCGATGTTATACATATGCCATGGTACATTGCGTCCTTCGTCTGGTGTAATGGTAGATTGAATGTCAGCGCTTGTCAATTTTGAAATCATCAAGTTTAACACATGCGTAACGGTTGCTTCTCTTGTCGATGATTCCATATATTTGGTATTCATCTGGGCACGCATTTTGTATTCACTAAACAAATCTCTTAATGCGACCGCGTATGGCATATTGATTTTTAGATCTGGTGCTGGAGATGCAATCGGTGGAACCGTGGATAACGCAATGTTTTCCTTTTTCATTCCAGATCGAACAGAAAACGCACAATTGATCGCATGTTGAACAAATAGTTCTGGCATGACTTTCCATGCTTCTTTCGCTGTCGCATTGGCATTGTGTGCCCCATCAATTTGTAACATATCTGCCCAAGCCATAATTTTTTTCGATTCCGCAGCGTCAACAAACGAGCGAATCATATTAATGTTTCGATATAAGACATTATATTGTGGGTCTTGGTGCGCACCATTGACCCCTTCTTCTGCGAACATAACCGCGATATCCGGTCCAGCAACACCTGATACATAGGAGTGATAATTGATTGGTCTACCTACTTCTTCTTCAATCAAATCAAGTGCTTTGCGTTGTGCTCTTACTTGTTTTCTTGAAATCGGTACCCCACCAACTCCTTGAGGAGTCCCTTCAATCAATCCATCAAAATGAGATTGACCAGCGGTACGAATCACCATGATGTGATCGGCTCCATGCCACGCAGCCATTCTCATACGGCGAATATCGTCTTCAAATCGACCGGATGCAATTTCTGTTGTAATGACAGGCATCGGTTGTGGATCGATTTGGTGGAAGTATTTCGCAGCGGGTAGTGGTATGCTGTTTTTTAGTGGTTTGGAAAGTTCAGTATAAGGATAAGGTAAGTCTACTTGTTTGCTTATTGGAACTCTCCATGTCCAACCACGACGCTTTGGACGATACTTGTCCAAATCTTTTAATAGTTCCGGAATGTTTAACTTATTGTTTGGATGTAACATTATTCTTTACCTCCAAAACTTTTGATTACTTGGTCCCAACCAATCCCTTCAATCAATGCTTTACCAGCAGTTCTAATATCTTGATTGGATAATGTAGCATAGCGATACACGACATGACCTGCACCTTTTCCCATTAAGGATGCATCCATTACCTTATCAACAATAGCTTTTGCTTCTAACGATGAAAATCCCATACGAAGAAGGACACTTCGCTCAATCGCTGGGGTCGTGTGTGAAGTTGCTAACTCAATCAGTGGGTCAACGACTTGATTGGCAAGCTTCCAAAAATATGTCTTGAGCTGTTCATCGCTCAGTTCTGCTAAATGCTTTCTTCGTTTTAAATAATCATCATTTCGTTCGATAAATCGGTCCACGATTACCTCCTATTTTGCTTTTAGTATTTCAATTGTATGTTCTACGTAGGCAACATCTTCCCTAACCTCACTTGCTAAATACGCAAGATCATCCATGGATAATGTACCTGGTTTTAATTGATGCTTGATACATGATTGCTTTAGATAGTTTAAATCAAGTTCTTCGGTTTGAATCAAGCTTGGATGACTTGGTAACACAATCGATTTCCCCGGAACTTCGTCTTTTGGATTACCAAAATAGACGTCAATTCCATTTGCCTTCGCAAACGATAGTTGTGCTTGATGGTGCTTACCTGCACCTGTATATTCTGTTTCTTGAACAATTACAATTTTATCTTGTTCTAAGCTTTGAGCAAGATGAAACGCAGCTGCTAGCGATACATTTCCAGCTGGGCCTCGCTCAATCCCTTCTAACGCAACTAAGGTTTCGGTCATAAAAAAGACTTCTCCTTGTGTAACAGTGACATACTTGTCAATGTAACGAAGTGGTCTTGCTGCACTACGTGGTACATCTGAGCGGTCTGGGTATGTCATAAACGGAATTCCAAACCCAGTATGACCAGTGGTAAAGGACTTTTTATTAAAGTCGGTATCACTTGCCATATGAAGTCCTTTTAGATTAACGCTTGCTCCTACAATCGTGATTGGTTTTGAGGTGACTTTTGCGATTCCTCTTGCCGTACCGGTTAAGTTACCTCCACCTGCGTTGGTTACAACAACCATATCAGGAAACGATCCAGTCAAAGACAAACAATCCTCAATCAGTTCTGATCCTAATGTTTCTACTCCTGAGATTCCAAACGGAGTATAAAGGGAAGCATTAAAGTACTTGGTTTCCTCTAATAGTTTTAAAAACACATAAAAGAGTTCTGGTCCAACCGATAATTGAATGACTTCTGCACCATATGCTTCACATGCTCTTGCTTTTTCAATGATTTCTGGTTGACCAATTCCTCTTGAATCATAACACTCTTGTACGATAATACACTTTAATCCATATTTTGCGGCTTGTGATGCAACTGCTGCACCATAGTTTCCAGAAGTTGCTGCGATCACACCTTTGAATCCTAATGTTTTCGCATGGTAACAAGCAATCGATGCCCTTCTTGCTTTGAAACTGCCCGAATCATTGAGTGCCTCATCTTTGATAAAGATGCGTGCACCAAAGCCAGGCTTTGACACCGAACGCACTAATGTTGTGATATTTTTGCATACCTTAAGTGGAGTATTTCCAACTCCATTCGCAGATTGGATTTGCTTGATCTCTTCTAAAGAATACCCAGCTTCCTTCATCATCTTTTCATAATCAAATGCAAGAAGTCCATATTCGTAAGTGTTATAATCAATTCCAACCGATGCTTTCATAATTTCATTGCGACGGCTCATGACTGCTTGGTAGGACATATCTTTACTCATGAAGATCACCACCAAACACGATTGTTTTCACCATCGATGCAATCTTTAAATTTTCAATAACAAAATCTCCATAATTATGAGTGAACACAGGGTTCGCGCACATCAAAGTACCGGTTTCGAATCGGTTAGTGAGTGTTCGAATTGTAACTTCATCGCCAATCTTTGCATCGTGTTCTAAATACCCCTTTACCCACATCACTAGTGGTACTTGTTTGGTATCTTCTGGAATATTTGGGGCACGATGTGAGGCATCAAGTACAACTTTTCGTATTTGAACCCATGTATGTTTTGGAATCATTTGAGATCCCCCCTTATTATTTATTCGATCATTTCTCTTACATCACCCATGATTGCACGGGGAACTGGCAAATCTAACATTGTCTTTAATCCGCTTTTCGCATTGATGACATGAGGAATCATGTTCACACAAATTGCGATTGTTCCAATTCCGCCATCAATTTCTGGTTGAATCGCCATATTCACTTCAGGCAACCCTTTGATTTTAATATAGTCACCTGTAGATACACCACCAAGTTGAGGTTCAATTTGTTGTGGATGATGCATTGTGATTTTTTCTTCACCGCCAACGATTGCTTTTGCTTTCATATCCACTCCAGCAACATCTCCAGCTTTTGCATAACCATAGGTTGATTTACGGTCAACGTTAGTCACAATCGGTGCCATCGATTGATCAAATGAGTCAATCTTCCACCCAAGTGCTTTTGCAATCATATGAATTGATTCTTTAAATCCAACATGACCAGCAATGGTACCTTTTTCCATACCTTCTTTGAATGCATCTTGCGTAAGTCCTACGCCTTGTTCTTCCATTACCGTATGACCAAATGGAGATAAGCTATTGATTCTAGCAACCTCAACCGAGTCTACTGTTTCCATCACTCCACTCAAACAAACCACAAGTAAGTCCATCATCATACCCGGATTGATTCCTGTCCCTAGTACCGTCACATTGTTAACTCTTGCGATATGATCTAATTGCTTGGATAACTCTGGTTGATTCGCATACGGAAATGCCATTTCTTCGGCAGTTGAAATCACATTTACGCCTCGTTTTAACAACCATTCTAATTTTGGATATGTTTTATCTGTAAAGGAATCGGTTGCAACTAAACAAACATCACAAGATTTCTTACTTACAACTTCTTCAATGTCCCCTTTGATTGTGACATCTTTATGATTTCCTTTGTCAAGCCCTAAAACATCAAACATAGAGCGATACAAATAATTAGGGTTTCGATCGCACACACCAACAATTTCAAATCCTTGTTTTTTGAGAATCATACGAGCCATTCCTGAGCCCATTGCTCCAAATCCCCATATTGCAACTTTAACGTTATCTTTTTTCATAAAAATGCTACCTTTCTTATACTGTTACTACCGTTCCGCTGTTTCCTTCAAGGGCTTCTTTTGATTTTTCAAGAGAGGCTATGACAGCAACTCTTCCTTTTTTTGAAGAAGTAAACTGAATTGCTGCTTCCACTTTTGGCAACATACTACCTTTCGCAAAATGCCCTTCTTTTATATACTCTCTTGCTTCTTTTACAGAAAGCTTTGTTAAATTGATTTGGTTTGGTTTTCCATAATGGATGCTGACATGTTCAACTGCAGTTAGAATAAAAAGATAATCTGCGTCTAGCAACTCAGCAAGTTTTGCGCTCGCAAAATCCTTATCAATGACAGCAGCAACTCCGATGAGTTCATGCCCTTTTTGGATGACTGGTATTCCACCACCACCCACAGTAATGACACAATGATTTGCTTCGACTAATGTTTTAATCATATTAAGTTCTACCACATCAATTGGTTTAGGGCTAGCAACTACTCTTCGGTATCCACGCCCCGCATCTTCTTTCATGATATAGCCTTTTGACTCTTCTAATTCTTTCGCTACTTCTTGGCTGTAAAATGACCCAATTGGCTTTGTTGGGTTTAAAAATGCAGCATCGTGTTCATCCACCACCACTTGTGTAATGATAGTCGCAACATCGCTTTTTAACCCTTCTTCTAACAATTCTCTGCGCAATGCATTTTGTAAGTGATAGCCAATGTATCCTTGGCTCATTGCTCCACATTCTGGAAATGGCATCTCTGGTATTTTCCCGTTTGCACTTGATGCTGTTTCAAACGCTAAATTGATCATTCCCACTTGAGGACCATTGCCATGAGCGACAATGACTTCGTTTCCTGCACCAATTAGTGCTGCAATCGATTTTGCAGTATGTTTGACAAGTGCATGTTGTTCAGCTGGTGTATTTCCTAAGGCATTTCCACCAAGTGCTACTACGATTCGTTTCATTGTACCACCATTATTCTTTCAGTGTAGCAACCATCACAGCTTTGATTGTGTGAAGTCGATTTTCTGCTTCATCAAATACGACAGATTGGCTTGATTCAAAAACATCTTCCGTTACTTCCATCGCATCAATTCCAAATTTTTGGTAAATATCAATACCAACTGCTGTTTCTAGGTTGTGGAATGCTGGTAAGCAATGCATAAAAATAGCATTTGGATCTGCATTGTTCATCACCTTACGATTGATTTGGTATGGCAATAACTCTTTGATTCTTCGTTCCCACACACTTGGGTCTTCTCCCATAGATACCCAAACATCGGTGTATAGTACATCTACTCCACGTGTACCTTCTAGTACATCTTCTGTCAAAGTAATCTTTGCACCAGTTTCTTTTGCGATTGCTCTACATTTTTCCACAAGTGCTTCATTTGGCCATAAATCTTTTGGAGCGACTGCTCTAAAATCAAGTCCCATTTTTGCACACCCAATCATGAGTGAGTTCCCCATATTGTTTCTTGCATCCCCTAAATAAGCAAATTTTATTCCTTTTAAATATCCTTTGTGTTCTTGGATTGTTAACAAATCAGCCAAAACTTGAGTTGGATGATATTGATCGGTTAATCCGTTCCATACTGGAACGCCAGAATAGGCAGCTAAAATATCAACCGTTTCTTGTTTGAATCCACGATACTCAATCCCATCATACATTCTTCCCAATACTCGAGCGGTATCTTTAATGCTTTCTTTTTTCCCCATTTGAGATCCGGTTGGTCCTAAATAAGTTACATTCATACCTTGATCAAACCCAGCAACTTCGAAAGCACATCTTGTACGAGTCGAATCTTTTTCAAATAAAAGGACAATGTTTTTCCCTCTTAAGTCTTGTGTTTCTGTTTTGTCTTTTTTTGCTTTTTTCAACTCTGCTGATAATTGTAATAAATAATTGATTTCTTCTGGTGTGTAGTCAAGTAGTGTTAAAAAGCTTCTTCCTAAAAATTTCATGATTGTGTATTCCTCCTCTTATTTTTTTATAATCTCTTCACGCACAAACGGCATGCTCATACATCTTGGTCCGCCACGACCTCTAGATAGTTCACTAGATGGTATTGCATGAACTTTAATCCCATATGATTCTAAAATGTGATTGGTGATATGATTTCTTTGATAAACAATCACCTCACCAGGTGCGATTGTCATTGTGTTCGCTCCGTCATTCCACTGTTCTCTATCTGATGTCACAACATCAGATCCCCCACAAGGAATAAGAGTAATAGGTCGTTTCAAATAGTGTTCTAAGATTTTATCTAACTTCTTATCAATTTGTTTAACGAGTAGTTTCCCTGGTTTTTGTGGATCTTTTGTAAGTTCATACACCCGGATTGTATGATTTAATTCATTATGAATGGTAAACTTATCGTAATCTACTTGTGTAAAAACGGTATCTAGATGCATAAATGATCTACTTTTTGGAATATCAAATGCGAGTATGGTATCAAAATTTGTCTTATATTGATAAAAAATACTCTTTGCTAACTTTTCAATCGCAGAAGGATGTGTTCTTGAACTAACACCTACTGCTAAAATGGAATCAGTTAGTATCAAAATATCTCCACCTTCAATGGACGTTAAATGATTGCGGTCGAAATAAAGTTCATTTTCACTGCTACCATAGATTGGATGATACTTAAAGATGTATTCCCCATAAATGGTTTCTCTGGTTCTTGCTCCCATATTCATTTTACTAATGGCGATTCCATTCCCAATAATGCTAAATGGATCGCGCGTAAAATAAAGGTTTGGCATTGGATCTGTGACAAATGGATAATCACGAATATAGTCAGACAATGTTCGTTTGATCCAATTTGGAACTTCATTCTTTCGAATTCCTGCCATAGTTTTTTCAATCATTTCTTTCGTTGAGGCAAATGATTTTAAGTATTCCGTCACAACTTGTGTCAATGTTTCACTTGTGACATGCGACTCATCAATAAATTGTTTGATGAACTGATTCTTAATCTCTGGATTTTGATCTAAGGTTTCTGTCATCAAATCAACCAAGTACAACACTTCAACTCCAGCATTGCGATACACTTCAGCAAACGCATCGTGTTCTTTACGAGCAAGTTCCAACCAAGGAATGTCATCAAATAGCAATTGTTCTAACCATTTCGGAGTCAGATTTTCTAGTTCTTGTCCTGGTCGATGTAACATTACTTTTTTTAACCTGCCAATTTCTGAATTGACACTTAACCTATTCTTCATAATAAAAAATCTCCTAACTATAATTTCGATTGTAAGCGTCGATTGCTTACTTGTATAATTTCTCCATTTCGTTTATATATTCGAACCAAACGATCAGACATTGCGCAAATCGTTTGATAATTGTTTGCTCCAATCTTTTTTGCAACTTCATCAACGCCAATGTGTAGCCCAATGAGTTCCACTGTGGTTCCTTCTTTGTATCTTTTTGGCAATTTAACCATGCAAAAGTCCATGCATATTCTACCTACAATTGGACACTCAACATCATCAACATAGACAACCCCATCTTTCATTCGGCGATCCCACCCGTCCGCATAACCAATCGGGATCGTACCAATCCATTCATCTTTTGCTGTCACATACAAACCATTATAACTAACTGATGATCCCTTTGGTAACTTACGTACCAACACAAGCTTTGAGTAAAGTCTTAGTGCTGGTTGTAATGCAAATGGAAGTTTCAAGTCTTCCACTGGGTTTAATCCATAAATGGTTAACCCAAGTCTGACATAACTTACGATATTATTTGGATATTTTAGGGTTGCGGAACTATTATCAAGATGAATCATCAAGTCATTTGTTTCAAATTTTGAAATGCGTTCTACAAACAAATTGTGTTGCATTTCATAATAACTGCTATCTTCCTCATCTGCAGTTGCAAAATGAGAGAACAAACCTGTTAGTTTTAAATTATGACTCAATTTGATGGTTTCTACTGCTTCATTCAAATCAACTTCTTTTTCAATCCCAAGTCGATGCATACCCGTATCAATATTAATATGTACATCAATTCTAGGTCCATGATATTTCTTAATTGCACTTTTAATCCATTTTAAACTGTGTGCTGTTACTGTGATATGATATTTCGATGCAATTCTAAGTTCTTTTTCTTTAATCAAACCAAACACCAAAATTGGTCCTTCGATTTTGTTCTTTCTTAGTTCCATTGCTTCGTCCAAAGTTGCAACAGCAACCATAGCCGCTCCAGCTTCAAATGCAGTTTTTGCTACCATGACAGCCCCGTGTCCATATCCATCCGCTTTGACAACAGCAATCAATCCTCTTGCTTTTTGATAGTGTTTCATTAAGTTAGTAATATTATTATAAACCGCATCTAAATCAATTTCGAGCCACGATTCTCTATAATATGCCATAGCTTCACCTCATCTCACCTTTAACATTATAACATAAAACGCTTTCATTATAAATAAGAAAGTGAGGTTTTCTATATAGGAAAATAAAAAAAATCACTAGGCAACTAGCGATTTGTGGTTTGATTATTTAAGATACGTTTTTAGCAATTCTGCTTTGTCTATTTGTTCCCATGGAAGATTGACATCATGTCTACCAAAATGACCATAAGCAGCTGTTTGTTTGTAGATAGGACGTCTTAAATCAAGCATGTTAATGATTCCCTTTGGTGTTAAGTCAAAGTGTTTTCTCACAATTTTGATTAACTCCGTATCTGCTAACTTTCCTGTATCAAAGGTATCAATCATCACTGATGTTGGTTCAGCAACTCCAATGGCATATGAAATTTGAATTTCACATTTATCAGCAAGACCTGCTGCTACAATGTTTTTCGCAACATATCGTGCTGCATAACTTGCACTTCGGTCAACTTTTGTACAATCTTTTCCACTAAATGCTCCACCACCATGACGTGCATATCCACCATATGTATCTACAATGATTTTTCGTCCGGTTAATCCCGAATCTCCTTTTGGGCCACCGATTACAAATCTACCAGTTGGATTTACAAAGTATTTGGTAGCATTATCTAGCAAATGATTTGGAATCACTTGTTTAATAATTTCTTCAATCACATAATGTCTTAATTCTTCTTGTGAAATATTGTCATCATGTTGTGTTGAAACAACAACCGCATCGACTCTTGCAGGAAGTCCGTTTTCATCGTATTCCACAGTTACTTGGCTCTTTCCATCGGGTCTTAAAAAGGTAGCACCTTGAAGTTTTCTAGCATCAGCTAACGCTTTTGTCAACTTGTGAGCTAACATAATTGGAAGTGGCATCAATTCTTCGGTTTCTTTACATGCATAACCAAACATCATCCCTTGGTCTCCAGCGCCTTCCCCGTTTCCAACCCCCATTGCGATATCTGGTGATTGTTCGTTGATCGCAACTAAGACTGCTAAATTTTCTGCATCAAATCCATATTTTCCGCGGTTATACCCAATCTCATTCACTGTTGAACGTACGATGGATTGAATGTCTGCGTAACTTGTTGTGGTGATTTCTCCCATAACTAGAACTAGTCCTGTTGTAACTGCCGTCTCACATGCAACTTTTGCATATGGGTCTTGTGATAATATGGCATCTAATACCGCATCAGAAATTTGATCACAAATCTTATCTGGATGACCTTCTGTAACCGATTCTGATGTAAATAATTTTCTTTCGTGACTCATTTTATGTAATATTCTCCTCTTCTAATCTATTATATTTGGTATAAATTTCTGAAAATTCATCGGAATGTCTCTTAAACATTTCCAAAATTGCTGGGTTGAAGAAATCAAAGAACATGCGAGATAACAAATCTACCGATGGTTTGTGTCTCATTGTTGACTTATAATTTCTTGTAGAGCGTAACGCTTCATAAAAATCAATTAAAAGTACCATTTGCTCTTCTTGTGAAAAATGACTTCCTTTGTATTTTTCAATCACATTCAAACTTTCCCATTTTTCAAAATGTGCTCGAATTGCATCTTCTGCGATTTGAACCATTTCCAAACGTCTTACCACTCGTAACCCAATGTTTGTTCGAAATTGAATATCGGTGTAGTCGGTGTCATCTAGGTTTCGTTTGTTCTTGAATTCATCAAACGTTAGCTTGTTTCTATTGTTCACGTGTATCACGGAAAAATCATACAAATCATCAATTTTATCTTCATCGAGTTTCATCATTTTTGAAAATTCACGCACCATCTCAGCTTTACAATAAACACTATCAACGGTTTCATTTCGATTCGATTCATTAAAGACATTAATGACATTAAAAACATTTCCTACGACTCTCGCAAACTCAAGTTCAAGGCGTTGTCGTTTCATCAACTCTTCAAGGCGGTTTTTGCTGATTGATTCTGCAATCGATGCGGTTGCATAAACCACAAGCATAAACATCAGTAAAATCGCAAGTCGGATGATGATATCACGGAATGCTTCGCTTCCAAAGAAACGGAAGAAATCTCCAACATCGGATACATAATTGTATACTGGATGTAACACGGTTAAGTTAATTAAAATAACTCCAGCGAAAATCCATTTAAACATCGTATCCATCAGTTTTCGCGATTGATATAACCCAATTATCGCAATCGCAAAAAAGATAACAATATAACCTGCATTCGCAATGCTTCCAAGCATTTCTGCTTTTTCCAAAGCTGCTTGATAACCTGCAGTTCCAATGATTGAATTGGCAGCGGTAATCGCAGTTGTTGCGTCTAATTTTAGCTTAATGTAAATTCCTATGCTTAATAGGAAAATATAAGAACTTGCTAAATACATCGCTACCTGTTGACGAACTGGATTGCTTGGTTCTTCATATATTGTTCGTTTTAAATAACGGTTTACAAGAATCGATGGTATTAAAATCGCTAGGGAAACAATAAAGTTCACGTTCACCGTAAAAGTGATGATCGCGATTAAGAATAAGTTGGCTATAAAGATGATACGCTTTATTACACAATTCTTACGAAACAATACCGCATCTTGGTCTAGAATATCAATTCCTTCTTCAAATCCAAATAAATTATTGAACCACTCTACCCAAGTACGCTTTGATTTTAGTTTTTCTCTAACCTCAGTTACATTAATGTCTGCGAATGTTTTATTGTATTTGCGAAGCATATACTTGTCTAACCACATTTGAAACTTATGTTTTACGCTCGCAAAAAACTCTTTTCGTTTTAATCGTTTGATTCGCTTTGCTCTACGGATTTTTTCTTCTTTTTCTTTTTCAAGTGCCAAAGCTTCTTCATCAATGATGACAACTTTTTCCTTTTTTACATTCACTTTCTTCTTTTTATCTATTTTTGGTGATTTACTTTGATCTGTTGTTACAACGACAGGTTCGATAACATCTGAAAAATCTGCAACTTCTGTTGGTGCAGCTTGAGTTTGTTCTTGTGTAACTGTTGGTTCTACAGTAACCTCTTCTTTTAATTCTACTTGACTAACAATTTCTTCGTCTTTTTTATCAATCACTTGATCCGCATTTGGTTCTTCCATCACTTGTAACTGATCTTTCTCTTTTTCGATAAACATAAACTCACCACCATTTATTTATTATATTTTACAACAAAGGTTTATGTTTTTCAATCTTTATTTCAATAAACCAACCTCATACACGGTATTCCAAATACCAGTGTATTCTGGAGATAACTTAAAACTCATTTTCATTTGAGTGATAGGATGTGGAAATGACAACTGATACGCCCATAATCCAAGAACTTGACCAACTTGATTGACAGCTTGGCCATACTTAACATCTCCATAGAGTGGATGACCTATATTTGCCATTTGGACTCGAATTTGGTGGTGTCTTCCTGTTTCTAAGGCAATATCAAGCAATGAATACTCTTGGCCTTGAAAGGAAAAAGAACCTTTTGAAATATACTCTAAACTAGAGTACTTTCCCTTTCTTTTATCCACTTTACTCATTCTAGTAGATTCATCCTTGACCAAATAGTCTTCTACTTTTGTAAACTTTGATTCTTTTTTCATTTTTCCGTTCACAACTGCGTAGTACTTTTTTTCAAACTCATTGTCTTGAACCATTTTTGATAGTCTTGATGCTGCTTTTGATGTTTTCGCAAACACCATTAACCCTCCAACCATGCGGTCCAAACGGTGAATCAAACCTAAGTACACATTCCCTGGTTTATCATATTTTACTTTTATATATTCTTTGACGATCGAAACCATATCTGGATCTTCGCTTTCATCTAGCTGTGATGGCACACCAATAAATTTCTTAACAACTAACACATGATTGTCCTCGAAAACCACATGCAACATTTTCGCATAATCTGTGATGTTTGGCATACATATCACTCCTTTCCTTAATTAGTATACCACAATAAATTGTTTTTTTCCAATGATAAGAGAATGTTTATTATTAAGATTTTTCCTATTTAAGTTGAATTTTTCATGAATGTATGATATCATTACATAGTAAAAAAATGATTGAAGAATAGGAGGACACACAAATGAACACGGAAGAAATCTTAGTAACCGAAGAAGAGTTAGATGAACTCAAGAAAAAGAAAAAGCTAAGTAAAATCGAAAAGAAAAAATTGCGTGTAATCAATCGACTGATTGCCGGTGAAATAAATGGTCCAAAAGCAGCTCAAATGCTTAAAATCACCACAAGACAAGTCAGAAATCTAAAACGACAAGTGTTAAACGAAGGGATTGAAGGAGTTGTACATAAAAACAAATATAACAAACCTGTCAATACATACGAAGATGAAATTAGACAACAAGTAACTTCCCTTTATCGTAAACAATACAAAGGGACAAACTTTAGTCAATATGCGATTATCCTTAAAGAAGAGCATGGATTAGATCTATCTAGATCAACCGTATATAATATGTTGCGCAAAGGGCGTATTCGCTCTCCACAACGCAAAAAGAAAAAACGTGCAAAACCAAAAACAGAATCTACTGAAATCGCGGTTTCACCAACCAAGAAGGCAGTAAAAACAAAGGAAGCAAAATGAATCGACTCTTAACCAAACCAATCAAGGTAGGTAATTTAACCATAGGTGGAAGTAATAATGTCATCATCCAAAGTATGACGAACACGAAAACAGCAGATGTAGAAGCAACGGTCAATCAAATTTATGAATTGACAACTGCTGGTTGCCAAATGGTTCGAGTTGCCGTATTCGATCGCGAAGATGCTCTTGCTTTAAAAGAAATCAAACGTCAAATTACCATTCCACTCGCTGCTGATATTCATTTTGACTATCGTCTTGCCTTAATGGCAATTGAGGCTGGTGTGGATAAACTACGTATCAATCCAGGAAACATTGGTAATCTAGACCGCATCGTTAAAGTTGTCAATGCATGCAAAGAAAAACAAATTCCAATTCGAATTGGAGTCAATGGCGGTTCTCTTGAAAAAGATATCCTAGAAAAATATGGACACCCAACACCAGAAGCTTTGGTGGAAAGTGCGAAACGGCATGTTGATATCTTAGAATCTCTTGATTTCCATGATATCATCATTTCAATCAAAACCTCAGATACCTTCAATACAATTGAGGCTTACCGTTTAGCAAGCAAAACATTTCCTTATCCACTCCATATTGGGGTAACGGAAGCTGGGACAGCTTTAGGGGGAACGGTAAAATCAACCTATGCATTAGGAACCCTACTGGCTGAGGGAATTGGGTCGACCATTCGCGTCTCATTGACCGCAGAACCGATCGAAGAAATTAAGGTTGCGAAAGAATTGTTATCGATTTTTAACCTATACACCAAACCAAAATTAACAAGTTGTCCAACTTGTGGTAGGTTACAATACGATATGTTTCCAATTGTGAACGAAATTGAGGAATATTTAAATACGTTAAATACCGATATTAAGGTTGCTATTATGGGATGTGCAGTGAATGGTCCAGGAGAAGCAAAAGAAGCCGACATCGGAATTGCTGGTGGAAAAAGCCAAGCACTTCTATTCAAGGCTGGAAAAGTGGTCCGAACCATCAAACAAGAAGACATCGTAAGAGAACTCAAACTTGAAATCGATGCATTAATCAAACAACGAAATCTAAGCTAATCAAAAAGGTTAAAGTGAAATAATCACTTTAACCTTTTTTTACTTATTACCTTGTTTCACTTGATTGATTAACTCTGGATTAAAGACACCTTGTTTAATCATTTTGATTTCATGATAATAAGGAGGGTAACTTGTACCATTCTCATCATCTACATAAGGTGTTTCTAATATCTTAGGAATGAATTCAAATCTTGGATCGTTAAAAAATTGCATTAACGTCTCAAACCCAAGTGTTCCATAACCAATGTTTTCATGGCGGTCTTTTCTAGCCCCGATTGGGTTTTTCGAATCATTGATGTGGAGCACTCTTAGTTTATCAAACCCAACAATGTTATCAAATTCATTCATCACTTCTTGGTAAGAGTGGATGATGTCATAACCTGCGTCATTGATGTGACAAGAGTCCATACATACACCTATTCTTGATTGATCTTGAACGCGGTCAATAATTGCCTTGATTTCTTCAAATCGAGATCCTACTTCCGTTCCTTTTCCAGCCATTGTTTCTAACGCAATGACAACATCAAGTTCTTTTGTATTTTCTATTATTTTGTTAATCCCTTCTGCGATCAGTTCAACACCAGAATCAATTCCACCACCAACATGAGCTCCAGGATGTAGCACCATCGATTTTGCTCCTATGGCAGCCGTAATTTTGACTTCATTCGTTAAAAACCGAACAGCGAAGTCTCTTTTTTCTGAGTCTGGTTGTGCTAGGTTAACAATATAAGGAGCATGTACCACAACATCATGAAACGAAATTCCATTTGCTTTTAGCTCTTGTCTCATCGCCTCAATTTGCATTTCTTCGATTTTTTTACGAAATGTATTTTGTGGTGCACCCGTATAGATCATAAATGCATTTGCATCATAAGAAAGTGCTTCTAAAACGGCACCATGTAACATGGAAGTTCCGTTGTTGCTAACGTGACATCCTATTTTCATCTTTCGCTCTCCTTTTATAAATATCACTGATTTGAGCTTTCTTTGCTTGCTTGATTTGTTTTTCAATCAGTTCTTTTCTTTTTTTCTTATACCCTGGTTTTACTTTCTTAGGTACAGGAGTGTTTGAATGAAGTTCAGATGATAAGGTATCAATCGCAGATTTTCGTGTAGATTTCGCACGAATTAACGTATCAACAAGTTCCCCATGTTCGATTTTCTTAAACTTAATTGATAATCCTTTGGCTTTTAATTTTGTTACATATTCATCTGATTCATAATCAAATAGTGTAATTGCTTGACCTGTTAATGCCGCACGAGCAGTTCTACCACTACGGTGAACATAATATTCCACTTCGGTTGGTAGTTCAAAATTGATGACATGGCTAACACCAATGATATCAATACCACGAGCTGCTATGTCACTTGCGACGACATATTGAAATTCTAGTTGTTTGATTCGTTTCAACATTTGTTTTCGATCACGATCATCCATGTCTCCATGAATTTTCCCAACCCTGTATCCATGCTCTGCTAAAAACGCAGCTAGCTCATCTACTTTTGTTTTTGTGTTTACAAAAATCAATGCCAAATATGGTTGAATGATTTGAAAGAGTTCCAAAAGCACGTCTTCTTTTACCTTTGCTTTGGTTGGAATAAAAATGTGTTCTACTTTTGTAGATGCAAATTTTTTCTCATTCAAATCAATTAATTCGGTTTTGCTTAAGTATTTGTTTAAGAAATGCATCAATGACTTTGGTATCGTTGCTGAGAATACCATGATTTGAACATGTTCATCAAAGATTCCCATTACCTTATCTACATCAATCAATTCACTTTCATCAAATACCATATCCGCTTCATCAATAACAACATATGATGCGGTATGAATCTTTAATGCATTTTTTGAAATAGCCAAATCAGTAATTTTACCTAGGGTCCCAATCACAATTTGTGGTTGGTTTTTTTCTAATCGTGCAAGTTCAGCCTCACGGTTGGTTCCCCCAACCATAAGACGGATGTCTAACTCAACACTCGAATGTTTTGCGATTTTAGTTGCTTCTTCATACAATTGAAACGCTAATTCTCTGGTTGGAGAAATAATGACGATTTGAATCTCGCGCTTCGTTTCATCTAACTTTTGAAACAGTGGTAGTAAAAACGAATGTGTTTTTCCACTCCCTGTTTCACTTTTTCCAACAATGTTTTCCCCCTTTAAAATCTTAGGGATTACTTTTTCTTGAATTGGAGTTGGTTGAATGAATTTTAATTCACTTAACGCTTCCATGATATATGGTTTTAATAAATATTGTTTAAAACTCATTTTCCTCTTCCTTTCTGATAAAGATTGCCTTCGCAACTGGGTAAGTTGCATCGGTTAATGTTACATAGACTATTCTATTTTCTAGTTGTTCGGCTGATGTAAATTCAACTTCAATATAGTTTGAACTTCTTCCAAACCAATGTCCATCTTTTTTACTCTCAACCAATACTTCTAGTGTTTGACCAATAAACTTGGTTCGGTACTCTATCGCCATACTTTTGGATAACTCAATTAATTTATGAGTTCTTTCATGTTTGATTTGCTCGGACAAATGACCTTCCATATGATCAGCAGCTGTACCACTTCTACGAGAATATGGGAAAATATGCATTTCCGAAAACGATAGTTGCTTGATAAACGCATATGCGTCTTCAAAATCTTGATCTGTTTCACCAACAAACCCAGCCAAACAATCGGTCGTAATCGCAATGTTTGGAAACAGCTCTCTTACACGATTAATTTTTGCTTGGTACTCACTTGTGCGATACTTTCGGTTCATCTTCTTTAAGGTATTATCAGAACCGCCTTGAAGCGGTATGTGTAGATGATACGCAAAGTGTGATTCATATTGTTTGATTGTTTGAAGCAATTCTTCACTTACTTCCATTAGTTCAATCGATGAAATGCGAATTCTTCTTAATTTTGGAACCGCTTCGATTAAATCCTTTAACAAATGGTGTAATCGATATTCCGATAAATCTTGTCCATAGGCTCCAGTATTAATTCCAGATAAAATAATTTCCTTGACACCACTATCCACTAATTGTTTGATTTCAACAATGATGCTTTCTTTCTTTCGACTTCGAACCTTACCTCTCGCGAATGGAATGGTACAATAACTACAGAAATTCTCACATCCATCTTGTATTTTAATAAATCCTCTGGTGTGAGTGAAGAAACGCTTTACCTTTAATTCCTCAAAAACATCGACATCAAAGATACGATCTACCAATACTTGCTTTTTCTTACTTTGTAATGTTTCTGAAACCAAATCATAGAGTTGATGACGCTTATCGGTTCCAATGATAATATCAACACCCTCTATCGATGATACATCTTCTGGTTTTAGTTGTGAGTAACATCCCATTACCGCGATTACAGCATTGGGATTTCTTCTTGTAGCTTGTCTGATGATCTTACGTGACTTTGAATCTGATGTCGAAGTAACACTACACGTATTGATAATATAAACATCGCTCACATCATCAAAATCGGTTATGATGTACCCATGATCAAGAAAATCATTCATCACTGCCTCAGTTTCATATATATTGACTTTACACCCTAAGGTATAACTACTTACTTTCATTTGTTTCACCTAGTTCAAATTGATAGCTAATCACCGACATGATATACTGCGGTGCTGTCTCTGTTCTTAAGATACGTGGACCTAATCCAACTGGAATAAATCCTTCTTTTATTAATATGTCGACTTCCGATCCACCAAACCCACCTTCTGGTCCAACAACTACTAGTAAATTGTTTTTTGTAAATGTTGAAAGAAGTGATTTAAGTGTGTCATCAGACTTGCGTCCCATATCTTCATATGCGAACAAACAAAGATCAAATGTGTTCTTAATCGCGATTAGTTCTTTCAACGACATCGCTTTTGATAGTTGTAATAAGCTTGTGCGATGAGATTGTTCCGATGCCTCTTTGGCGATTTTTTGATATCGCTCTATTTTTTTATCTTCTTGTTCCTTGATTACTTTCACAATAGAGCGTTCCATGATGAGTGGAATGTAGCGATACGCTCCAAGCTCGGTGATCTTTTGGATGACTTCTTCGGTCTTTTCTCTTCGAATCAATCCTTGTGCAATCGTTACATTAATCGGCAATTCCGGATTATGATTGATTTGTTCTTTCACACTTAGATAGACGCTATTTTTATCAAACGACTCAATAACACATAAGTATGCTTCTCTTTCTTGGTTGCAAACAATGACTTCATCTTGCTTTTTCATACGCATCACAACACTGATGTGATGAGCATCATCACCGGTAATTGTGACTCGTTGACTCTTTATTTGATTGTTATTCACAAAATATCGTTGCATACTCATCACCTTTTTTATAATTATATATTATACCACAAAACACCAAAAAATTGAAGCAAAATGAAAAGATACACCAAGTGGTGTATCTCAGACTGTCGACAAAGTCGATGGTCTTTTTATTTTGGTTTCTAGTTATCCACA
>DAOSEC010000010.1:0-63898 GCA_035362935.1 Bacilli bacterium | reverse complement strand
TGAAAGAGCTACATATCGTCTGCAAGGTAAGAAAAAAGAGATATCGCTATATCTCACAAATATCGAATAAAATCACACCAAATCTTTTAAAAAGAGACTTCAAAAAAGAAGATCCCAATCTAGCATGGGTCACAGATGTAACAGAATTTAGATTCAATCGTAAACGGTTATATCTATCCGTCATCCAAGATCTTTACAATGGTGAAGTCAAAGCATACCAAATTTCTAGGAGTCAAAATCAAGACTTGATTCTAAAAACTCTTAAGGAAGCAATCAACCCAAATGAAGACTTATCTAAGCTACTCATACACTCTGATCAAGGTATTCTATATCAATCTCCTAAATATCGTAATTACCTTAAGAAATCATCATTTACTCAATCCATGAGTGCTAAAGGGAATGCTTATGATAATGCAGTAGTTGAGAGTTTCTTTGGGACACTTAAGTGTGAAACAATCTATTTATAAAAAGTTAAATCTTTTTCTGATTTAATTAGAACAATTGATGAGTATATCTATTGGTATAATCACGAAAGAATTAAACTAACGCTAGGCGGGTATTCACCTATCCAATATAGACTCATGAATCAATAAATGATACAATAACTACAAAGAACATAAAGTACAAGAAAATGGTATCAATTCAGTTTAGTAAACGTGTAAATAATTGAGTAATCGTGTGAAGCGTTAATAGCTCATTTCTTAAAAAAACATTCTTGTCTTTAGTCACAGTAATAATAAATAATTTAAAGTCTTGAATATAGGGAGAAATCACCCTTTCTGCACAGAAAAAAGGCTTGACACAATTGTATCAAACCTATGCTTGTTATATGGCGGAGGAAAGGGGATTTGAACCCCTGCATCGTGTTATCGATCTACTAGCTTTCCAAGCCAGCCCCTTCAGCCCCTTGGGTATTCCTCCAACGCACAAATAGTTTACCATAATACATAAATATAATCAAACCAAATCATTAAAAAAGAAAGCATCTAATGCTTTCTTTCAGTTTACACTTTAATTAATTCAAGTATTGATTTTATATGATTGTCCGCGCGATTTAACTCTTCCATGGTTCCATAACCATACAAGCATCCAATGGTATGAGCTCCATTTTCTACGCCTGTATCAATATCTAAGTAGCGATCTCCTACCATTAATATTTTTTGAGGGAGTACTGATTTGATTTTTTTTAATATCTCTGGTTTTGGAATGTAGTCATACATCTCTGAGCATTGCATAAAATCAAAAAACTCATCTAAGTGAAATGCTTCCCTCATCGCTTCCATGTAGTATGTTTTTGAATTGCTCAAATATACTAAAACGAAACCATTGCGTTTGAGTTCTCTTAACACATCAAGTGCACCATCGTATAATTTAGCTTTCCTTTTTTTTATTAGTGTTAGCATATGTTTTGAAATGATTGTGCTAACTTTTTCAATCGTATTTGAAGATAGTTTTGGAGTAAACGATTCCCACATTTCTTTTGGATTTTTTCCCAAAAATGCCTCTATTTCGCTATTCTCCCATACCTTCTTTTGAGCAATTTTATGTTTTACCAAATAGTCATATGCTTTTATAAATGCTGGTTTGTAAATATGCATACTTTCATGTAGCGTACCATCCCAATCAAACACAATTGTTCGAACATCACTTGGTATTAAGCGATATTGTTTCATTATTGTTGTTTGAACTTTAACATGTGTCCCATACGCTCTTTTTTGGTTCTCATGTAGTGTTCATTTCTTTCATTATGATTTAGTTGAATCGGCTCTCTTGATACAATTTCAATCCCATGACCGGTTAATCCTTTTAGCTTGAGTGGATTGTTGGTCATTAGTCTAACTTTACGCACACCTAAATCGGATAGTATTTGAGCACCAATTCCATAATCTCTTAAGTCTTCATCAAATCCCAAAGCGAGGTTTGCATCAACAGTGTCCATTCCTTGATCTTGTAATGCATAGGCTTTAATCTTATTAATAAGACCAATCCCTCTGCCTTCTTGCCGCATGTAAAGTAATATTCCTTTGCCTTCTTCATCAATCTTATCTAAAGCAGCCTGAAGTTGTTCTCCACAATCGCATTTCATAGAACCAAAAGCATCCCCAGTTAAACACTCAGAATGTACACGCACCAATACTTCATCGTTTGGCGAAATGTTTCCCTTTACCAAGGCAACATGGTGTTCACCATTGGTTGCATTCTCAAACCCAATCATACGAAACTCTCCATGAGAAGTTGGAAGGTTTGCTTCAGCAGCGCGTTTGATTAAATTTTCAGTTTGTTTACGATAAGCTATGATTGCTGATATGGCAATCACTTTAAAGTCATATTTGGAAGCAATATCATCTAATTTTTGCTTAGAAAGTGCATTACCATCTTTGTCTACAAGTCGAACAAACACTCCTGCTGGATATACTCCCGCAAGTTTCGCTAAGTCAACAGCTGCCTCTGGGTGTCCTGCTCGCTTTAATACTCCACCCATACGTGAACGAATCACAGTCAACGCACCTGGACGTACAAAATCACAGCTTTGTGCATCTGGTGAAATTAAGTGTTTGATCATGGAAGCAAAATGATTTGCTTTTGGAGCTACTTTATCTGCTATATCAATTGTAATGACTTGCTCCTCTTTTTTAGTGATAATTTGGCGTTCAAATGCTGCTGGAATGTTTAATCTTGTAAAACATTCTGGTTCGGATGCAAACATGATTTCGTCGTGTGCTATTTCAATCATTTGATTGATAATAGATTCGTTAATGCCTGTAGCTGTAGTTGCTAACACACCAACATCATCACTGTTGTCATCATCAACAATCATTATTACTTCATTGGCTTTTAACCCTTGAATAATTTCTTCTATGGTATTATATTTCATTTTTATATTCCTCCTGTTTTCTTGATGTATCCTGAAATTAAAACATCTTCTTCAAATTGGTTTATCGTTATATCTTCTAATGATATCGCGTGTTTCATAAGTGCTATTCCTTCGCCACCCACAGGTGACAATGCATTTGTTCCACCAATCATCTTAGGTGCTATAAATGCATAAACTTTTTGTACAACACCCGACTCTAATATTTTCGCATGGGTAGTACTACCTCCCTCAACCAAAACACTGTCGATATTTAATTTCCCTAGCTCAATCATTAAACTTTGAATATCGATTTCTGTTGTTCCTTCTTGCACAAGGAACTTCACCCCAAACGCTTGAAGATGTTTCCGTTTTGCTTGATCGCTTGAAGCAAGAGTTACTACATATGTTGTTTGTTCTTTGGCAGTCGTGACAACATAAGATTGTTCTGGAATCTTTAAACTAGGGTCTAAGATGATTCGTATTGGATTTCTTGCTGGTCGGTCTAGTCTTGTATCTAATCTTGGATTGTCTTTTAATACGGTTGTAATCCCAACTAAAATAGCTGAATACTGATTTCTTAGTTCATGAACAAACATTCTTGATTGTTCGTTCGTAATCCATTTTGAGTCTCCATGTGAAGTAGCAATCTTTCCATCGAGTGTCATTGCATATTTTAACGCAACAAATGGAGTGCGATATTTCACATAATGAAAAAATATTTCATTTTGTTTTCGCGTTAGAGGTTCGAGTATTCCATACTCTACTTCAATACCTGCATTCCGTAATAACTCGATTCCTTTAAAATTGACGAGTGGATTTGGATCAAGCGAACTTACAAAGACTCGTTTAATGCCTTTTTCTATTATCTTCAATGCACATGGTGGAGTCTTACCATAGTGTGAACAAGGCTCTAGTGTCACATAAATGTCAGCTCCTGCAACATCTTCAGTAGCATGTAAAAACGCATTTACCTCAGCATGTGCTTTACCGAAAACTTCATGATACCCCTCTCCAATGATGCGTCCGTCTTTTACAATAACAGCTCCCACCAAAGGGTTGGGATTTACAGAACCTTTCCCTTTATCTGCAAGTTCAATCGCTCGTTTCATATAAGATTCATTCATACTATCCCTCATCTCTTTATAGAATCGCTATATGATATTGTATCAAAAAATGACTTTTTTTGTTTCTAATTTGCTTATTCATTTTACTTCGTTTATTACTTTCTAATAATATCTTCAATCATTTGAAGCAGTGCTATGGAGTGGCTATGAGGAATCTCTTTTGTCTCTATTTGATGATTCATTATTGATCTTGCTGCTCCTTGGAACTCATACTCATAACCAGTTGTGGTTCTTAATTGGCCGTATCGCTTGACAACAATACCATCTAAATCTCGAATTTCAATCCATTCTGGTCTTGCGATATTTTCAATATAGATGATTCCTTTGGCACCTGTAATTTGACCAAACAAACCTGAATTTTTTTCGATTGTTGTTTCAATTTTTCCGATAATGTTTGTTGAACTTTTCAAGGTAATTTGAACTTCAACATCAACATCTTGTTGGTAAACGACTTTTTTGTCTATGACTTTACTGTCAAACCCAAAATGATTCAAAAAGAAAAATAGTGGATATATTCCGATATCATACATTGCACCTCCGCCAAGTTCTTTTTTCACAACACGCTCCACATGCCTTAAGTCAGCTCCAAAGCAAGCATATACTTCTTTCACATCTCCAATAATGTTTGTATCAAGTATTTCATTAATAAGAGAAGTTGATGGTAAAAATGCTGGGACAAGAGCTTCCATCACAAAAACTCCTTTTTGTGCAGACAATGAAAAAATGTGCTTTGCATCTTCTGATTTCAAACAAAATGCTTTTTCACAAATAATTGCTTTGTTATGATTTAAACACAACAACATATGTTGATAGTGATGTGAATGTGGTGTTGCAATATACACTAAATCGACTTCTTCATCTTGAATCATTGATTCGTAATTTCCGAATGCTTTGCGAAAATGAAATCGTTCCTTAAATTCTTCAGCACGTTCGATTGATGTGGATGCTACCGCAAATAGTTCTATCATTGGTTCTTCTAATAATGCATTTGATATAACAGATGCAATCTTACCTGCTCCAATGATACCTAGTTTAATTTTCTTCTGCATATCGTTCACCTCTATCCTCTATTATACCACAATTAAATAGTGAAATGAAAAAGTTTGTCAAATCAATAAAAAAGTGAAGATGTGCCATCTTCACTTTCGCATACTATTTAATTTCTTTTGTAGGATCGAACCCTAATCGTCGCAAGGTTTCAACAACATAAGATTCCTTGTATTCTTGTCCGACTGGTCGTTCATGCATTGTCTTGAAGAATTCTTCGTTGGCTTGAGCATAAGGTAAACCAGATAATTGCGCAATAATACGAGTGCTTCTATCAATTAATTTTTTGTTTGTAGGGAATACTTGGATCATCCAGTTCGACCAAACACGATTCATTTTCGCCATGGTACCAGTACTAATCAAGTTGAATGCTACTTTTATCATCATGTGAGTCATTAAATCAAGTAAAGTATCTGGTAACATAATCGGAATATGAATCTCATTGGCTACTAACTTACCTTTAGGAATGTTTCCAAAGCGAAGAGCAACACCTTCTGAGAAGTTTCCAACATTCTCATTGTACCATTTCATCATAGTAGGACATGCTGAACCATTGATGTCAATCGCTATTAATTTTGCAGGAAGACGTGAATATCTAGATGGATCATTTTCATTTCCAATGTTATATTCAAATACTTGATCTGCTCCAACTAGTGGAGGATTGTCGATAATATTTTGATGTGCACCCATACGGATGTAGTCTTCTTTTGACCACTCAAGACCTTTGATTGGTCGGCGGAACACATGTTGCCAAGCTACTGTGCTTGGATATAATGGATCTTTTACATATGCCCAGCTAATTGCACTTGTTTGATCTTTGAATTTTCTAAATGGTGGTAATGTAAACGTTGGTTGACGTTCTGTTGTATCTGTCATAATATCAATCAAGTAATCATGTGTTGCATAGGTTACAATTCCATTTGCTTTGTATGTTTCAGTTTCTAAATCAATTGCTGCCGCCAATCCTTTGATTGCTTTTCCAACTGAAAGATTATGAAGCATTTTTACGTATTCAGCTGTATATTCTTCTGGCTTTAAAACGCCTTTTCCAATTACTTTTAGTTCGTCTTCAGTAAATTCATCTTGTAAGAATTTCCATATCGCCATTTCAAGGGCTGCACCAACTGCAAGTAATTGAACAGATGCTGATTGCATACGTGTTGAACCACTAACTGCCATATTTCCAACAAATAAATTGATGTGGTGAATATTTTTACGTTCAAATACAAGTCTCGTACGTTCTAATGTTTTGCAAAGAATGTCTTTTGGGTTGGTGTAGAAGTAATATGTATTGCATCCTCTATCGTCTGCTTCGAGAACAGAACCATTGATACTTGCTGATAGTCCACATTCCGCTAAACCTAGTACCAAATCACCAGGACCAACACCAGCTTCTCGAATTTGTTCACGTCCAAATGTCATATAATCTTCATAGTTTTCAACAGAACGAACTAATGCTCTATCTCCACCTGTCATGAAGTCATCTGCAACATGGCACATTTCGACACACAATTCTTTTCTGTGTGGTAATTTTTCTACCATTGATGTCCAAAAGTTTCTCCACATAGAACCTAGAGTTAATGCCATACGTCCTGAAGCACCTACACTTGATAGGACAAACTTTCTACGGTTTTTCATTACCATTACGATATCATCAATTAATTGTTGATATTCCTTTGTCTTCATAGCTTTCGCTACTACTTTTGGAATATCCGTATCTGCAGAAAGAATGATTTTCGCTCCTGCTTTTGTATCTTTCGCAATTGCAGAACTTAAATTTCTTGTGCGAGGGTTAGATTGTTCGGTTGGAATCACACCAAGGTGAAACTGTGTCTCGTTTTCTAAGAAATGCTTTGAAGCTTCTTTATAATTCAAAATGAATTCTCCTTTCAAAATAGCTTGTTATGCTTTTTTTCATATGTATTATACCACAATCCGATGATAATATCAATTTAAAATCAATGGATAATTTCGTCTAATGCATCAAAAAAATGCAACCATTTGATAATAAAGATTATCGTTAGGTTGCATTTTTGTTATTATTTAAATGTTTTTAAAATATGGTACAACTGGCACACTGGCATACCCATAACCGAGTAATAATCCCCTTTGATGCTTTTGACATATTTTGAGGCAAACCCTGCAACAGCATATGCTCCTGCTTTATCAAAAACTTCACCTGTATTTACATAATACTCAATTTCCTCTTCGGTTAAATCCCAAAATTCAACTTCCGTTCTAGCAGTAAATGAGGTTGTTTTTTCACTACATACAATATAAACTCCAGTATAAACAAGATGGGTTCTTCCACTAATCAAACGTAACATTCGTTTGGCGTCTTCTTCATCCAGTGGTTTTCCCAAAATATGACCATCAATAGCAACAATCGTATCTGCTCCGATGACAATCGACTCTGGTCTTTCTTCAAATATTTGCATCGCTTTTCGTTTTGCTAAACGTACAACTGCTTCTTCAACCGGTAACGCATAATCAACATCTTCAATAATTTCAATGTCACTTGGTTTTACCATGTGTTCAATACCAGCATTTTTCAATATTTGACTTCTCCGTTTTGATCTTGAAGCCAAAATCACGTTTTTCATAGTTTCACCTCTTCTCACTCTCATTATACAAAATTTATATTTAGTTTACAATTCTTTTTTAAAAATGATTAAATAAGTCGTTTTTTTGCTTTTCCTATCAGATGTTCGATCATAGTTACCAGTATTATTAGTATGATTGTCCAAGCAAACAAATTAGCCATTTGAAAGTATACTTTGTTGATGTAGAGTTCATTTCCAATTGATGTTTGAGTTTGACTGATGAGTTCAGCCATAACCATAACCTTTAGTCCGAGTCCGACTGATTGAATAATACCTAAAAATAGATATGGATAAGTAAATGGAAACAGTACTTTTCGAATGGAATATGGATTCATTCCCCCATTTAATTGTAGTTCTTCTAAATAGGATTTATCAATTGACTTAACCCCAGCAATCATTGCTTCCAGTATGACTGGGAAAATAACAAGTGCTGTTATCAAAATTGGACTATATTTAGAACCAACCCATATCAAACAAATAATGATGATTGATGCAACTGGTGTTGATTTACTTATTGTTATCAAAGGTTTGAATAGTTGTAAGATTGGTGGATAAATGAGGTATAAAATCATGACAATTAATCCAAGTGCAAATCCAATTGCTACTGCGGTTATTAATCTACTAAGTGTGTTGATTATGATGATTATATTTTCAAATTTAGTAACAATATGAAACAGTGAGAGCACTACATCCTTTGGTTTTGGAAGTATAATAGCGTTGTTCACTTCGTTTGATGAAATAACCCAAGCAAGTATGATTAATATCAATCCTAACAAGTACCATAACTTGTTTTTATTATTGCATAAAAAATCCTTCATTTGGAATTTCACCACCAATCAAATTAGGGTTTAAACTTATAATGATTGAAAAGTAGTTTGTGACTTCACTTATTACATCGATCGCATATTTAAATTCATATGAAGTCGAAGCAATTGCTTGTTCAATCACATTCGAACCCATCAACTGAAACGACTCATGAATGGAAGTAGCGATTGTAGCAAACTCTACCCTATTATTTTTCATCCAACTGATGCTATCCTTTATATCAATTAGAAATTGATTGACTTTTACTGGTGAGTGACTGAGTGTGTCTTTTTTTACAAACACACCAACTTGTGGATACCCGTTTGTTCCATAGATGTTACCCCATTCTTGTTGTAAATCAATCACATTCAGCTCCATAATCTCCTTCAATTGAGAAAGAGATGGTTCTGCAATCAAAGCAACGTCAATGGTTCCTAATGTAAATTTTGAGGTTAGTGTTGTAACATCATTCTCATAGATGATTTGAACAGTATCCTTTATTTGATTGTGATCTAATATTGTTTGTAGTACAATATCGGGCGTTTGATTGCGTCCAAATGCGTGAATTATTTGTCCTGTTAAATCAGATAGATTTTGGATCCCAACATCTTTTCTACTAATAATAAAGTTGTTTCCCCAAACTACCACCGCAGCGAGCACATAATTTTGGTTGTTTTTATACATGACAGCACCAAGATTTGTTGGTGCGAAAATAATGTCATGTGACTTTGATGTAAATGCTGCCACAAGCGGATCTGATCCATGAACAATTTGGTAGTCTTCTCTTGCTTGATCCATCCTATTGGCAACTACCAAAGATGGTGTACCAGAAGGAACAATAATCGATAGTTTTTCTTGGTTCGCTTTATCACAACCACTTAATGCAATTCCAAGTACGAAGATTAGAACTACTACAATAATTTTTTTCATGATATAATCCTTACTTAATAAAGAAAATTGGTTTTTGTTGGTAATGTGTGTGTAAGATGTGATGTGATGTATTGCTGTTTGGTGTTCCTAGAAACTCTTCATATAATTTTGCCACTTCTGGATTAATATGTGATTGTCTCATTGAACTGTCTTGGTCAATTTGATAGAGAGCTTTTGCTCGCTCAAGTCTAACATCTATGCTTTCAGCAATATGTGCAGGAATGATTGGTTGTCCACCACCGTTGACGCACCCACCTGTACAAGCCATTACTTCGATAAAATGATATTGTTTTTCTCCCGAACGAATGCGATTCATCATTTCTGGAACATTAACCGTTCCATGAATGATAGCGATATTGACATCAATTCCTGCAATTCTAACCGTAGCTTCTTTAATTCCTGATTCAACCCCTCGAATATCTGTAAAATCAATCTTTGGAAGAGGTTTTCCTTCTAGTTTTTCAGCAACCGTTCGAAGTGCTGCTTCCATCACCCCACCAGTTGCTCCAAAAATAACTGCTGCTCCAGTATAACTTGCGAGCGGACTGGATGGACGATAATCCTCTAATTCTGTAAATGGTAGATCAGCACGTTTTATTAGTCTTGCTAATTCACGTGTTGTAAGAACGTAATCTACATCCCTAACACCATCATACTCCATCTCAGGACGTTTTGCTTCATATTTTTTGGCTATACATGGCATGATTGATACTACTTTAATCTTTTCTTTCGGCACTCCAATTTTTTTTGCATAATAATGCTTGATTATCGCTCCTTGCATTTGTTGTGGAGACTTACACGATGATAGGTTTGCGATATATTCTGGATAGTAACGTTCAATATAGCGTATCCACCCTGGTGAACAAGAAGAAAACATTGGTAAATGTGAAGTTTGGTGATTCATCCATTTTTCAAACCGAGATAAAAACTCACTACCTTCTTCCATAATGGTTAAGTCTGCTGCGAAGTTTGTATCGGTGATATCATCAAATCCTAACAAATGAAGTGCTTGATACATTTTTCCCTCTACGTTGGTTCCGATTGGTAATCCAAACTCTTCGCCTAGTGCACATCGCACTGATGGTGCAGTTTGTACAACAGTGTAAAACTCATCATTGTGCAATAATTCTTCCACATAATCTAGTTCTTCTTTTTCACGTATTGCCCCAGTAGGACATGCTTGAATACACTTACCACAGTAAATGCACCCAGAGTCTTCAATACTATAATTTTGTGCAGTCCCAACGAAAGTAACAAATCCACGTTCGTTAAAGTCTAACACTCCAGTTCCAGCTAACTTTTCACAAGCAGCCACACATCTTCCACAAAGGATACATTTAGAACCATCAAAAATGATGGCATCACTTCTATCGTTCGTGATTGGTAATTTTTTAGCAAATTCTTTCGCTTCTGCCATTTGATTTGGAATTCCATATTTTCTTAATAAAGCTAAGAACTCACAATTGTGCTCTCTTGGACAAATCCAGCATTCAAAACGATGGTTCGCTGCTAATAACTCCAATGTTTGTTTCACGGTATTACGAATTCGAGGAGTATTGGTTTTAATAACCATTCCTTCCGAAACTTTTACGGTACATGAATTTTTTAATGTTTTGATTCCTTGAATTTCAACCACACACAAGCGACATGATGCTGTTTCATTTAAGTCTTTTAAAAAACACAAGCGTGGGATGAAAATTTGGTTAGCATTTGCGGCCTGTAATATTGTGTATTCACTAGGAACACTGATAGACTTGTTATTGATTGTAATGTTTACCATTTGACTCATCGTGCACCTCCTAGTCTACTACAATTGCATGTACAGGACATGCAGTTTGACATGTTCCACATTTGATACAAGCAAGTTGATTTATAATATGTATTTCTCGTTTGTCCCCACTAATACAGTCTACTGGACAATTTCGTTTACACTTTCCACAACCAATACATTGATCAGTAATTCGATAATGTAGTAATTCTTTACACACACCTGCTGGACATTTTTTATCAACAACATGTGCGATGTATTCTTGTTTAAAATTTTCCAATGTAGATAAAACTGGATTTGGTGCTGTTTGGCCTAATCCACATAACGATGCATCCTTAATCATATGAGCGAGTTTTTCCAATTTTTCGATATCTTCTAACGTACCCATACCTGATGTAATCTTTTCAAGTAGTTCTAACATCCGTTTGGTTCCTTCTCGACAAGGAGTACATTTCCCACATGATTCATCTACGGTAAATTCTAAGAAAAATCTTGCTACATCCACCATACAATTGTTTTCATCCATGATAATCATACCACCAGATCCCATCATAGAACCAAGTGAAATTAGGTTATCATAATCAATTTGAGTATCAAGATGTTCACTTGTTAGACATCCACCAGATGGACCTCCTGTTTGTACTGCTTTAAACTTCTTTTGGTTTGGAATTCCACCACCAATATCAAATATTACCTCACGAAGGGTGGTTCCCATTGGGATTTCAACCAATCCAGTATTATTAATTTTTCCACCTAAGGCAAAAACTTTTGTTCCTTTTGATTTCTCTGTTCCGATTTGTTGAAACCAAGTAGCACCATTTAACAATATAATAGGAATATTAGCAAACGTTTCAACATTGTTAATGACAGTTGGTTTTCCCCAAAGACCTTTTTCTGCAGGAAATGGAGGTTTGTTTCTTGGCATACCTCTTTCCCCTTCAATCGAAGCAATGAGTGCCGTTTCTTCTCCACACACAAATGCCCCTGCTCCTAAGCGAATTTCTAAATCAAATCGAAAATCTGTATTGAATATGCGTTTTCCTAATAATCCATACTCATATGCTTGATTAATCGCATGTTGCATACGTTCAACTGCGATTGGATATTCTGCTCTTACATAAATATATCCTTGCGATGCTCCGATCGCAAATCCACCAATCGCCATAGCTTCGATGATACTGTGTGGATCACCTTCAAGAATTGCACGATCCATAAATGCTCCCGGATCACCTTCGTCAGCGTTACAAATGATATACTTTTGCGAAGCTTGATTATTATAGGCAAACTTCCATTTTGTTCCAGTTGGGAACCCTCCGCCGCCACGACCTCTGAGTCCTGATTTTGTTAGTTCATTGATTACTTCAATTGGACTCATCTCAGTGACTGCTTTTCCTAACGCTTCGTATCCATTTCTTCCAATGTATTCATCAATTGAAAAAGGATCAATGACTCCACAGTTTCTAAGCGCGATTCGAAGTTGGCGATTATAAAATCCAATTTGACTAAATCCTGTCACTTTGGAACGATCTTCCTCGGTTATATCATGATATACTTTTGGTTGATAAACTCGACCTTTTAGTAAGTGTTCTGTACAAATAGCATCTACATCAGATAGTTCTACTTTCGAGTAAAACACTTCATCCGGATATACTATTACAATAGGACCCTTTTCACAAAAACCAAAGCATCCTGTCATGATTACTTGAATCTCCTTGTTTAAACCAAGTTCATTTAACACTTCATTAAAACGAGTGACAATTTGTTCTGATTTGGATGATAAGCATCCAGTTCCACCACAAACTAAAACATGTGCGCGTACTAACATGGTTCCCCCTTACTTGAAAGATTGAATGAGATTGCTCATTACAACTTCATGGTTCATGATATGAGATTGAACAATTTTTCTTGCGACATCTTTTGTAACTTTCGCATAGGTTGTTCTTTTTCCTTCTGCGTCATACACCTCAACAATTGGCTCAAGTGCACATTCTCCTATGCAACCAACTTGACTTACTGTCACATCGGTTAGATTGTTTTTTGAAACTTCTTCCAAGATGGTTGTTAATATTGGTCTTGCTCCTGCAGTAATCCCACAAGTTGCCATTCCAACCACAACTCTTAAACCATTTTTGTTTTCACGCAGTGAAATTTTTTTTGACATTTCATCACGCATTTTCTTTAAATCTTCTAACGTTTTCATAAAAAAGTCTCCCTTATATTATTTATATTGTTTTTTATATATTCTTTTATTGCGACCATAATCTCATATTCTGTCAATGAAACACCTTGAAAAGTCTGTTGCATTTGCATAGTTGATAGTTGAAATGCGGTTTCATTGTTTGAAAATTCAAATATAACATCTATTTCACTAGAATAAATCATTAGTAAATAGATAGTTTCTTCTAGATCTCCTAGTGGTAGCGCATCAATATGATGATAATCATAACATCCAATGATTGATGTTCCTTTGTTTGGGGATGAAGTAACCTGAACATATCCATCTGCTTGTTCACACGATTGAATGAAGAGTGGAATTCCAAGTCCAACCTTTCGATTGGTTCGTTTTGTATAAAATGGACTAATACATGATGTTACTTCTTCTGATGTCATTCCAATCCCATTGTCTGAAATTGATATTTTGCACTTGTGATGAATCATATCTATCTCAATTGCGATAGTGATCTTTGTTGCATTAGCCTTAAATGAATTGTGTACCAAATCTAAAATGTGTAATGAATAATCAATCATCGTTTCTACCTCGAAACGATTGAAAGAATGATTTTACTGACAACTCCTCAAGTTCAATCAATTCAGCTTTTTGTCCAATTTCCATAATAGTATGAGCATCAGAATTTCGAACAATTCTCATTTTTGTTAACCATGGATACTGACCGAATAATATATCAATGTTTGTGTTAACATTTACTTCAATTGCATGAAACGTGTTCTGATGTCCTTCAACCCATTTAATCATTTCGCTTGAATATCGTTCAATATGAGCCAAGATTAGAATACCTTCTACCTTATCGATATAGTTTCTCAAATCTATGGCTGATAATGAAGTTGATTCGTGCAAATTGTACGGGTATTCATATAGTTCATTGTCATATTCGTCGTATATCATTGATGATTGGTTTGAATTATTTTTTGTAGTGTACTCAAGTTCTAATATCTTATCCATGCTTTTTGCTTTTTCAACGTTGTCTAGAAAACATAGCATATGATATCCTTCTATCGTTGATACTTCGACTCCATAAAGGTAAATAAATTGATAGCTAGACTGCAAATCTCCTGCTACATAGGTTTGCTTTAGTGAGTTATGATCTGTAATAGCCACAATATCCAAATTGGTCAAATGTGCCATATTAAGGATATTATTAGGACTATTTAAACGATCAGCACATGGAGATAACGCACTATGAATATGAATATCATATCGATACTTTTTCATATAATCGTTTCACTGCGGTTGCTGTATCATAATTTGTTGTTACTATTGCAATGTCTTCCTCTTCTGCTTTTTGAATCAACTCAGGCTTAGGTAGTACTCCTGTGGTAAAAATAATGCAAGGAATTTTCATTAAATGAGCAATCGCTAACACATTATAGTTTGATATCACTGTTAGCAATGCATTTCCTTCTTTGATGTTTGCCATTACTAAACTAAGCAAATCTCCACAAAAAATTCCTGTGATTGATGTGTTTTCATGATATTTTGTTTGCAAATAAAATCCTTCAATATGCTGTAAATCGTTTACTCTCATCTTATTTCATCCTCAATAATATTGTTATCTGTAACATAGTACCATTTGGACTTGATTGAATTTCCAAAATATCAGCTGCTTCTTCGATATTATGCAATCCCATTCCAGCTCCAAATCCGTGTTCAATTGCGTCTTTTGACGCAGTTGAGTACCCTTTTTGTTTTGCCATTGAAATATCTTCTATGCCAGGGCCATAATCTGCAAAAGTCATTATTAATTTTTCATCATCAAGTTGATATCGACACATTCCACCATAAGAATGAATCACAACATTAATTTCAGCTTCAAAACATGCAATAATCGCTCTTCGAACAATGCGAGAGTCAATATTGCGTTTCATCAACTCTTTCTTAATTGTACTCGAAACATATCCAGCGTTTTGAAAATCTCGTCTACTAATGACAAAGTCTTTTTTTAACTTAGGACTCAACGATATCTGTATATCCTAATACATTATTTTGATAAAGTTTTCCTGATACAGAAAACATTACATTTCTTGTTCCGAGTAACATAATATTTGATTTCTCAGCTTGGGATATAACCTGACTAGTAGGAATTTTATCTCGAGTCATAATAATGAGTGGAAAATCCAATATTTCTGCAGTACGAACACTTTGAATTGTCACGTTTCCAGTGATTAAAACTCCATTAAAAAAGAATTCACTAGGTGCATTCCTTAGTACCATCAAAGCATCGCTCATCAAATCTCCACTAAAAGCATACTTAATTTCGTGTTCGTCATTGTAACAGTTGGTTGTAAATACGGTTGCATTTAATAATTCAGCAATCTCTTTTACCTTCATTGACTATTTCCCTTCGGTTTCAATGATTTTTTTTACGACTTCTAATGCCATTTGAGGATTTGCTTTACCATATACTTCATTACCTACAGTAAAAACTGGTGCTAACCCACATGCTCCTATACATCTAGTTGCATCTAATGTAAACAATCCGTCAGAAGTCGTTTCACCTGATACAATACCAAGTTCTTTCGAAATGGTATCTAGAATTGTTTGGGATCCCCTAACATAACATGCTGTACCCAAACAAATACCAATGACGTATTTTCCTCTTGGTTCAATTGAAAAGTGTGCGTAAAAAGTAACCACTCCATTGATTTTTGCAATGCTTTCTCCTAACTCATCTGCTATGATTTGTTGTATTTCTAAAGGAATACAACCAAATATATGTTGAGCATCGTGAAGAATTGGCATCAAAGGTCCCGGTTTAGATTTGTGTTCTTGGATTTTTTTCTTCAATAAGTTAACTTGTTCTTGTGTCATTTTGAATTCAACTGACATTCTTTCTCCCACCTTTTTCTTTTTTATTGAATTTGTTCGTTATATTTATATTATACTACCGTTTTCATTGTTTTCATAGACCTGTAAATCGTTTTCATTATTTTCATTATTTTTTCATTCCGAATTAAAAAACCTTTCAAAGAATTACATCTTTGAAAGGATCTACGTTTTATTATTGAAATAGAACAAGGATAAGCGTGGCTGCTAATAACCCGCTCATCAAGTTAACCATATCATTGTCAATAAAGCCAAAACCAGATACTTTTTTTGTTGGCTCGAATGATGTTTTTTTAAATTCATAGATCAACCCAGAATTAACTCCCTGGTATTTGGCTTGAGCTATAATCCCTAAATATGAGTCAATAATAGAGCCAAAGAACCCTCCTAAGGTAATTATCAAGATATGGTACATTATAGTAGTTCCCATAAAGCCAAACCGAATCCCATAAAAGATGCTAAAGATGATAGCTATGAGAGCACTACCTAAAAAAGATGCAACCAATCCTTGGTATGATACGCCACCAGACGAACCTTTCTGTACAGGTTTAAACGAAAGAATGGAATATGTTTTTCCTTTACTTAAAATCCCTATTTCAGAGCCCCAAGTGTCTGAATTAGAGGAAGCAATTGACACAATGCTTGCAATTAACAGTATATCATGCTTTAAATAAAAATATAGAACAACAAAAACAGTTGCTACCAATGCATTGGCTATGACTTGTTTATAATTTCTTCCCATTCTTTGAATATTAATCATATCTGCGTCCTTCTTTGTGTGTTGTCTTGTTAAAACGCTAGATGAAACAAAGAATGCGATTAAAGCACTCCAAACTAATAATTGGCCAAATGTATAGATCAAAGTTCCAAAAATAATGGCTGCAATCAATCCACTGAAATTAAGTGATTTCTTATGATAGGCAACACCAGCAACGAGTAAACTAACTCCAAATCCTATAATAATATCAATTAACATAATGAAACCTATATAACTTGAACTAAGATAAAGATAAGATAACTAAACGCCGAAGTTAGTAAAGGTACACTTAAATTATCCAATCCTTTTGGGGTAACCACTTCAACAACCGTTGCGAACAATGCAATCACGACGGCTAACCACACAAAATGAGGAGCGAAAATAGCAAGCAAACTAATGGAAACAATCAATGAAGCAACAAACATAGTTATTGTACCTTCAACTGACTTTCCTAACATAAGTTTATGTTTTCCGTATTTTGTTCCTATCACTGCTGCCAATCCATCACCATATCCAAGAATTAAAATTCCAATTGCACCAATAAATGGTTGCTCGATTAAAAATGTAACTATAACCAATATCAACAATGAGATTGGAAAATATACTGTCCCTAAAGTTCCTTTTCCGCCACGTTCCATAGCTTTAATTAAATTGATTTTGTAAGAAACATAATTCAGAATAATAAATACAAAAGGAGCAATACTTGCCCAAATGACATTATCAAAGAAAAACATCGCCAAAATCCACCAATTAGATACTCCTATGTGAATGAATTTTCTAGCTCCCTCATCCCCTAGTGCTCCGATTTTTTGCAATATCGTTGCGATACCAATTATGATAAAAATTAATACAAAGGATAAGACTAGTCCTAAAATATTCATATGAGATCCTCCTGTTCGTGATTTTTGTTTGAACCAAATAATTGGTTTCTCAGATGACTGGCTACACTTAAAATCGGACTATAGTTTGGGCATAGAAGACTTACGATATAAGTATTCACCAGCAATAACAAACTTTATTGGGAGTGATTTTTTCGAAAAGACAAACTGATATAACTGATAATCATAGTAAATCTGAATGTTTTTACCAATATCACTTGGAAGATAAGGAATGTTTTTCACTTGAAACTCCTTATATACTTGTTCATTATCAATCGTACCAAGATATGTGTATTTATCTTGAGTCAATGTTAAGATACCTTTACCTACTTGTTTCACTCGATTATCTCGATAAGATTCTAATAATACCTCAGATTCGAATCTAAAATTAGGTTGATCACAACAAGATCTTTAATGATTTGAGCCTGCGCATCATAAAGTTCTCCAATGGATGTTTCATTTAATAGTCCGTACTTATTGTATTCTAATGAATGGCTGCATTGCTTACAAACAAGAGTGCGTTTATTCACAGTCATATTTTCATCACCACATTCAGGACAACGATAGATCAAACTCTCAAGATTATCAATATCATTTGGCTTATAGATAAACCGATATTCTTTGTTAAATGATCCTGCATCGTAATATAGCCCTTGTACAATAGCATCAAAAATTGCCTGTTCTGAAGCTTCTTCTAATTCTTCTTTTGAAAACAATTGATGCATCGTTGTAAACAGTTTACCCCGAAAACTACGTTTCGTCCATGGTGGATTAACAAAATAAGCATTTTCGTGTTTGACAATATACACATCAACATTCATTCTTTTGATAAGTTTCGCAATTGCATATGGTGGTTCATTGGTTCGTCCTATTGAAGAAATTTGACCTTCTGGGAAAATACCAATAATTCCTTTTTGTTCTAAAATCTTTTTTGTAGCTCGTATGCTAACCAAATCTTGTTGAAACAAACATTTCGGTATTGCTCTTGCGAGTTTTAGAAAAAATCCCAATCCTGGATCATAGAACATTTTATCTGCTGCTAAATAATTAATGCGGTTTGGATATACAGCTGTTGTTGTGTAAATAAAGTCATAAAACGATGTGTGATTCGAAAGCACAATCGATGGTTTAGATATGTTAACTTTTTGAAGGATTCGTTGTCCTTTGAAGAAAGCATATAACTTTAGCAACCCACCAAGCACACCATACAGAAGAATATTTGGTCTTTTATAATGCTTCATATTACAAACTCTCCATCAATTGTTCTTCGCTAATGTGTTTTTCTTTTAAATATTTTTGAATTTCCAATTGTTTTGCATAATCTATTTTATATTTATAGGAAACAAAAATCCCAATTCCCATTAGGATGATTGGAGCAATCATTAAAATCAGTCGAATCGCAAGCATTGCTGAATCCGGTTGATTTGGTGGAGGAGGTTCTCCAGGAACACGTTCTTGAAATTTCGCTAATTCAAGGATAAACATCACGCTTGATATACCAATGGCTTGCGCAACTTTACTTAAAAAGTTCGTAAATCCGCTCATTTGGCCATCTAGACGAGTTTTAAATTTAACTTCTCCAACATCAACAACATCACCATACATTGTATGGGGAACAAGTCCTGGTCCACTAATTCCAAGACCAATAATGATGGCTAACACATAAACATAGATTGGATTTGAGTTTTGTGGAATCAAAAATAACAACGCTCCACATACAATCCAAACAAAACTTCCAAGTCGATAAGCAAACGCTTTACCCTTCTTCTCAATGATTTTAATGTATGCAGGAAGAGCAACGATTTGCATCGAAAACATCAATGCAGCTGCTAACATACCCACAAAACTTGTATCTCCACTATCAGTGACTGATGCAACAACATGATAGTCAACATAAAAAAAGAATAGACCACTCATAATTGCCATCGTCATTTGCAAGACCATAAACATAACAAGATATTGTCTAAACGGTCTAAGCTTTAATGGTTTCGTCATTTCCTTAATATTAAACTTTGTATAGACTGGTTCAGTCTTGATTTCTTCTTTTGCGAACAACCCTGTCATTAAAACACTAATTGCAAATAACAAACCAAACGATAAGCTCATTACTTGATAACCAATTTCTGGAGTCCATATTTTCAGATTAACAATAATTTTAGGTAAAGCAACGCATAAAATAGATGAAAAAATACTAAACCCAAGGCGATATGAGTTATAAGATGCTCGTTTTTGATAATCTCTTGATATTTCACTTGATAGGGAATAATATGGAATCATAATGGATGTTTGCACTGTAGTAAAAACCAAATAGGATAATAGTACTGTAATTATTTTTGCAGCATCACCTGAAATATTATATGGGAAAAATAAAAAATACATGGATACCAACACAAAAGGGGAGGCAAAAATCAAATAAATGCGTCGTTTACCAAATCTTGATTTTGTTCTATCCGATAAGTTTCCCATAATTGGATCTGTTATCGCATCCCATAGTCGTGCAATTAACATAATGGCCGCAATCCAACCTGGTTTGACACCTACAGTCACAGCCAAAAAAAAGGGATATAGAAAATTGATGATGTTAAACGAACCTCCGCCAAAGATATCGGCGGAAGCAAATGCTATTTTTCGAAGAGTCTGTTTTTGTTCCATACATAACCTCTTAATCATTTTCGAATGATATATTGTAATTATTATATCACGAAATACTATTTATTGAAATAAAAGGCATATAAAAAGTGAAGAATTGTGTTCTTCACTTTTTAACTCATTTGTCACTGATTAATCTTTATTGATTGGTTGTTTCACAACTGGAACCATAATTTCGTTTCTACGTAACCATGGAATACTAAAAGGTGGATTATACCTTGCCAGCTGCACGGGTCCTACAATATCATAGTTTTGTTGTCTAATCCATGTTGTAAGTTTATCTAGATGATACATAATACGTTTTTTAGAAGTAAATCCAGAGAAGCGAATGCTCGCTACTAAACGAGCATTGTATTTCTTAATTTTTAATTGTTGATCCATTGGTTGTGGAATGTTACTAGAAAATTTCTTAGGTATAACAAACTCCATACTTTGTTCTTTATCGAACGTGTTTATCACTGGTATCGTCATTGATATTTTTTGTTGGTTTGCATTACTTCCACTTATATACGAAAATAAAACTCCAAATCCACGATATCCACGCAAATCTGACTCTTCTACCGATGATGTATAAAAGGACTCATATTCGCGAATCTCGATATTTGCGGACTTTTGTTTCACGATATAATATGGCATCTCATATTTTGTCATAAGTTCACACCTTTCTAAGATTAAAAAATGCTTGTTTCAACAACAAGCATTTCTAGTTTTTATGGTTGGAATGCTCCAAAAACCACTAACCATGTTAACAATGATTTTGCGACTAAGGATAAAACAATATATCCTCTTTCACCCCATAGATAGTCTTTGAACTTTCCAATTCCTTTGTATTGCAATACCATATTGACTGGGAACGTATTAAATGCTACGAAATATGTTAATAATATAGCCCATACAAATCCGGGTACAGCATCAAGATTTGGATTGACTCCAATATAGAATGCAATAGCAATCCATGGTGCTAGTCCAATGATTGATCCAAAAATAAATGGTAACCAGTTTATTTTTTTTCCAACCTTGGATTCTCCTGAATTGATTAGTTCCATATCTAAACCAAACAAATTCATCGCTGCATTAGATAGTGCAATTAACGCTAGTGTTGCAACATCTCTAACTCCAAATAAAGTGGATATAAGTACAATCATAAGAGATGAACTCAATGCATATTCATACCATCTTAACTTGTTAATTCCAACTTTTAATCCATCTGCATATTGTTTTTTAAATGGAACCGAAATGAAAAAGTGGAACAATGCTGAGATTAATAGAAAACTAGCAGCAAGTGGTAAGAATGGAAGTTCAAACAGAGTTTCCGTTGGTGTTAATACCAGTCCTTCTCCGACGACAAATTGCAAATAGTAACCAATCACAGGAATGGTAAATGACTGACTACCGCTTCCGTCTAGATTTGGAAAAATAAAGAATGCAAATGCCATCATCAATACACCTTGAATGAGATGTATTAACCCCATAGTTTTGTTAAATTTAATTAATTTTGATACTTTTTGATCGAATGTTATTGTGTTAGAAGCCGTCATAAGTAAATCCCCTTTCATTATTTGACTTCGATATTATTCTACCAAAATTATATAATTATGCAATTAGATTGCTTACATGTAATATAAACGTAATATTTCCAAAAAAACAACACAAAAGTAGCTTGTGTTGTTTGCTTTGATTATGATTATAAAACCATAAAATTATGTTCAAAGAAATAGTCTAATAACACTTTTCGAGTGATGATACCTACGAATTTATCATTTTGATCAAGTACTGGCACGAAGTTTTCATTTGATGCTTTTGATAACACTATTGGCATAGCAGCATCAATACTTACTGTCTCATAATCTCTATGGCGTTTTACTTGTGATACTCTGAAGTTTTTTAGTGTTTCAGCTTTTAAACATTTTGGATTGTTTAATATAAAATGTAAGATATCCCCTTCGGTTAATGTTCCAACATATTTTTGATCCCGTGTAATGATTGGAATTGAGGTAAAGCGATTCACTGTCATAATACGGATTGCATCATCTAAGGGTTGATCATCATAGACTAACGTTAAATCATAAAATGGTTTAACAAATGCTTGAATGTTCATATTTTCACTCCTATCTATAATTATGTGATTTTTAATGTCAAACTGTAGTAAGTAAAGAGAATATTGGCTCGGTGTAACTCACTCACTAAGTTGATTATAGCACATAACACTTTTTATTTCAAATCATATATTTTGAATTACGGATGATATACACTCAAAATCAGCAAAAAACGAGAAATTTTAACTCTGTAATTAATCTTATGGCCGCTGATTTGTCAAATAGTTCTTCATTATGTGATATATATCTGTATTGTCGATTTCAGATGGGTGAGTGCGATTGATTGGATCAATCATATAGTAATTCACAAAATCGGATGTATGACCGGTAGTTGACCATGTTAGTCTGTCTAAAATATTTGCCTCATTGTTGTCATTGTTAATTACAAGTCCACCTGTTTCGTGATCCGCAGTCACGATTATTAACGTGTTTGGAAAATCTTTTGCCCACTTTATGACTTCTTTTACTACATTATTTAAATCAAGCACTTCATAGACAAAATTAGAACTTCCTGCATGACTCAAAGAATCACTTTTCTCACCTTCAATTAGTAACATAAATCCTTTCGAATTGTTTCTTGATAAGAAATGAAGTGCGGATTGTACTTTTGGTAAAAATGTAGTACTCCCCGCTTTTTGATTTTCTGGCGCATCAATTGATTGATATACAGAGTAAACAAATTGATCTCGATTACGAATTTGATTCAAATCGGACACAATTTTGTATCCAGCTCTCTCAATTGCTTTTCTATTACTTCCTATTATATTAGAAGAATCTCCACCAACAAATAGATTAATCCCGCTTGTGATTTGAGATAAAACAATTTCATCAGATGTACTTCTACTTTCACTATAGGCACTAAAACCAGCAGGAGTGGCTTCATAGATTTCGTCGGTTGTAACAATACCCGTTCTCATTTGTAACGTTTTCGCAAACATCATTATATGTTCATACCGCTCTCCTTCTATACTCATACCAACATAGTTATTTCTCGTTTTGTGTCCTGTAGACATCGCTGTTGCTGCTGCTGCACTATCTGTTGCAGAATAGATATTAGTTGAATTTGTGATCACTTTTCCTTTGATTGGAAACGAATCCCATTCAAGTGGTCCATCAAGAACCTCTCGTGCTACTTGCTCATGAACATCACCCATACCATCCCCTATAATGATAATAACATTCCATGTATCATAATAAAATGTATCTTCTCCATCAAAAAGACTACATCCAAACAAAGATAGTATAAGTAATGTTGTAATAAAAAATCCTATTAATTTGCGCATGATATGTCCTCGCTTCATATATCTATTTTCATTTAATTTTATAATAAGAAATCCATGATCATTAACGTCATTTATTAAAACATTAATGCCCATGGATTGTAAACGCTATAATGGTGGAGTTAGAGGGGATTGAACCCACGACCCTCTGCACGTCAAGCAGATGCTCTCCCGCTGAGCTATAACTCCGAAACGGTATTCACATTATACTTCATTTACAATCCACTTGTAAAGAAAAAAGTATCAATGAATACATCGTATCTAAACCATGTTTAGTTCAACTGGGCAATGATCACTACCCATGATATCTTTATGTATTTTACAATTTAATATATTTTTATGATAACCGCTTGATACAAGAAAATAATCAATTCTCCATCCAATGTTTCGTTCACGAGCACTCATCATATAACTCCACCAAGTATATTCAATTTTATCAGGATGTAAATATCGAAATGCATCAACAAATCCGCTATTCAAAAGAAGTTGCAACTTTGATCTTTCTTCAATCGTGAAACCAGCGTTTTTTTCGTTTTGTTTTGGATTTTTGAGATCAATTGCTTGATGAGCAACGTTTAAATCGCCACAAACAATGACTGGCTTATCAAAAGAATTTAAATATCTACGGAAACAATCTTCAAACTCCATTCGGTAGTCAAGCCGAGTCAATTCTCTTTGAGCATTCGGAACATATACTGTTATAAAATAAAACGACTCATATTCTAATGTGATGATTCTTCCTTCGTCGTTATATCCTAATCCATCAATCCCATAAACAACTCGGATTGGTTTATGTTTTGTGAGAACTAATGTTCCGGAATATCCTGGTTTATCTGCACTATTCCAATATTCATAGTAACCGTCGAATGAAAACTCCTTTTGTGATTCTTTCATTTTTGTTTCTTGTATTGCAAAAATATCGGCATCAACGCTACCAAAGAAATCCATAAAACCCTTATTCATACAAGCGCGTAGCCCGTTAACGTTCCATGTTACAAATTTCATGCCCTCACCTGGTTAAAATCCTCTTTCATATGCTTTTGGGATCAAATCTAAACGCCCTATCGATTTTGCAGTATGTAACATAAAATAAGGATTACGCAATAGTTCTCTTGCTAAAAACACCAAATCTGCTTCTTCATTCGCAAGTATTTCTTCGATTTGTTCTTTTGTTGTGATGATTCCTCCACCAATTGTTACTAATCCAATATCCTTTATTTTTTTAGCAAGTGGGATTTGATAACCAGGGAATGAGTTAATCTTAACGGTAACCACTCCTCCAGAACTCACATTAATTACATCAAACAAATGTCCGATGTTTTGTAGTGTTTCAACTGTATCACTAATATGATTTCCGCCTTCTGCGTATTCTTCGGTAGATAAACGAATACCTATTGGTTTGTTCCAAACTGATTTTATCGCATTGACAATGTCAAGTAAAAAGTGTAAGCGATTCTCTTTAGAACCCCCATAAGAATCACTTCGATGATTGGTTAATGGCGATAGAAACTGATTAATTAAATAACCATGTGCACCATGGATTTCTATAAAATCAAATCCTGCATCGTTTGCTCTTCTTGCAGCATGTCTAAACGATTCTACCACGAATGTGATGTCGTCTAATGACATTTCGATTGGAGTCCGATAACTATCACTATATGCAATTGCACTAGGAGCAATGATTTCTTCCACATCTGCCATGCATTTTCGACCAGCATGTGCAAGTTGAATTCCTATCTTTGCGCCAGCACTATGAACTTGTTTGACTAGTTCGCGTAGCCCCAAAATATGTTCATCAGACCATATTCCTAGGTCATTACTTGAGATACGGCCTCTTGGTTCAACCGCTGTGGCTTCGATTATAATTAATCCGATACCGCCAATTGCTCTAGTAACGTAATGTGTGATGTGAAAGGGTTTTACAAAGCCAAGAGTATCAGATGAATACATACACATTGGAGCCATTACAACTCTATTTTTGATATGCAACTCTTTTATTTGAATTGGTTCAAATAGTTTCATTTCTCTTCCTCCTATAACATAAACAATAATCCAAGTAAAAATCCGAGAAGTGTACCAATTGCATAACCGATAGACCCACAGATTAAACCAGGCACTGTTAAAGCATCGTTTTTTATTTGTTTTGTGATAGCTGGAATAAATGCTGGACCATAGATTCCAGCAGTGGCTGTTACCATAGTACAATCAACATCAATTTTTAATAGCTTTGCAAAAATGACATGTACAATAAAAATAGTAATCGTGATAACTGTGAACAATATCAAGACTCGTCCAAAATCGTTTTGCATTTTACTTAAATCCATAGAGGAAGCGAGTGCAAATGAGAAAACTAATATTAAGTATTGTCCGACTGTATTTGTTCCACGAACTTCTCTTATTTTTTTATTAAACGATGCAATAATTCCAAACACTGTAACACCAATTAACAATGAAGGTATCATAAAATCAGTCATTCTTCCTTCTTCTCCCCCAAGTAGCATCCACACAACGATACCACCAAGTGCACTCACTACTGCCATACCAAATGCCAATAAAACAGATCTAATCAAATGTTTGGTTGTACGAAACTCTCTGATATTAATAAAATCAACATTAATAATGGTTGACTCTGATTTTAGATAATGAACTTGTCCCGGTGTTTTTAAGAATTTTTTTAGTAATGGTTTACATAGCAATAACAAGAACATATAAAACACACCACCTATCATCATATCTGATAAGTTAGCAACACCAATTAATGTTTTATTAAGCCCAAATATATTTCCTAATGCATTTAAATTAGGAGTACCACCAGTATATAAACCAACAGCCATCGCCGATAGTTCTGCTCCATTTTCAAGTGTTCTTCCATAAATCACAAATACAAAGGATACAACTAACATTACAGAAACAATGAGCGAAGCAAAAGAAATTAATACCGTTTTAGACAACTTTTTTGCTTCTTTCAAGTTTGAACTAAATAGAAGTAGCGGAATTGCAATCCCTATTGCTGCGAAACTTCCTATCTCACCAATATCAGAATCAAGTGAGAAAGTAACACCTATTTGATTCATCAAAAACACAACTAAAGCTACAATTAATCCTAGCAAATAGGCAGTTCCTATAGTACCTAAGAACTTTGTGAGCTTAACGTCATGATACTTTAATATTAGAATGGGTACAATGAATATAACGACTAACTGAATAATTGGTATTATCATAGTTTATAATTCCTTCCTGTATATACGATATGTTTTTACAATCTTACCACCAAACTTATCAAATACAGTAAGTGGCTTTAAATTCTCCTCTAACATAGTCCCTGCTTCAAATTGAGTTATTCCACGCTCTTCAAAACGCAAGAAAATTCTATGAAACAGTGCTCCTATTACTCCTGTTGACTGAAATTCTGGAACAACATATTGAAGCATACCTCTACCTTTTGTAATTTTATGCTTTTGAAGTAAAATTCTTAGAATTTGAAGTTTTCCGTTCATCTTTTTAAATAGTTGATTGTAATCAGGCAATACTAAACAAAACCCAATTGGGTTGTTGGTTGATTTTTCTCTCGCAATTAGAATCAGTTTTGGATCAATCAAAGGTTTTAGATTGTTCGCAACTCGCTCAATCATATCTATAGATGGAGCTTCTTGGTAATTTTGTTCTGTCGTTGCGTGAAGCAAAATCTCATGAACGTCCGATATATCTTGTTTTAAGTGACTAAGTCGTAAACAATCGATTTTAATATCGAGCTTTTTATCAACATAATTTGAGATGGTTGTAAGTTTTTTCTTCGTTACTTCATCTACATTCGCTTTAAGACTGAACGTATCTACTTTTTTTTCAAAACCTATCATCTCAATTAACGATTGATAATACGGATAATTATAACTTGTAAACAATGTCGGACTTATATCGAACCCATCTATTAATATTCCTCTTCTAGTGTCGGGATCATATGGAGAGTATGTACCTTCTATATATAAAACATCATTGGTTCTACAATCATTTTCGATGTACTCAAACATTTCTTTTACAGCAGCAGGATCATCGTAGGCATCAAAGAAAGAAAAATAACAAATTTTATCACCATTCAAATCATGTGTAAATGTATAAAGAACTCTACCAATAATATGATTATCATATTTAATCATAAGTGCCTTATAAGTTTGTTCTACTAGAATGAGATTTATTAATTCTTTTGTTTGGATTTGGAAAAAAGGTAATACATAATGCTCATTTTCTTGATATAGTTCTTTCACAAAATACACGAACTGTTTTATTTCTTTTTTGCTTGTTACAAGTTGAACCACATTGATACCTCCTCTCACGACTGATGTATAGAATAATTTTATCAAAAATTGGTATATTTTACAAGTTAAGATTCTAAAAAAAGAGTATGTGCCTTAGGACACATACTCTTAATGACTACTCTAAATTAGAGCGTTGGTTGTTCTTCTTCCATACCAAATAGAAAATCGAATAATTCAAAGAATGCTTCTTGTTCACTTTGTGATAAGTTATCAAAATCATATTGAGCTACGATTCGTAACGCATCGAGTTTGTCCTGAACCATTTGATTAATCATATTGTATAAATCATCAATGTCTGTTTGAGTCATTCCTGTTAATCCCATAACGTCTTCATGACCTAAAATATCATCAAACACAGTTGTCAATGAAGCAAAGATTAAATCTTCTATTTGTGTGTTAATTGCTTCATCTGCTACAATCGTAACCATAGCTAATACTCTCATCATGAATACTTGTTGATCAAGAGTTTCTTCTGCAAACAACGGAGCGAAGAATAGAACTAATTCTGCAGAGTCAATTGTTGTAATGATTTGTTGTTCGATTGTAACAATATTAGCTAATACGGTTGAAATCGGAGTTAACAACTCATCAAATAAAGTATTGAATGTTTCGAAATCAATTATACCTTCTTGAAGTATTTGAATCATCAATGGAACACGAACAATTCTTAAAATCTTTTCAAAAGCGACTTGATCTAAATCACCCATGAGAGCTACGTTATAAGCTGCAAATCCACCAAAGATTCGTTCGATTTCTGAAACTAAAAATTCCAAATCATCTGATTCATCCATGTATAAAATCAACTCATATACATCTAACATGAATTGACCTTCGGATGTTAAGAATTCATCAAATACATTAACACCTAAGTTCATCAGTACTTGGATACCGGCCAAAATGTTGTCATAATCAGCAATCAATTCATCAATGACAAGAGACACTAATGCAAACTCTTCTTCATCCATTTCAAGCATCATTTGGCTCTTTATGATGCCGGTCGCAAATATAACAAAGTCTTCCATTGCATCATCAATAGGAAGTGCTGCTAATGCTGCAAACTCAATAGCGTGTGTCGTTTTAAAATCTTCTAGGTAATTCCCAATGTAAATTGCTAATTCAATTGCTTTAGGGAAGTTCACTTGGTCGTCTGTCCAATATCCCCCCCATTCATCATCAATAAATTCACCAGGAATCATTAAATCGTTCACAATTGCACTGATTTCTTCTATCATAGTTTGATCAACATCTGCAACCATTTCAAGCATAAGTCCTATCAGAATGTAGTCAACTTGCCCAAGTAATGTTGCGTGTTGAGCCACGTCAGTCATATTAATGTCTGTGATTGATGCAGCTATTTGGAATAAGGTTGCATACATCGTTCCAAAGTCTGCAGCTGTAGGTAAATTATCTTGTAACATAGCAACAATCTCATTCTTTAAGAGAATGTATTCTGCCATGGTTAATTCTCCATTTTCCATCAAAGTGTCTAACTTAGTTATCATAGTTAATGGAATACTATCGTATAAATCAACAACAAATGTGAGTACCCCCTCCATTGTTTCTTGAAGCATATCGTATTCTTCTTCCATCATTGCAATGATTCCGTTTAAGAAAACCATTTGTTGTTCAATGTCTGCAATACGTTGATGAGCATAATGTAAATTATATGATTGATTATGAATACTCATCAAAGGTAAAAGTGTACTATAATAGTTATAAGCAAGACCCGATAAGAATTCAATATCTTCTTCTATCACTGCTTCTGATACAATCAAGTAGAACAAATCAATGTATGGGTCTTCATAATCTAGATACCATGGATCTGCTTCCGGATTATTTAATGCATTAAATGCCATTTGAGAAATAATGTCAAATAACCACCATATATCATTATAGTTTCCATTTTCAAAATCATGAATCAATAAATCTAGTGTTGTAACGTCAGTTCCAGCATATAATGACAACTTGTTATAGAGACTTGTATAATCACTAGATGCTTTGATTGTTGCAATTTCTAAAGCAATGCTTTCTAACTCATCTTCAAAATATGCTAAATCAGACAATGCACTTTCTAATCCCATATCAAATGCAATAGAACCTAATTCCATAATCATAATTGAGACAGATTGTGAAGTCAAACCGAAATCACCGAATTGATCTAATTGTGTTTTGAGTTCGGTTGCACTGGTGATTCCATCCATACTACTTATCATAGTATAAATATGTTCAAACATATCCACAGCATTATCAAAACTCATTGATAATGATATTGCTGTATCACTATATACGCGTAATAATCGCGCAGTATTTTGGTAATTTTCAAATTCCCATTCATCATCAAAATCTGATTCTTGCATGTCGGGAACGTACGTATCATCAATCATGAGCAACACAGCAGCGTAAATATCATCAGCATTAGCTACAGGTAAAACAAGATATGATGCAGCAGCTGATGCTGGTGATAATAATGTGTTTCTTGTTGCCACAACTGTTACAGAATAAGTACCAGTTGGTAATGTTATTGTTTTTAAATCATAAGTTGTTTGAGTAGTAGTGTAATTAACACTATTAATGGTAATTCTGTAAGCTGTAGCATTAGGTACAGCATTCCAACTTAAAATACCATTATTAATTGTAACATTTGTTGGTGCAGCGAGCGACGTTGGTTCCTCTGAAGCGACCACATAATTAACCAATTGACTTGGCATTGAAACAGTTGTGCCTTTAACCGCAATCACTGTAACTTGATGTGTACCAACTGCTAATGACAATGTCTTCAAATCATAAGTTGTTGTGGTGACAGTATATGTGTTCGTCCCTACTACAACTCTATATTCAGTTGCATCAGCGACCGCATTCCATGATACAACACCATTTGTGATGGTAACATTTGTTGGGCTATCTAACGTGATTTCTCCTGGAGTGTTACACCCAGCCAAAATGCCAACGAATAGAACAAGGAAAAGAATACTAAATATTTTTCCGAATGTTTTCATATAGAAACCCCCTTCATTTGGACACCTTTATTATACTCCTAATTACTATAGGTGACAAATCATTTAATAATTGTTTTAAAACGTTTGCATGTGCATTTTTTGAGACAAGTCTAAACTTCTTATTTTAAAACTGTAAATAATTCTAGAAACTATGATAACAAAAAGTCCAATCAAAACTCCATTTAATATCGTGTTTTTACTTACATTAATGGGTTCATATTCACCAAATAATAATACTATTAAGGATAATTCTTTGCCTATCAATAAAAATATGCAGATTGATACGCCTATATAGATACTTACAAAAAGTATCGTTTCATACAACGTTTGTTTCATTAATAACCACTTTGATGCACCAATCACCATAGATTTGCTATAAATTGTTTTCATGTCTTCAAATAACATTGAAGTATAACTAACAATGGAAATAACAAAACACACAATCATGATTGAAATAATATATATCATATAGTTGGTATTTATTCTAACTTGTTTCACATAGTTTTGAATAAGCTCGTTGTTATCGATAATTATAATGAGATTTTTACTAAATTGTTCAATCAATACTTCTCTTAACCCAAAGTATTGCTCTTTTTCTTTCACAAAAATTGTATTGGATTGGATTTGGTGATTGTCTTTTAAATTGGTTAGATTAATAAACCCAATATTTCCTATATTGTTTTCATAAAATCCAACAATTACAAAATCCACACTCTTATTTTCTCGACTTATGTATAGAGAAATGATGTCGCCAGCAGAAAAATGATAAAGCATTTCATACCGTTTTGGTAACACTACTGCGTTCTCATTTTGAATGAGTGATTCAATGATAAGATTATTCATTTCATATCCATAATGACTATTAATCTTAGTTGGATCAATTGCTACCAATTGTGGTATCATTTGCTGATTCTCATTTATTACAACGTTTCGAGCTAAGTACACCGGATCTGCTTCGGATACCGAATCCATTTCCATCACTTCTTGATGCACCTGATCAAAATTTGCTACAATATTTGTCATTATATAGTCTGTCTTATAATCTTCATTGGTTTGTACGATTCTTTCTTCCATATGTGTATTTACTAAAACTAGGAGAAAGATGCTTAATATGCTAATCAGTGTGATGACTGTAAACTGATAAAATGTCTTTTTTTGAACTAACATTTGCAATTGCAGTTTAAAAAATGCGAACTTTTTATTATTTTTTAGGCAAACAATTGCAAGATGAACGATAGCTACAGAGCCAAAAAACAATAGTACAACACTTAAAATAACAGATACTATTGATAAGACATACATCTCAGGATTCAGTAGTTGAATAATTGATATAATTAGGTAACTAAATACGCAAACAAAAAGTACAACTAAAACAATCCTTCTTGATAGAAAACTTTCCTTACCTTGCTCAATAGAAGTTACAATACTACTTGATTTTTGGAATTGATGAAAATAAAAAGTAGAAATAATAGTGAATATTACTGCAAGAACAACTGCCCCGATTAATCGGTGAAGAAGAGATATGGTTACCGCTTGGTCAATTCCGATATACTTAAATCCCAAGTTCATAATTAGAGTTGATCCTATATTTGATATCAACATTGCCACAATATAAAAAATGAAAAATTCAATCATTGTAATTAAATAGGAGTAATGAACTCTTCCACCTAGTATATTTATTACTGCGAACTGTTTTTTTCTTGATTCAAAATACATTAAATATGTCGATTGAATTACAACAATGATTGCAATGAATATCATACTTATGATAACGCGATAAATAGATAACGATCGATCCACAAGCTGTTTTACCGAAGCATAGTCGACTGTTGGCATTGTTTCTAATAAGCGATACTCATTGATGGATGAAATCACTTCAATTCCTTCTTGTGTACTAATGTTCGGTTGGGTTTCAAAATATACAGTATTATATAGATTTGTAAGAAACTGTGGATTCGGAATTACTATATTTGGATTTAATGCATTAAGAAAAAACAATAAACTACCTTGCTTATTGATAAAAATAGAGTTGTTTTGAAATAATCCATCGTCCTTTACGATATCAACAACATAATATAGTTTAGCTGATGTACCAACATATAGTGTTATTGTACTTCCTATTGTAAGATTATGTTTAAAAGCAAGTGTTTTTGTAATGATAGCTTCATTATCACTTAAATAACTACTTTGATAATTTAAGTGCGAATTTATTGAACTAAAATGTTCTAGTTCCGAAGCTACGACTTTGGTGTATTGCTTATCATAAACAGAATATCCTACCAAAGTATTGATTTCAAACAGCGGAGTCCATTTCTTTATGAATGTATCCAGGTTTGGGTACTCTTTTAACTGACGTACTGAAAAATATCTTGTTGGTGTATTTTCACTCACCTTCATAACAATATTATTCTCGCCATATGGCTTTACCATATCATTATAATAATAAGATTCCATGAATACTGGGGCAGAAAAACCTAATAAGATAATGATAGCCATAATTGTCATGCTTATTGTTAGCAGTGTTGATTTCATTTTATTGTAGGAGATATTTTGAAACGCGACACGAAATGCAAAAGCGATCCTATGAATTGCTTGTTTCATCTTTTAAAATCATACCGTCCAACATATGAATGGTTCTTGTTCCATACTTAGTGGCATCTTCATTATGAGTTACCATAAGTATGGTTTTATTGTGAACTTTATTGAGCGTTTCAAATAACTCCATAATTTGTTTTCCATTGTTAAAATCTAAATTCCCAATTGGCTCATCGGCAAATATGATATCTGGATCATTCACTAAACATCTAGCAATTGCCACCCTTTGTTGCATACCTCCACTCAGTTGAGACGGATAATATGTTGCAAACTCTTTCATACCAACTTGATCTAAAATCGATATAATATGATCATGATTATATTGTTTACCAAGCACTGCTGCTAACATTATGTTTTCAAAGACTGTTAGATTGGGTAACAAGTTGTAAAATTGAAACACAAATCCAATTCTTTTTGTTCTTAACAAAGCCTTATCCTCATCAGCATATGTGGATAACTCTTTACCAAATAATAACACAGAACCTTCTTGATAGGATTCTAGTCCACTAAGTACATACAATAAGGTAGTTTTACCACTACCTGATGGACCTACGATGGAAATAAATTCCCCCTTAGAAATTGATAGCGTAATCCCTTTTATAATGATTTCACTTTTATTTCCCATTTTGTACGATTTTTTTAGGTTATTTGCAACTAATAATTCCATAACAATCACTTTCCTTACAATCATTGTATCATATAAGAAAAAATCAAACAACAAAAACAAAAACTCCTATTAGAAAACCAATAGGAGTTGCATAATTAGAATTTATCGTAAAATACATTTTCTTTTTTAATACTATGTTTATTCAAAACACGGATACAAGCATCAATCATACCTGGTGAACCACACAAGTATGCTTCTGAACTACTTAAGTCTCCTGTAAAACGATCTACTACATCGGTAATCAAGCCAACCTCACCCTTCCAGTTATCACTAGGTTGTGGTTCTGAAAGTGCTGGGATGTATTCGAAGTTTGGAAACTCTTGTTGAAGTTTCATAAACTCTTCCGTGTAATATAAATCTCGTTTTGATTTTGCCCCAAAGAAGTATTTAATTTTGCGATTCATACCTCTATCTTTTAGATAAAGAAGAATCGAGCGAATTGGTGCCTTCCCTGATCCACCAGCAATACAAATCATATCTGCATTTGAATTTTCGTTTAAGTAAAAATCACCAAATGGACCTGTAATATTGACCTTATCTCCAACTTCAAGTGCTAAATGAACAAATGTCGTTGCTTGTCCTTTTGGAACTTTACGAATGATTAGCTCAATATTACTTGTGTCTTTTGGATTAGATCCAATTGAGTACGCACGTATTACTTCGATACCAGGAACTTTAATTTGAACATATTGTCCTGGTTTAAATTCCATTGTTGTTGGATGAAGTAGTTGAAAACGGACTAACTTAATATCGTATGTTAGGTCTTCAATGTACGTGACAACAGACCTATATTCCTTTGCACTTAACAACCCTTCTGGTAAGGTCATTTTAATATTGTCTTTTACTTTAACTTGACAAGCTAAACGCACTCCGTTTTTGCGATCATCTGCAGATAAGTATGGATCTTCTGTTGGTTTTACTTCCCCACCACCTTCAAGCAAACGTACCTTACATGTTCCACAAGTGGCTTTTCCACCACATGCAGACGGAACAAAAATTTTATGGTTTGATAGTGTCGAAAGGATAGTATCATCACCAATGACTGGGATAACCGTATCATTATTGATGGTAATGGTTTTATCACCACTACCGCCAAGTAGTTTGTCTGCAACAATCAATAGGATTGTGATAAGGACTAGCACACCAATTAAGACAATTGGAACAAAAATATTCATATCCTCACCATCCTATATATTAGCCAATCCGGTAAACCCGATAAATGCTAATGATAGTATTCCTAAAATAATAAACACAATTCCTCTTCCAGCTAATCCTTTTGGCAAATCCATGTTCTTTGCCATTTTTTGACGAATACCTGCAACTAATACAATTGCTAAAAACCACCCAACACTTGATCCAAATGAGAATGCAGTTGTTTCTACAAAAGTATATTCACGGTTAACAAAGAATAAAGATACTGCTAGCACGATGCAGTTAACAGTTATCAGAGGTAAGAAAATTCCAAATGCATTGTACAATTTTGGGAAAAATTTATCCAAAAACATTTCCAAAAATTGAACAGTTGCAGCTATCGTGATGATAAATACCAATAACGATAGATATGTAGTGCCAGTACTTTTTAGTAACATATAAATTGGATAATTAATCATTGCTGTTAAAGTAACAACAAAGATAACAGCAATTCCCATTCCTTTCGCATTTCGAACGTTGGTTGAGATTGCTATCAATGGGCACATCCCTAATATATAGGCAAGTGCAATATTATGATTGGTAATAGTGGCAATTAGTAATTCAATAATTCTTTCCATATACTAAATCCTCGCTTTCCAATCTATTTCGCTTGAACTTCAACTTCGAAGTTTTTAGAAGCTTGTCGAATAATCCAAATCATAATTGCTAATACGAAGAATCCACCAGGTGCCATTGCCATAACAACCCATTTTGGAAATCCTTCTGGCATAACTTGAAAATTCAATATGGTTCCAAACGCTAGCAACTCACGAACGATTGCAACTAAGACAAGGATATAGGTATAACCCATACCACTTGCAAACCCATCAATTAGAGTATATCGAACTGGGTTTTTAACAGCGAATGCCTCAGCTCGACCCATAACGATACAGTTTGTGATGATTAATCCTACATAGGCACCTAGTGCCTTTGCAATCGTGAAGAAGTATGCTTCTAAGAACATTTGTACCATAATAACGAACGTAGATATGATAACCATGTATGTAACCATTCTAAGTTTAGATGGTATAAAATTACGGATTAAAGATACCATCGCGGAACTTGCCATAACAACAAAGGTTACACCCAGACCCATTGCGATTGAGTTTTCAACTCGGTTTGAAACAGCTAGAGAAGAACAAATACCAAGTACAGCAACAACGATTTGATTGTTTGTTAATAACCCATCTTTAAGAATATTAAACCATCTTTTATAACGTAAACGAATCCATTTCATAGCTAGTACCTCCTAACCATTTCTAGCATCCCATGCTGTTTTTGCACTCGCATAAGATGTATTTAAGATGTTGGCAAATGCATTAGAAGTACGAGTCGCACCAGAAATGGCATTTACTTCATTTGGAGAATCGGTTGCATTTTTAATAATTTGAATGCTTGGTAACATTTTTTTACCAATAAAGTTTGCTAAATATTGAGTCTCTGCCACAACTCCACCTAAACCAGGTGTTTCTTCTTGTTGTAGTATCGTGATTTTTACAATCGTTTCAAAATCATTTTGTAGAGTGATGACTCCTATGATTGGACCCCAAACGCCTCCACCTTCGAACACATAGCTAACGGAACCACTCACTTGATCAATGTAGAACGTAATTCCATCACGTGTTTCTTTCGTCACTGAACTATCAAAGACAGTGTGGATGTTTGTCAAATTATAACTAATATTGTAAGCATCTAAGATCGTTGACTTAAGTTCAGCTTCTTGATTTGCTAAAATGCGATCTTTTGTAAGAGCATCCATACCCACTAAGAAAATGGATGTAATTGCCCCCATGATTAAAACAAAGAAAATCATTCTGAAATAAGGCTTCATGCTTTCACCTCTTTTTCAACTTGTTCTTTCGGTTGTTTCCAGTTATCAATGATTCCACTTGTTGCATTCATTATTATAATTGCAAAGGTAATACCTTCTGGGAATGCTGCAAAATTACGAATGATAACTGTGATAAGTCCAAGTCCTACCCCGTAGATAACTCTACCCCAAGGTCTGATTGGAGCTGTCACTGGGTCAGTAGCGACAAAGAAAGCACCAAATAATAATCCACCGACGAAGATAGAGTAAACTGGATCTTTGAAGGCTACAGGATCAATCCATCCACCTATTAATGTTAATAGGAAGACAGAGCCTATGAATGCTACTGGAATTCTCCAATCGACAATTTTCATTACGATTAGTAAAATACCCAAGGCAATAATTGCGATACGGAAGGTCTCACCTATCGTTCCTGGAACTGTGCCGATAAGTAAGTCCATTAATGTATAATCAAATCCAACACCACGGTTCAATGCTATTAATGGTGTTGATGTAGAAATAATTCCGGTTTGGGGGTTTAACCATTGAGTCAACATTTCATTTGGAAACGATATTGTTAAAAACAATGCTCCTACAATCGCTGGATTGAATACATTTTTCCCAAGCCCGCCAAATACAGCCTTCCCAAAGAAGACACCAAAAAAGGAACCAATCATTACAAGCCACCAAGGGGCTGTAGGAGGCATTAGCAACGCAAACACCATCGGTGTAACAAACCATGCCCGATCCATTGGTCTTTTTCGAATTTTGGCAAAGGCGTATTCTACAATGATTGCTGCTACATAACTCACTGCAACAATAAGTAATACATTCCATCCAAAGATAATGAGTGCTCCTAAGACTAAAAATCCCAAAGCACCAGTGAAAATGAGAAGATTTTTTTGAGTTAGCACATCTAAATGACTAGATGTATGTTGTTCAGCCATAACTTCACCGCTTTCGTATTTATTTTGGGTAACTATTTCTATATAAAAAAATAGAAATATCACCGACATTTCTATTTTAGCACAAGTATAGGTTATTTTCAAATAGTATAATAAGTTAAGTTGAAATTCAAACTACTTTTGTAATGCATGAAATCGAATCATTTTTTGGACTATTGACCATATTTGATACAGGATATGCAAACATTTGATTTGCATCATATGGTGTTAAAATTGACATTAGGTGATTGATATTTTTATTGTTTGTGTCTAACCAAATTGCTCTTGTTTCGTGGTTTAGAATCACTGGCATTCGGTTGTGTATAGGAGTCATAAATGAATTTGCACTGGTTGTAATAATAGAACAGGTGTATAATTTTGTCCCATCTTCTCTTGTATATGTGCTCCATAAACCCGCCATTGGAAACAATTTCTGATCTTTTAGTAATATTCGCATTGGCTGTTTTCCACCGATTTCTTCTTTCCACTCGTAAAAACTATCTGCTAGAACTACACATCGTTTATGTGTAAGTGATGGTTTAAAGGATGGTTTCTCATTCAGTGTTTCTGCTTTTGCATTGATCATTTTATTTCCAATCGATTCATCTTTTGCGAAAAAAGGTACAAACCCCCATTGAAGCAATCCAGCACGATGTTGGGTGCCATCGCTGATCACTGAGATCACTTTTTGTCCTGGGGCAATATTATAACGTGGCAATTCTATGTCGCCAACAAACTCTTCAATCTGGTACTCTTCTTTTAAATAATCTACAAGTTCTTCTTTTGATACACTAACTGTAAATCTACCACACATGTTTATCCTCGCTTATAGATTCAATGACTCACCAATTTGCAAAACAGTACAAGATATTCCAAACGATTCTATTCTTGCTTTAAACTCTTCTAAACTCGCTTCTGCTTGATGCATTGGAATCACAACCTTTGGCTTCAAAATCAACGATGCATCAACCGCTTCTTCTAAATCCATGACATACGTTCCTCCAATCGGAAGGATTGCTACATCAAGATTGCAAAATGTACTCATTTCATCAATCACATCCGTATCTCCAGCAAAATAAATCCGCTTCCCATCCATTTCAATAATGTATCCATTGAAATCGCCCTTATGATGAAACTTGCGTATAGATCTTCCTTTTTCCGTATTATATGCAGGTACAGCTTCAACCTTAATATCGTTGTTAGAATATTTCGAACCTGATAAGAGCTCAATGAAAGGAATAGTTAACCCATCTCTACATACAGGTGGAGCAATTACAATCGTACGATATGATTGAAGTTGTTCAATCATATCCATCCTTAAATGATCTTTGTGATTGTGACTTATTACAATATAGTCTGCTTTCTTTTCAAATACGGACTTGTTAATGCCTTGGTTTTCAAAAAGACCCGCATATCCAGGATCAATATGTATAATTATATTGTTGAACGTAATCTGAAACCAAGATTGACGATTAATTCTTGTAATCTTAATTGGATTTTGATCCATGGGAACACTCCTTACTTCAAATCAGTTTCCTCAATAGTATTCTGATTTTGATTTATTGATTTGTTTCTTGTCGTAATATAAAAGTGAATTAAGTTCATAATGACAATTAGAGTTCCACCAAGTGCAACATTACCTGAAATGATTGTTCCAAATAGAATGAATTGCACAATCGGTGCGAAGATTACACCAAAATAGGAAAATGGTGCTGTTTTGGTTGGAGAAGCATATACTGTGCTTAAAGCCATTCCAAATACCGCTAGGGTATTGAAAAATCCGATTGCGACTAACAACAGATAACTTTCAATATGCAACACAGAGAATTGTTTGGTCACTAACATAATGATAAATGAAACAGCGACCACAAAGATAGAATTAAACAATCCAACCGTTTCAGGTACATTTCTCATCATTAATTTTCGTATCACTACCATAGTAAATCCCGATGTTATCCCAGCAGCAACCCCTGTTGCCACACCTAATAGTCCTTCTCCACCACTGCTTCGAAATGGATCTGCGATAATCAATACTCCAAGGAATGCAACCGATAATGTGATTGGTAACATAAACTTTTGCTTACCGATCACTTTTTCTTTCATAATTAATATCATACCAATAACAGAAAAAATAGGTACTAGTTTGCTTAACACAATTCCAGCAGATAAACTCAAATCAAGTTCATATGCGAAAAAGAATAAGTATACTCCTACAAAACCCATTACGGCTCGTAATACAACCAATCCGAAGTTATGATATACAATTGGTTGTTTTTTAACTGAAATATAAATTACAAAGAAAATTGCTGTTACAATGTTCATGTAGAACAATACTTCAAGTGTTGAAATATCATCTGGCAATGCAATTTTTAGTGCACTCGTCATTACTGTCATAAACGATGCAATAATTGTGATCGTTACAGCGAGTACATAATTTCCAAATTGTTTCTTAGGTTTTGTCATACATCGTTTACCTCATATATTTATTATATCACCCTACATTCAATTCAGTCAACAATAGTATCATTTGAAAAAAGATGAGCATATCTGCTCATCTTGAAACTAGAGTCAAGTTTTCTTTAAACCGACTTGTTATTCCTCTATAGATAAAATATATGTACGGGATTCCCATATTGGTCTCTAGGAGTGAGTTGACCATCAATGTTTGTACTCCACCTTGACGAATACCACCAACTAGCAATGCTGCTTCCCAACCGAGTTGAACTAAAATACCAATAGCTAATAACCATAGGATATCGATTCTATTTTCTTTCTTCTTATTTTTCATATTCATACCTATGATAATTGCATATCCTACAATCAAAAACACCGCCATCACCCAATGATATTGCATCGTTCCTCGATAAATTGAAATCTCTCCAAACTCACTACCCAAGAACCTTGCTAAAAACGGACATATTAACCACCAGAGCAAGATGAGGAGTGACCACTTTAACAAATGCTTATCTTTTTTTATCCAAAGCCATATCCAAGCAAAATTTGTTATTCCATAACTCATAGATAACCAAAGCAAAAACTAAAAATATGATGCTCCTTGAACAACTCTTGTACCTAAAAGCAAATAAAATATACCATAATCTGCTACAAAGTAAATGATACCTCCTGCTAATACAAACAAAAATGTAAGTTTTCGTTTTGTAACAACTAGAAGTGTAAGAAATACGATCAAAAATACAATGTCTAAATAGACATAAAGTTGATTTAACATTCTTCCTGGAGTTATTTCTAAAAAGTAGGGTAACATTACTAATATATGTGGTCTCCTAAATAATATTTACTCCTTATTTTATCATTGTATCAGCAATGTTGTCTATATGATTTCAATAAAAAAACTTGCTTAAAAAAGCAAGTTACTATTTTTTTGGTGGAGCTGAGGGGACTTGAACCCCTGTCCAAAGCAATAAACTACATTAATTTCTACAAGCTTATTCTATTGTGGTTGGTTCGCAGACGATTCTAACAATAGACAAATAGAACTCCTGCTAGCCTGTAAGATATCAACCACCTCTACTAAGGCTTGTTAGATGGTCTATCCCATGATCTGAACTTTATCTACAACTTATGGGCATAGTCGTAGGAAAGTGCAATTTCTAATTAAACTGCGTAAGAAAGTTGTTGATTTCCGGTTATTAAAAACCTCGGCGTTTTTACTTGCGCAACCAAGGCTTGCTTATAATGCGATTACTACCCCGTCGAATCCGTAACAGCCCCAAATTTGTTTAACGTTTGGACTTTTGATAACGATCCATTTCTCGTTTGGCATCTTTCTCTTTTAAGTCTTCTCGTTTGTCAAAATCTTTTTTTCCTTTCGCAACACCTATCTCTAGTTTTGCGAATCCTTGGGTAATGTAAACTCGAAGTGGAATCAAAGCAAATCCTTCTTTGCTTTGTTTTTGTGTGAGTTTTAGAATTTCTTTTTTGTGTAACAATAAGGTTCTTGTTCTAGTTGGTTCGTGATTGTAACGATTTCCTTGTTCAAAAGGAGAGATGTGCATATTGATTATAATCATTTCACCATTTTTGTTGGTACAGTAAGCATCTTGAATATTGACTTTCCCACCACGTACCGATTTAATCTCCGTACCTGTTAGAACAATTCCACATTCATACTTATCTTCGATGAAATAATCGTGATAGGCTTTTTTATTCGAGGCAATCACTTTGATTTCTTCTTTTTGCACAATCTCACCTTCTTTTTCTTGGTTGTTGTTTTCCTTTGCGTTTGTCAAATTGCTTAACTTTTACCTTAGTGGCATCTTTTCCAGTTAGTTTATGAGATTTTGTCATTCCTACTATTTTGAAGTTAATTTCTCTTGCAGCTTTATTTGCTGAAATCAACTCTACTTTTACAACATCACCAATCTTATACATCTTTTTGGTTCTACGACCAATCATGATCATAAGGGTTTCATCGTATTCATAGAAGTCATCACTCATATCCAAAACATGAACTAGTCCTTCAATCGTATTAGGTAGTTCTACATAGATACCCCAGTTTGTAAGAGATGAAATCACACCTTCAAACACTTCACCAACAAATGGTTCCATGTACTCCGCTTTTTTCATATCGTTAACTTCATTTTCACAATCGATTGCGTCTCGTTCTTTTTGTGAAGATTGAGCCGCTGAGGCAACTACTTTTTCTTCAAAGTAACGAACATTCTTATCATCTATCTTAGATTGTATCACAAATTCTTTTAATAGTCTATGGACAAGTAAATCTGGATAGCGTCTAATTGGAGAAGTAAAATGTGTATAATATTCACTTGCTAATCCATAATGACCGATATTGGTTTCACTGTATTTAGCCTTTGCCATGCTGCGCAATAATAGTGTATTAATTGCTTTTTCAGCTGGGTCTTCTTTTAAATCAGCTAGTAATGCTTGTAATGCTTTTGGATGAACTTTGTTTTCTTTTCCCTTAACCGGATGACCTAGCATTGAAGCAATTTTCAACACCTTTTGTAATCGTTCTTGTCTTGGTTCATCATGAACACGGTAAATAAAAGGCAAATCAAGCCATTTAAAATGTTCAGCTACTGTTTCATTCGCAAGTAGCATAAATTCTTCAATTAACTTTTCACTTGATTTTCGTTCTCGTAATAAAATATTAGTAACTTTCCCGAACTCATCAACAACAATCTTTGATTCTGAGGTTTCAAAATCAATGGATCCTCTTCGAATGCGTTTTTGTCTTAGAATATCCGCCAATTTTTTCATTTCGCATAACATTGGGTAAATATCCAAATATTGTTTTATTGTTGCTTTTTCTTGTTCTTCAATCATTTTATTGACATCGGTATAGGTCATTCTAGCTTTTGAACGAATTACACCTTCAAATATCTCGTGTTTTACAACTGCTCCTAATGCATCAATTTCCATTTCACAAGCCATAACCAAACGATCTACACCGCCATTTAAGGAGCAGATCCCGTTTGATAAACTGTGTGGAAGCATAGGAATTACTCTGTCTGCTAAATAAACACTCGTGCCTCGATGATATGCATTTTGATCTAGTGCACTGCCTTCAGTTACATAATGACTGACATCAGCAATATAGACTCCTAATTTATGATGGTCATTTTCAAGTTTTGTAACATGAATCGCATCATCTAAATCTTTCGCATCTTCTCCATCTATGGTAATGACATCAATTGTTCTTAAGTCTCTACGTTTGTTGACTTCAATCAAATCGATTTCATCCCCAACAGCACTTGCTTCTTTCATTACAGCTTCTGGAAATACTATGTCAAAATTATACTGATAAGCAACTGCTGTTATATCAACACCTGGATCGTTTTTGTGCCCTAGTATTTCAACAACACTTCCGTCTGCAGTTCCATCTTTGAAAATCGTATTTAGTTTTACTTTTACTTTATGATTGGTAACTGCTCCTAAACTGTCTTCTTTTTTTACAAAGACAGTTAGATTAATGACAGGATTGTCGCTTCTCACAACACCTTTTTCTTTTCGTGACACATAATTACCAATAATAAAATCAAGTCCACGCTCAATAACCTTGACCACAACACCTTCTTTTAATCCTCGGCTACCTGCATCTTCAATGACTTTTACGAACACTCGATCTTTGGAAAGAGCTCCGTTAATTTTAGATTTTGGTATGAATATATCCTGTGCTTCCTCATCGACACGAACAAAACCGAACCCTTTTTGCTTTATATCAATAATGCCAATGAAAAAACCCAATCGTTCAATTAAGTCATACTCGTTTTTCGCATTTCGCGCGATGACAGCATCTTGTTCTAATTCATTGAGAGCTTTTAGAATAAGTGTAAAATCGGCAGCAGTGTTAAGACTCAATGCTTCTGTCATTTGGTTGATGGTCATCGCTTTGTAATGTTCTTGTTTCATATTGGACAATATTGTTTCTTTCATTCTACTACCTCCTTTTCTAACAAATTCAATAGAATAAAAAAAGGCTTTTCAGCCTGTTTTTTAGAATCGTTCTACTACGAATGTTGCAAGAATCGCCAACACGAAGAATGCTACAGACAGTACCGAAGTTGCTCGGTTGATCCATAATTCGATCCCTCTTTGTTTTTGATTCGCAAATAATTCAGATTTTTCACCAGAAAATGCTTGCGACACATCATCTTTTGAATTTTGTAACACGATTACTGAAATTAATAAAACAGACACAATTAATAAAAATACATCTATAACTGTCATTTGAATTCCTCCTAGTAACACATAAAATAGCGTTTATTACTTTTACTTATCATATTATACCACTAATATATACAAAAATCAACAAATTTTCATCTTTTCTTATATGAAAAATATGTGGTGTTGCCACCACATATTTCAATTATTTTATTATGAATGTATGTTCTAATACTTCATCCAAACTGCTTACCGGAATGATTTTTAAAGAACTTTTAACACTCTCAGGGATATCATCAATATCTTTGACATTATCTCTTGGAATAATAATCGTGTTCAAACCACTTCGGTGTGCAGCAATTGATTTTTCTCTTACTCCACCAATCGCAAGCACTCGTCCTCTAAGTGTGATTTCACCAGTCATTCCAACATTGTGATTTACAGTTTTCCCACTTAATGCTGAAATAATTGCGGTTGCAATTGTTACACCAGCTGATGGTCCATCTTTTGGGATAGCACCTTCAGGAACATGCAAGTGAATATCATTTTCTTTAAACATTTGAATTTCAATTCCAAACTTAGTTGCATTGGATTTGACGTATGATAATGCTGCTTGAGCGGATTCTTTCATCACATCACCAAGTTTACCTGTTAGCACCAATCTTCCATCCCCTTTATAGTATGTGACTTCTACTGCTAATGTGTCACCACCATATTGAGTATATGCAAGACCTGTTACAACACCAATTTGATCTTCAACATCCGCTTTGTTATGAAAATATCTTGGTTTTCCGAGATACTCTTCTACATCATTTGCCTCAATGATAACTTTTTTGATGGTTCCCATTAAAATGTTTTTGATTCCTTTACGAATAAGGGAACCAATATGACGTTCAAGTTCACGCACACCAGCTTCTCTTGTGTATTCACGAATAATTCTCCAAAGTGCTTCGTCTGTTAAGTCAAAGTCAACACGGCTTAATCCATGAAGTTGAAGTTGCTTTTCAATCAAATGACGTTTCGCAATTTCCATTTTTTCAAATTCTGTATAACTGCTTAGTTCGACGATTTCGAGACGATCTCTTAAAGGTTCTGGGATGTTGCCTAAATAGTTCGCTGTTGTAATAAAGAACACTTTAGACAAATCGTAAGGTTCTTCTAGATAATGATCGCTAAAATATCTGTTTTGTTCTGCATCAAGTACCTCTAACATCGCACTTGCGGGATCCCCCTTATAATCAGAACTCATTTTGTCAATTTCATCAAGCAAAAATACTGGATTCATCGTGCCTGCTTTTTTCATACCTTGCAAAATACGCCCTGGCAATGCTCCTAGATACGTTCTACGATGTCCACGAATTTCGGCTTCATCTTTCACTCCACCTAATGCTTGTTTCACAAACTTTTTATTTAATGCGTTTGCGATTGATCTTGCTAATGAGGTTTTACCAACACCTGGAGGTCCAACTAAACAAAGAATTGCTTGTGGATTCTTTTTAGTCATAATACGTACTGCAAGATACTCAAGAATTCGTTCTTTGACTTTTTCTAGTCCATAATGGTCTTTTTCTAATTCTTCTTTTGCTTTAACAATATCTGTTGTTTCAGTTGACTCTTTGCTCCATGGCAAACTGATTACAAAATCAAGATAGGTTTTAATGATCCCGGATTCTGCTGCATTGCCCGGAATTGAATTATAACGATCCAATTCTTGGAGTGCTTTTTCTTCCATTGATTTTGGCATTTTGGCTTCCAAAATCTTTTTTCTTAACTGATCAATTTCCGTTTCTTTCTTTGCTTTGTCACCAAGTTCATCTTGAATGACTTTCATTTTTTCACGAAGATAGTATTCTTTTTGATTTTCATTGATTGACTTCTTAAGTTCTTTCTCAATGTTATCTTCTAACGAACGAATGTATTTTTCGCGTCTAATATCTTCTAATAAATATTGTAGTCTCACATTGGTGTCAACGGTATCTAAATATTTCTCTTTTGTTCCATAATCAAAATTAATCGAGTATGCAAGAATATCGGACAACACATCCGCATTGACTCCTTGTGAAATCGCAGTTGCAACTTCTTGATTGTTTTCAAGTAATTTATCTCCACCCGTCACAATTTCATTCACCAATAATCTTACTTGGGCTAACTCTTCATCATAATTTGTTGAATACGATGGTTTGGTTGTAAAATCAACCAAGAAATGTGGTTTTGTTTGTAAGTATTGATCGACTTCAACACGGACAACTCCTTTTAATTTCACTTTATATGAGTTGTTTGGTAATTTAATATTGAGTTGAACATGACACAAAACACCGAATGGTTTTAGATCCTCAGGATTTGGATCTTCTTGAGTTGGATTTTTTTGAATTAGCAACACAACATAATTTTTATACGCTTCTGCTGCCTTTAAAGCTTTTAAGCTTTCCTTGCGACCAACTTCTATTCGGATTTCGTTGTTAGGCAATGGGACAATTCCGCGTACTGCAATACCAGGTAACTGGCTTTTTGTGATATCTGTTGAATTGTACATCATAATCACCTGCTTTCTTCCTTCATTGATATTTTACATTTATTTTAGCAAACTTTCAACTGTTTTGCTAAAAATGACTTAGAAACAAATTGACCTCTATTGAGGTCAATCTATTTAATATATTTCTACTCAACAATCGCTTTTGCTTTTAATAAATCAATTGTTTTTAAAACCAATAAATGATTTTTCAGTAAGTCTGTTGAAATAGCTTTCTTAATCGCTTTGACTTCTTGTTTGTATAGTTCGCTTAATTTAATGTATTCTGCTTCAAATTCATCTTCGGAAACAACGACACCTTCTTTTTCAGCAATTGCTTTGATGACAAGTTCTTCTAGTATCTTCTTTTGAGCATACGTTCTTAATTGAACTTTATAGTCTTCCAAAGTTGTTCCATTGTATTGCATAAAGAGTTCAAGTGGAATATTATATTGTTTTGCTTGTTGTTCGACTTCACTTACTTTGTGATCAATCTCATGTTGAATCATGGACTCTGGAATTTCAACAGATGCATTTTCACAAGCTTTGTTAATCACTGTTGTTACAAAATGTGTATCTGCTTGTTGTTCTTTTTGTGTTTTTAATTCAGTTTGAATGTGGTTTTTGTATTCTTCCACTGTCTTTACATTTTCAATCTTTAATTCTTCTATGATTTCAGCTGTTAATTCTGGTAATACTTTTGTTTTGATTTCATTTACCTTAACCTTGAAAGTTGTTTCTTTTCCGGCAAGTTGTTCTGCTTGATATTGTTCTGGGAATGTAACTTTAATTTCTTTCTCTTCGTTTAAATTCATTCCAATTAGTTGTTCTTCAAATCCAGGAATAAATGAGTTTGATCCAATTTCAAGTGGATGATTTTCCCCTTTACCACCTTCGAATGCAACACCATCTAAGAATCCTTCGAAATCAATCACAGCAGTATCCCCATGTTCTACTGCAGTTTCCTTAATAACATTTTCTGCTTTTGTCTTTAACATTGTATCAATTCTTGCTTGTATATCTGCATCTGTCACTTCAGTAGATAGTGGACTTACCTTTGTTCCGAAGTATTCACCAAGTGTAACAGTTGGTTCTACTTCAACTGTTGCTGTGTAGACCAAATCTTTCCCTTGACCAACAGTTGTAAAGTCCAAATCGATTTCGGGTTGTGCAATAACCGCTAGATTTGACTCAGCAAGTACAGTTGGATATGTCGTGCTTAATGCAATATTAATCGCTTCTTCATATAATGATTCAATACCAAATTTTTTCAAATATATGCTTTTCGGTAATTTTCCTTTGCGGAACCCATCTACTTTGACATCTTGAGAAACTTTAACAAACGCTTCATCTAATGCAACTTCAAATTGTGACTTGTCGACGGTAACTGTTATCTTAACTTTATTACCTTCTAATTTTTCTACAGTAAAATTCATTTCTTTCCTCCATATAATTTTGTTTTCATACTTTAGTTATTATACCAAAAAAGCATCATTTTGACAAGCAAAACGAACAAATCGGTTTTCGAAATAAAAAAGAAGGTTCCCCTTCTTTTTATTCAACTTCCTCATCAAACATTGGTAAGTTTAGCAACACATCTGCAATAATGTCCATTGCCTCATCCATCAACTCTTTTGTATGCGTTGTTGTGTAACTTGTACGGATCAAACATTCTCCTGGTACGGTTGCTGGCGGTAATACCGGATTCACATAAACTCCGCGTTCAAATAACATTTTACATGCAGTTAACGTTCTAATTGGTGTGTAGGTATAAATTGGAATAATTGGAGCAATGCTATCTCCTCTTAACTCTAATCCTCGTCTTACCAATCCTTCACGAACGTATTTCGCAATTGCTAATAAATCTTTTGGTCTATTTGGTTCACGTTGTAACACTCTTAATGCTTGGTGTGCACAAGCTACGTTTGCTGGAGTTAATGCAGCGCAGAAGATAAATGGTCTTGAGTTATGTTTCACATACTCAACTACCTTTTTATCAGCAACCATATAACCACCCAAACTCGCAAGTGATTTTGAGAAGGTTCCCATGATAATATCTACTTCGTTTTCTAAACCAAAAAATTCTGCTGTTCCTCTACCATGAGCACCTAGTACTCCAAACCCATGAGCATCATCCACCATCACTCTTGCATCATATTTTTTTGCCAATGCAACAATTTCTGGTAATTTACAAATGTCCCCACTCATACTAAATACACCATCTGTAATGATAAGTTTTCCTTTGGTATCTGGAGCAGCTTTTAATAACTCTTCTAGATGTGCCATATCATTGTGATGATAGCGTTCCATTTTAGCATAACTTAATCTTGCACCATCATAAATACTCGCATGATTTTCTCGATCGCAGAAGATAATGTCATTTCTCCCAGCGATAGCTGAAATAATTCCTAAATTTGATTGAAATCCAGTTGAAAACGTCATACATGCTTCTTTATTTAAGAACTTAGCCAACGCTTCTTCTAATTCTATATGTAGTGTTAATGTACCGTTTAAAAATCTCGATCCAGATACTCCTGATCCGAACTGTTGGATAGCCTTCACACCTGCTTCGATGACTTCTGGATGACCAGTCAAAGCCAAATAGTTATTTGACCCGATCATAATCATTCGTTTTCCTTCCATAACTACTTCGATATCTTGACGCGTTTCAAGGGCATGAAAATAAGGATAAATTCCTGCTTCCATCGCTTCTTCTGCTGTCTTAAAATCATAACACTTCTTAAATAAATCCATAGTATCCCTCTTTTTTCGATATTTGAACATATTATATCACTAACACTAGATTAAAACAATAAAAAATAAAAGCAAGTTATGAAACTTGCTTCATTTGTTTTTCACTTAACCTCTATGTGAATGCTATGCAATCCAAACTGGTTGCTTTGAATTTCTATGATACCAGATCCAACTTGATTCTTTGTTTTAACCCAAAAAGCAATAGATCCGCCAATGAGTGGCACAACATTTGGTCCTATCAATTCAATACTACCCGATACACTCACTTGGATAGGTTCATTGATGTAAACGAGATCATTATCATATTGATCGACACAACGCACTACAACTCTAGTTGCATCAAAAGTATCTCCAATATGCAGTTCGTTATGATCTACTGTGATGCAAAGTTTTGCATTATGTTCTTGTGTTTTTGTGACTGAACAAACCACTTTCTCATCGATAAACCCTTTAAACTCATACGTAGCTGATGGATTTCCCCAATCACCGAGATAAGTTCCAAATAGAATGGTAGCTTGTTCCATATCTAACTTGTATTTTGCCATTAAGAATCCCATCATGAGTTTGTAAGATAGTGGCATTTGAAACCCAAAATTACGAAATGCATTTAATATCTTCTTGATGCGATGTGCATCTTTTTTAGAAAATCTCTCATTTTGCTCAATCGTATCTCCAATGAGGTCATCAACAATGATTGGTGGATGTGGTAAATGAGGAAAAGACTTGGTATTAGGGAAGTATCTTCCAATCTTATTTCCTGACTTATATATCTCAATATATTCACAGTTTGTCATGACATAAATTGGCGTTGGATTGCTTGCTGGATATTCACCAATTGTTAATGATGATAATACCTTCAAGATTGGGGTTTTACTCCCTTGAGATACATATGCATAACTAGCAAATTTTGGTATTCGAAACATATCCATAACACCATGGTGACATACTAAATCACCACTTCCAAAGTCATGGTGGGTATGATAATCATTCATACACCATCCGATTGCTCCTAAGATGTCTTTTGTACCATACATTTCATTTAATACACGCAAATGTCTTAAAGCCTGTTCTATGCGATGAGGTTCGTCATCATATTTTTTTGTTGGAAACATATGTCCATTGTGTTCAGTCACCATATAAGGTACATTCTTACGAACAACATCTTTCTTTCGCATCAATGCTACGTTCTTCCCACGGTGAATAAAATCGTTATATGTATAAATATCTTCTAATAACTCACTATTCTTAAAGTTTCGAACTCCACCTGTTGGCCGTGTTGGGTCTAATGACTTAGCTAACTCATTGGTTGCCTGATAAAACGAAAAATCATCTTTTGACTCATTGATTCTCACTCCCCAAATGACAATACTAGGATGGTTCCGATCTTGAATAATCATTTCGTGCAGTTGATTTAATGCATGTTGCTTCCATTCGTCATTTCCAATGTGTTGCCAGCCAGGAAGTTCTTCAAAAACCATTAAACCTAATCGATCACACATATTAAGAAAGTGTTTACTTGGTGGATAATGTGCGGTGCGAACAATATTTACTCCAAGTTCTTGTTTCAAAATATATGCATCCTGCTCTTGAACTCGCTGTGGCATTGCATATCCAACATAAGGGTAGGATTGATGACGATTCAATCCAACTAACTTTATCAACTTATTATTAAGATAGAATCCTTTCTCATCTGCACGAATGCTGCGAAAACCGAATGATCCTGTGATTTCATCTATCAGTTGATTATTTTGATATATTTGTAATTGATACTGATACAAGTTTGGTTTCTCTAAACTCCATAGATAAGGAGTTGAATCAATGGTTAGTAAATGCATATCATCTAAACCAAATACATTCGTTTGATACTCAATTTGATGATCCAAACAAATTGCTTTGAACTGGACATCATATTGATCATCCAATTGGTTTTGAATCTGAAACAAAACATCTAACTTCCATGTTTCTTCACTAAGTGATTTTGTCATTAAAAAAGGTTGATGGATACACGTTTTTGGTTTAATTTCAATGGTAACTTCACGGTAAATACCACCATACGTTAAGTAGTCCACAACAAAACCATATGGTGGAAAATCTGTACGTTCACTTGAATCTACCATTACAGCCAGTCTGTGTGTTTTATGATCCCTTACATATTCCGTTATATCAAACGAAAATGCAGTGTAACCGCCATAGTGGCTTCCTATCAAGGTTTGATCAACATATACATCACAAAAACTCATGACCCCATCAAAATGAATCATCACTGTCTGATCATCTGTTAACTTCTCAATTTGAAGCGACTTGGTATATAGACATACCTTTTGGTAATCACTTGCCAAAAAGTATGAGTTGGGTATTTGATGATTGGTATGTGGTAACTCAACTAATTGATACTTGCCTTCAATAAACTCAGTTAGATCTTTATTTGAAAAATTATCTTTGAAAAACCACTCATGGTTAAATGGTATCCTAATTCGTTTGTCCACAAAATCATCTCATTTCTTTCTTTATTTTATCTTTTTTGAAATCCGCATTTCTTCATAAAACGATCAAAATATTCTAACCCTCGTGTTGTTTGTTTGAAAACGCCAGCATCCGTAATTGCTTGTAAAAACTTATTAGCGACTTCATCTTGTAAAAACAGGTCAATATCTGTATTATGGTTGTATTTTTTTCTTAGCTCTTGATACCACTCTTTATGTACAGAACTAGAGGATAATTTCACTTCACTTAAAAGCAGTGCATCCTTGATTTCTTGTAACTCTGTTTGAAGTCTTCCTGGAAGGATTGCTAATCCCATGACCTCAATTAGCCCAATGTTTTCTTTTTTAATGTGATGAGTTTCTGGGTGTGGATGAAAAATACCATGTGGGAACTCATCTGTAGTACGATTGTTTCTTAATACAATATCCATTTCATACCAATCTTCCTTTTTTCTACAAATTGGAGTGATGGCATTGTGTAGTGTTTTTCCTGTATGGGATACGAGATTAGCTTCTAGATCACTATAATTCTCCCATGTTTCATACACTATATTTGAAATTTTGGTAACATTATTCTTAGAAGTCGACGCTATTCGAATGGTTGATGTTGGCCAATTCAACATTTCAATCTTTGCTTGGCGGTCAATCGAGTGCTGATATCTTTGAAGTGGCTTGGCATCTTCAATAGGAAAATGATACTTACCACCTTGATAGTGTTCATGATTTAAAATTGATCCTCCTACAATTGGTAACCCCGCATTCGAACCCAAAAAATATCCTGGGAACATATCTACAAAGTCTAGCAATCGTTTGAAGGTATCGGTTGTTATATTCATATCAACATGTTGTTCCATTAATACAATGGCATGTTCATTATAATAAATGTATGGGGAAAATTGAAAATAAAATTTTTCATTGTTTAGTGTGATTGGAATAATTCTGTGGTTTTGTCTTGCAGGATGGTTTAATCCGCCAGCAAATCCAACATTTTCAACACACAACAAGCACTTCGGATACTGTGTACTTTTGGATAATTTTGCTAAAGCAATGGTTTTTGGATCTTTTTCCGGTTTGGATAAATTGATACTAATTTCAATGTCACCATATGGTGTCTTCGATGTCCAATGTTTGTTTTTCGATATACGATCCATTCGAATGTAGTTGATGTGTTTGCAAAATCGATATAAGTTATCAGTGGCTAGGGTAGGGTCTATTTTATAGTCCATATAGAATTGCTTTATAACTTCATAAGGTTTTGAAACAAAACAATTCATTATTTTGGCATCCAGTAAATCTCTCATTGAATCGTCATTAACTTCAATGATTCCTTGTTCATAAGCATAATCTAATATTAAACCCAGAATTTCATTTAAAACAAGTGGACCCACTACTGTCTCCTTCGTAAACTCACTGATTCTTAATATATCAATGATTTGATTAGCAACATAATATCGATCTTCTTGATCAATCAATAGTGTTTCGATTCCATATTCAATTAAACGGTTAATCTCATAGTTGATATTCATAATCAATCTCCTTATAATGAATCTAATATCATTATACCTTTATTTGTATTATTAAGTCAACGAGGAAACCTACAGAAACCTATTGATGTGTTTAATTTTAGATCAATTTACTAAAACTTAACCCGGAAATAGTTCTTTACACATTTTTTATCCAACCAATTGCATTTCTATTTTAAGAAGACTATAATAGAAGCAAGTTCATGTATATTTGAACAGAAAGGAAATGACATATGCAAAAAGGATTATTTATGGTTCTTGGTTTTTTCGTTTTTATTGGTCTTATTATTGGAGCTACATGGATTAGTGCTTATAATGGTGCTGTCCAAAAAAATAATGCTATAGTTGAACAACAAGGAAATGTTCACGCAACTTTATCTGCACGATACGAAAAAGTTGGTGCCTTTATTGATGCAATTGAAGGTGCAAATTCAACTGTTCAAGGTTATTTAAACACAATTATGGCAGCTAGAACGGCATTTGCGAACGCAATTGCTGCAGGTAATGTCGCTGCTGCAAACGAGGCAGCAGAAACAATTGACGGAACATTTATCACACTAGTATCTTACATGGAAGACAACCCTTCTTCTTACAACACGGTTAATTTATATGCTGGTTTTATGTCTGAGTTCGCAGCTGCTACGAATGTTGTTACAAATGCAATTCTACTGTATAACTCTAATGTCACTGCTTACAACAATCACATTCAAACGTTCCCAAATAATATGTTCCTCGGTTCTAGAACACCATATTCTCCATATACGATTAGTAACTACAATGCAACATTACCGACTTTTAATTAGTGATATATGACTGCACTCAAGAACACTCTCAAAATTTTTGCAAGTTTAATACTGTTTCTTGTACTTTCGGCTTGCCAACCTCAAGATGAATTTCATATACCTCCAACAGATGCATTTTATATCAACGATTATGCAGATGCACTTCTTAATGCTACTGAGTGGACCATTCTTGAATATAGTTTGGAACTATATGAAGACTCAAAAACTCAAGAATATGCTAACATTGGAATTTCAGGAAGTCAAGTTGTCGTTTTAACATATGTTGGAAACGTTGGAGACTTTGATGTAACTGAACTATTCAATTCTTGGGAGATTGGTGAAAACAATATGGGATTATTGCTTATTTTGTTTTTCGAACAATCCGGAGAAGAATTGGTGTATAAAGAACAAGTCCCTGTGTTTGGTAGTAAAATGATGGAATACTTGACAGCATTTGAATTATCCAACATGATTGAACAATACTTTTATGATCCTGCCATTCCAAGTTATGACTATGATTTAAAATTAATAAGTTTGTATTTTGCTATATTAGAGTTCATTTATACAAACATTTACCAATACTCAACATATAATTATGATAGTTTTATCGAAGAGTATTTAGATAATCAATATGAATATTTCGGACCTTTGCCTTCATATGATGGAGGTCTGTTTGAAGAACTACCAGTTTGGGCATGGATATTGATTATCGTTGTTGTCATCCTATTTGGAGGTAATATATTTCCATTTCTATTATTTGGGGGCAGAGGTGGAATTAGATTCCGTGGTGGTGGTGGAAAGTCAATTGGTTATTGGTTTCGAAAATAGATATAAAATAAAAAAAGCCGATGTACGGCTTTTTTTCATATGGCGTCCTGGAAGGGATTCGAACCCCTGACCGACGGCTTAGAAGGGCATTCGTCGTTTTTAAGGCATTTTTTCAGTTTTCGTCTTATATATTTGTTCAATTTCTTGGGTGGACAACCTATGGTTTCTTGTCTTTATAAACTTATCAACTTCTTCAAACGAAGGACCATTTGAGTATTCAGAAGTCATCAATATTCTCTTTATGAGTTCTGTCACTGAAGTTTCATTAACTTCTGAATCGTATAGTTCTATCAACAATGATGGATCTATTTCTAAAAGTAGTTCTTGTACTTCTTCAAACCATTCTTGTGTAGAATATGGTATTGTCCAAGAAACAATTACATTATAGTATTTAATCCACATTTTTGATATGAAGAAAATTAAATCTTTATCCATAAATGATTTGAATCCATTAAAGTGAGTGGAAAGAATATTCGGATTCTCACTACATTGTTTTTCAAACTTGCTATAGTTGTTTTTAATCGTTTCTCGAATATTAGAGTCGTTTTTCTTATACTTTAGAATAAATTCCATGCTTATAAAAATCCTTTTTTGAAAGATATATTCAATCGCACTAGGATCTACAAGTTTTTCGAATAGAGTTAAATTACTTTCTAATATAGAATATCCAAAATTAATAAGAAACAAACGATTAATTTTTTGTTGTTGTTTGGATAAGAAATTTCTTAAATCTTTATATCTTTGCTCGGCTATTAATATTTCAACAATAACTTTAAAATCATCTGTCGAATACTTATTATTTATTTGTTCTGAAGAAACAATTGGTTCGATTCCGTAGTATAATGCTTTGGATATCTTGAAGTATTCTGTACTAGAATCTTCTATAATCTTTGGATATAGGTACACTTCATCATAATTGGAACAATCACTATAATATAGGGTTATATAAGTATTTTCTTTAGCATATATTATTTTGGAAACACGATGTTTTAATATAGCTTTGATTTTATTAGAATTCTTTTTGTTTTTACTTAACTCATTCTTGTTTATTATAATAGGCTCCATATGTTTTTGATTTTTCCGATATAATGTAAAACTAGGATGTACAAGATCAATATTGAATTTTGTCTTATTTTCTATTTTTAATTTAATTATTGTTTCTCCTAATTCAAAATAAAAATCGATAATTGAAATCTTAAGTTTACTATTATTGATTGGTTGATTTATTTGATGTTCAAGAATTGGACTGTAGCCGTATTTGTCTTGAATGATTAGTTGATCAATTGTCATTTGGAATGTTTCTGATATTGTTACAAGCTTTTCCAAAGTCGGATAACCATCTCCGTTTTCCCATTTGGAAATTGCTTGAAAAGAAACACCCAAAATATTAGCCAACTCTTGTTGTGTCATTTTTTTCTTTTCACGTTCAAATTTAATGATTTGTCCGACCATTTTTGAGTCTCTTAACATATGAATCACCCATCTAAATTATAATATTAAAGGCATTTTATTACAAGAAAATAAGATGTCTTTTTTATTTGTAGATTTCTACCTGTAGTTGAATTTTGACATGGTTTTATGCGAAAAACGGCCTGTCCGGTCATAGAATGAAATTTTTGTACTATTAGTAGTGTAGTGAATTAAAAAGGGAGGTTGCGAACCATGTTTACTTGGATTTTTTCATCAAAAAAAACATACCAAATGTATATTATTATATAGAGAGGGGTGAACTCGTGATTATGTGTTTATCAATATTCTTGTCTTGTCCCAACGTTTTTTATAACACCATTCGCAAGAATAAAATGTATTCATTTGCAGATCCATAGCTTTATAAGCATTGTAGATAATCAAATTTAATATTCATGACTAACTGTATTCACTACAAAACAATTTTGTATTGCTTACTTAATAAGCATCTTACCCCGCATGACTATCAAAGGTAAGATTACGTTGGATTAATTGTCTAACTCATTATGTTAGATCAATTATCTAACTCGGTAATTATGATATTAACGCGGCTAATCACGAGCCTTTGGACAGATTAGCACATAGAAATATGTTAGGCTACGTTTGGAGACGTAATCATAAGACCTACGTAATAAGTTAATTACTTAAACACGATAGCCCGTCGTTGACGCACACACCAAAAAAATAAAATAAATCATAAAATAAATCATAAAATAAATCATAAAATAAATCATAAAATAAATTATAAAATAAATTATAAAACATTAAAATAAACTATATGTTTATATACTATATATCTATTATATATAAATATATATTATACTGATCCAACATGCTTTAGCGATTGGTTGTCACTATAAAATACACATAGCATAAAACCAGTCGCTTGTGCATGAAAAAAATTAAATGATAACTTATAAGATTACTAATACAATAAAAAATATTGAATTAACATTATTTACTATTTACATTTATTGATGCTAATCCATTATTAACAAATAAATTAATAATTCAGAAACCTTGTAATTACTAAATTTGGTATACCAAATCTCTCCCCATTCGCATTTTTAAAATGTTTTTAGCTAAACATTTATTAAACAATTAAAATGCGATATGAGCCAAATTCAATATTTCATTTTATGTACAATTTTATTATTTCACTACACTTACAATTTAAACTTTATTCTACTATGTTAATCATAAATAACGCACCCTAAATATATAAGCAAAAAAGTGCCAATTGCAACTTAGCATAGTGCCAACACAAATAATAATTAAATAATTGAAGTAAACTAATAAACAAAATTTAATGTTTATCTTATAAAACCTATCAATAAGGAGGTCCAATGAAATTTAAACAAGCATTTAATCAATATATGATTTATGTAAAATCAATGAAGTCCAAAGGTACTTATGATTGTTATCGTTCACATCAAACATTTATACTCAAAGAATTGGGAAATGTTGAACTCAAGAAAATAAATCAAAAATTATTATTAAGCTATATCGACAAGAGAAAAATCAACAATCCTAAGATCAAAAATGTAACAATCAATAAAGAACTTAAACTGATTAGACAAGTATACAAATATATTTTGGGCATTCCACTAAATATAACTTTGTTAAGTGAAACAAAAATAACAATCCAAACCGTTAGTAAAGAAACATTTGTAAAAATTTTGACACATCTAGAATCAAAATTAACAAATAAACTGGCATTTCGAAATTACATATACATTAGATTACTTATTGAAACGGGATTAAGATTAAATGAGATAAACAATATTCTTATAAGAAATATAAACTTTGATGAAAATAGCATTCTTGTTGAAATAACCAAAACAGATGAGAATCGCTATGTATTCTTCTTGGATGATACTGCCAAATTATTACAAGAGTACGTTCAAAAATATCAACAAAACGAATATCTATTTATTGATTTTAACACCGGTAACGTGCTATCGACTTCTGCTGTTGAGAATATGCTTAGACGCTTAAGAAAAAGATTAAACATTGACACTAGCATCTCTCCACATAAGTGGCGACATACATTTGCCACAAAGTTTGCACGAAACAACGGAAACATGGAAGCATTAAGAATGCTCATGGGACACAGCAATTTAAAAACTACACAAAAATATATTCATCTAAACAAAGATGATTTGCGACAATCTTATTACTCAGCTGTTAGCCCTACATTTTAATTAACAATTAGTATAACTAAGTTAAATACCGATTTACTTGTCAATCACTATTAACAATGGTTGAAAAAATAATATAAGGAGAAAAAAATGAAAAAAACAAATCAAGACTTAACAAATCAAGAGCTATCATTAAAAGATTTATATAATCGATTAGAGAAAGATGAAGACAAAAACAAGAACAATAAAGTAAAATTTGCCGATGTCATAGGATATGATAAAGAAAAAGCAGAATTGTTAGAAATCAAAAATTATTTTGATTCACCTGAAAAATATGAAGAAATTGGCGCTAGAGTCCCCAAAGGAATAATCTTAGTAGGTCCAGCAGGTACTGGAAAAACAATGTTGGTGAAAGCCATCATCAATGAAATCAATGTCAATGCTATTGTATATGATCAAGAAAAACATAGAACAGTGAGACAATTGTTCGAAGAGGCTAGAGAAAAGCAACCATGCTTAATATTCATCGATGAATTAGATAAATTAGTTACCACTAGATCATATACTCGAACAGAAACAACCTTTTTAAGAGATTTGCTGGTCCAATTAGATGGCTATAACACTAATGAAAAGATTATTGTTATTACTACATCTAATGATACATACGATATCCCAAAAACCTTATTGAGATCTGGGAGAATCGATAGAACGATTATTTTTAAAAACCCTAATAAAGATGAAAAAGTCCTGTTACTTGAACATTACTTTAAGAAAATTAAAACTGGTTCAGATGTCAATCTAAATGTGGTTGCTGATATGATAACCAATTTCTCTTGTGCAGACATATGCAATCTTGCAAATGAAGCTAATTTATTAACTTATAGAAATAGTCAACAAGAGGTTAGTATGCATGAAATTAATCTTGCAATTGATAGAATACTCTTTAGTAGTACGGACTCTGATATGACTCTAGAATTAAAAAAACAAGTGGCAATTCACGAAATTGGTCATGCTCTTGTGGCAATACAAAAAGGATATTATGATAAATTAATAAAAATATCAATTATTAATCGAGGTGACACTATAGGAATTAACCAGTTTAACATGGAGGATGATTCACCAAGTTTCTTAACAAAAAATCAATTAACAGATAGAATATGTACATTACTCGGTGGTTTTGTTGCAGAGGAAATAATGTGCGCTAGCGTATCGTCTGGTTCACTGCGTGACTTAATCGAAGCAAGATTTATAACAATTGAAATGATAAGATGTGGAATGATGGGTATTACAAATGTAGCAAGTCATATTAATAGTACAAGTCTTCCAAATAAAAAGTTTCAAGAAATTCAAGAAATAAGTGATGGTATGATGAGTGCAAACTATAACGAAGTGCAAACATTTTTGAAAAAAAATATTGCTCTAATAAACGAAATGACTGAAGAGTTGTTGGAAAAAAATACACTGTATAGAAAAGATATTTTTGAAATTATTACAAAACATGGGTTAATCAAAAAGCAAAGGAACTAGATTCTAACTTTGGATTTTTGTTAAAACAATATTAAACCCTTATTTACAAACTGTAAAATGATTAAAAAGTAACCCTGTTTTACTACTTATAAAATCATTTTAGTGTCAATAAAAAAGTAAGAACAGGCTACAACCTGTTCTTACTTAGATAATTAAATTAATGGAGGTTAAATTATGATAGTTGGATATGTTCGTGTTTCTTCTGTTGATCAAAACGAAGAAAGACAATTGGTCACAATGGAAAAATACAAAGTTGAAAAAATCTTTAGCGAAAAAGTGTCTGCTAAGAATACTGATCGTCTTGAATTAAAGTCGATGCTAAATTTTGTAAGAGAAGGCGATGTCATTATAATTCACGATTTTAGTAGATTGGCAAGATCAACAAGTGATTTGTTAAAAATAGTCGAAACACTTAGGCAAAAGAAAATAACACTTATAAGTGCCAAAGAAAATATTGATTCTAACACACCAACCGGAAAACTAATGTTAACCATGATTGGCGCTATCAATGAATTTGAAAGAACTAATCTACTTGAACGGCAACGAGAAGGCATTGTACTTGCCAAAAAGAAAGGTATCTATAAAGGTGGTAAAAAGAAACAAATTCAAGATTTTGATACATACTATAAAAAATATTTGAACAGAGAGTTATCAAAGACTGAACTTGCACAAGAATTACACATCAGTAGACCCACACTTAACAGATTTATACTAGAACAACAAAGCAAACTAAAGTAAACTGAGATGATATCTCAGAGAGTTAATTAAAAATATAATTTATGAAAATAATTATACAAAAAAGGAGTTATTATAATGTTATACAAAGATGTTTTACCAAAATTCTATGAATATATAAAAATCAATCGAAATCAAAAGTTTAATAATGCTGCACGATACTTATTTGAAAACCTTAAAACCAATATGAATCAAATTGTGGAGTTTAAGCATATTAGTCCTGATGATTTAAAAAGAGCTATCACATCTGCTTCAAGACAATTAAAAAACTATTACGGCACACAAGATATTGATTATGAAAGAAAAATAAATACCCTCTATCAAAAAACTTTAGGGTTTGCTAACAACTACCCTCATCTCGCTAAACTAGATGAAAAGGGTAACCAGATGTTCCTTATTAATCATTATATAAGGATGTATGCCAATATTGAAAACATCACCAATAAGCAGTTTAAAATCTTAGACACTTTATCATATAAGTTAAATAACTTTGACTTTCTAGATGCTAACAAAGAGACTTTATATAGTCTTATACACAATTTTACATTTTATAAACATAAACCCGATACTATTACCATTGAAAAAAGCAGAGAATTTTTTAACTATATAGCGAATGCATTCTTTGAGTTTATGGATACAAATCTAGCAGAAGTGACTCGCCGAATGGAAAATGAGTGCAAAGCAACTATTGAAGAACTTTTAAACATGTAAAATATATTTTATTAATTAAGAGAAAATAATGAATTTTTACTAGAAAAAGGAGAAATTAAAGATGTTTTATAAAGAAGTTTTACCAATATTCTATGAACATATAAAAATCAATCGAAATCCAAAGTTTAATAGCTGTGCACTATTCTTATTTGAAAATCTAAAAAGAGATATTTGGCACATATTGGAATTTAAACATATTACACCCTATTATTTAAAAAATTGTATCGCTAATGCTTCAGCACAACTAACAAAACACTTTGACACAGTTGATACTTCTTATGTGAGACATGTAAAGAACCTCTATCAAAGAACTGTTAATTTTGCTAATAATCATCCTCGTATTGTCAAACGAGATGAAAATAAAAATAAAATGTTTACCATCGATCATTTAATTTGTAAATTTATAAAAATTGAACGCATATACAAAAGAGAGTCTATAATGTTGGACACTTTATCAAAGGAGTTACATGATTTTGACCATTTAGAAGTTGACAAAGATACATTGCTAAGTCTTATACATAATTTTACTTATTACAAGTATGAGCCTAGTATAACTGCTATTGAAAATAATCGAAAAGCTTTTAATTATGTAGCAGATGTATTTATTGAGTTTATGAATGCAAACCTAGATGAAATAACTCGCCGTACCAAAAAAACGATTATAATAACTATAGAAGATCTAATAGGAATCTAAACTTACCAAAAAAAGAATAAGAAAAAATAATCGATTTTTGCTGATGTCATAAATAAATTCGTGATTGCTTTTCAGGTGTCAATATCAAGTGTACATATCATACCAATATACGTCAAGAGTGTTTAAATTGAAACTTGATCAACTAGGAATCATACCAAGCATGTCAAAGGTTGGCAAATGTACTGATAATGGACCAATGGAAGGGTTTTGGGGAATCATTAAATCAGAAATGTACTATCAAGAAAAATTTTATTACATGGGTTCTTTATCAAATGCCATAGATGATTATATTGATTATTATAACAACAAACGATTCCAAGAAAAAATAAAAGGCTTAACTCCGGTCGAATACCGGAATCAAGCCGTTTTTGCTTGAAATTTTTATTATTTGTCTACTTTACAAGTATCAGTTCATTCAATAGTCTTTCTTCAAGAACAAACTATTCGAAAAGTGGTGCCGAAAAGATGACCCAAAGTTTATACGCATACTTTTGCGTATTGGCCGCTTTGTAAAACCACTTTTATCATTTGCAAAACTTTCCTAGGTTCAAATCCCCTTTTCTCCACTGTGTAATACTACCTATTTTGATACAAATTAGCACCCCATGTTTTTTTTTAGCACCCTTAACATAATTTTTAGCACCCCTAATTTATGGCTTAATGAAGCTGTTTTTACTAGAGACTTGTTAAAAAACATAACCGTAAATTGAATAAACTCTATTAAGTTAGTA
>DAOSEC010000009.1:0-76884 GCA_035362935.1 Bacilli bacterium | reverse complement strand
TCTTTATGCAAACTATGATTATATCACTTTTATCCCAAAACTATTTGACACTACCCGTATTTGCTTTCCTTCTCTAGTCTTTTAGTAAGTAATCTTTGCCTTTCATGGTGTCTGGCTCGTGGTCCAATAAATCACGATAGTTTTGTTGACGTAATGCCTCGTAAATTGCGATTGCAGCAACATTTGAAACATTTAAACTTCTGATGTTCTCATTCATTGGTAACCTTATACAGCGCTCGATATTAGCCTTTAAAATCGATTTATCAATCCCGGTTGACTCTTTTCCGATCACAAAATAATAATCCTTATTGACATCAGCAAGATCTAAATGATGTGGTGTTTTCATACCATATCTTGTGAAAAAATACATCTCTCCTTGATTTTTTGACAAAAAATCATCCCAGTCATCATAGATATAAAATGTCGCAAATTCCTTATAATTCACAGCAGATCGGTTTAGTGCTTTGTCACTTAATGAAAACCCAAGCGGACGAATAAAGTGAACGATTGAGTTAGTTCCAGCACACGTTCTTAAAATATTACCTGCGTTTTGGGGAATTTCAGGTTCAAATAGTACGATATGAATATTACCCACGTTCGTTCATCCTTTCGATTGCTTGATTTATGATTGGTATCATCCATGGTAAGTAATGATATGTTCTTCTTATTTCTTCTAACTTTTCCTTCGTGATCGTTCCTTGATTGACTGATGCAATAATGATGTTTCTTAAAATCACTTCATAGCGAACCCAATGGAAGGTTTTATCCAAATAAACGGTATCGTAAACATCTTTCGTCATCTTTAAAAACTGATCCAGTGTAGTAATCGATAACGGATCAATGGATAGTAGTGGATCAAATGCTTGTTGTTTTTGATTATACGGACACACTTCTTGACAAATATCACATCCAAAAATGGTTTCAACGACCGAATCAAAGGCGATATCGTCAAATGGATTTTTCCGCTGAGTTAAGTGGGATAAACACCTCTCTTTGACGAAATCGGATGCATTCATTTGAATTGCACTGGTTGGACAAGCATCAACACATCGTTTGCAATGATGACATCCATTTTGGATGCTTGAAGTATAGAATTCACTTTCAAGATCTAAGCATAGTTCTCCGAGCACAAAGAAACTTCCCTTTTGTTTGGAAATGACGAGTGTATTTCGACCAATAAAACCAATACCTGCCATCGATGCGATTGTCTTTTCATCCAGCCAATTGGTATCAACATTGATTGAATACTGAAACACTCCAAACTCACGCTCTAATTGTTCTTTGATGTTGAAAATTTTTTCAAACACAACACGATGATAATCAACTCCATATGCAAATTTAGCAAACCGATACTCACCCTTTTTTAAAACAGGGTTGTTTGATTCATATGGCAATGCAAAACTTATGATCGTTTTCGCAAATTCATATCCTGTTCGCGTAAACGATGTTGCAAGTTGATACTCGATAAATGGGATCACGCCATAGGTAACAAACCCTTCGGCTTGTGACAATTCATCAAGCAAATGCTTCTTCAGAATCCTCATCGTTATCATCTCTCATCTCAATAAATTTGATTGCTTTTCCTCTGATTCTTGGTTTAAAGTCTAATTTTGTATAATAGAATAACCCTAAGATACCAGCACCTACATTACTTAACACCATCGCATACCACATACCGTTGATTCCCCATGGAGTGATTGCCATAAATAAGTAAATCATTGGTAGACGTAACCCCCATAATCTTATCATTGATAAAGATAAACTAAGATCAGTTCTACCAGCTCCTTGATAAGATCCCATAAATGTTTGGAATACGCCCATTAATGGTAATCCTGCTAGTAAAAAGACGAGGTATGTTTTACTGATTTCATAGGCTTCACCTGATAAGAATAGCTGAACCAGTAACCCTCGGATTGGTAGTAGTATAAGTGCACCTACTCCACATACTCCAACACTTAACTTCATCGCTGCCCAAACAGATTTTTTCGCGCGTTTGACGTTTTCTGCTCCAATATTTTGACCAACAAAGGTTGCGAGTACTCCCCCAATTCCCATTGCTGGCATCAGTAGTAAACTATTGATTCGGTTAGCAACTCCAAATGCCGATACCGTTGCATCGCCATAAGAAAGGGTAATCGCATTAATAATAACAAATCCAAGAGAGGTTAGTGCTTGTGATACAGCACTTGGCCAACCTAAATTAAAGATAGTCCACATCAATCGCCCATTTGGTTTTAAGGATTCTTTCGTCACAATGACTTCTGATTTTTTATCTAGGAATAACATATATAAAGCTACGGGCATGATAATCGCATTTGCGATTAATGTAGAATATGCAGCACCGGCTACGCCTAGTTTTAAAACACTTACAAAATACCATGTTAATAAAATATTTAAAAGAATCGAAACTGTATTTAAATAGACCGGAGAAGACGTATCTCCACTAGCTTGTCTACTTGCATGAAATGCAAAAAATACAAACAAAGGAACCATTTCAAACGAACGTATGCGAACATATTCAATCGAAAATGTAAGCGTATCACCGGTTGCTCCCATCCACGACATTATCGTGGGAGTTAAAAAATATAAAATTGCATTGAATACAACCCCTATTCCTGTGCTTAGGATTAAGAGTTGGGATGCAACTTTTCGCGCGTCTCCAACCTTTTTTGCTCCTAAGTATTGCGAGATGAGAGCAGTACCGGCAATCATCATCCCCATGGCTAACGCATGAGAGATGGCAATGATCGATGCTGTGATTGTAATCGATGCAATTTCACTATCACCAAGTGGTGCAACAAAGATCATGTCAACAAAGTCATGGATGGATTTTAACAAATTACTAAACATAATTGGTATCGCTAAAATCAACATCCCTTTTGCGATATTTTTATCTTTTAATATATAATTTTTCTTCTTCTCGAGCGAAGCAGTCATTTTTAATCACCATTCTTTACACATGAGACATTATACCAAAAAATAGCTACGATTTCAAGAAAAGAAAGGCATATTACTGCCTTTCCTTTTCTTATACATGATTACAATAATGCTCGATGGCTAAATGCATAAAGTTAGCTAGCCCTTCTTTTGTTTTGTCAATGTTTATGGTAAATCTGTTATCTGAGATATACATTTGACCTAAACCTCTCAACATATCATTATCACATGGGTAAAAGTATTTTGATATGAGATCTTGCCATTGCTTAACGAGTGCTTGAACATCTTGATGATCAACTGGTTGATCCATTAATTTAGCAAGCCCTTGGTAAATGGCATTCGACTCACTTCCTATCGTTTCCCATGTTTTCGCATCATAAGATTTTGATCTACGATTGGACTCCTTGTAAGCTGAGGTGTTTCCCCATTTGCTTTTCGCTTCTTCTTCATACTTTTTTTGGTGTTTTTTAATGTCCTCTAAATTAAAATCATTCAACATATTTGTTTCAAACCCTTTCTTTTGAATTTGTTCTACAGAATCAATCATTTGATCAATCCGTCTTTTTCTCATTATAAGTTCTTCTTTTTGTAACGATAAAAACTCATTTTGCTTAGTGATATTACTTTCAACAAAGGAGCGAATCTGTTCGATGGAAAATCCAAGTTCTTTCAAAAATAGTATTTCCCACAATCGTTTCAAGTCCTTTTTCTGATAGTACCTATATTGATTCACCGGATCAACATAAGGACGAAGTAGTCCCACTTCATCATAATAACGAAGTGTTCGCACACTAATCCCAGCAATTTTAGCAACTTCTTTCACTTTTAACACGTGCATCACCCCGCTTCACCCATAGTATAAACTATTACGTTACGTGAGTGTCAAGTAAAATATGAAAAAAGCCATTATGGCTTTTTAAATAATTTTCTCATCATTTTATCTATTGAATCCATGAATTTTAAAAGTTTTCGATTTGGTTCTTTTTTGATGTGATTTACCTCTTTCTTAATCTTTCTTTGATGGGATTGATCTTCTCTTCTAATCCTTTGGTCATTGCGACGCTCTATCCTAACCTCTTGTTTTGCTTTTTTTACCTGGTTTTTCAAATCTTTGACCCGTTGGCGATAATCTTTCTTAACAATATACTGCACACTTTTTGCTTTGTATTTGGATTGTACTCCAAGTGTATCGGTCACATAACAAAGTATTGAACCAATCGTCTTTTTACTGCGATTGTTTTCATAAATTATTAATTCAAATTCGTCCACGGGCACTATAACTTTTATCGCATCCCTTGAAGGAATAACTAACTTCATATCATCTTTCGCAATCAGTTCTTCTTTTATTTTTTTGAAATAGTCAATGCTTTGATTACGATAAATAAATCCCAATGAATTGATCGAAACATCGTTGATGTTTTTATTATACACATATATTACAAAACTTTTTGATTGATCTTTCGGATTTATTTCATAAGTACTACGGACTTGAAACTTTTTGTTTGTAAAGTACTTAGAATAATATACATTGTAAAGATAAACTCTAATCAATATAAGCAGCATAATGATTGAAAGGACTATTATTATTATTTCAAAATTATTTTTAAAAAACTCCATTTTTATTCCTCACTGCTCTTGATAAGGTGATGTACTAAATGATTCATTTTTTCCTCAGCAAATTGATTGTAGTATTTTCTTGAAAATGTTGCTCCTCCTTTGATAAGAACCAGCATCATATCAATATCATCTGTTTTGGTAAACGATAGTGCCAAATTCCTATCATCGGTTGTTAACTGATTCAACAATTGACTCATAAGTTGATGATTACCTGTCGATGCAACAACTGCTCCAATATCACGGAAGTGAAGTTTATTAGCAAATTTTGTGTATAGCAACTCAATGACTTTTTTTGAGTTTGATTTGATTGCTTTAATCATCCCAGGTTGTACGATCAGTGCTGGAAAACTGTTGATCATGTTTTCGATAATATCACTAAAGTCTAATTCACAAAGTAGTTCAAAGGATTCTTGAATATCATAACCTAATTTCTGCTCATACTCATTTGGAACACTGCAGATCGTTTGTGATAGTATCTTAATCCCATTATAAAAGTGATATTGGTGAAAGAGTCCTATCATTTTTGACAATTGAATGTGTTCCATTAATGGTTTGTGAATAATTGAGAAAACAAACTCAAGGTGATATATTGCACATATTTCTAACCACTCATGATATGATAAAATATGATAGGTGGTTGTTTTTTTCCAAAATTTAAGTACTCTTTTGGTCTTCATATACTCAATATAAAATAGAGATAAAATCAATTGTTCTTGATGCTTATCTTCGATATATTTCCATATAAACTTTTCTATTGTTCCATCATCAATGCGAAATGACCCTGCTACTGTTGCATAAAATCCGATATAATATGGATAAACTGCACTGTTGTGTTTGATACAAAACAATATTATTTGAAGTAATATATCTTTTTCTCTGCCTGAATTAGCATTTAACTCAATTAGAGCATTGATATGTAGATATTCAAACAATTCAATGTCATTCAAAGCCAAAACATATTCTACAAAATATTTTCCGTAAATATCTAGATGAAAGATGTTTGGATTATCTAGTCCTAGTGTCATGACTTCAGATAGACCTTTCCGCGCAAGTCGTTCAAATTCGGATACCGGTATCTGGTCGGAATCTATTTTTTGCGTGAGTAGCTGATCCAGTGTCACATCAAATAACTCGGAAATCATCAGCAAATTTTGTAGATCAAACGAACTTTTTCCTGATAAATTTTGCGAAACAGCAGATTTCGAGATCGACAAATAATTTGCAAGATCATCTTGCGACATATTTTTCCCTTTCAGTTTTTCTTTGATAAACGTTCCTACTTTGACATTATCGATGATTACCGGCATAAATCCACCTCTTTAATACAATTATAGCATTTCTATGAAGCAAGTCAATTAGTTATTCCTTAACTATTCTTTAAAACATAGGCTAAATCTTAAAATATTCCGTTTCTATTGTTAGAACAATTGTGAACTATGTTAATTACAACTTAACTAAATGAAACAAAACAAATCATTGGCTTTTATTTGTAACTATATTATCCAGTGGTAATTTATTTTGATACCGTTTGATGTTTTCTATTACAAGATTCGTCATTCTTGTATAAAGCATTGGACTCACAACCGAACAATGTGGTGTTATAAACACATTTTCCAAGTCCCATAACTCACTTTCATATGGAAGAGGTTCAGGACTTGTCACATCAAGTGCTGCAGCTCGGATTTTCTTATTCTTTAAAGCCTCAATCAATGCATCTTGATCCACTATATTTCCTCTAGCCATATTGATAAATACACTACTTGGTTTCATCCATGAGAATTTTTCCGCATCAAACAAGTGGTAAGTAGTTTTGCTTAAAGGAATCGCAACGATAATATAATCACTTTGTTCTATGACTTTTTTTAACCCATCCACTCCAACGTAAATATGGTCAAAATAAGGTAGCGTAGATTGTGTTCGTTTGTAACCAATCACATTCATATCAAATGCTTTCAATCGTTTCGCAACCTCAACTCCAATCGAACCTGCGCCAATGATACCAGCAGTTGATCCAATTAGTTCTAGTTCTGTTCTAGGTGTATACCAAATGTGTTGTTTCATATTCTCTAAATACAGTTTGATGTTGCGATTAATCATCAACATTTTTGAAATGACATCTTCTGCCATCGTAGTACTAAAGACACCTTTGGAGTTGGTTAGTGTGACTCCTTTTTCTCTAACAGCATCCATATCTAAGGTTTCATACCCAGCTGTTAAGAGATGAATCCATTCTAAATTAGGGTACTTGCTTAAGTTTTCTTTCGTACAAAATTCAGGATATACCATTATGACATCCGCTTGATAGGAATTAATTTCTTCACTCACAAACGTAATATCAGGAAACATCTCCACCACTTTGTCATAATTATGATAGCGTATCTTTTTTGGTTCAATAAAAATAGTCATATGTTTATCCTCCTATTAAGAAACGTGTCCAAACCAAATTCAGGTTGGACACGTTTTTTATTAGATTATTGTTGTTTTTTGTATTCAGCAACAATCTTTTCAATTAAATGTTCAGGAACTTCTGCGTAGCGAACAAATTCACGTGTGAATCTACCACTACCTTGAGTCATCGCTCTTAAGTCCGTTGCGTACTTAATAATTTCGGCTTCTGGTGCCTCAACAGAAACCATTTGTAATCCACGTCCTTTTGGTTCCATACCTAGAACTTGACCACGGCGTTTGTTAATATCACCTAATACATCACCAATGAAATCATCTTTCACGATAATGTCTAATTTCATGATTGGCTCTAAAATGGTAGGTCTTAGTTTCTTCACAGCATTTTCAAATGCCAAACGAGCAGCTAATTTAAATGACAACTCATTTGAGTCTACCGCATGGTATGATCCATCGTATAGAACTGCTTTGATTCCTATTACTGGAAACCCTGCCAATGGACCTTTTTCCATGGTTTCAATCAATCCTTTTTCAACCGCAGGGAAGTAGTTTTTCGGAACAGATCCACCAAATACTTCTTCTGCGAATTCAAATGGTTTGTCAGTTGGTTCAAAGCGAATCCAAACATCACCAAATTGACCAGCTCCACCAGATTGTTTCTTATGGCGACCTTGAGCTTCTCCCTTAGAACGAATCGTTTCACGATATACAATCTTAGGATCAGTAATATCAAGATCAACTTTAAACATATTCTTCATTTTTTCTAAAATGTAGCCTAAGTGAGTCATCCCTTGACCACCAACAAGAAGTTGCGCAGTTTCTGGATTTCGTTTGATCACTAATGTTTCATCTTCTTGACTTAATTTTTGAAGTGCAGACGAAATTTTATCTTCATCGGCTTTGTTTTTCGGCTGAATTGCAACATAAATCGTAGGTGTTGGATGGGTTACTTTCTCAAACATGACTGGAGCTTTCTTATCGCAGAATGTATATCCAGTTGCAAGTTCTGGCATTTTCGCAACCACACCAATGTCACCCGCATGCAACACTTCAACAGGAAGTTGTGTTTTACCCATCATAGAGCCGATTGTCCCCATTTTAACAGTTGTATCGGTATTTGGTACATAAACTTCTTGTGCGACTTTTAATGTTCCAGAGTAAATTTTAAAGAAGTTAATCGATCCCACAAAGGAGTCAATCATTGTTTTAAACACATACGCTGAAAATGGTTCTTGATCAGAAGAATGTCTTGTAATGGTTTGATTTGTTTTTGGATCAATACCTTCCATCGGTTTCAAATCTTGAGGTTCTGGCATATAATTAACAACCATATCAAGAAGAGTGTGAACACCAATGTTTTTCACAACACTTCCAACTAAGACAGGGTATAAATCACCAGCTAAAACACCAGTACGAAGTCCTGTGCGGATTTCTTCAATCGTTAGTTCTTCTCCCATGATAAATTTATCTAGTAATTCTTCGCTTGTTTCTGCGACACTTTCTTTAATCATGAAATTTAACTCTTCAACCTTAGCGCGACGTTCTTCATAAATAGGAGCATCCACACAGGTTTGTCCATCAAATATACGAGCCTTCATTTCAACTACGTTCACAAATCCGTCGAATCCTTCTTTTTTCCCAACAGGCCAAGCAAAAGGAACCACTTTTTTTCCAAAGCGTTCACGAATATTTTCAATCAGTTCATCAAATTTAATGTTTTCTTTGTCCATTTTGTTAATGAACAAAATTGTAGGAATTCCGCGTTCAGACACTTCGTCCCACAAACGTTCGGTTCCAACTTCAATCCCTTTTGTTGCATCAATTACAATGATAGCGCCTTTAACAACACCTAATACATTGTTTAATTCACCAACAAATTCATCAGATCCTGGCAAATCTAAAAAGTTTAACTTATAACCATTCCATTCAATGGGGATCAAACTTGTAGAAAGAGATGTTTGGCGGGTTTGTTCTTCAATCGAGTAGTCAGAAACAGTATTCTTACGCTCTACTTCACCTTTTTTTTCAATAGCCTTAGTAATATATGCGAGTGATTCCACTAAAGATGTTTTCCCACTACCCATATGTCCTAAGACCGCAATGTTCCGTAACGCATTCGTTTGATATTCTTTCATAATAATCCTCCTCTAAAAAGCGTTTTCAACATTTATATTATACACGAAAGAATACGAATTTAAAAGTCTTTTTATTTTTTTTTACTCGAATGCAATGATAAAAAAGACACACTAGAATAACCTAATGTGTCTTACTCAATTTAATATGTTTTACCTGGTAAATAGGTATTGAATGTTCTACTTACCATATTGCCATTTTCAGAAATAGTGATCGTGTAAGAAACAGTTGTACCTAAGATTGGTAATTCTAACACACGACCTGTATCATCTAAATATCTTGGGTTGTGCGATTGGAATGTAATGATCGCAGTTGGATGATTTTTCGCAACTTCATACTCAATTTCCTTCATGATTTCAAATTGAGAGATTAGTCCTGATTTGCGCAATGTTTGAGGACAATCTTTTCCAGAGAAATCATTGTGATACTTGATGTTTGCAAGTGGCAGATTATATTCTACTGCGAGTCTTGAAGCAAGTTTTGCTGATTTTTGCCAAACTCGGTAAATATCATACCCGTTTCCAATAGCCATTTCAATACCAATACCATTTGTATTTCCTCCACCAAGGTAAGTTGAATGGTTTCCAACCAAGGTCGATCCATCTCCTGCATGGAATGCACGCTCATTGTTTGGAATGTGTTGATAGATTGCCGCATCATCAACTGTATAATGCCATGATACTGCTGTTGTATTATTTGGATTGTTTGTTAAATTATGTAAATAGTTTGAATGTGCGAGCGCTCCTGACCCAGCAGTTGAGTTACCTGTATCATGAACAACAATCCAATGAATATTTTGTGGATTGTATTGTGTGATACCGGCAGGGAGTGCTGACATTGTGCGTTCTGTTCTTGTATACGGACTTTTGTTTATAATGCTTTGTGTGACTGGATTTGGACCAAAGTAATACATTGATACACTCTTAATCGTGCTATGAGCATACGTTGTTGAACCCCAAACTGTGAAATTGTAAGGTTCGACACTTGCGTATTGAACGGCTGCTAATTTATCCATTAAGTTGTTCAAGTTGTTCACCTCGCTGACGTAAAAACTCATGCTATGAGATACATTAGGATTGGATGCAAATCTTGCTGTGATCGTGACATCCCCTGTTCCAACCATAGTAACAAGTCCATTATTTGCAACTGTCGCAACCGTTTCGTTGCTTGAGACAAATTGAATCGTTTCTTGACTATATATAGTTGGATATGGAGTAGAATTTAATGTAAATGTATCACCTACAACAAATAAGTTATCCATCGTTGGGAACGAAAATGCAATTCCTGGTGCGTAGTTGGTATTGAGTGTAAATGAAATGTTAACATGACGATTGAACCATGCATAACCAGTAATTGTGACTTGCCCAACTTGATATGCTTCAATCACACCATCTTTTGAAACAGTGGCGATATTTGGATTTGAACTAACCCATAACACATCAAAAACATTTGTAGACAGTGGAGCAAAATCGACTTCTAATTGATAGTTATTCCCAATATGAACCAAAGATGGTTGATTTGTCAACGTAATACTCTCAGGATATTGGTAATCGATGGTATACGCCGCTGGTACATCAAGTACATTCGTATAGTAATTTGCCCAATTGTCGGTTGGAACATTGGTAAACTTCGCGCTTGTTGGAACTACACTACCCCAATAATTTTGTGTAAAGTCAACAGCGAACACATCACTTCCTTGACCCCAATAATTGGTTGCGTGGTTCACCATAATCACATTGTATTTCACTTCAGCAATGACTGGCTTATTGACAACCCAGTTGCTATTTAATGAGTATTCTGGATCAACATACACTCCACGATTCACATCTGTGATGTGATTATGATTGACTTGGATTGTCATTCCCGGTTCATATTCTAACCGACCATAGATTGCAACAGCCGCATCCAGAGATGTTTCCATTGTGTTATTGACGACTGAAATGAATCCACCAAAGAATCCATTGATATGAATAAAACGATATTTTGATTGTTCAAACCGATTATCAGTTATTGTAACATCTTGACTGATGTCTTTTAGATAAACATCTCGCTCAAATCGAACAAAATCGTTGTCTGTAATATATACATTTGAAGCATACTCCATCCAGATTGGACGAACCAATATATTTGAAGTTACTGTATTATAAATATTTTGGAATAAGTTATAAGCAAAATAAGAGTTATTGACTCCCTTTGATGTAGACGATGCTACAAACTGGATAAATCCTCGATTGGTTGTAGTAACATAATTGATGTCCTCAATGACATTGTACATAAAGTCAAACAAGTCAATTGCAGTATTGTTTGCTTGTATGATTTGTGCTTGACCAGTAAACTTAAACCCGCCAATGGTGATTCCTTCTAAATCGCTTGTTCCATATCCTAGTACAATTTGACCAGTGATGATCGCTTCAGGACCACGAACATCGTTTCTTGGATCAACTCCATAGTTTGGACCTACGATATTAATGTTACTGCTATTGATTAGTAAACTTTGTGGATATGTTCCTGCTGCAACTTCAATCGTTGCATAATCAAGATCTGCTGGAATGGCATTGACTGCTTCTGAGATTGTTGCAAACCCATTTAGTCCTAAATAAATATATTGATCAAATCCGAGCGATATGGTTTCCCCATATCTACCAGCATAACTAGGATCAACATAAAACTCATTCATCAATGGTTTCACAGATAGTTCATAGGCATAAAAAACTCCGCTTTCCGCTGTTGCAGTGATTGTAACATCTCCAGCAGCAATTCCAATGACCAATCCTTGGTTGCTTACCGTTGCAACCGCTTCATCTGAACTTTCCCATACAACAGATTGATTTGCTAAGGAAGGAAATACGAACGCTGTAAATTCTGCTTCAGAACCAATAAACACAAAATTAAATCCCTCCACCATAACACTAGTTGCATCTGGTCTTGTGATTGTTATCGTAATTTCTTCAAACACACTTGGGTTTTGTGTGGAAGTTGCACGGATAACAACAACACCCGCATTTCTAGGTGTCACAACACCGCTTGCGCTGACAGTTGCAATGCTTGTATTTGATGATGACCAAGTCACAGTTTGCTGAGCTTCAATTGGTAATACCGAACTTGTAAGTGAAAGGGTACTTCCCATTTCAAGATTAGAATTTCCTGCAATTTCAATACTTGTTGCTGTTGGTCCGGTGATAGTAATTGTTATTTCTTTATAAACACCACTATGAGCGGTTGCTTTTATGATTACAGTTCCTTCAAAAACTGGAGTAACCACACCATCTTGATTAATGATTGCGATGGCTTCATCGCTAGAAGTCCAAGTAACCGCTTGATTTGCTAATGCTGGAAGCACATTTGCAGTATAGGTTGCTGTTTGATTGACTGCTATTGTAGATGGTCCAACCACTTCGACAGATGTCGCAGAAGGAAGACTCACTGTAACTGTATAATCTTGATAAATACCATTAGATGCAGTCGCACGAATGGTTGTAGATCCTACCACAACCCCGCTTACAACACCTAAGGTTGAAACAGTTGCAATTGATGTATTATTTGAAGACCAAGTAATGCTTTGATCTGCATAACTTGATAACACGTTTGCTGTTAATGTAATGGTTTGACCGACAACTACAACTGATGGACCACTTACTACAACAGAAGTTGGTAATGGTGCAGTGATTGTAATGGTAACTTCATCAAACACTGTGATAACATTGGATGTTGCTTTTATGACAACCGAACCTACTTGTAATGGTGTAACAACACCGGTTGATGATACCGTTGCGATGGTTTCATTAGAACTTGTCCATGTAATGGTTTGATTAGCAAATTCTGGCGTTACACTTGCCGATAAAGCAAGTGTTGATCCTAGTGTAACAGCAGTTCCACCAACGATAATAACATCCGTCGCAATTGGTCTAGTAATTGTAATTTGTTTCGATCCAACAATTGTTGAACTCGTGGATTGTGCATAAATAGTAACAGTACCTTCTTTTAATGGAGTTACAACCCCAGCACTAGAAACTGTAGCAACCGTCTCATCCGAACTACTATAAGTAACTGTTTGTGGAGCTGTTACAGGAAGAACGCTAGCAGATAGTGTTAGTGATGATCCAAGTTGTAGATTACTATCTCCTGTAACTACAACACTTGTCGGTTGAGCAGCTACAATATTAACTGTTAATGTAACTGAAAAAAGCGATGGATCTTCTTTATACGAAATCGTGATTTGCGTTTGACCCAAAGCCAACCCTTCGATTAATCCAGTCGTAGAAACACTAATAATACTAGTATTAAATGAAGTATAAGCAAATGCGTCGTTTCCAACTTCATCTGCACCTAAGTTAATTTGATGGGTAGCTCCAATGGTAACATCAATTGTAGTATTCGGAAGTCCCCAATCACTTGGATCAATCTTGGTATCACACCCAATTAAAAAGATGCTTCCTAACGCAAATACAATGATAACAGCTAGTTTTCGTAGTGATTTGTACATGAGTAACTCCTTATTATTTTATTTTTGCCCCAAATGGGAATAATGATAAGATAGCGATTTTGAACGATTGGAGTCCAAATGGAATTCCAATTATCGTTACACATAAAATGAGACCAGTGGTAATGTTGGCTAGCGCCATTTCCCACCCAGCTACAATTGCCCAAATTGCATTCGCAATTGGATATTTTTCAAATCTTGATTGAACATCTCGTCCGAATGGAGCAAACGTCAATTCTGCCATCTTAAAACATTGTTTACCAAATGGTATACCAATGATAGTGATGCATAATAATACACCTATTAAAAACCATGCGATGGTCACAAAAATTCCACCGAAGATTAACCATAGTAAATTCATAAGTAATTTCATATTTTCACCTCTTCAACATCCTTTATTATACCATAACTTTGCTTGTTTTCAATTTTGTTTTTTGTAAACCTTATTGTTTGTTTACTCAACAAAGCGGATATCTAGTTGATCTTCTACGATTTCAAATCCTATCTTTAAGTAAACATGATTGGATACTGGGTTTTTTTGATCGACATAAAGGGTAACATATCGATGTCCATCTTGTAACAGTGCTTGACACAAATGGTGCACAACAGCCATTCCATATCCTTTATTGCGATAAATTTCAGGAGTAAATACAGGACCGATTGCGACACCATATGTCAAATATCTTGACGCAGCAGCCATCGATACAACAATATTGTCTGGTGTTTCAAATAAATAGTATTTTCCTTCATTGACACGAGTTTTAATTTTTTTAATGTAATCCTCTAATACTTCAATGGTTTCACCAATATAAGCAAAAAAGGCTTGATTCCATTCAACAATGAGTGGAATGTCTTGATCTGTTGCTTTGCGAAAGATTCCATTTGGTAAATTACAATCGTTTGTCTTTGTTAGTTTCATAATGTCTAGAGTAAAATGTGTTTCAATGTTACATCGTCTTATTGTAACAAAAGCATTTGAAAATACATACGCTACTTCCTTTCTCGCATTGATCCCACGAATGAGAGGATGATTTGATGCAATATCCATTGCGAAACTCTCAGTAACTCGATTATCTACCTCTCCAATAGAGGAAATCAACAAATTATAAGGTGGCATATGTAAAAAAATAAACTTTAGAACACCTTCTTCATTCCATACTCCACCATAAAAAGAACCTTCTACTTGTTCTTGCACTAACATATTGTTCGCATTAAACAAAATGAGTTGATTCACTTCTTCTTTTTCAAGAAGTATCTCATTAAACTCATTTAAAAATTGTTTTACTGTATCGAAATATTTTATTCTCATTGTTTACTCCTTCCACCAAACGGGTATCACCGATGTTAAGTTAGAAAAATCTCTTAATATTTGCGTAACCAAACTATTATGGACTTTGATTTCTTCTTCACCAAATTGCATTGCCCACAAAATTCCAAACCCAATATCCATACACGCATAAAACAATGCAATACGGAAAAAACGTTCTGGAAGTGCCTCATTGCCAAAATACCCCTTAATCTGCCCTTGCACGAATGGAATGCTATGTTTTACCCCAAAGCTTAACATTCGGTTAAAATCTTGATAGGAATCTTCAATGTTAGAACGATTAAAATCAATAACATATAAATTGTTATCTTTCCCTAGTAACATATTTCCTAAGTGAAAGTCCCCATGACAAAATGAGGTTGTTTGCCCCTTTAGTTGTTCGAGGTTATCATCAAGATATTGCACAATCAGATCGTGATAGGGTTCAACCAAACCTGAGGTAGCATATAATTCTTTTTTTCGTTCAATCTTCCGCTTCATTTGCTCGTAAGGAGAAATGACAGATGTCCTAACTTCTTTGTGTATGGTTTTTAATGTTGTTCCCGCTTGGAGTCCTAAACGATATTGATCACTTTCTGACATTTTATCGATGATGTCGATAAGTTCTACACCTTCTACAAAACGATACACGATGTAGCAAAGATCATCATCTTCCAATACCCCATACGTAATGACTTCTGGAACAAATCTTGTGTTTTTGCATATGTTTTTCATACACGTAAATTCGATTTCTTTTTGGCCTAACTCCTTTTTAGAGCTAAAACGCACTACATATGACTCACTATTTCTGACCGTAACCTTCCATTTTTCATCTTCACTCCATCCGTTTGTTAACCTTGAGGCAACAAAAGAGGAAGAAAACATTGGTATTTTTTTAATCTTATTCATAAGGACCTCCAAATAAAAAAACTATTGGTCTCCCAATAGTTTGATTTTCCTCATGGTGCTCCTACTGAGAATCGGACTCAGGTTTCAGCATTACCATTGCTGCGTTCTACCACTGAACTATAGGAGCGCAAGATGTAAGGTAATTATACAAAAAAACAAATAAAAATGCAAGGTAAAATTGTATTTTCAACCCACTTATGATAAAATAATTCATAGTAGAAAGATGGTGAGATGATGGAGCCGTTGGCATTTCGCATGCGTCCCAAAACGTTTGATGACATAGTAGGTCAAGATCATTTAGTCGGTCAAAATGGTGTAATCCGTAAAATGGTAGAAAAAGGAAAATTATTTTCTTTGATATTATACGGAGATCCTGGAAACGGAAAAACCACCATTGCTGAGGTGGTTGCACAAACAAGTGGTTACAAATCGTTTAAATTTAATGCTTCCATTGATAACAAGGATGCCCTAAAAACAATCATGCATGAATCAAGATTCCACAAAGCAAGTGTTGTCATCATTGATGAAATTCATCGTATGAAAAAAGACATTCAAGACTTTTTGCTTCCATTTGTCGAAAGTGGAGAAATTGTTATGATAGGGATTACAACCGTCAATCCATATCATTCGGTCAATCCTGCGATTCGATCTCGCTGTCACGTCCTAAAACTAAAATCCTTAGAAAAACAAGATTTGATTGCAATCGCAAAACGTGGAATATCCTATATTAATCCTAGCTTAACAATCGATCCGGATGCGCTTGAATATTTGGTTAGCTTAGCCAATGGTGAAGTTCGAAGTGTTCTTAATATGATTGAAGTAGTAATATTAGCACTAGAAGGAACAAATATCACTTTTGATTTAGCCAAAAGTGTATTGCTTCGTCCATCGATTCTAATTGATGGAAGCAGTGATAACTACTTTGATACCTTAAGTGGATTACAAAAATCAATCCGTGGGTCTGATGTGGATGCCAGTCTTCATTATTTAGCAAAACTGCTCGCAGCCGAAGAACTCATTATTCTGACAAGACGCCTCATTGCGACCGCTTATGAAGATATTGCACTTGCTAACCCATCGATTGGTCCAAGAGTCATAGCAGCCTGTGATGCAGCGATTCAACTTGGAATGCCTGAGGCTAGACTTCCATTATCGGTAATTGTAATTGAAATGGCATTATCACCAAAATCCAATTCCGCGTTGATTGCAGTTGATAAAGCACTTTCAGACATAGAAGCAGGAAAAAGCGGATCACTCCCACTTCATCTAAAAAACATCTATTCTTTTGATGAGTCACAAAGCAATTACCTATATCCACATGACTACCCTGGTGCATGGGTTAATCAACAATATTTACCTGACATCATCAAACATGCATCCTACTATGATCCCAAAAACACATCAAAATTCGAAGAATCTTTAAAAGCAAGATTTGAAGCAATCAAGCAAGCGAAACAAGAACAAAACAAAAAGGCCTGAATCGGAATGATTCAGGTCTTTTATTCATATTTAATATGGTTTATGAATTTATTTCATACATCTGATAAAGATTCATTTATCATTTACTCGACATATCAAAACATAGAAATACATCCAATTCGATCGCAAGATATCATAGAACTATAAAGATATGGTTTCTAAAGCGAAAATGAATCATAGTAATAGATCTCAACGTTAAAAATATCTTCTTCATCTTCTTCATCTTCTTCAATATCTTCATCATCGTCGCCGTCATCATCTTCTTCGTCTTCTTCATCTTCTTCGTCGTCGTCATCATCCTCATCATCTTCTTTGGAGCGATCAAAACGATCTTTTTCTAATACTTTATCAATTTGGTTCGTCTCAATTTGAAATACATACTTATACATTTGTGTGTTTGAATCGAAAATAACTTGAATCAGCATTAATCCTTCTTCTTCCTCATCATTATGTTCAAGTTCATACTCAATGAGTATGGTTGAAATGGTGTTTTCAACCTTTCTTTTAAATTCTAACTTCAACTTCTTTACATCACTTTCATACTCGATTTCTGCTTTAATTCGATTATTTTCTTCTTCAACTTTAATCGTGAATGAATGAATGGTTTCGAACATTTCAATCACTTCATATGAAAACTTTTGTTCGTCTTCCTCCATAATATGTTCAATTTTAATGTAGTTTGCATCGATTTGGTTTTGATTTAATCGTACTGTAATTTTTCTTTCATCTTCTTTGGTGGTATCCGTTATTTCTACATGATATTCAAGGGTATCTAGTTCGATAATACCTTGTAATCGTGTTGTGTCATCATCGACAACCTCTTCATTATAGTATAACGAATATGTACGCAATTGGTTGGTTAAATCTATAGTTTGATATGATATTTTATAGGAGTAACCCGGTTTCTCAGCAGAATCACTAGAAGTGATAACCATATCAGACTTGTCTCCAACCAATGACTCAACAACATATAAGTACTGTGTAATTTGATCAATTTCATCTTCAATTAGAAGTGAATGTGAACTCAATCTTAGCAAATTGTTTTTGTTATAATCAAAGGATACTGTGTAAGCAGTTAAACCCGAAGCAGCAGAAAATGCATAAATTTCTTCCTTATGGCTTAGAGGAATAGGATTAACAATAATTTCGTCATCTGGATGATCACCTACTAGAGGAATTGAAAAAATAGCTAGCACATTGATTGTGATTAATAAAATAGTAAATAACATCTTAAATGCGAATCTTTGTTGACGGAATGTTTTGATATTTGGTCTTATTTGTGACATAAGCGGTTCTATTGTAATTTGATTAATATCAATCAAATGATGAATATTTGGTGTGGTATTTACAATATGATTTTTTAGAATTTTTTTGATATTAGCTTTTTTCATAATCCACACCTCCTTCATATCTTCTCATTTTCCTAATTGCTTGGTTGTACAACCATAGCACTGTTCCAATTGGTTTTTTTGTGATAACAGCAATGTCTTTAAATTTAAGTGTATCGACAACCCGAAGCAAGACAACTTCTCTTTCATCTTGATTTAAACAATTCAATAACTCTTCAGCAATCATCGAATCAATTGCATTATGTGATACAGGTGATGGAATCGATTCGAGTGCGATATCATCCATCAGAGTCTCTTTTTTTCTAGCTCTATAATAATCAAGGGCTGTGTTTCGTGCAATCGTAAGCAGCCAATTTCGAAAATTTGTTCCTTCCTTATATTGTCTAATTGAGGCAATCATTTTGATGTATGTTTCTTGCATCACATCTTCTGAAAGAGAGTGATCTTTCATAATTGAAAGAATAATCGCATAGACGGATGATTTGGTTTCATGGTAGATGATTTCAAATGATTCCTCGTTTTTTAATAAAAGTGCTGGGATATACTGATCAAGATTTTCCATAGCCATTACCTCAGACTCATTATATCACAGCACGATTATTTTCTAATAGCGATTAGCTGAAAATTTAACAACACCGATTAGATATTAGATGAATCTTCTTCTTCATCTTCATCTTCTTCTTCATCTTCATCTTCTTCTTCATCTTCATCATCTTCATCTTCTTCATCATCTTCATCTTCATCATCATCTTCGTCATCGTCATCTTCTTCACGATCACGTTCATATTCATAAATACTGTCATCGTCTTCTACTTGAATTTCATATTTATACACTGTTTCACCTGTAACTTCATCAATAACAACATACACTTCAATTTCACCTGATTCTACATTGTTCAATTCATCGACAACCTCATATGAAACTTTCAGTATTGTCTTTTCATCTTTGATTTCTTGTTCAAATTTGTATTTTCCCTTAGCTTCACCAGCAACAAACTCAAGCTTAACCTCAATTTCATCATCTTCGGTTTCTACCTTGACTTTGGTGCTATTCATCAATTCACCATTGATAAATTCTTCAAAAATAAATTTTCTCTCTTCTTCTTCTAATTCATATTTCACATTGACATAGTTGAATTCATCTATTGATGCTGTTATTCGAATGGATTCTTCATCATCTTCCATTTCTCTTTTTCCTGATAATTGATAGTCAATTTCATTATAAGTCATAAGTCCGAATAATTCTGTTTCATATTCATCATCTTCTTCACTACTATCATCTAGAAACACTTCATTATAGTAAATTGCATATACAACATCTTCTCCTAAGATGTTTTTTGTTGTAAAATTAACTTTTGTTTCATATTCTGGCAAATCAGAAGTGACCAACTCCACTGCAAGTGATTGGCTACTACCAACAAATTTTTCCATAATATTTAAATAACGATTGAGTTGATCAAGTTCTGTAGTAATGATTGGTTCGTCCTCGTCTGCCATAAATGACATCGGAGTCATACCACTGTTTGTAGTATATTGTTGATTTAATAGCGATACAGCTGATATAGCTGAAAATGCATATACTTCGTCTGTGGTTTGAAACGTTGGGTTTCCATCAATGGTAAACGCAGTTCCACAACCTACAAATACAAATGTTGATGTAAGCAACACCATCATCGATAATAATTTCGTAAAAATTCTCATAATACTTCCCCCTTTTTACACTATAGTAACGATGAAACATCTTATTTTATTGGTAAATTCATCATTTTTTTAAAAATAATCAATGTTTGTAACAAAATAAGAAGACAAACTATATCGAATGAAATAAAAACATGGTTCCCTACCAAAGGAACCATGTTTTATATGTATCAAAGTGAATTATTTTTTACCCTTTTCTTTATGAGGCGTGCTTTTTTTGCATCGTGGACAATATTTACTTTGTTCCATACGATCTGGATCGTTACGTTTACTCTTTTCAGTTAAATAATTTTCTTCTCCACACACAGTGCATTTTAACATAATACTTACTCGCATACTACTGACCTCCTAACATACTACTAATTGACTAATGAATTATACTATAAATTGCTTGAAAATGCAAGAAATATATTTACCTATCTAGGCAGCAGCATCGACAATGACTGGAATGACGATTGGTTTCTTTTTCGAAATTCGAAAAATCTCTCTTCCGATTTCCTCGCGAAGCACATTGTTTAGTTCATTCCATTCGATATATTTTTTATCAAAGAAAAAGTGAAGCGTTGCATCAAATTTCTTTTTGACATAATAATCGATTTCTTCCTTGGATTCTCCATAGACAAATCCTTTGGTTACAATCTCTGGTGCGTTCAATATTTTCTTTGATTTGGCATTGATATTACATGAAATAATAAAAATACCTTCTTCTGCTAGCATTTCTCTATCTTTGATGACCACTTCATTGATGTCACCGATGATAGAACCATCCACCAAAATATCCCCGTTTTGAATTTGACTACGGGATGTTACTGCTCCAGCTTCAAACTCAATTGCTTCTCCATTTTCTAATAAGATTACTTTATCATTTGGATAACCAACTTCTTTGGCAATATTGGCTTGTTTGATTTGATGACGATATTCTCCAATGACTGGAATGATGTATTTTGGTTTTAAGATATTATACATCATTTTAAGATCATCTGCGTTCGCATGGGAACTTCTCATAATTCCCTTACCCACTTTTGTCACTTTAATATTATTACGATATAGGGTGTCAATTGTTCGTAACGCTATTTTTTCCGTACCAGGCACTGGTGGCGTCATGCTGATGACATGATCGGTATCATTTAAGGCAATCAAACGATCTACCTTATTGACCATTCGTTGCAAGACATAAAATGGTTCGTGACGATTACCAGTCACAATAACGACTAAATTTTCAAATTCATTTTTATTTTTATCATCAATGTACTTTAAATTAACCAATCGATCTTTTGGTATTTTTAGGTATTCGGTATTCATTGCGATATCTACAATGCGTTGTGCTTTGCGTCCAATGATCGCAACATTACGATTGTTGTTCACTGCGATATTGATTATTTTTTGAATACGGTCCAAATCCGAGCTAAATGCCGTTACAATCACACGATTATTCCCTCGGTTGAATACATCCGTAATCACGTGAGTAAGTAAATAATCATTGATTGGTCTTGTCATTGTTCCAGAACCTATACTTTCGGCTAGTAAGGCTAGAACCCCTTTTTTCGAAAACTCAATTAATTTGTCAAATGAAGTACGATATTTAATCTCAGCGTTTTGATCAAAATTAAAATCAGGGGCATATAATACAATACCTTGATCGGTATGTAGTGCAATCCCAACCGATTCTGGAATGGAGTGCGTGGTATTGTAAAAAGATACCAAGCAGTCACCAAATTTTAATGTCTTATTTTCATTGATACGATATAATCGGAACTCTTCAATTGCCATTCCTTCCTCGATCAATAAATCTTCAATCAACTTAATTGTAAAATGGGTTCCGTATACACGGATGTTAATGTGTCTAAGTAAATATGGCAAAGATCCAATGTGATCTTCATGTCCGTGAGATATAAAGATCCCTTCAATGCGATCTTGATGTTCAATTAAGTAGCTGATATCCGGAAATACAGCGTCAACTCCATACAAATCAACCGCGGGGTATTTTAGTCCTGCATCAAAAATAAAAATACGTCCATCTACTTCTGCTACAAACATATTTTTACCGTTTTCTCCTAATCCGCCTAATGCGAATATTTTTAGTTTGCTCATAGTTACCTCCTTTCTTCTTGTTTTTATTATTGTATCAAATTGTGCTCAGGTTTGCTTTGTATTCGCTATTTTATTTAAATAGGGAGTACATTGATTGAAATAATCAAACGATCATCGTATTCACCATATCGGTGATACTTTTGTTTTCCAACAACCAAACATTCAATGAGAAGGAAATCATCCAAATGTGATTCTTTGATATCAATCACAAAGTGTTTTCCTGTTTGTTTTGGATCTTGTTTTCCTTTGATAAACCACTTTACATCATACCCACTTGCATTCATTCGTTCTTCGATGTCAAGAGTAATCGTATATCGGTCCCCTGGATAAAGTGCGGTATCGGTATAATTTTCTACTACATACAAATGATAATCATCGGCTGCGACCAAATCATCTTTGTTCAGTTTTACACCGAGTGAATCACTGATGCTCATAATCGAAGCTGCAATGTTCATCAAGTAATCATTACGTGATACATAATATAATCTTACCGTTTCAATAAAATCCCCAGTATAACCCGCAATTTGTTCTAATTCGCGTAAGGTCACTTGTTCATTTTTTTCTAGCTTATAGAATGGTTCTAACAAACGCTTGTACATGAGTTCGATTAAGGATGGTTTGAATCCTTTGTATCCAAATTCAAATATTGGTGCGAACAATTCCTTATAGAATGGTTGTTTAAATAAAACCTTAATTAATTCTGGATAACGCAAATCTTTTAAACTTTCAAAGAGTACATTAACTCGTTTGTTGTGTTGAATTGTTTGCATTTTAAAATAAGGTTTATCCTTTTTATCTTTAATCTTCATATAATGTATTCCATATCGTTCTTTTGCGAGTTCATCGATGACTTTTCTTGCCCAATGTTCAAAACTTTCAAAATAGCGTTTTGCGCCTTCGTTTAATTTTTGATTTTCTAGTTCAAAAAACATATCTTACCCTCCTTGATGGATGTTATATATAATTCATTATACTATGATTTTACTTGTTTGTCACTGCTAAAAGGTTAAATGTTGTAGATTTCATGCATTTACTTCCCTGGTACAATCCGTTTTGCCATCATAATGTCAGGTTTTCCTAGTCCGTTGGCATCGGGCATGACACCAACTATAATGTATCCACACTTTTGATAAAATTCAAATGGATGTCTTTTGATGTTTTTAATCGTTTGAATGTGGTGATACAAGTCAGTCATTAAATCACAGCCACTTAAACTTGTTTGTTCAAACTCATCATCCGTCCCTAAATAAATCATTACCCCACCAAGACTTCTAACCATCTCTTCAATGGCATTCATTAGTTTGGTTCCAATGTGCATGTGGCGTTGATTTGGATGAACGATGAGCGGATGAAGTTCCCATCCAGTTGTTCCATATTGTGGTATCGCTCCAACAACCCCTACAACCATATCATCAATCAAAGCAACCAAACAATGTGCACCATTGGAAGTTATGCTATCAATGACCTCATGACCATCTTTTAGAGTTGGGTAAGCATGAGGGAATCCACTTGAAATGAGCTTTGCTGCTTGATTTCGTTCTTCTTCACTCAATACATTAATTTCCCGTATCAACATGTTTCACACCTCCATCTTTTAAAAAAGAGAAAACATGATTGTTTTCCCTATTCAACATTGTGGTAAACGTTTTGCACATCATCAAGTTCATCTAATGTTTCCACAAGACGCTCGAATTTGTCTAATGCATCTCCACTTAAACTGATATGTGTTATTGGTAACATACTAATTTCACATGTTGTAAATTCTTCGATTCCTAAGGTTTTAAACGCTTCTTGAGCGAGATTGAAGTTTTCAATTGTTGTGTAAACTAACACATTATCATCTTCGACTTCAATGTCATTGACGTCGCATTCTTTGTTCATCAATGCTTCTAATACTTGATCTTCGGTAACGTTTGCTGCTCCAACAAGTCCTGTTTGTTCAAACATAAAGGTTACACTTCCATTTACACCCAAAGAACCACCATGTTTACTAAATGCTGCTCTTACCTCTGATACCGTGCGATTGATGTTATTGGTTAAGCAATCAACAATAATTGCAGACCCGTTTGGACCATAGCCTTCGTATCGAACTTGATCGTAATTTTCACCCTTACCACCTCTTGCTTTATCAAGGGCACGGTCGATGATGTCTCTTGGTACTTTGTATGTTTTTGCTTTGTCAATGACCATAGCGAGTGAACGATTGATTTCTGGATCTGGTTCGCTTTTCGCTGCGACATAAATTTCAAGTCCAAATTTTGCATAAATTTTACTACGGCTTGCATCTTTTGCTGCTTTTCCGTATTTAATGTTGTTCCATTTTCTTCCCATAATGTTCACCTTTTCCTATCATATTTTACCATAAATATTATGAATATTCAAGATTTTTTAAGCATAAGAAAAAGTAGGCAACTACTTTTTCTACGTGTTTGTCCTACTCATTTTCTTGGTATAATAACCTTAATTGCTTTTTCTAAGATTTGAACATTGACTTCTGTCCATTTGTAAAGTTCACCATCTAAACTTACATTCATCAGTGTCTTTGAGGTAACTTTTGCTTTTTTACATTGATAAAAGGAAACAATGTTCGATAGACGTGGATCACTTAAATGTTTACCTTCTTTGTATACTTTGATCAATTTAATGAACTTGTATCTTGGAATCTTACGCACCATTACAACATCAATCAAACCGTCGGTTGTTTTTGCTGTCGGGGCACAATAATATCCTCCACCATAAACCGTACCATTCGCAAATGCTGTGAGTAAATATTTTCCTGAATATACAACTTCGTCTTCAATCGTAAGGGTAAATTCATTGTCATAACGGAAAAGCAAGTTCCATAAAATCGATTTGTCATACGCCTTTTTCACAGGCATTTTATGACGATAGAGCGCTGCTCGTTCTACGACATTTGAATCAAATCCGATATTCGCAACATTAATCGAATAATGATCGTTCACTTTAATGATATCAACTTCCATCAAATCACCAGTGATTTGGCGTTCAATGTCTTTGAATTGACGATCTTTTAATGATTTCACAAAGTCGCAACATGAACCAACTGGTATGATTCCCATCGCTGCGTACTTGCATCCAACAAGACCACTTGCTACTTCATTCACGGTCCCATCTCCACCACCAGCATAAAATCTTGTTGGTTCACTCAGTCGTTTACAAACAGACTGAACATAGTTTTTCGCATCTCCTACGCCTTTTGTTAAATAAATCTCATAGGTGTCTGTGCGGTTTAAAAATGCTTGTTCTATTTGAGGGATTAAGTATTTTGTAGAGTCTTCAAATCCTGCATTCGGATTTAACACAAAATAATGTTTCATAGATTACCTACCTTTTAGTCAATGACTATTGTATCAAAGAGTACTTGTGCTGTCAATGAAAACACTATTCTTGACGAGCCTTCGTGATTGCTTTTATGAGTGTGTGTGTGTGATCCGATGCGTATTGCCAAAAGAACACGCCTTTTAGCCCCATTTTCTTAACATAGTTAACTTTTTCTTTAATCGAACGTTCATCGTCATACGAATAGAATTCGTGATCTCCAAACAAATACGGAGCTTGAGCTTCCTCATCATATCCATAGGAATAAAGGGGATTGTTTAGTAGTTCTTCTTTTATTTTGGTATATGTTGCAGACCCAAAACTATTGCCTAAGACTTTACTTCCTAAAATATCTTTTTCAAATACAACTTGATCTTGCTTTCTTGCATAAAAGGCAATTCCTAATAACAATTGAGATGGATCAACGCCATGATCAATGAATGTTTGAATATAATCTGCACTTCCTATTTGATTGGTTCGAGGAGATGCATATAGATTCGTGTTGTGACTTGCGATTCCATTTGTTGTCAAATCGTATGTCATCACATTGACAAAATCGAGTAATGACATGACTTTATCAAGCTCTACAGAGTGTCCATCTCCCATTAAAGCACCAAATGCAGCGGTTAACACGTATTTTTTCTTTGTCTTAAGACTTAGTTGATGGAGTGCGGCCTTTAGTTCAAACAACATATTCGTAAAATTTACTCTATCATCACGAGAACTTTTGATGCCAGCAACGCTTGTACAAGGGTATTCCCAATCAAGGTCGATCCCATCAAAATGATACGTTTCGATTAAAGCAATTGTCGATTCACAAAACGTTCTCAAAGAACTTGGATTGGCTGCGGTCTCAGAAAAATAACCAGCACCCCAACCTCCAATCGATAGCACTACTTTTAACTTCGGATGGTTTTCTTTAAGTTCTTTTAGTTGGTGTGCTTGTGTAAACTCTTCATATACACTACCTGATTCATCTTTGATTTTAGCAAAGCTATAAAACAAATGCGTTAAATCACTAAAGTGTTCATCCTTCGGATTCCATGATGATTTTTCATATAAATATCCTACTATATACATTTACTTCACCCCAAAATAGATGGTTAGCTTTGTGAGATCTTCAAACTGAAGAAACGATAATTGATCTTTATATGGGGAAAGAGCGATTCCTGTTTGATCTTTGACCTTAAGCATTATTTTGATTTCGTCAACTACTTTACGAATAACATAAGAACGATGAATGATACAAGGATCCGCATCATCAAAGAGTTCAATGCTCCGTTTGATAACGTAATCATTCTTAAGTGGCAAATCGAGAATATTGCCAGAAAACACCGTAATTCCTTCCGAATTGATTATTTTGACCCAGTCTTTCATACTCCACCTACACTAACTTAAAGATATAGTAAATCACGATTGCTAAGAAAAGCAATGCATTGATTAACTTAATTAAATACATCTTTTCTCTAATTTTTTCACTAGCAGCCATAACTGATTTTGATTTCACGGCGAACACAGTAATGACGATCAAAGGCAGTACAAACATAAAGTTATACACAATTAAATACAAATATGCACCAAGTTGAAAATCTTCACTAAACTGAATCAAACTGATAATGACTGGTAAATAGACTTGACCCGTACATAAAAATTCTGTAAACGAGATAATAACCCCAAGTAAAAAAGCTAAGAAGTAAACTGCGATGCTTCCTTCTTTCATCTTTTTGGTAAACGTACGAATGATGTTTTGATTGAATCGTTTTAACCCTTTTGGCAATTGATTCTTAATCTTATCAAAACGGTTTTTACGACTCATAAAGAAATCATATAAGTTAAATAAGAATAGAATCGAGCATAATACTAATATAAATATGTTTAAAAATATCGTTAAACTAGCAAAGTTAAACAAGTGCAAGAATTGGAACAAGAATGTTCCTAACGCAAAATAAGTTAAAAACAATGCCGCAATATACGAAATGCTAACTCCTATTAAAATCTTTTTATCTTTCGAAAATCCAAGCAAGGATATAAATAGTAATAACATAGCAATTGCACACGGGTTAAATCCATCTAACAACCCAGAAAATACAACATATAAAAACCCAACAAATCCAGCAATGGTTTGAGGATTGCTACTTTGAAGCGGTTTTAATGGGGTATTGGCTAATGCAATGATTTCTTGAGATGATATCAATTGTTTGACCGTATCAAAGTCTTCAAAACCGTAAAACTCATCTCCAACAAAAAGCAACGGAACCGTTCCTTCGTTTCTTGGAACCAAATAGGTTAGCTTATAATCTTCAAACAAACGGTAACCTTCTTGGGTCATTGTGCTAACCTTTTCAAGATTAACACCTAATTCGATGATTTGATCCATATAAGGCCCCCACTGAGCACAAGTGGAACAAGTTGGTGAGTAAAAATAAACTGCTTGTGGTGTTTCTTCTGATGCAAGAGTTAGGTTGTTAGAAATTCCTATGGCTAGTAGCACCATCGCAATTATGACATAAAATATTTTTTTCATGAGAGTCTCCTGTTTCCATTAGTTGTCTTTTTTATTTAAAATGGATGCGATCCATATTGGAGCATAACTTGAGATACATCCTTTTTTAACGGGTTTATCATCAAGTGGGCCAATTGTAGTTGCAATCTCAATTGCTTGATGATAATATTCGTTCTTACGAGTCGCAATTTCAACCAGCATCCGGTTCATCGCTTCTTGTTTCTTAACTGGTGCGTACTTCATTTTATGCTTAATATCGTCTAACAATGCTTCATAGTTGGAAACAGGTTCAACATGATTGATGATTTTTTCAACTTCAATCATCCATCCTGCACGTCCTACCAAAAAGCAAGAGTGATTCATCCATTTTTTTGAGACAATATCAAGTTCAGGTGAGGAAAGTACGACATAACGAACAAAAAAGTCGATTAGTAACCAATGATTGATTTCCTCAACCATTTGGTGTAATTCATCTTCGGAAAATAACGTTCCATCCATAATCATACAAGCAAGTAGCATCGCTTCGAAATACTTGCTTTTCCATAATTCCATTCCTAATTCGTGATTGCATTTGATTTTCTTCGCAAGAGTTCTTAAATCCGTCATTGGTACACCAAAACAAGTTTGCGTTACACCATCACGCACCAAATGTTTGATACGAGATTCTGTACCTCGTTCTTCAAAGTAAGTTAGTACTTGATCCATCGTCATAATGCCTCACCTCACTTATATGTGATTTGTTAGTCCTATTGTATCACAGTTCCAATAAATAATCACTTTTTTTATATGAAAAAGTAGAAGGTCACCCTTCTACTTTAGTTATCATCTTACATTGTTCAACTTTCAAAACTAGATTCTTCACTCATAAATATCTGATATTTTACATCTAATTGTTCAAGTTTTATTATGATATCATAGATATCAACTTCACCATTTACAAATGGTGATGGAAGTCCATTTACATCGAAATAGGATTTTTCAACAAGCAAGTATGGAATTAAAACATATCGTGTCACACCAAATCGTGAATTTCCTACAGTACGAATCGCTAATGCACGATGAACAATCGCATATTGATTGGTGTCTTCAAATCGAACTCCATCAACACGAAATTCTTTTCTTGCATTCACTCCTGCTCCAATTTGATGATACGTAACTGTATCAAATCCAGATAATGCATCAAAATCAAAACGATATACTTCCAAATCTCCAAGTACGATTTTCGATAGAATAAAATCACCTGTTTCATTGTCGTATACTTCAATCTCATAGACATCTGCTTCTGTTTGTTCTTCTAATAGTGGATAGTCTGTGATTACATATGTGTGGTTTGAATCGACTTGGATCATTGCTTTGTTTGTTAACTGTGAACTTCCATTCAACACTACAAATTCTAAGAATTCACCAATTATCATATTATCCACGTTGGTAAAACGCAATCGTTTTGCTTGTTCTAATCCAACATATGATATCACTTGTTCTTCTTCACTTAGTTCAAAGGTGATTTGTTGTCCGTTTTGATAGACTATTGATCCTTTAAATTTTTGGATATGATTGGTTTGTTCTAATTGAAGCTCATAGGTAGCAACAGGTAATGTTGCTTTTAGATTTACTTTATTTTTGGATTCAATTAACACTTCAACTCGACGGTTATTTACATCAAACGATAGTTGAGCTTTTCCATTTTTTCGGTTAAATTCGGATTTTGCCTTGTCTAATACCGATAACCTACTATCATTAAACTCATTGATGCGTTTCATTTCAATGTCAATCGCTTGAATTAGGTTTTGAATGTTGGCTAACTGTCTACTCGCAAGACGTTCGTTTTCGTTCATCTCTGGTCTGCCAACTGAAGCTGGTCGACCGATTGGACTTAAAACTGACATAGCCATATAACTTGTTGGCATTCCGCTTTCTTGTGGACTTAAAACGGTTGGTAAATAATCCCAAAGATTTACTTCCACATTGACAAGTTCCGTCATTGCTTCTTCAAACTCTTCTTTGGACATCACTGCTTCTTGTGGTGATAACGATCCTATGATTATGGAAACCGATAGAACTACCATCAACACCAAACTTGTAAGTTGCAACGCAAAGCGTTTTGTCCAAAATGGCGTCTGTTTCTTTGGAGCTTCGATGATTTCTAAGTGGTCTTTGTAACTTGGCAAATCGTGTGATGATGGTTTGACTTTATTGATGATATCTGGAACATAGGTTTCTACTTCTGCTTTTAACTTTTTCTTTAGATCGTTTAATTTCATACCTCATCCCACCTTTCTATAGCATTTTTTTGACTTTTTTAATTGCTTTTTGATATATCCATAGCACTGTCCCTAGTGGCATATCTAATATTTTAGCGATATCTTTATGTAAATAGTTTTCCACAATACGTAGCATTACAACTTGGCGTTCCGTTTCATCTAAAAGATTTAGCACATCATCGATGAAATACTCGTGTTTATCTTGCGGTGTCATTGCTTGGCCTAGGATGCTTTGATCTTCGGTTGCATCAACCAGTATGGTCTTTTTGCGTTTATTGTACTCGTTAATCGCAAGATTACGCGCCATTGTGACAATCCAATTTTTGAAGTTGGTTCCCATTTGATACCGATCAAGCGATTTAATCATTTGCATATAGGTATCTTGCATAATATCTTCTGCTAACGACTTATCCTTTAATATCGATACAATGACCATAAATACCGCATTCTTTGTTTCATAGTAAATATAATCAAATGCATCGTTGTCTCCATTTTTTAACATTTGTACGTACTGATCGATTGTTCTTTCCATACGTTTCAACCCTCTTTTTCAAACTCATTATATCACAATCGACCTAAAAAAACATCATTCACCTATTAAACAAACAAGGATCCACTTTTATTGGAAAAATATCTAAAAAAGATAGAAATCACTTGTGATTGCTATCTTTTACATGCTTACTCATAAATGGCGATGATTTCTCCAATATAAGCTCGGTGATAATCCAACTTTGGATAATTTTTGTCTAGAGTTGGGTCTTGGAATTGTAGGGGTGAAATGTCATAGTGATATATTTTTTTACATAAAAGCGTACATTTTGCCTCTTTAAATGTAATGCTTTCTTGACACGGGATTGGATGAAGTTTGCTTTCTTTTACTTTTGGGTATTCTTTTCCTGATTTCGTGCCTAGCATAAAAAGCGTATCTTTATAATTCTCTGTATAAAAGGATAGCGTAAAATAATCATTCGATTCCATAAACTTGTATGTATATCTTGTTGGACGAATATATATTGTGACAATTTTTTTATTCCATAAGATGCCTAAACTACCCCAACTAATGGTCATAGTATTAAACGCATCACTTGTACCTGCTGTGACAAGTCCCCAATCTTTGTCAAACAAAGTGAACGCATTGTGATTCCAGTTAGCAATATTGATCTCTTTCAAACATTTCCACCTCTTTCTTACTGGCTTATGCCACTTTTATTATAACATAATTACCCACCATAGTTCAAAAAAATACTCATTTTGTAGTACAATACTGAAAAATAATTTTACAATTTTATTGTTATAGCGTATAATATGACAAGGAGCGTGAGAACATGATTACAATCAAAGAAGTGAACAATAAACGTATGTTAAAGCAGTTTATTGATTATCCAGTACACCTGTATAAAGACGTCAAGGAGTTTGTTCCATCCTTAGCGATGGATGAAATAATGAACCTTGATCCAAAAAAGAACCCAGCATTTGAATATTGCGATGCTAAATTTTTTTTGGCATATAAAGATGGAAAAATTGTTGGACGAATTGGTGGAATCATCAATCATGCACACAATGATTTATCGGGTGGAAAGCGAGTACGTTTTACAAGATTTGATGTCATTGATGACATCGAAGTGACAAAAGCATTGATGAACACGGTCACAGACTGGGCAAAATCTCAAGGAATGAATGAAATCATTGGACCCCTCGGATTTTGTGACTTGGACAAACAAGGGATGTTAATCCGCGGGTTTGATCAAATGAACCTCTTTATTACCTATTACAATCATCCATATTATGTAAGACACATGGAAGAGCTCGGGTTTGTAAAAGACGCCGATTGGATTGAATATAAAGTCTTTATACCTGCAAATTCAATTGAACGATTAGAGCGAATCTCAGAACTTACCATCAAACGTTATGGTTATAAGCTAATTAAGGCAAAAACAAGAAAAGAAGCAATTCCACTTGCACGTGAGGCATTAAAACTATACAATGTGGCATTTGCTCCTTTATATGGCGTAGTACCATTAACCGACAATCAAATTGAACTCTTTATCAAACAATTTGTGATGCTAGTTAACTTAGACTATGTTATCTTTGTTCGTAGTCAATCCGATGAACTGATCGGGTTTGGACTATCCTTCCCATCGTTTGCTGAGGCAGTAAAAAAATCAAATGGAAAATTATTCCCACTTGGATGGTATCGTATGATGCGTACAATCAAGCACCATGATACACTCGAGATGGGTTTAATCGCAGTAAAACCAGAATATCAAGGCCGAGGTGTCAACGCCTTATTACTGGCTGAAGGATTAAAAGCATCGATTAAAAATGGTGTTCGAGTTGCTGAAACTGGTCCTGAACTTGAAGTAAACAATAAGGTATTATCCCAATGGAAAGACTTTGAGGTGGAACAACACAAAGCAAGACGTTCTTGGACAAAACCAATTATATAGTAGATTAGGGTAGGAATGATTCCTACCCTTTTGATTCGTTTAATTCTTTATGAAGTTGATCTAAATAAACCACTAGAAACTCCTGTCTTCGTTTCGCAAGTTCTCTTGCATACTCTGTATTCATCAAATTATGCAGTTTCAGTAATTTATCGTAAAAATGTGTTAAGCTACTTGAATTGGTACCATCAAACAAAGGACGATTATTTGATCCACCATACGCAAACGTTCTTGCGATACCGATGGCTCCAATCGCATCCAATCGATCCGCATCCTGAACAATCTTTGCTTCAGTGGATGAAGTCTTAACCCCTGATACTTGTTTCGTATAGGAGATCTCATGAATGATCTGTTTTACCTTCATAATGTCTTCTTGAGGTAAACCAACCAGATTCATAATCCTAGTTGCATTTTCCAAATCTTCTGTCGATGAGGCTACTAACTTACTATCATCCACATCATGAAGAAGAGATGCAATTCCAATCAAAGCAACGTCTCCTCCTTCTTTGTTTGATATCTGTAAAGCCATATGATAGACCCTCATTATATGGTCCATATTATGTCCACTTGAATCGTATTTTAATATCTGATTCACTTGTTCTACAATCATTTGTTCGATTTTGTTCATTATGACTACCTCTAGTATACTATTCGATAAGAGCTCGCTATTTCAAGCGAGCTCTTTGGACTTTTTTACGTAAATTGATTTTATCTAGCGATGTAAATAGTTTTGAAAATAAGAAAATAATCGTATATGATGTTTGAATTAGCACAAGTAAATACAAGATTCCTACTTTATCAAGTGGCACAATTCCAAAGAATGTTCCTCCCCGAAATATAAAATCCGCTACTACTGCTCCAATACTTCCTAAAAACATAAATATCACGAGAATGCTTCGACCAATGTTATATGGCTTCGATACGTTATACAGAACAACCAAACATGTGAATGTTGCTGATAAAACGATGAGTGTAATCACAGTAGGATGGTTGAAACCTAATGTGCTTGCTAACATAAACGTCAATAAAACATGAATTGTAACTGTTAATCCACCAGGCAATGCTTTTTTCAAGACATTTGGTAGGAATTTCCCCTTAACGATGTTCTTATTCGGTTGCAGTGCTAAGAATGTTGCTGGTATTCCAATTGCGAAATACTCAATTAACAAGAGATTTCCCGGTTTGAATGGATAAAGTTGTCCTGGTTCGCTAAGGTACTTATCAATGAGCCCAAACACAATAAACAAACTAATGATCAGTGAAAAAAGTGTCTTCACTAGAAATAAGGATGCCGTGCGTTGGATGTTATTGATTGCTCTTCTTCCTTCTGCCACTACTTTTGGCATCGAAGCAAAGTTAGAATCGAGCAATACTAAGTGAGATACGTTGCGCGCAGCTTCACTACCTGAGGCCATCGCAATACTACAATCGGCTTCTTTTAGTGCTAAGATGTCATTAACACCATCACCTGTCATCGCTACTGTATATTTAGCTTGTTTAAGTGCTTTAATAAGGGTTTGTTTTTGTTCAGGTGTGACTCGACCAAATACGGTATATTTGGTTGCTGAGGTCATAACTTCTTCATCGGTCATTCCTTCTAAAGAGATATACTTATGTGCATCGACAACACCAACTCGATCAGCAATTTGCGAAACTGTAATTGGGTTATCCCCAGAAATGACTTTGATTGCCACTCCATTTTCTCTAAAATATCTTAACGTTTCTGGAGCTTCTTCACGTATGCGATCTTGAATCACGATTAAAGCAACCAAAGACGGAACTCGTTGTAATTTATCATCTTTTATTGGTAAACTTGAATGGGCTAGGGCTAACACACGAAATCCCTTTTTCGCATATTCATCCACTTCTGACTTGATTTTGTCATATTGTGCTTTTAACACAAACTCAGGTGCACCAATGACATAGGTTCCTTCTTCGCGAAATGATACTGCACTGTACTTTCGATCACTTGAAAATGGCAATACCGTTTCTGGCTTTAGTCTTCGGTTTTTTCCAAAATGTTTTTCTAATGAAATAGCCGTTTGATTGGTTTCTTTTAAAACAAAGTTCATCGACCCAATAATCTCTTTGATTGAGAACTTTGATTTCGCACGATATTCAATGACATCATTTACACTCATGGTTCCATCGGTAATGGTACCCGTTTTATCCAAACAAAGCACATTAACGCGAGCCAACATTTCAATACAGTGTAACTCCTGTACCAATGTTTTGCGTTTTGCCAAGCGACTTACACCAACATATAAGGCAACTGTGGTTAACAAGAATAATCCTGCTGGTATCATTCCAATCATAGCCCCTGCTGTAGATGTTACAGCATCATCATAAGGAGCTCCCTTTGTAAAAAACGATCGGTAAAAAATGGTAGCTCCAATTGGGATAATCAATATTCCAATAAAGCGCAATAACATTTTAAGTGAGTTTAAGATTTCTGATTTTGGACGTGCGTATTTTTTTGCTTGACTCGCAAGTTGATCAATAAAGTTTTCTGTTTTCTTTAGTTCTGCATTGTAGTTTTCTACTTGAGCAATACAAGTTCCTGATACAATAAAACTACCTGCATAAATCATGGCTCCCGATTTTTTCTTAACCGGTACAGATTCACCAGTCAATAGTGATTCATTCACTTCAACTTCGCCCTTTTGAATTTCGCAGTCAGCACTGATTTGATTGCCTGGGTTATACAATACAATGTCATCAAGTACCAACTCACCTACTGGGATTTCAAAGGTTTTTCCGTCGCGGACAACGGTTGCAACTGGTGCAGACAATAGCGATAGTTTATCAATTGTTTTTTTGGCTTTGATTTCTTGAGTAATACCAATAATTGTATTAATAACTACAACACCAATGAATAAAAAATTGGAAACTGGAGCAGATGCAGTCATCATCCAAATAAACAACCCGGCAAAAATAAAGTTAAAAAAGGTAAATACATTCGTTATAATAATTTGGAGTATCGTTTTTGTGCTACCTTTTTTGGTTGCATTGGTATACCCTTGATGGTTTCGAATAACAACTTCTTCGGATTTCAACCCATTCTTAAGAAGGGGGTCATAACGAACAAATGGATATTCTAGCAAAATTTCTTCTTGCGTTTGTTTCTTCTTCTTTTTTGGTTTTGGTTTTTCATTGATTGAATTGGTTACAACCACAACTGGTGGAATCACATTAGTGTCCTTATTGATACCATTTATTGCTTCGACATTTGCTTGACTACCATTTTCTTTTTTCGTTTTTGATTTTGGTTTTGGTGTTGGTGTTGCTTTCTCTATAATAGAATCTTCTTTCACTGGTTCATTGCTTACTTCTTCGTCGAGTGTCTCTTCCATTGGAGCTTTTATTTCTAATGGAATTTGATCTTTCTTTTTTCGAACCTTTGGTTTGATTTCCTCTTTTGGAAGAACTTGATCAATCAATTGTTCTAATTTATCTTCATCTGTTTGTTGTTTTTTATTTTTTAAATCATTCATACAATTTCCTCATTCTTTCGTTTCTTTGTCCTGTTTATATATTTTTTTAGCAGTTGCTAATCTATAATTTCATATGTTCATTATAGCATTTTTTACGAGTGTTGTATAGTGAAATATGGAAAGTAATGTAAAAATGCTTGTTTATTTTCATTACTTTGATATAATAAAACTAAGTTATGAAGAAGGGAAAATCTAACATGAAATCATATATATTAGGCGTCACTCCAAGGTTAACAAAAGAAGACAATGTCGAAAAAGCATTTGTAAATCAGCGCTATTTGCGCCCCTTTATTGAGGAGAATATTATTCCAATTGTACTACCTTTAGAAGTATCTGAGCTCGATCCAATTCTTTCGATTTGTGATGGATTTTTGGTTACTGGAGGTACTGATATCGATCCAATCCTTTATAATCAAACCAATGAAGATGGAATTTCAAAAGGAATTGATGCAAGACTAGATACCATTGATCAACTGGTTGTGCAATATGCTTATTCTCAAAGACGACCACTACTAGGAATATGCCGCGGTCATCAAGCAATCAATGTGTTTTTAGGTGGGTCACTTTATCAAGATTTAGAAGAAAAAACGCCAAACCATCAAAAAATACCATCAGGTCAACAGGTCACCTTAATAGGAGGAAGCATATTCAAAGAAATATTGCCATCTTCCTTTGCGATTAATTCCTATCATCACCAAGCAATCAAAGATTTAGCTCCTGGTTTCATTGTAGCAGCAATCTCTGATGATGATGTAATTGAGGCGGTAGAACATACTACTCATCCAATCATAGGAGTTCAGTGGCACCCAGAAATCAATGCAAGAAGTGAGATATCGAAACCAATTTTTGATTATATTATCAAATTAATAAAAAAAGAGCGCTCAAGTTAGCGCTCTTTTCTATAATCTTTGTGCTTTGATTTTGATGCTTTGATAAGCAGTTTGATACCTTTTCCATAATGAGCATTTATCATTTCAATGAATGAATTCATCATTTCTTTCGTGATTACACCTCCACCCATAGAAACAAGAGACCGAAGTGGTTGTTCAGATGCAACTTTTTCCATTAATTCATTCATCCAATCATCTGCATTAATAGATATTTTCTTCATCTCTTTTTTGACAACCTTGTGAAGTAATCTGCCAAACATTGTATGTTTTACATCATCTAACGTGGAATCAAGAGTAAATGGACGCACTTTTTTTATGTTTAATGGAGGTGGTGTATACCCCAATAGTCCTTCAAAGTCTTGATCTGAAATTTCATCTTGGTTAAATGTATAATATGATTTTGCTTTGGTTTGATAATGTGGCAGAGGAATTTTCTCTTCGTTTGTAACCATAATATTAGATGTTAACTGAATATCAGTCACACTCTTACCAATCTCAATTTGATAGAGCCCTGTTTCGACATGGAATTCATGAATCATCGTGTTATAAAAAGAAAATGCTTCTTTTGATAATGTAAAATGAATTGTTTTTGACTCACCCGGATCTAGTTCTACTTTCGCAAATTCTCTTAGTTCCTTTTTTGCTTTAAACACCACCGACGGTGCATTCTTAACAAACAAAAATACTATTTCTTTTGCTTTCATTGAACCTGTATTCTTCACTCTTACCGAAACATGAACGACTTCATCCGCGTTTATAGTTTTTTTGGATACTGTGAGATGACTGTAAGAAAATGTTGTATAAGATAACCCATATCCAAATGGATACGTAACATCCACGTCAAATGTATCATAATAGCGATAACCCACATAAATCGATTCTTTGTAATGGACGCTGTTATTTCCACCAGGAAAATAAGAATAACTTGGAACATCTTCTAAATCAAGTGGATACGTTTCAGCAAGTTTTCCAGATGGACTCACAAGTCCAAATAGAAGATCATAACATGCACGATTACTTGCTTCTCCTGATAAATACATATGCAGTATTGATTTAACATTCTCTTTCCATGGCATTATGATTGGAGATCCACATTGTAATACAACGACAACATTCGGGTTCACTTCTTGAAGATGACCAATCAAGATCGAATGTGATTTTGGAATGAACAGGTGAGTTCGGTCAAACCCTTCGGATTCATATGATTCTGGTAATCCAATAAAAAGAATAACAGCATCTTTTCCCTTTGCTTTAATAGCTGCATCTTCGATCAAATCCAAATCAATTTCATCTGGTTTTTTCAAGTTATATCCTGCGGCGTATTCAAACTTGACTTGTTTTTCCTCTAATACATCTAGAAATGATTCGATATGATTGGTTGAAATATGTGAACTTCCCCCGCCTTGAAAGCGAGGTTTTGTCGCAAACTCACCAACAACCAAAAACTCTTTGTTTGGGTTGAGCGGGCATAATTGATCCGTGTTTTGTAATAACACGGCAGAATTCTTCGCTATTTCACACGCTAACTCATGATGAAATAGATGCGTCTTTACTTTCTCAACTGGGTAAGTATCCACCATAGTTAATATTCGTCGTACAGATTGATTGATCTCATCCTCTGTCAAACTACCATCTTTATACGCTTTTAACATTTCCGAATTGTCATTTTCACCACTATAAGGCATTTCGATATCTAAACTGGCTTTTAATGCCTTCACACGATTGCTAACTGCTCCCCAATCTGAAATCATAACTCCTTGGTATCCCCAAGTATTACGTACTAACCCCTGAAGTAGGCTTTTATCTTCCGCTACATAACCAGTTTCTATTTTGTTATATGAAGTCATAATCGTGGCTGGTTTTGCTTGAACTGCACGTTTGAATCCACTCAAATAAATTTCATGCTTTGCACGTTCGTCAATGATGCTAGCCAAGGTCATTCGAAGCGTTTCTTGATTGTTAAATGCGAAATGCTTTAAGGAAGTTCCAATCTTTTGATCTTCGACTCCTCGAATAAATGCGTATGCTAACTCACCTGTAAGGTATGGATCTTCAGAAAAATACTCAAAATTTCTTCCACATAGTGGACTTCTCTTGATGTTAATTCCTGGTCCTAATACAATACTTACCCCTCTACTCCTAGCTTCCTTCGCAATGGCTTGACCCATTTGATAGACCAAGTCACGATCAAAACTACATGCAACCGTAGCAGCTGTTGGAAAACAAGTCGCAAGATGCGCTTGATTGAGGCCTAAATTATCAGATTCATTTTTTTGTTTTCGAATGCCATGTGGACCATCTGCCATCATAATACTCGGAATTTCAAGTCGTTTGATGTCTTTTGTCCACCAAACATTTTTTCCCATAAGGAGTGAAATTTTTTCTTCTATTGTTAACTCTTTGATTAACCTATCAATATCCATGAATGCATCAACCTTCTTTGCTTCTATCATATCACAAATTGTATCATTTGTCATTAGCGAAAAAACGCCTTGTACAGGCGTTTTCATTTTCTTACAAATTGAAATGTATTTCCAGATGGATCCTTAGTGACAAACATATTGTTAGATTGAATCTCAATGTTGTTTGTTTGTTCTAGTGCCTCTTTGATGGATAGATACAATGATTCATTTTTTACTTCAATTGTGACATGGTCTAGTCCAACTTGATTCGGTTTTGGTAAACTTGCATTGCTACCATTCCAAATGTTGATTCCAATGTGGTGGTGATACCCATCATAAGATAAAAATCTTGCACTATGATAATCAAGCATTAAATCAAGTTTTAATTGAGTTGTATAATATGTGGTTGCTTCTACAAGATGATTCACATGTAAATGAATGTGACCAATTTTTGTCCTTGTCGGTAACTGTTCCATGGTAATATCTGGTGTTGAACTTAGGATTTCTTCAAACGGAAACGGTAAGGTATCCATTACCACTTGATTATTCTCAAACTTCCATGAAGATCTTGGCTTATCAACATAGATTTCAATGCCATTTCCATCTGGGTCATGCATATAGAGTGCCTCGCTCACCAAATGATCACTTGCCCCATCTATTTGATACCCTTTTTGGATAAATCTTCTTAACAAACTCCCCAAATCAGATCGTGTAGGCAATAAAATTGCGAAATGATAGAGTCCTGTTGTGTTTGATTTTGGTAACGCACCTTCTATTTCGTGTAATGTGATAAGAGGTTTCCCATCTTCAATATAAAGCGTCGCTTCTTTTGGATGTTTGATTGTTACTCGAAATCCCAGTATATCGGTATAGTATAGAATCGTTTTCTTTAGATTCGATATTTTTAAATTGATGTGTTTTATTTCCATTGATTCCTTCATTTTGAGAATGTAAACTCCTTTCTTTGATGTTTCTATTATATCAAATGTAGTTCATCAATGGGTTGGAAATGCTTGTAAAGATTGATAAAACACATATAATTTGATATTATGTTTAATAAGGATGTGAATTTATGAAATTAGAAGAAAAGACAATCAATCAAAAATACCCATTTAATGGAAATGTGTTTAAGGTGCGAGTAGATGAAGCAATGTTACCAAACGGAAATATGGCAAGTAGAGAAATCATTGAACACAGTGGTGGAGTTGGAATTGTTGCGATAACAGACAAGCATGAGGTGTTGCTTGTTAAGCAGTGGCGTTATCCATTTTCCAAAGTATTGCTTGAGATTCCAGCAGGTAAATTAAACCCAAATGAGCTTCCAATCAGTTGTGCATATCGTGAATTAAAAGAAGAAACAGGCGCATTACCAAATTCAATGACCTATCTAGGTAATATGTATCCTACACCGGGGTATTCAAATGAAGTAATCCATCTCTTTTTAGCGACCAATCTAATAATGAACGAACAAGAACTAGATCAAGATGAGTTTTTAGAATTAGTAATAATACCCCTAGAAACTGCACTAAACATGGTAGAAACAAACGAAATTGTCGATGCAAAAACAATCATTGGATTGCTTCAAGCAAAAAACCAAATAAAAAATAAATAAATTTATAAATTTTTGAAATAAAAGTGTTGACAACGTAACATTGTTTTGTTATAATATAACCAAGATAAAACAATATTTTATCAATGGGAGGGATCAATATGATTTCAAAACGAGAATTATTGGATTTAACAAACATTTCTTACGGTCAATTGTATCGATGGAAGCGTGAAATGCTGATACCAGAAGATTGGTTTATCAAGCAATCTGTTCCAAGTGGCCAAGAAACCTTTTTCCCAAAGGATAAGATTTTGGCACGCATTAATCAAATCATCGATTTAAAGGATAAATATTCACTCGAAGAATTAAGCCAAATTTTAAATCCTGAAATCAATAACCGCATCTTTTTGTTGCGAGAAATCGTATCAATTGAAGGTATCGATTTGGGTATTCTAAATGATTACTTACAGGGAGAAACAACTGCGAAATTCACCGATATTGTGTTAATTTTTCTATTTTCTAGAATTAAGAAACAAATCACAATTCCAAATGAATGTTTGGTTGAAGCAATGCGTCAACTTAAAAAAGCCGTGAATGAAAAGAATTTAAATCTAAGCGAGTATGTTATGGATTTTATCCGACAAGGTGAAGATTACCGCTTTATGGTTCACAAGCCAGATTCCATCATCGATCTTAATTTAAGCATTGAAAAAACATATGTGTTTGAGTCCATTATTAATGAAATCAAAGAGAAAGGAATGAATTAAAATGGAAGAATTTGAAAGCATTAAAGCCTCCGGGGCAAACGTTCACTCAGGAAAGCAATACAAAGACGTTAAAGTTGCAGGAGCAACCAAATTCACCAATGATTTTGAATGTTCAACATTTAAGAGTAGTGGTGCATTCAAGTCGGAAGGATCGATTAAAGCTGTATTATTTAAAGCAGCTGGTGCGACTAAGATCTTAGGAAGCTTAGAAGCTCCTGAAATTAGTGTATCTGGTGGAATGAACATCGGTAAAGATTTGGTGACAGAAGTTGCTAAATTCAGTGGGTCATTGGAAGTTGGCGGAAAATGTTCAGCGAAAGAGCTTCACATCAGTGGAGCAATTGATGTTGAGGGAGAATTACTTGTGGATACCCTTGAACTCGAATTAAGTGGAAATAGCACGCTCAAAGAAGTCTACGGAGATGAAATCACAATAACAAAAGATTTTGGATTTGGTTTCGGATCATCCAAACGTGCAACCGTAGAACTAATGGAAGCTACTAAAATTTCGCTTGAATACACAACATGCAAAAAAGTATCTGGTGATGTCGTTCATATCGGAGAAGGATGTAACATAGATACGGTAGAATATACCAAATCACTTGAAGTACACAAAAAAGCAAAAGTAAAAAACCAAGTAAAAATTGACTAGATAATAAAAAATGGTTAGGGAGAAAACCCTAACCATTTTTTTTATTCTAGTGTACGAATTGCTTCTTGAACAACTTCTGATAATGTTGGATGAGCATGAATGAGATCCAAATAAGCCTTGACACCAACACCAAGTTTCATCAATGCTCCAATCTCATGAATCAAATCTGATGCATGTGGACCAATGATGTGCGCTCCAATAATTTGTTCTTGATGATTCACAATCAATTTCGCAAACCCATCGGTTTCTTTTAATGCCATTGCTTTTCCATTGGCACGAAATAAGTATTTACATACATGATATGGTATGTTTTTTGTGATGACTTCTTCTTCGGTATATCCAATTGATGCTACTTCTGGAAATGTGAACATCGCAGATGGTACAAAGTTGAAATCGATATCTCGTTTTTGACCTAACATATGTGCAAGTGCAACTTGTCCTTGAAACGATGCAACATGGGCTAACATTTTTCCGCCCACAACATCTCCAATCGCATAAATAGATTCTATATTGGTTTGAAAATGCTCATTTACGAGTATTTTTTTATAATCGTGTAAAATATTAGCTTCGTTTAGCGATTCCATATCCAACACAGACTGTCTACCGGTTGCAAGCAATACTGTATCTGAAGGTAACAATAATTCCTTGTCTTTGCATACTGCTTTTACAACGAGTGATTCATCACTTTGTTCAATCCCTAACACCTTTGTTTTGGTATGAATTGTGATACCTGAGCGTTTCATCAAAGCATGAAGACGCTTTGATACTTCAGTATCAAGCAAAGGAACAATCGAATCCATATATTCTACCAATGTCACTTTTGACCCAAAGGCTGAAAATATCGAAGCAAACTCACAACCAATGTAACCTGCACCAATGATTGTCAGGCGTTTTGGAACATGATCAATATCCAGTAACTCTTTTGAAGTCAAAACATTAGGCAAGTCGATACCAGAGATTGGTAAACGATATTCTTTGGAACCTGTTGCAATTAAAATATACTTAGTTTCAATCTTGCGTTTTCCAACATAGACGTGATGGGGGTCTAGAATATAGCCTTCCCCATAAATCAGTTCCACATTTGCTTTTTCAAGTGAATACTTTATTCCAGTTGTAAGTTCGGAAATGACTTCATCTTTTCGTTTTTTCACTGCCGCATAATCAAATTGTATATTCTCATGTGTAATTCCAAACTGATGTGACTCTTTCACTAGTTCCAATACTTCGGCATTTCGATATAATGTTTTGGTAGGAATGCATCCTGCTTGTAAACAAGTTCCACCAACTTCATTTTTTTCAATCAAAACAACCTTAAAATTGTGTTTCGCAGCAAGCAAAGCAGTTTCATAACCACCTGGCCCAGCTCCTATGATAACCAGATCTACCATATTATATCAAATCCCGGTACTTCACTCTTGGTTTTCTTGCGGCACCAACTTCATCCAAACGACGTACTGTTGTGTTGTATGGTGCGTGTTTTACCATATCTGGGTCATATTTTGCTTCCTTGGCGATTTGTTTCATCACAGTGATGAATTCATCAATTGTATCTAAGGATTCGTTTTCCACCGGTTCAATCATAATTGATTGACTAAATAACAGTGGGAAATACACTGTTGGTGGATGAACGTCAAAATCAAGCAGTCGTTTCGCAACATCAAGTGTCGTTACTCCAGTTGATTTATCAAGAAGTCCATCAAACACAACTTCGTGTTTGCATAATCCCTTGATTGGTAAATAGTAATCTTCCTTCAAAGATTCTTTGATATAGTTTGCATTTAATACTGCAAGTTTTCCAACCATATTTAGATTTTCTTTTCCAAGTGTTAAGATAAAGGCGTATGCTTTAACAATAACACTATAGTTTCCTAAAAATCCTGTGACTTGACCTATTGATGTTTTTGGTTGATCCAAATAATATCCATTTTTACCAAGTTTTACCACTGGTTTTGGTAAATATTTAACTAACTTTTCACAAACACCAACTGGTCCACTTCCTGGACCTCCTCCACCATGTGGCGTTGAGAATGTCTTGTGAAGATTAATATGCATGATATCAAATCCCATATCCCCAGGTCTAGCAGCTCCTAATAATGCATTCAGGTTTGCTCCATCGTAATAAAGGAGTCCGCCACAACTATGAACAAGTTCAGCGACTTCTAGAATATCTTTTTCAAAGATTCCTAATGTATTTGGGTTGGTAAGCATAATTCCAGCGATTTCATCGCTTAACGCTGCTTTTAAAGCCTCAATATTTACAGTTCCTTCTTCGTTTGAAGCAATTTCAATCGATTCAAATCCAACTACAGTCGCACTTGCTGGATTGGTTCCATGAGCACTATCTGGTACGATTACTTTGGTACGTTTGAAATCTTTTCTTGCATGATGATATTCTTTCATGATCATAAGACCAACAAGTTCTCCATGTGCACCCGCAAATGGGTTTAATGAAAACTCGGCGAGTCCAGAAATGGATGATAACATTTTTTGTGTTTCATAATAGATTTGAAGTGCACCTTGAACAGTAGATGCTGGTTGCAATGGATGAAGGTTGCGTAATTTTGGCAGTCCTGCAAGTTCTTCATTGATTTTTGGATTGTATTTCATTGTACAAGAACCAAGCGGATAAAATCCCTTTTCAATCCCAAAGTTTTTACGTGATACATTTGAATAGTGTCTTACGATATCGAGTTCACTCACTTCAGGCATATGATTGTCTAAGGTTCTTCTTAAATGAATTGGAATTACTTGTTCTAAATCAAACGACTCAAATTCATTGTTTGGTAAGGTATATCCTACTCGACCTGATTTGGAAATTTCAAATATTAACTTATCATAATATTTCATGCTAACACCTCGATTGCTTGAACCAATTGGTCGATTTCAGCTTTAGAGCGCTTTTCTGTCACGCAGAATAATATATGACCTTGATATGCTTTGTCAATATCACCTAAATGTAATCCGCCTAAGATGCCTTGCTTTAACAACGCCTTCTCCATTTTTTTCGGGTCAATGTCTGTTTTTAATACAAATTCTTTTAAGAAAGGTTGGTGATATACTTTTGTAAATCGTTTTGTATTTATCAGTTGTTGTTCTAAATAGTGTGCTCCAGCGCTAGATTGGCGGTTCACCTCTACTAAACCTGATTTTCCCATCGTTGACATATATATTGTAACCCATAAAGCCATCAAAGATTGATTGGAACAAATGTTAGAATTTGCTTTTTCTCGGCGAATATGTTGTTCTCTTGCTTGAAGAGTCAGTACAAATGCACGTTTCCCATCAACATCGTTTGTAACCCCGCAGATGCGTCCTGGCATCTTACGTATCAACTTCTCAGTGGTTGCTAAAAACCCAACATAGGCTCCACCAAAGCTCATAGGAACACCTAAACTTTGACATTCTCCTGTCACAATGTCGGCACCAAACTCTTTTGGAGTTTTAATGGTTAATAGAGTGCTTGGATCAATACTCATAATCAAAATACCTTTTTGATCATGAACAATTTGGCTTACCTCAGTATAATCTTCAATGATTCCAAAGAAGTTTGGATTTTGAACGATAATACCACTTGCTCCTATCATCTTCGCAGATAAATCAGCAGCATCGGTAACACCATTGGTTTGGTTTACATATTCTAGTTTAATATCACGGTATTTTGCGTAAGTTTCAACAACCTTCGCAATGTTTGGGTTGACTGTTTTTGAAATTAAAATTTTATTTTGTTTGGTTTGTGATACCGCCATAAACATAGCCTCAGCCGTAGCCGTTGGGCCATCATACATCGAAGCATTGCTTACGTCCATACCGGTTAAATCCGTAATCATACTTTGGAACTCAAAAATATATTGTAACGTTCCTTGAGCAATTTCTGGTTGGTATGGAGTATATGCGGTTAAGAACTCTTCTCTTGAAATCAGTGCAGGAATAATCGATGGTGTGTAGTGATCATAAGATCCTGCGCCACGAAAAACAACCAAATCAGCGTTTTTGTTTGCGATCGATGCAAAGTGACGTCTTAATTCAATTTCAGACATCGAACTTGGAACATCATAATCACATCCACAACGCAACGATTCAGGAATTTCTGCAAATAACTCCTCAATTGTCTTCACACCGATTTTATCTAACATGACCTTTATGTCTTGTTCCGTGTGTGGGAAGTATTTAAACATGCGTATGTCCACCTTTACTTACAAATTTTTGTGTAATCAGTTGCGTTAAGTAAATTTTTTGTTTCTTTTGCATCTTTGATTTGAATTTTAATCAACCAGTTCGCATATGGATCTTTGTTTAACAATTCCGGTTGATCAATCACAGCTTCGTTTACTTCTAATACTTCTCCACTAAGTGGCATCATTAAATCAGAAGCAGCTTTCACACTTTCAACCGCACCAAATTCTTCTTCCGCTGAAAACTCATCCCCTACACTTGGCAAGTCAACAAATACAACAGATCCCAAAGCGTGTTGTGCATAATCACTAATTCCGACATATGCAACATCACCTTCGATTCTTGCCCACTCATGGGAAGAAGCATACAATACATTTTCTAACACTTTACTCATTTTCTATTCTCCTTTTTTATATTTTTTATTGTAAAATTTTCGATCTCGAACGACAGCTGGTACCATTTTCTTTCGAATTTGAACAAATACATTTGTTCCGATTTTTGCAAAACTTGGAGATATTAATGCATTCGCAACCGGTAGTCCACTAGAAGGTGATAAATATCCTGTTGTAATAACACCAATTTGTTCATCGTTTGCGAATACAGGATATCCTTGCCGTGGAATGTTACGTTCTAATAACTCAATTCCAACCATTTTGCGTTTCAAACCATTGGCTTTTTGATCAGCTAACGCAGTTTTTCCGATAAATTCAGGTTTGTCTAACTTAACAGCAAATCCAAGTCCAGCTTCAAGAGGATTGATCGTTGCATCAATTTCATGTCCATATAGAGGTAGTGCTGCTTCAAAACGCAATGTGTCACGACATCCTAATCCACATGGGGTAACATGATATCGTTTGATTAGATGATTCCAGATTGTAACAATGTGGTTTTTCTCAGCGTAGATTTCAAAACCATCTTCCCCTGTATACCCACTTCTTGACACAATTGCTTTTTGTCCTAAAACATCATCAAACGTAAACTCTAAAAATAGAATCTTACTCAAGTCAAATCCAACCATTTGTTGGAAGATTGCTTCTGCAAGTGGTCCTTGTAAAGCAATTTGACCGTAATAATCACTCACGTTTTCAACTATTACATCAAATCCATTTGTTTGGTTTACAATCCACTCATAATCTTTTTCTAAGTTTGAAGCATTGACAACGAGTAAAAATTCATTTTCGCACATACGGTAAACCATAGAGTCATCGACACATCCACCATCTTCATAACAAAATAGTGTATAGTTTAACTTATTAATTGCTACTTTTGAAAAGTCGTTTGTACAAATGTGATTGACAAATGCCAATGCATCCTTACCTGTTACAAGAATTTCTCCCATATGGGACACATCAAACATCCCTACGTTATTTCTAACAGCATGGTGTTCCTCTGTGATATTAGAATAAAACAGTGGCATTTCAAATCCAGCAAATTCCACCATGTTTCCACCAAGCTCAACGTGGTTTTGATAAAGAATCGTTCTTTTTACATCACTCATTTTTGATTTTAATCCTCCAAAAATAATACTTCAAGCAATTCTGCGTTGCTTAAATTCAATATATAATCTGAGACTTCAACAGTACTTAGTACCTTTGATACCTCTTTTTTATCATACTTAACATCTTTTAATAAGATGAGTAATTCATCCAGTTCTTGCATGGTAAAATAATCACCAGATAATTCCACATGCTTAATCGTGTTGTTTTTAATTTCTAAGTGAACACGCACCCCACCAGCTGGAAATCGTTTTGAAAATGTAGCAGTAAATGGTGGATTATTTCCATAAATCCAGTCATGGGTTAAATACTTTGCTTCTGCTTCATATACTCTACTTAGTTCTTCTTCAGTAAGTACTATTTCTTCACATGTGATCGATTTCACCAAATAAGTTGTAAACTCTTCGGTTTCCATTTGAATCAAGTCTTTAAGATTTACCACGCGTTGTCTCACACTTTCAATCCCTTTGGATATCAGTTTGTCATTGCTTGGAGTAATGGATTTGACCAAATGTTCAAAATTGGTATCGTAAAGAATTGTCCCATGTAAGACGGCACCATATTTGTTTCGGTAGAAGGCATTTCCGGAAAATTTTTTACCATCATATAAAATATCGTTTCTACCAGAAAACACAACCTGAAGCCCAAGTTTATGTAGTGTTTCCACAATCATCGACAAATAGCGTTTAAATATCATCTCTTTGTCAAACTGTTTTGTGATAAATGTAAACTTGATACATGATTCATCAGAATACACACAACCTCCGCCTGATAATCGACGATAAAGACCAATATTGTTTTCTTTCAAATATGCTTCATTGACTTCGGATTGGACGAGTTGGTTGCGACCAATCACAACCCCAGGAAACACTCGCCAAATGAAGAAATATTCTTCATCATCTTTGATGCGTTTTAACATCTCTTCTTCTAATGCAAAGAAGAATGAATCCTTTTGTCTACCTAAATGATCGATATTGATATACTTCATAGTACCTCCTTTTGCCACATAATATGATATCATAAATTGTCTTGATTTGAAATAAGAAAATAATGAAAATTGAAAGTGTTTACATTAAATATTCTTTCATTTTTTCAATCACGAAATCAATGTCAGCTCGGGTTACGTCATTGTGTACCACAAACCGAATTCCATCTTCATATGGAGTTATAAAAATGTTATGTGTTCTTAAATAGGTGTGTAATGTGCTGCTTTTTGGATGATTGATCTCAAAAAACAATAAGTTGATTTTATTGTGTATCTTATTAACGTTAATAAACGGCATTTCTTCTAGTCTAGTTTCTAAATACTTACGATTCTCATGATCAACTTGTAACCGCAGTCTCATGTTATTCAAAGAAATTTTCCCACAAGCAGCAAGTATCCCAACTTGTCTAAGTCCACCACCCATCATCTTTCGGTAGCGTCTTGCTTTATGAATGAACTCTTTTGAACCAACAAGTAACGATCCAATAGGGGAACATAGACCTTTAGACAAGCATATGCTTACGCTATCTGCACAACTTGCTAACTCTTTGGCATCTACTCCAAGATAGGTGGTTGCATTAAAGAGTCTTGCACCATCTAGATGGACTTTAATATGTCGCTTGCTTGCAATTTGATAAACTTCTTTCATATAATCAAGTGGCAAAACCAAACCATTAAAGGAGTTTTCCATGCAAATCAATGAGGTGTGAGGTGTAAAGGTATCTCCCACCTTGATTGATCTCTTTAGTTTTTCCAAATCCCAAATACCATGGTTGCTTTCTAAGGTAAAGAGTTGTACTTTCGCAATTTGACTCACTGCTCCAGTTTCATGAAGAACAATATGACATTCTTGATCAACAATGACTTCATCCCCAGTGGAGGTGTGTGTGATAATTGCCAATTGATTGGAAAACGTTCCACTAGGAACAAACAATGCTGCTTCTTTTCCTAACAAAGTGGCAGCCATGAGCTCTAATTCTTGAACCTCTTGATCATCTTCGAATACATCATCGCCAATGTTCGCATGCAGCATTGCTTCGTACATTTCTTTGGTTGGATGTGTAACCGTATCACTTCTCAAATCTATTTTTTTCATTCTAGACCTCCTAAGTTCATCATTCGATTCGTTCTTTGAAATGGCCAAAGGTCAAATCTTGAAATGGTAATTTTGCAGCTTTGCCTTGTAATTTATCGGTAAATGCCTGTATCACACGATTTGTTTCTTCTTTTGTTTCGAGTGTAAGTTGAATACGCACACTATGAATGCCAAGTTCAAATATATCATTGACTTGGTCTAGCAAACTAAGACGCTTCGCATTTAGCATTTTTAACGCACAGTTATGACCTCTCATCAATGAAAAACGATATCCTAACCGGTCGACAAGTGTGTATTGATTGATATAGCATGCATTACAATCATATACATTATACCCTAGTGTTGAACTGATGATACAATGCTTCATGATCATCGCTTCATAAAATCCATACACTACAACTTCTAAATTCGGTAGAGTTTGATACTTGTTTTGATACTCATCGATTAACTCCTTCATCTGAAGATAACTTACCTCAGGGGAAAGGGTTACACGGCTAACTCCAACTTGATGCAAATAATGGACACTTTCAGAATTCACCACATTGAAATATAAATCTGTGATGACACTTTTTATGTTTGTCAAATCCAAATCTCCAATTTGAGATACCACGACTTTGGATGAGGCAACATTAATGTCTTCTTCAAAGTCAATCCGTGGTAGCACTGGAATAACATCTTCTTTTAATCTCATCGCTTGGTCTAAGGTGTCTAAATCATCGAAATAAATTTCATCAATACCATAGTTAATCGCAACTTCAAGTTGTTCTAAGGTATGACATAATATCCGCAATCCTTTCTTTGATTGTGAAATGATAGTAGTAGGATTTTTGATAAGAGATTGAACCACCTTTCTTGATCCATGTATCTTTTTTCGCTTTTCCATTAGTTCAGACGTTGCAATCCGTCTCATCTCATTTAATTCTTTGATCGATAAGTATGATCCTTTTTGAATGTATACATCAAGATGTTCAATCATAAATGGGGTATTTCCGGTTTTTTTGATTTGTTCTATATAACGATCGATTGAGAAGTCTACGTTACTTGCTTGGACAACATCATCATTGGAAGAAACAACCACTTCATTACCTCTTGCATCACGCAAGTATAACGTTGCTTTTTGTCCAAGATTCATTTCAATGCGACCTTGGATTGACACTTTTTTAACTTCTTTTGTTGTATCCACTTTCAACGCTTTTAATTGTTCATAATCGGAAGTCTTATAAACACTCATGCCTTTTACAACAGGTTCAGTGACAACCAAGGATACGATTTGATTCGGATACCCTTTTTTCACTTTATCGTTTTTGTATGACATTTGTTGAACAATCATTCCAAAATCAGTAGTTCCAACAAAACGAATCCCATCGTTGATGGTGAGTTCCTCTTGAAGTTCGATTGTCGCTACTTTATTAGAATAATCTATAACCTTTCCAACTAGAATTCCCATATGATTGGGACGCTTTGTATTGACAACCTTACCAAAATTTTCCTTTAATAGATACCCTTTGGTAAACTCCCGATTGAATAATTTCTTAAGTTCTTTGATATCAGAATCTTGAATGTCAATAAATCCTTGTTTCTTATATTGGTCAACTGCGTATTTATAGGTTCGTACCACCTGATAGACATATTCTGGCCGTTTCATTCGTCCTTCAATTTTGAGCGAAACAATATGACTATTTAGAATTGGTTCTAAGTCGTCAAGAGTCATTAAGTCTTTCATTGACAAATAATATTCCTCTGAAAAATCTTTTTCATCTGATTGTAATTGGTATGGAAGTCTACATGGTTGAGCACACTTTCCACGATTCCCACTACGTTTTCCAATGAAAGAACTTAGTAGACAGTTTCCTGAATAGGATTGACATAAAGCACCATGGACAAAAACTTCTATTTCTAGTTTGGTTGCTTGATAAATTGCTTCTACTTGATCGATTGATGTTTCCCTTGCTAGCACAATACGAGTTACACCTAGTTCTTTTAACCTCATTGCTTGTTTGATATTATGAACATTCATTTGTGTGGATGCGTGGATGTCTAAATCTGGAAAGTGCTCTTTTATGAGCATCAACACGCCAATATCTTGTACAATCACAGCATCACAGTCGTGTTCGTATAAAAAAGATACATACTGAAGTAATTCATCCATTTCACGATCAAAAATCAAAGTATTGACTGTAACGTATACTTTGACTTCACGAACATGGGCGTATGAAATGATAGTTGCTAAATCATCATTAATAAAATTATCTGCATAAGCACGGGCACCAAACGATTTTCCCGATAAATATATGGCATCTGCTCCAGCTTGAATCGCAGCATAACATGCTTCCATCGAGCCAACTGGTGCTAAAATTTCTTTTATCATGGTATCACCATTACCTTTTCTTCTCTCATATTATACCATAAGAACCCTCAATTTGAAAATGAAAAAAGGTGTCACAGACACCCTTTCAAATCAACCTTTTTAAAGATTGCTTATTTCATAATGTATAAAATACCAATCGTCCCTTTTCCACAATGCGTTGAAATGACACAACCTGCTTCTGTTTCATACACATTCTTGAAGTAGTTTAAACCCAATAACTTTTCAATCGCGTATGTTGCAGCATCGTTAGCCACACTATGTGTTACCATGACAAATTCAGGATCCACCTGATCTAACACAAGAATCAGTTCGTCTAGCATTACATCAAGTGCACGGGTAATCTTACCAATTGGTTTTTTCCCAACTTGAAGCTTTCCGTCTATCACTTTGATGATTGGTTTTAGTTTTAGCATTGTTCCAAACAATCGTGCTGTCCCACTACATCTTCCGCCACGATGCAAAAACTCTAACGTCTCAATCGCAAATTGGCTTCTCACTTTTGGAACAAGTAAGTTTAATGCTTCTTGAATGTTTGAAGCACTCAATCCTTGATCACGAAGCTTCGCTGCTGTTAAAACGAGCAATCCTGACCCGGAAGATAAGTTTTGCGAATCAACCAAAAAGATACGATCCTCTGGAAATTCCAAACTGGCAACTCTTGCACTTTGGAATGTTGCCGATAGCCCTGCACCGATTCCAAGATACACAATATCGAACCCTTGCTCAATGAATGGTTCAAAAAAATGAATCCACTCCCCCGGTGAAACAGCTGATGTTGTAGGCAAATATCCGACTTCTTCAATCATTTGATACATTTGATTTGTAGTAAGATTGCGTCCATCATCGTATGACTTTTCCTTAAAAATCACATGTAATGGTATTGTTTTTACTTGGATTCGATCGAGTAGTTCTTGTGTTAAGTCACAGGTACTATCCGATATAATAACAACTTTATTCAATTTATTCACCTCTTCATCATTTTACTAAAAATACACGTTATTGTAAAGACTAAACATGAACCCATTGGTCTGTAAGTTCATTGATTGACACTTCCAATAACTGATAATCATTGAAAACACAATGACAATGAATCGTTTTATTGTCTTCGATAATAGCGGGTAAGAAATGTGGAATGTTTTTCGCTACTCCTATGTTATCTTGTGATACAATCCAAGAATATTCTTTCCATGCGAGAATTCCTTCTTTCGTTAGTGTAATTTGACTAATATCAATTTCTTCGTCAAGACTCGCAACAAATAAGTAGAGTCCCATCCCTTTTGCATCAAAATTTTCCCAAGTTAATATTCCTTTAAACTGAACATTATCGATTTCATAACCGGTCTCTTCAACAATTTCGCGTTTGATGCATTCTTCTTTCGACTCACCAGGTAGCAGTTTTCCTCCCACGCCATTCCATGACCCCTTCCATGGACTTTTCTCACGATTGATCATCAAAATATGATTACCATGTTTGATAAAAGCAAGTGTGTATTTGAATTCATTACTCATAATATGCCCCCAAAGAAGGTCGCCATAAGATCGATTTTGATGTGATGAGATCAAGCTCTTCAATCAAAACATCGCGTGCTAAGATTCCAGTTGTAACGATATCTGACCCATTAATGAACGGATAACGATCTTGATCAAAAACATAATCGACCGCAGCTACCGTATACTGACCATTTGCTGTAACGCTGATACCATTGATTCGAGCGGATAAACTAGATCCAGATCCGGTAATCTCAACATTTGAACTGTAGGCTAAAGAGGTTCCACCAGTTCGAAATGCTTGTAATAATTCTGTTCCAGTTAACGTAACAGTCTTCATCATATTATCAAATGGCAATACTTCAATCATTTTAGCAACCGTTACTTGACTATTTGAATAGATTGGAAATGCATTCGAACGAATTCCACCGTAGTTGATGATTCCAACATCAACATCAAATTTTTTACGAAAGACATCTGCACTCCAGTCTGCGACACTTGATGAATACATCGTTTCTCCTGCAGTTGCAACCACTCGGTTGATGATTGGTGCGATACGTGCATTTTCTGTTGCGATTAATTGAGCAATTTGAGGATTGTTTACAGCCAAAGAGGAATCGACTTCAAAGTAAGAACCACTTGCTTGCGTTGCATTTTTTGTTACTGGATCAATTTGAATCACGATTTTTCCGATATGGCTTCCGCTACTTCCTGCTTGAACGACAGGAATTTGATAATTATCTGATCTTGTTTGTGTTCTTGCATAGCGATAATGTGTATGCGAATTGATGATTGCATCCACACGTTCATCACCACTTAAACTGCGTAAAGCATTATTTAATTTACTTGTTGAGTTTGTTTCTCCGTCATGTGCATTGACTACGATCACCGTAACACCATGATTGGTTCTTAGATCTTTGGCAATCGAAGCAACGATTGGGGCTGGATTTTTAAACTCATAAGGATTGGAAATGGATGGTGAGATGGAACTCGTCAAACCTTCTCCAATCACGCCAATGATTCCCACTCTCACTCCACCACGTTCAATGATTGTGTATGGATCAGCCCAAGGTACGACAGTATTGGTTGAGCGTTCGAAAATATTCGCTGCTAACCACGGGAAGTTTGCTTCGCCATTTTCAGGGCTCCCATCACGAAAGCCAATTATCTTATCAACTCCCCAATCAAACTCGTGGTTTCCAATTGTCATCGCGTCAAATCCTGCAATGTTCATGCTTTCGACAACAACTCGCCCAAAATTAAGATTTGAAATTGCAGTTCCTTGAAGCATATCACCTGCAGATAAGACAATCACTTGCTCTGGTTTTGAATTTTTTTGATTGATCAAATATTGACCAATCCTTGCCATCCCTCTACCATTTCCATCATCTTCAAGTGCACCATGAAAGTCATTAATAAATAGAATTTCCAAACTAGATATAACAATCGTTGGATCTGTTACTGTAATCTGAAATGTTTTTGTATAAGTTAAATAAGAAACTGTGATGGTTTTTACACCTTTGGTTGTACTATTAAATCCTGTGATACTGTATTCGTTTGCAGATAACGCAATCATTGAATCATCATCAAATACTTTTCTGACGATAAGACCAGTTGGATTAAAGGTTTCATTCAACACATAAGATAATTTATTTGGCATTGTTATACTAATATCAACTAAATTCGCATTTTCATTTATTTCCGGATTTACTACAATTGTGAAGGTTGCAGTAAACTCTAGGTAGGTAACTGTGACTTCAAAATCACCTACTACTGCGGTTGATACCGCACTTATGGTATAGTCGTTTTCGGCTATAATCCACTTTTCATTAGAAACATTGATACCATATACAATCAAACCATCAAAATCAATGGTTTCGTTTTGTTCGTATATTACTTTATTTGGTTGTACAACCTCTATATTAATCGCGGTTTTATCAATTGTAGTACAAGCGACTACAAATAATAGTGACATCACTACTAATAGTAGATGGAATATTTTTTTAAACATGTTTATATGCCTCCCTGTTTTTTCGTTCTTATATTATACCATAGTTCACGTTATAATTCACCATTAAATCAAAAAACTGTGAGGAATATCCCCACAGTTTTCTTTATTTACTACGCTTAAATCTTAATTTAGCAAATTTGTTCATACCATCTTCTTTGACATAATCAAGTTCACCTTGAATCAAAGGAAGAGCATATTGAATAAATTCTTCGGTAACGCCTGTTTTATCCTCGTTCATCCATTTTGTTGGGAAATGAACTTCAACCCCACCAACTTGTTCTAGTGGAACAAATTCAATTGAACAACGATAGTAATCTTTTTCACGAACCACTTTATAGCCAGCCATTTTATCTGTCCCACCCGCTACTGCGTATCGAACTGCTTCATATCCAGCCATGTATGCTTCATCGCTATCCGCTTTTGAAATGGAATGTGAAGCACAACGTTGTAACAATGATAGTTCGATTGGACGAACCTTTAATCCGGTTGCACGTTTGAAGGCACTACCTAAGTAAGCAGCTAGCCCACCCATTTGTGCATGACCGAATGAATCTTTTTGTTTTGCTAAATCACTTCCATATTCTGAAATGTAAACTCCATCTTTGTCCTTGATTCCTTCGGAAACAACAACAACTGCTGTTTTCTTTTTCGCATAAATGGTTTTGACGCGTTCAATGAAATCTTCTAAATCAAATGGATTTTCTGGTAAGTAAATTAGGTCTGGTCCTACGCCATGAATTCCAGCAAGTGCACTTGATGCAGCCATCCAACCAGCATTTCTTCCCATAACTTCTAAAATAACAACGGGTCCATTTGGATACACACGTGCATCTAACGCAAGTTCAGTACAAATTTGTGCGATGTATTTTGCTGCTGAACCATATCCAGGACAGTGATCGGTACCAGCCAAATCATTGTCGATTGTTTTTGGAATACCCATAACGCGACATTCATAATTATTTTCTAACATGAATTTAGAAATCTTATTACATGTGTCCATGGAATCATTTCCACCATTGTAGAAGAAATAACGAACATCATACTTTTTAAAGATTTCTAAAATACGACGATAATCAGTATCATCCACTTTATAGTCTTTTAATTTGTAGCGACAACTTCCTAGTACTGAAGATGGGGTTTGTCTTAATAGTTCTAATTCATTATCATCTTCTTCATCGAAAACGATTAACTCATCTTTTAAAACTCCTTCAATTCCATTTAATGCTCCTAGTACTTTCGTAATGGAACTAGATGCAAGTGCAGCTTTCACAGCTCCTAATAAACTTGTATTGATGACAGATGTTGGTCCTCCAGATTGACCAATAATACATGCGCCTTTTAATACTTTACTCATTGTTTGGACTCCTTTACCATTCTATTTATATCAAATTTTTCTAGAATATTATAACATAGTTTACAGATTTTTTCAACGAATTCTAGAATAATGAAATCGCTTTATTAAAAAAGGCTGAAACCAAATGGTTTCAGCCTACATAGTTATAATTAGTCATCTGTCCCTAAGTATTCGACAGCCTTTTGTGGAATTGGTTTTGCATTTCCATGTTTTACCATAATCATAGTAAAGAATGCTAAGAAAATAAAGAACGCTCCGTATGGAAACAAAATTCTAGGATCGATTACATCCATCAATACCCCAGAAATAACAGGGGTTATCGCTTGTGCACTCATTGAGAATGTATAATAATATCCAGTGTATTTTCCGACGTTTGATCCTTTTGAAAGTTCTGCTATCATTGGGTAAGAGTTAACATTAATCGAAGCCCAACCCATACCTGCTAATAGTAGTACAACATACATTAAGTAATTGGATGTTGGTGTTAAGAAATATGCAGAACCAAACGATACTACCATCATAACAACACCAATCATAATCGTGTTTTTTCGCCCGATCTTACTTGCTACCATACCTGCTGGTATGTAAGTAAGAATAGCAGCAATATTAGCTATCATCAGTGGTAAGGTTGCCCCCATATTAAGAATGTCTTTTGCATAAACTGAAAATTTAGATGTAACGGCATTATAACCCATAAACCACAAGAAAATAGATGATAGAATTAAAATTAAGGAAGTAAGTTGTGCTTTTGGTAACTTTTCTTCTTTGACTTCTTCCATTTCATCGACAATGCCATATTTGATTTTGTCTTCTTCCATTTGCTTTACTAAGATTGGTTCTTTTACTTTCCATAAAAAGACACCGAGTGATATTAACATAATAGCGGCAATCGTAAAGAATAGCATCATGTTATGATTAAACCGGGTTGCATCGGTTTTATAAACCATCATCAATACAAGTGCAATAGCTCCACTCGCTCCACCCATTAAGTTAATGATTGCATTGGCCTTTGATCTAAGTGGTTTCACCGTCACATCAGGCATTAACGCAACCGCTGGTGAGCGGAACGTTGACATCGCGATTAGAACAATGAGTAAAAGACCAGAAAATACAACGATATTCATTGGGTTGTTCACTGTGACATCCCAGGCTCTCGCACGTACTTCAATAAGTTGTGCCTCAGTCAATACTTGACCTGCTGGAAGTACCGCTTCTAATCCATCAACATATTCAACAATACCAGCTTCTTCAATCAATTGAAGTTGATAATTATCAGAAAATGTTAATCCCATAAATGCAATGACAGCAGCGATTGTACCAATAATTACAAATGGGGTTCTGCGCCCTAGTTTATGACGACTTCGGTCAGATAATGCTCCAAAGAGTGGTAATAGCGTTAATGCCAAAATATTATCAACAGCCATAATCACACCAGATACGCTGTGATTTAACCCAAATTTATACATTAGTATTTTCGGAATGGTAATGTCATACACTTGCCAAAAGATAGAGATTAAGAAAAATGCTAAGCCAACAAACAATATTTTTTTCGAATCTAGTTTCAAAATGCCACACTCCTTGCGTATATTATAACTCTATTATACGAAAACCCTTGTATTTGTCAACGAGTAAATGAAACGCAGTATTTACATAAGTAAAACGTAGTATTTACAAACCATTTAAATTAAGGTAGAATACATTTAGAAAGAGGTGATTTCATTGGAATGGATGAAAACATACGACATCGCTCATAGAGGTCTTCACACCGACAACGAAGTTGTCCCAGAAAATTCCATGAAAGCTTTTCAATTAGCAAAAGAGCGTGGTTATGCAATGGAATTCGACATTCACATAACTAAAGATTCACAAATCGTCGTATTTCATGATTCTACATTGACAAGATTATGTGGAGTTCCTTTAGAGGTCGAAACTTCTACATACGATGAAATCAAAGAGTATCCACTGCTTGGAAGCAATCAAACTATCCCTTTGCTTAAAGATGTATTATCTGAAATAGCCGGTGCAGTCCCACTTCTCATTGAAATCAAAAACACAAAACGAATTGATGAGATATGCACTGTTTTACTAGATGTATTAAATGGTTATGATGGAGATTATGCAGTTCAGTCCTTTAATCCATTTATTATCCATTGGTTTACGAAACATGCACCAACCATCAAAAGAGGACTCGTAGCCTATGATATGAAAGATTCCAAAGAACCTTGGATCAATAAGCAATTAATCAAACATATTGTTTTATATCCCATTGTAAAACCTCACTTCATTAATTATGAACACACATTACTACCGATGCGAAGACTAACCAACTTGCAAAAACGTGGAGTCATTATCATTGCTTGGACGGTTCGTTCTCAAGATGAACTTGATGCTGTCAAAAAATACTATTCGAATGCTGTATTTGAACTATTCATACCAAAGAAAAAATAGACCTAGAGGGGTCTATTTTTTAAATCCTTTTCGCACCATTGCTCCCCAAGTACCGGTCTCTCTTAAGGAAGCAAAAAAACCAACTACACGATACAAGCTGATTAGTTGTCGATATCCAAGATTTTCAAGTATCGCATAAATAACGAGTAACAACGTATCTTTTATACCCAAATATTGGGAATCACGTTCTGTCACCCATAAGGAAAGAAGTGATATCACAATTCCTAACATGATTGTTGAAGTAAAGATGGCAAGCAAGATAGGAACGTTTAATAGACCAAAGGCCAATGCAAGAAATAACATCAAGTATCCTTGTACTTCAAATAATGGTCCAATCATTTCAAAGATGGTAAAGTATGGCAAGCCAATCATCCCAACTTGCTTGTAAGAGGGATGAAAAATTAACTTTCGGTGATACGATAAGATATCAATTAGTCCACGATGCCATCGATTTCTCTGTTTCAATAAACTTTTCATGTCTGTAGGCACCTCTGTAAAACAGTTCGCGTGGTACACATAATCAATCCTATGATTCATTTTTTTCTCAAGTGCTGTCCGTGCTAATCGCACCACTAACTCCATATCTTCGCCAACCGTGTGTTTTTTAAAAACACCGCTAACTGTTAAGTAACCTCCTGCCTCAATCAACATTGTTTTTTCAAACAATCCAAATGCTCCCGATACAATGAGCAGTGTTTTCAATTTTGCCCAACCAATTCTACCAGATGTAAATGCTCGTAAATATTCAATCGACTGTAGTCTTGCTAACATATTAGATGGCAGTCCCTTTTCTTCAACAACTCCTCGGTCGATTTTACAACCATTTGCCGGATAAATATTTCCTCCCAACGCAATGATTTTTTCCTTCGCATCTATTGTAACACTCATTAATCTTAACAATGATTCAGACTCAAGCATGGAATCGGCATCAATTCCACAGATGTAGTCATATCTTGCCATATTGATTCCTACGTTGAGTGCATCTGCTTTTCCACCATTTTCTTTATCAATCACAGTTAGGTTTGGAATGTGTTTGTTTTTATATACTCCACGGATATGTTTGGTTGGTATTTTTGAGTGGATTGTAATATTTTTTCGTTCCAACTCAAACGCCGATACCAATTGTGACATGGTACCATCTTTTGATCCATCGTTTACAACGATGACTTCATAGTTTGGATAATGTAAATTTAAAAGTGAGTTGATGCTATCTACAATTGATAACTCTTCATTGTATGCAGGAGCAATAATTGAAATCGAAGATAACATTCCTCGTTCAAACATCATTGTTTTTGATTTCATGTTCCAATCAAAACTTTGTTGTCTTGACCCTTTTAATGATAATATAATTAAAATGAAGTAAATCAAGTTTACAATAATATAATAAAATACCAAATAGTAATTGATATCAACCACATACCTAATGAGGAGCAAGGTTATGTTGGTGGAAAACAATGAGTTATAGTATCTTAACACATAAATTATAGGGAAAAAGACAATTGATACAATCAGTATTCTTGTTAGCCATCGAATCTTGCGACGCTCTAATTTTGTAATATTTGGACTTAGTGTTTTAATGTCTTTCTTTGTGAATCCAATTTTTTCTAGTATATGCTGATCGAGATACTGTCTAAACTCAAGTTGCAGTGCTTCATTGACAAGTAGCACTGGTTGTATTGTATTGAGTAACTCTTCTTCGATGAACTTATTTTTATTTTGATTTAGAAAACGAATTATTTCTGCCACAAATCCATACTCTACAATTGACTTTATTGTTTTCAAATACAGTTGTTTCTTTTTTGTAGTTAGCTTCAAAATCAAATAATCACTACGAAACGCCAATATTGATGCAATTAAAACTCTAACATTGTCTTCTTTAGTTGTGTGAAAAAGCTCAATTAACTCTATGAACAAATCAGGATTGAGATCGGTCAATGAAGTCACTACTTCTTTTCGATAATCGTCTACAATAGATCCATTCGCAGATAGCAATATTTGTTTCATGCCTTCTATGGTTTCTTGTTTAGCATAGTAATCAATTATGACATGTTGAATGGATTCGTTTGAACTTTTTTTATATGCTTCTATGATTGTTCTGTCTTCGTAAATCACAAATAGAGTTTTAATGATACTGGTTTGATACTCAACAATATCTATCACATCTTCATTGATGTAATCTTCAAATCCTTTGACTTTAGATATATAGTGTTCTACTCGATTTAGCTCATCCCTTAAAAATTGGTTTAATACTTGATGCTTGTGATTCATCGCATACCTTACTAAGCATTCTTTTACCTCAAGATGTGGCGTATCTACAAGTGTTGTAATAAAATAGTTATTTGCATCTAAATATTGATTGACTAAATTAGAAATACGTAATCGGTAAAGTTTTGATGCATTTGGAAGTGTTTCCATAAGTTTACGTACAAATGGCTCGTCAAGGTGATGTTTACATGCATACGCAATATAGAGTTTCACTGACTCATTTTTTTCACAACTTAGTCGATCCATCAATTGCTTCACAATATTTTTGTTCATGGTATACGATAAATAAAAAATAGCTCGTTTTCGCTTGCGTACAAAAATTGAAGATACTTCACTATAGTATTTTTTGAAAATTCCTCTTTTATGCAAATCCTCTATCATTCTTTGTTTTATCGCATCATCTAAATCTATTTGTTCTACTAAAGAAACAAATGCTAGTAACAGATGCTTTTTCGAACATTTTGTTTGTATTTCATCTTGTTCAAAATAGCGATATACCAAATATTGTTTCGTATACAAAAATGCTATCTTATTGTACTTAAGAATGAATTTATTCGCGAAAATCAAACAGATCAAAATTCCAGTGACAATAATCAAAGACAATAAAACATTCGATACTACTTCTATCGACAAACTCATATGTTCACACGTCCTACTAGTTCACGTCTTATATATCCAATCACCTCTTCAACAATGAGTGGTTTTGTCACAATATAATCGATGTTTAGTTGGTTTGCTCTGATCATCAATTCCTTGCTTTTGTGGTATGTAATCATCATGAATGGTATATTACTCAGTTCCATGGTCTCATTAATCTGTTGTTTTAATGAAAATGCATCAATTTTGCGGATCATACGTTCACATATGATAAAATCAATTTTATTTTGAACTAGAGCTTCTAATGCCAAGGCACCATCCTGAGCCCAAATTGTCTCATAATTTTCTTTTCTGAGTGCTTGTTTTAACATCAAAAAAACAACATCTTCTGGGTCAATTAGCAATATCTTTCCAGCCGAAACCACGATATCACTACTTTGTTCATTTATGATTTGGTTCCCACCTTTGGATGCGGCTTGTTTTAATCGATACTCAGCTTTCTTAAAAATCAAATCAATTAACCGCTCATTGTCACTGTCTAATGGTTCAAGTTCCCCAACACGAACCATAGCAATACTGATTGTAATTGGTTTAATAAATAAACGTGAATCAACAATTTTATTACGGAACCGTTCTGCTGTTTTTATCGCTTGATCCATCGATGTATCAGTAATGAATACGATAAAACCTGGTCCATTGCGTTTAAATAGCAAGTGTTCACTGGATTTACTCTGGTTGATCACATAGGCAACATTTTTTAATGTTTCATCTCCTGCTTCTTTTGAATAGTTTGTATTGATCTCTTTAATTTGATCAATATCGATAAACAAGACAATCTTATTTGTTTGATCTGACAGGTCAAGAGTTTTTTGTAAATATTGTTTGAAGAAGGACTCATTGTACTCGTTTGTTATTGGGCAACGACCCATGCGGTCTAGTGTAGACAATAAATTTTCTTCTAATGTACTTAGTTTTTTAGCCAATTCTCCTTTTTCTTCATCAAGAACTATCATTTTTTGTTGTGCTGTGACGATAACAGATTGATAAATCACTGGATATTCTAGTTGATAGATGGAATTTAATTTTTTTACAATTGGTTCAACAACGGATAACCATGAAATGCCTTTTTTTTCATATGCTATCTCAAACAACCGGTGCCAAAGCTGAAAGTCTTTTAAGGAGGTAGTTATGATTTCAATACTTTTATCGTCAATTTGAATTTCACTTTGTCGATAAGTATCTAAAACGTCGTTGGTTCCAAATACTTCTTTCCATCTTCTAAGGATTTGATTCGAAAATGTTTGATAATTAAATTGTCTTCCACTTGGTGTAATCTTGAAACCGATTTGATTGTTATTATAAAAGTCAAGCATATACAATGTATCCACAACTGATTTGACCAGTCTTGATTCAATGCGTTCCCCAAACTGTGGTAGAATCGTATTGATGTTGAGTGATTGACACTTTTGTAATACCGGTTTTAGATACTCGCTTCCTGGAAAATACATTTGATGAAAGGAAGTCCATTTTTCAATTGGTTCCTTACCATTTTCTGTTTTGGAGAAACTACTAAATAGACTGCCGGAAATTAAAGATAATGATGTCGGGTCATAGATCATAAATGAACCAGCTTCATGCAAAAACGGAGTTGGAACACATTGCAAGACCAAATCTTCGCCAATCTCGATTAAAAACTGATGTTCTTGAATGATATATAATTGATCAACTGGCAAGTACGACATCAAATGATTTGCTATTTTATCATCTGTGACTACGATTGGATGCATACCAAGTTGGGTGATTTGTTTATAGAAACCAAATCCAATACCTTCAAGCGATGTAATGACCATATAGTCAATTGTCGATGATGAAATCTCTGCTAAATATTGTTTTAGTAACTCACAATCACCAACCAAAGCACTCGGGTAAAACAAAATCGTGTACTCTTTGTGTTTCATAAAAATAATGTTTGATACCAATGATTGAGAGTCTGATTGATTTGTAAAAAAATATAATTTATGCATCAGTCGTTCCATCTGAGTCACCTCTTTATAAATATTATACTAGAAAAATCTCACAATTAAAACAAAAAAACGACGTGTAACTCACATCGTTTTTATTTATGTTTACTTAACTGGTGTATAACCAGTCTTTACAATTGTTTCTTCTAGTAATGTTGTTGTTACTTTTGATTCTTCGAATTCAACCATAGCCTTTGCTTCATCTAATAAAACATCAACAAATGTAACTCCATCAAGTTGTGCAATAGCGTTCTTAACTCGTTTTACACAATGCATACACGACATTCCTTGTATCTTTATCTCTGTTTTCATACATATATTCCCCTTTTTGGTGATTTACTAGGTTTCAACCAATGATGATTGGTTGAATCAACGGAAGGAAACACCATACGAAATGACAAAATTTGGAACAATGAACTCGTTCATAATCCCTAATTTGATAGCAATTTCGCGTGGTGTAAATCTTATTTTTTAAGTTTTCTTACGGTATCCATAATCTTATCAGCGGAGTTAAATCCCACTAATCTTGTAGCCATTTTACCATCTTTAAATATAACTAATGTCGGAATGCTAAAGATTTCAAATGCACGTGATGCTTGTTCGTTGTGATCTGTGTTGATTTTAAGTACCGCAATTTCGCTACTAAAGTCATTCGAAAGTTTTTCTAGCACTGGGGCCATCATTTTACATGGCATACACCAATCGGCATAAAAATCAACTAAGACGATTTTATCACTATTTGTAACTTCATCCTTTAACTCTTTTTGATTAATTTCTTTTACCATAAAGATCCTCCTTATATTGGTTATGTTTATTTTATTATATATTAACTTGTTTGTCAATTTTTTTACACGCTAGTTTAAAACAAAAAACGACTTCCGAAGAAGTCGTAAATTTGATATATAACTTAATCTTTCAATAAGTTTCCTTGTGCGTCCTTGTCAATTTTTCCTGTAAAAATTTGTACTGCTTCTACAATTGCCCAAATCCACGCAACAAAAGGACCAACAACAAGAAATGCTCCAACGGTAGATAATAGTAGTTGAATAATTCCATTGGTTGTATACCCTAAATAGAAATTATGAATTCCGAGCGGACCTACAAAAATGGCTAAAAGACCTGCAACCATCTTGGATTTTGAGTTTGCATTGGTTTCTGCATGTGACTTTGGTGTAACATCTTTTCCACAATGCACACAAACAACTGCCTTATCGCTTATTTCTGATCCACAACTTGAACAAAACATAGTAATTCTCCTTTTAATTAATTATTTTGCAACATATGGTGTGTACTCAAGTCCAAACGTTTCTGCAACTGCTTTGTAAGTACATTTTCCATCATAGGTATTGATTCCTTCTAATATATCAACACTTCGTTTTGCTGCTTGTTCTAGTCCCATATCTGCAATCATCAAACCATATCGTAATGTTGAGTTTGTTAATGCAATGGTAGATGTTCTTGGAACAGCACCAGGCATATTTCCAACGCAATAGTTAACAACACCATCTAGCATAAACACTGGTTCATCGTGGTATGTTAACTTAGCAAATTCACTGCATCCACCTTGATCGATTGCAACGTCTACGATAACGCTACCTGGTTTCATTTTTGCTAAATACTCACGCTTTAATAATTTTGGTGCAGCTGCTCCTGGAATTAATACTGCTCCTACAACCAAATCTGCACTTAATACTGCTTTTTCGATGTTAGCTTGAGTGCTAAATAATGTTTGGATACGATCACCAAAAATATCATCTAGGTATGTTAATCGATCTAAGTTTAAATCAATAATGGTAACATTTGCTCCCATACCAACAGCAATCTTACATGCGCTTGTTCCTACAACACCACCACCGATGATGGTTACATTTGCTTTAGGTGTTCCTGGAACACCTCCTAGTAATACTCCTGATCCACCAAATGGTTTTTCAAGGAATTTTGCACCTTCTTGAACACTTAGTTTTCCAGCAATTTCACTCATCGGTTTTAAACATGGTAAATTACCGTGACGATCCTTGATGGTTTCATACGCAACACCTTTGACCTTTTTTTCCATCATTTTAAGTGTTAACTTTTCATCTGCCGCTAAGTGAAGATAAGTGTAAATAATTTGGTTTTCGCGCATTAATTCGTATTCAGGTGCTAAAGGCTCCTTTACCTTAATAATCATGTCTGCTTTTTCCCAAACTTCTTCCGCAGTGTAAACAATTGTTGCACCACTATTGATGTAGTCTTGATCTGAGAATCCTGCTCCTAGTCCAGCTGCAGTTTCAATTAGAACGGTATGACCATGATGTGCATACTCCTTTGCGTTGTCCGGAGTCATACCCACACGGTACTCATGTTTTTTAATTTCTTTGACACAACCAATAATCATAATCTTCTCATTTGGTTAAATTTTTACCATAACTATTATATCATATCATTTCTATAAAATCTATGGCATTTTTGATATTTTATGATAAAAGCAATTTTTGATATTTTATGATAAAAGCAAGCTATCACTTTTTTTAGCTTGCTTTCTTTTGATTGGTATGTTTTATTTTCCCGTGTTGAATCAGCCATTGATAGGTATCTTTTAAGGTATCTTCAATTGGACGAACCTGATACCCAAGTTCGATTTGAGCTAGTTCATTTGAAAAATTTGCATAAGTACTTAAGGTATAAATCGAGTATCTCGTATAAAGTGGTGGTTGCTTTAATAACTTATAGTACAATTCGGATAATGGTGCTGTAAATTTAGCAAACCAAATTGGTAATACTGTTGTAATTGCTTTGCGATTTGTTATGATGTGAAGTTTATGCAACAGTTCTTCTACTTTTAAATAGTGCCCTGATAATATATAACATTTTCCTGCTTTGCCGATGTCAGATGCGAGCAAAATTCCCTTGGCGACATCTCTTACATCAACAAAATCATATCCGCCCTTAATACAAGCAGTCAATCTACCATCAACAAAATCTCTAATGAGTTGTGTTAAATGTCCACTTCCATAATCATTTGGGCCAATGATTCCAGAGGGATGAACGATCGTCGCGTTTAGTCCCAATTTACAAGAATCTAATACAATTTGGGTAGCTTCCGCTTTTGTTTTTGCGTATAGTCCAACCACAGCATTTGGATCAAATGTTGTCACTTCCCGAATGATTGTGTTTTCACTAGGTTCTGGGATTGCATGAACACTACTTGTATATATTAACTTTCCGATCTTGCTTTTGATGCATTGATTAACAACATTTCTTGTTCCCTCTACATTAACTTTATGAACCAAATCCTCGTAATGTGAGGAGATTGACACTATGCCTGCTGTATGTATCACTACGATATCCTCTGGTTTATAGATGGTATCTGAAATATCAAACAATGATTCTAAACTTTTTTGATTAAGGATATCACCAAAATAAATGATTGCTTTAGTGTCAGATAATGCGTTTGTTTTATCGTTTGGCATCACAAAACCTCGAACACGATGACCTTGTTCGCAAAGCATTCGAACGATTGTGTTACCTAAATGGCCATAAGCTCCTGTAACAATATAAAGTTTCGGCATACTATAACCTCCATTACATTGTTTACTCTATTAGATTTCGTGATTTTAATACCTTATTTGCTATTTTTCTTGTTTTGGGACTTGTTGATAATCTTGCTTGTTTGATGAATTTGATGATCATTTCTTCGTGTATAGAATAATCCATAAATTGATCCATAGCTTCGATTAAACTAGCTTTTACGATATTCCAATTTCTTGCTTTAAATTTTTTCTTGTCAATATCCATAATTTTCTTCAAAATTTGTTCTTCAATCGTTGGACGTTTTATTATAATTTTAGGAATATACGTTGCTAGATTCCCTATGACGGTGATGGAGTCGCTCTCAAGTTGACGTAAAATGATTGGTAGTATTACATCAAACTGTGCATCTGTCAAATGACTGGATAATTCTAACAACAAACTTGTTGCGCGGATACGAACAGAAACATTCTTGCGATACAAATAACTAGCAATTTTATCAAAAAAACTCCTCATCATATCTGGGTCTATGGCAATATATTCTTTTAATGCTGTCATTGATTGTTGGGCTTGGTCGTGATCTTTTTGATTGGATGAAATGTCGAGGAGTAATCGTTCAACATCTTTTCTTAACATCAAATCACCTTTCCTTTTCTTCATTGTACCACAAAGAAACAAGAATAGAAAACCAATTAATGCAAATATAAGAATATATCAATCAAAAACCAAAATCGAAATCTGTTCATTTATTAAATAAACACTTGTACATTATTAATTATAGCCCTTCTTCTGTCTTTTGTCAATATAAAAGAGTGCTTCATATAGCACTCTATTTCAATATGACATATGTTATCCCATCGTTGGAATGTCCGTAATCTGAATCATTACGAATCAAATCTTTGTATGTGTGAATCACTTCTTGATAACCTGAATTAAGATCAAATCCTTCTCCAGGGATAAATGCTTTTATTCGTTTCAAGGATTTCCACTGAGAAAGTATTCGATGAGTTGCTTTTTTAATGGAACCACCTACTCCTGTTGATCCATATCCATGAAGAATTTTAACCACTTTTTGTTTCCCAGTATAAAAAGATAACATTTGAGTTAATTCACTCATTGCCTCTTCTACTAACGGCATATTTGACTTGATGTCTATTATAACCATTGTTATCTCTCCTAAAGAATTGTTAATGCTTTAATAAACAAGTCTATTTGATTAGTTTGCTTATGTGGTAAGGATGCATGTTCCTTATTTCTCATATAAATCATCATTTTTGTTAACATTTTATCAAAAAACTTCATTTTTGAGATTTGAAGTTCACCACCAAAACAGCGTTTTGTTAATGCGATTGCGAGTAATCGCTCCGGATACGTTTCACGTAAATACATATCAAAATTCTCGCTGAATCCACAGGTAATAAATAGTCCAATGCGTTTATTTCTCAAAATTTCTAAATTATTATGCACAAAAGTTGTTATATTTTTGTGAACTTTCCCCATATAAATTGCGCCACCAATAATGACTTGATTGTAATTTGTTAAATCGATGTTAGTAGGAATATTTAGTTCAACAACATCAACAGCACCTTTAAGTGCGGATGCAATATCCTCTACACATTGTTTGGTAAATCCATACTTGCCAGTATATACAATTAATGTTTTCATGCTTTTCTCCTAAAAAACGAATTACTAATAGTATATATCAAAGTAGTGGCATTTGTATATACTATAAAATAAAAAAATGGGTTTCATCCCATTTTTATTTTATTTTAAATTAAGAGATTGATGAACAAACGATAGAATTTCACTACTGATTGCTCTTGCCTGATCCATCGTTTCATCACAAAATTGATCAAATTGTGTTACTATTTGCTTCTCATCAAATCCAATCATATTGGTTTTTATATTTAATATAGCTCCTTCTACTCCAGCCATCATTAAAAGGCTTCCTACACCTAAATCGGATATTGCATTTTTATTTGCATAAGGAACCATGTCTTTTGTTATTCGTAACGCCTCTAACGCAATCTTAGCAGCGTCATGAGGGACTTTACTTGCCTGAAGTGTTGCTTGCTTAATTACATCATTTCGCTTTGCAATTTCTTCATCGGTCGATTTTGGTAGTTTGAATGCATCCATAATGACATTAAATGCATCGGTATCGAGATCTACGATTTGCATTGCTTGATGTTTTAGTGTTTCTAATTTTAAAAATTGACTCATATAGTTTGATTTGACTCCATCCTCTAAAGCCAAAAACTTTTTCTTGCCAATGGTTAAGTGAGCAACCATACGTATCAGTCCAATTCCTTGTGCGATAGAAAGAGCCGAAACACTCCCTCCACCTGGAGTGGCTTGATTGGAATCTACTGTATCAATAAACTCCTTCACTGATAAATCGATTAATTTCATTTTCTTATCTCCTCATATACTACTTGCTGATTCGAAACAACCAACATTCCTTTTTTATAAACATCTTTTACATGATTTATTCCATAATGATAAATCATATAGACTAAATTTGGACAATCCATAATCACAAAATCTGCATCTTTTCCTACTTCTAACGAACCAACTCGGTGTTGCATATTGATACTACAAGCGGCGTTCATGGTTGCTGCGCAAAGCACTTCATTTGGTGTTAATTTCATTTTTAGAGACGCAATTTGCATCGCTAATTGAAGATTTTCGCTAGGAGTACTCCCTGGGTTATAATCTGTTGATACAGCTAACCCACAACCATGATCTAACATTGTTCGTGCTTTCGCAAATTCTTTATTAAGATAAAATGAAGTAGCTGGTAGTAAGTTTGCGACAACTTGATGCTTTGCGAGCAGTAACATATCTTGAATGGTTGAAGCCATCAAATGGTCTGCAGAAATACATCCTAGTTTCGCTGCTAAACTTGCGCCACCTAAAGGTACAATTTCATCTGCATGCATTTTAAGCATAAATCCAAGTTGTTTCGCATGATTTAGAATTCTTGATGTGTCTTCAATAGAAAATACGCTATCCTCACAAAACACATCACAAAATGTTGCTAAATTGCGTGATTTAACAACTTTCATCATATGAAACAGTTCTTTGATGTAATCTTCTTTGTTGTTGCGAAATTCTACTGGGATTGCGTGAGCTCCCATAAACGTGTTCACTATGTCAACCGGATGATGCTTGTTTAACTCTTTAGCAACTTCAAGCTGCTTCATTTCAGTTTCTAACTCTAGTCCATATCCGCTTTTCGCCTCAACGGTTGTAACACCATATGACAACATCAGATCTAGACTCTTTTTTGCCTTTTGATAGAGTTGTTCAAATGTCGCCGATTTTGTTGCAGAAACAGTACTTAATATTCCACCGCCTTTTTTTAAAATATCAAGATAGCCCACTCCAGCAAGTTTCATTGCATATTCATGTTCTCTTGATCCACCATGGACTAAATGAGTATGTGAATCGATTAGACCTGGAATTACAATGTTTCCAGTTGCATCAATCACCTTCACATCAGGTTTGATATACTCAAGATATGCATCGCCTGTACCAAGCGCAACAATCACACCATCTTCTACATAGATGTAACCATGTTCCAGCATTGCGATTTGATTCATTTCATCCCCCATACGCAAGCGGTTTGGTCCTCCTACTGTATAGAGCTCTTTTATATGAATAACTAATAATTTTTGATTCATAATAACCTACTTGTCTAACAAATGGGTTTCCAATACTTTCGTCATATCAAACTCTGTTAAACCTAAATAATAAGTCAGCGATTCTGTAATGGCTTCAAGTGGTACCAAACCGACGATTTCACTACCGCAAATCGAAACACCATATCGCTTTGCTTCCATCTTAACTGTCTCAAATACACGATAAATGCTTGTTTTCTTATAATTGGTAATATTCATTGTTACTTGTACAATTCCTTTATCTACAAGTTCTGCTGCACCAGCTTTGATGTAACGGAATCCGCCATTTGAGTGACGTATTGTCTTAGCGATTTCTTCAGCAATCTTAACATTCTTAGTATCTAGATTAATGTTATATGCTACTAATGGAGCTCTCGCACCTACTGCAGTAACTCCAGCAGTAGGGTGAATTTCAGCATTACCAAAATCAGGTTTCCAAAGTGGATCTTTGATTTTTGTAATCATTCCCTCAAACTCTCCTTTACGAATGTCAGAAAGATTGACTCTTGATTCTGAGGATGCTGCTTCTTCATATAAGAAAATAGGGACTTGATATTTTTCCCAAATTAGGGCTGCGGTTTCATTGGCTAGTTTGACACATTCCTTCATTTTAATGCCACGAATTGGTACAAATGGAATTACATCGGTTGCCCCCATTCTTGGGTGTTCACCTCGTTGTACGTTCATATCAACCAAAGACGTCGTTTTTCCAACCATTTCAACGACTGCTTCTTTGATTGCTTCTGGTTCGCCTAACAGAGTTACAACTGTTCGGTTATAATTATGATCAGGTTCATAACTAACGAGTTTAAAACCAGGTTTATTTTTAAAGACGGAAACAATTTCCTCAACTTTAGCTAAATCTGTCCCCTCGGAAAAATTAGGTACACATTGAATGATTTTCATAACATTATTCTCCTTTGATTTTTAGGTGTTTTTTTATTGCGTTATCTAATATAGAATCATCGACAAGATATGGTATTGTGATATGAGAATGATTGCTTGATTGATTATACTCAATAGAGGTTGCCATAGCATTCGGATTTCTTGCCCAAGCTCGTCTTGCTACCCCTGCCATAACATCCCAAGGCATTGCCTGTTTTAAGATGTCATCAACACGTTTTGAACCATCCAAAACCATACCAAACCCACCATTGATGGATTTTCCTATACCAACGCCGCCACCATTGTGAAGTGCAACCATACTCATTCCTCTTGCCACATTACCTGCGAATACGTGCGTTGCCATTTCAGCCATAATATTTGATCCATCTTTGATATTTGATGTTTCACGAAATGGAGAGTCTGTTCCTCCTGTATCATGATGATCTCGCCCCAACATGATCGGACCGACCTCACCATTTCGAACCATTTCATTAAATTTTAATGCGATCTTTAATCTTCCATATGCCTCTTGATATAGGATGCGTGCTTTGGTTCCGACCACCAATTTATTCTTTTTTGCATCTTTAATCCAGTTGTAATTATCCAAATCTTGGAATCTACGATTTTTATCGATGCATTCCATCGCTGCTTGATCGGTTTTATCCAAATCAAGTTCGCTTCCACTTAAACAAACCCAGCGGAATGGTCCATAACCATAATCAAATAGGATTGGCCCCATTATATCTTCCACATAACTTGGCCAAATAAATCCGTCTAATGGATTTACTTTATTTTTACATATTTCTGTCACTCCAGCATCAAACACAGCCTTCATAAAACTATTTCCGTAATCAAAAAAATAGGATCCTTGTTCTACAAGTAATTTGATTGCTTTAAAGTGCCGTACCAAACTTTGGTTCACTTGTTTCTTAAATTCCTGCTTGTTAGAAGACAGTAAAGCTGTTCTTTCCTCGAACGTCATACCTGCTGGACAGTACCCACCATCATAAGCATTGTGACATGATGTTTGATCACTGAGCAAATCAATCTTAATTTGATTGTTTGCTGCGTATTCAAGCAAATCTACAATATTTCCATAGTAAGCAATAGAAGCGGGTAATTTTTTATCCAAATACGACCTTGCTAGTCCAAAAGCATCTTTGGGTGAAATGGCGATGTATTTAATCCATCCTTGCTTGTGTCTTGTATCAATTCTAGATTTATCGACCTCGGCAATGATCGATACTCCCCCAGCAATATCACAAGCTTTCCCTTGAGCACCACTCATGCCACCAAGACCACTTGTTACATACAAATATCCTGCTAAGTTTTTGTCTTGAGGAATGTGTAGCTTGTCTCGTCCTGCGTTCAGGATTGTAGAATAGGTCCCATGAACGATGCCTTGAGGACCAATGTACATCCAACCACCTGCAGTCATTTGTCCATAGGAAGCAACACCAAGTGCGGCAGCTCTATTCCAGTTCTCCAAATCATCATACATTCCTATCATTAACCCATTGGTAATAATCACTCTTGGAGATGACTCGTGAGATGAAAATAAGCCAACCGGATGCCCGGAGGCAACCACAAGAGTTTGATTCGAATCCATTACTTCCAAATAGCGTTTTATTAAATGATATTGCATCCAATTTTGACAAACACTTCCTGTTTCACCATAAGTTATAAGTTCATAAGGATATAAAGCAATCTCAACATCTAAGTTGTTATCAATCATCACTTGAATCGCTTTTCCTTCTAGTGTTTTGCCTTGATATTTATCAATCGGTTTTCCAATAATCCGTTCCTTAGGAAAAAAACGATAGCCATAGATGCGTCCTTTTGTAAGGAGTTCTTCTAAAAATTCATTCGCTAGTACAGAATGCCATTTTGATGGAATATACCGTAATGCATTTTGAAGACTAAGACGAATTTCTGCTTCAGTTAATGTTAGTTCTCGCTTTGGAGCACGACGAATTGTAGAATCAAATATAGGATACTCAGGTAGTTCAGGAAAAATAGCATCTAGTTTAATTGTCATTGCGTTTGAGACAAACGTATTATCTATCATATTTTCCCTCCTTAATAAAGTTCTATTGTGGAAGCAATCGCTTTTTGAATTGTCTGATTTTCAACGATTTGGATTGCTTTTTCAATATATGGATACATGATTTGATCGGTGGATATAAATGGAATTTGGTCTCTTATGATACGATATGCGATTTTTGTTCCATCCCCACAAAATTGTTCTTTATATCGAAAATCAAGTGCTTGAGTCGCAGTAAAAAGTTCCATCGCAATTACTCTTTTCGTATTGTTTAAGATATCGCGTGCTTGTCTTGCTGCTGTTGTTCCCATTGAGACATGGTCTTCTTGATTCGCACTTGATGTGATAGAGTCAACACTAGCAGGATGAGCAAGCACTTTGTTCTCACTAACCAAAGATGCCGCACTATACTGTACAATCATAAATCCTGAATTTAGTCCGCCATCCGCAACTAAAAATGGTGGCAATCCCTCTGATAGTTGTGGATTGACTAGTCGTTCTAATCGTCGCTCTGAAATGTTAGCTAATTCTGCGATAGCTATTTTCATAAAATCAAACGATATCGCCATTGGTTGGCCATGAAAGTTTCCTCCGGAAATCACCTGATCAATATCAAACACCAGCGGATTGTCAGTAGCAGCATTCATTTCAGTTTCTACTTTGCTTAAAATATAAGAAAATGCATCTTTGCTTGCTCCATGAACCTGAGCCATACACCGTAGTGAATATGCATCCTGAACCCGAAGTTGGCCCTGTGATGTTACATATTTACTATTTTTGATTAATTTATTAATATTATGTGCGCATTGAATTTGTCCAATGTGACCTCGTGCTTCATGAATTTTAGTTGAGAAAGCATCTGTAATACCATTTAGTGCTTCTAGCGTCATCGCACCAGCAATATCTGCTAATTTTGATAATTCAATTGCATCATATAATGTAATCGCACCGATGGATGTCATCGCCTGAGTACCATTGATTAATGAAAGACCTTCTTTCGCAACCAGCTTATCCAAAGGGGATAATTTTGCTTTCTCCAATGCTTCTAAAGTAGGCATTATCATTCCTTGATATGTCACTTCACCTAGCCCTAGTAATGTTAATCCCATATGTGATAAGGGGGCTAGATCACCACTAGCTCCTAGTGATCCTTGTTCTGGAATTCTGGGTAGTATGTTATGGTTAAGATACTCAACCAGTTGCATCACGGTTTTTCTTCTAATTCCTGAGAAACCCTTTGCTAGTGCATTGACTCGAAGCAGCATAATTCCTCTTACCACTTCATCATTAAAGTATGAGCCTACACCACAAGCATGAGATTTTAGTAGGTTCTCTTGTAATTTGCTTAACTCTTTTTTGCTTATAGCCACATCACTTAGTTTACCAAAACCAGTATTGACCCCATAAACTGTTCTTCCTTCATCAATGATATGTTTGATTACATCATGACTATGGTCCAAACGCTCCATAGCATCTTGACTTAGTTCTACTACTTCATGACTACGTACCACTTTCATAAAGTCATGTAATGTTAGATGATTTCCATCAATGATAATTGCCATTTGAATCCTCCAAGAATTGATTTAATTTCACACTATATGATTTTACTATATTTTGGGTTTTTAATCAAGGCAAATCCGGTATTCTTTACAAGCGTTTTCACAGCCAAATAAAAAATCACCAACCTAAACTAGGTTGGTGATTCAGACTGTAGACAAATACACATTTAAAAAGAGTCAAAGATCCGCTAGTGGAAA
>DAOSEC010000008.1:0-77459 GCA_035362935.1 Bacilli bacterium | reverse complement strand
GGGGGCTGAGCGATATAGATATACCCCGCTTGTATCAATGGTTTCATATAGTGATAAAAGAATGTTAACAGTAACGTTCTAATATGTGCGCCATCCACATCGGCATCGGTCATTATTACAATTTTATGATAGCGTGCATGTGCGAGATCGAATTCTTCGTCAAATCCTGTACCAATTGCTTGAATCATTGAAATGATTTCTTTGTTAGCCAGCGCTTTGTCGAGTCTTGCTTTTTCAACATTAAGGACTTTTCCTCTCAGTGGTAATATCGCTTGAAATTCGCTATCCCTACCTTGCTTTGCTGAACCACCGGCAGAATCCCCTTCGACGATATACAATTCGCTTTTTGCGGGGTCTTTGCTTCTGCAATCTGCTAGTTTAGATGCAAATCCAAGAGCATCAAGCGGACTTTTACGTCTTGTTGCTTCTCTTGCTTTTTTTGCGGCAATTCTAGCTCTTGATGCAAGAAACGCTTTTTCAAGGATTGCTTTAGCAGCAACTGGATTTTCAAGAAGAAATACTTCCAATCCTTCTGACATAATTTGTGATGATATTCTTCTGACTTCTGAGTTTCCTAATTTGGTTTTTGTTTGTCCTTCGAATTGAGGATCTGTTAATTTACAAGAAACAATCGCCGTTAATCCTTCACGAACGTCATCACCACTTAAAGCTTCTTCTTTTTTGAAAGTTGGATGATTTTTTGCATAGTTGTTTAGAATTCTAGTTAAGCTGTTTCTAAATCCTTCTTCATGGGTTCCACCTTCGTGTGTGTGGATGTTATTTGTAAACGAGTAAATATTACTGTTATAGTCATCTGTATATTGCATTGCAATTTCTAATTGAACGTTATCTACTTCATCTTCAAAATAAATAATTTGATTATGTAGAACTGATTTGCTTTTGTTTAAAAATGCAACGTACTCTTTAATTCCACCTTCATAGTAGTAATTGTGTTCTTTATTTGGTTTGTCAAATCTAGAATCTTTAACAATGACTCTTAATCCTTTGTTCAAAAACGCAAGTTGTTGAATCCGTTGGCGTAAAGTTTCATAATCATATTCCACAGTTTCTTTAAAGATTTCAGCATCCGCTTTAAACATTACTGTCGTACCGGTTTCTTCGCTATCCCCAACTTGCTTTAACTCATACTCTCTTTTCCCTCTACGGAATAGTTGTTCGTAAGTGTGTCCGTCTTTTTTAATCTCAACTCTTAACCATTCACTTAGGGCGTTAACTACCGATGCCCCGACACCATGAAGCCCTCCAGACACCTTATAGCTTTTCCCGTCAAATTTCCCACCAGCATGTAAAACCGTAAATATCGTTTCCACTGTCGATATCTTTGTTTTTGGGTGAATATCTGTAGGGATTCCGCGACCGTTGTCAACAACTTTAATAACGTTGTCATCCATGATCTCTACATTGATTTCGGTTGCGTATCCGGCCAATGCTTCATCAATCGCATTATCCACAATTTCCCAAACCAAATGATGAAGTCCTCTTGCGGAAGTAGATCCAATATACATAGCTGGGCGTTTTCTAACTCCCTCTAATCCTTCGAGTACTTGTATACTACTGGAATCATAGTGTTTACTATCAACTGATTTGTTATCTTTCATTGCCATTCTCCTTTGTCAAATAAATCAAGTTAGATTTATTTAATATCTCTTTATCAATTTCGTTTATAGTTGTTGTGGTAATAAATGTTTGCACACCTTTATTAATTAACTTTAGTATTTCGTTTTGTCTGTATTCGTCAAGTTCACTAAACACATCATCTAGCAATAATATTGGCATCTCTTTTTTGACGTTTGAAATTAATTGCAGCAATGAAAACTTGAGAGCTAACACAGACGATCTTTGCTGTCCTTGTGAACCAAACAAAGAAACATCCTGATCATTTATTTCAATAACAAAATCATCTCTGTGCGGACCCACAGACGTCGATCCTTTTGCTAAGTCGCTTTCAAGACTTTGTTTCAATGTTTCAGAAAATTGTTCAACAGCAACATTTTGTTTATAAACTATTCTAAGGGTTTCGTTGTTGCGACTAATCGCTGTCATCTTATCAACAGCGATTTGGTTTAACATGTTAAGAAACTTTGTTCGAGCTTGTATTATCTTTATGCCTACAAGAACTATTTTTTCATCCAAAACATCAAGTAATGTTTTGTTTTTTGGGGTTGTTGAGGAGAAGTCCTTTAACAAAGCGTTTCTTTGTTTGATTAAATCTTTGTATTCAATTAAGTCTCGAAGGTAGTTTGGAGATATTTGTCCCATTTCCACATCCAAAAATTTTCTTCTGTCTCCGGGAGATCCTTTAACAATCAACAAATCCTCAGGACAGAACAACACAACATTGACGACTCCAATATAAGAGCTTAGGTTTTTTACTTCTTTTGTTCCAATCTTGGCGATTTTACCTTTGTCTGATAAAGAAAGCTGCAAGTCTATAGATTTGACAGGAGACACAAAACTACCTTTCAAAACCAAGAAGTCAGATCCCAATTTTATCATTTCAATATCCTTTTTAGCTCGATGCGACTTAGTCAAGCAAAGAACATAGATTTGCTCTAATAAAGATGTTTTCCCTGTTGCATTATCGCCACAAATGATGTTTATTCCTTCAGAGAATACATGGGTAGACCGCGTGAAATTACGAAAATTCCAAGATTTAATGTTTTGAATCATCATTTTGATCATCAATTAAGATTTTTAGGTCAGATAAAACCACTAAATCTCCCTTTCTGAGTTTTCGCCCTCTTCTATCTTCTAGAGTGCCATTTACAAATATTTTATGCTCTTTTATGTAAAATTTCGCTTCTCCACCGCTTGAAACTATATCAAGTATTTTAAGTAGTTGTCCAAGTGTTATAAACTCTGTTTTTATGTTAATTTTTTTCATATTTTGGACCTCTTTATTCGTTAATTTATTATAACATAAAAAATCAAAAAACACCAGTGATTTTTTAAGTTTTTTGAAAGTTTATGTTTTTTAATTTGTTTTTTGATTATTTCCTATCAAATTATTAAAACTTGCTTGATATTAACAAGCAATCCCTTTTTAATCATAATTTTTCTATTTAAAACGATTGTCCTTATTATATATTATACATAAAAGAGTGTTTATAAAGAATTTTTATAAAAAGAGTGGTTTTTTATGCGAAAACCACGTCATAATTGATGTTTTTTGTGTTGTTTGAATATCAAACTATGCACCAAAAACAAGATCTGGTTGACTTTTTTTGTGTTTTTATGTATTTACTTATTTACTCTTTTACGTTTATACTTAATTTTATTAAATATTGCGATTATTTTTACTTATATACGTTTTTATGTATTTACTTTTTTGTGTTTATGTGTAAAGTGGTGTGTTTTTTACTGTTTCAAACCTTACGTTGGGTCTCTAAGAGATATTCAAAGTCGAATGATGTTGATTTCAGTGCAGATCGTTATTAGACAGCGAGTCCTGTTATTGATTGAAGCACATACCCAGAACCAAACAACAACGTTCCATTATGATTCGATTCAACGACTCAACGCACTTTATGCTGTCTCTTTAGTTTGAAGTTAAAACCTTTAATCAGGCAACTCATCCGAAAACCTAGCTTTTTTATTTGAACTTAAAAGTAAAATCTGCTTTTTTATGGTTTTTTTATTTGAATTTCAAAATTGATTTGGCTCTTTTTGTTTGAACTTCAAATTTATTGGCTTGGTTTTTGTGCGTTTTTGTTTGTTGTTCAAATTAATTTTTAGATTTTTTCGTTTTTTTGACCAGGTTAAGGCATCTGTTTGCATTAAGTGTTCCGTGTTTTTTGGTATTTACTTTTTTATTTATTTATGTTTTTACGTATTTGTGGGTGGTTTTTAAGTTGTGGTTTTTAAATTCTATCGATCGGTCTTGAGGTGTTGCTGGCTCGGTTTAGCTTCTCCACTGTGAGTGTTGTGTCATCACCATAATTTCGTTTTTGACGATTTACGAGGGTGGGGGTGCTATAATTTTTCATTCAACTTTGGAAAATCGATTTAAACTAAAATTTGAAGCTGATTTTTGGATTCCCTCAGGTCTTCAGGTGTTGACTTTGTTGTATTCCTGTGCGATTTTGTGTTTTGATGCAAAAGCATGGTTTTGATCTGAAAGACAATGTGTTTGTGGTGTCAAACTTCGAAAATTGCTTTTTTACCTTATATACTTATTTACATATGTATGTATATTGGTAAATACTAAAATAAGTACTTGTGCTTTTTAGGTTGTTGTGCTATAATTTCGGGTGAAAAAGAGGAGGTTATGATATGAATCAAATTAAAAAACGTACAAATCCGTTTGAAAGAGCGGGTGTATCTCCAGAAAAGCAAGAATTTGTAGCACCTGTGGCAAAACCAGCACCAATCGAGCAGGTTAAAACCCCCGAAAGAGACAAATATACTGCTACTATGGATCCAACACTGAGAAAAAGAATCAAAATAGCTTGCGCAATGAGTGGAATGATGTTTTCAGAGTTCATTGAGGAAGCATGTAAAGAGAAATTAACAAGGGAAGGAGTAAAGTAGTATGGCAATTGTATCAACCTTTTGCAAAAAGGGTGGTGTTGGTAAAACAACCTTCATTGGTTACTTAGCTCACTACTATGCACTCCAAGGGAAAACAGTGTTGGTAATCAGTGCAGATGATCAAAATAGTGTGTTCAAAATCTTTGGAGTAGAGGATCAAATCTACAATAACGACTCTAATTACTTAGAACACTTGTTGGCGGGGTTAATAGAGCCCAAAGATGTGGTTTTTGAGGCAAGAATAAATATGTATTTAATTAAAACCTTAAATACAGACAAACTTTCGATGAGATTGACCTTAGAAAGATCACAAGAAAAGCGTTTAAAGGACATAATGAATAGTTTTAAGCGTTTCTTTGACTATATTTTTATCGATTTTCCACCTTCAAGTAGTCGTTTGACAGAAGTTTTGTTGGACATAAGTGATGATATTATTATTGTGGTAGGCTTAGATAGTTTAGGAATGGATGGATATTTAAGTACAATTCAATATTTTGTTGATTCTGATATCGATGTGACAAAAATCAACTATATTGTACCCACTGGATACCACAAAGTTAAGATTGCTCCGAACAAATATTTAAACAATTTGGTGGAGTCTGCTAAGAAGTATACCCCAAGTGCAAAAGTGATTACTCCAATCAGTGAAAAGTCTGTAATTCAGAATTTACAAAGTGAAGGTATTAGTATCTTTGATAACTACCAAATGTCGTCAAATTTTCACCAAAAGAACAGAGATCAAATGGAAGAAGAGATGAGAGAGATTTTCAGCGAGTTTTCGTTATAATTATACCTTAAAAGCAGAAAAAAACCACCGAAAGGTGGTTTTTTGATGTCTTTTTTGCTATGAAACCCTTACTGGAAGGATTAATTGGGTTAAATTTGGATCATATTCTCCACTTACAACAAAAGGTTTAATTTCTCCTGTAAAATGGATTGTAATTTCATTTGAATCGAACGATTTTATAGCATCTAAGAAGTATTTTGAACTAAACGCGATTTGGAACGGTTTTAACACACTACACTCTGTTGGATAAACTTCTTCTACGACTTTTCCGATTTCGTTAGAATTAGAAGCAATTTCGACCACTTTATCGCTCTTTAAAGTCAATTTAACTATGTTTGCAGCATCCAACACAGTGAATAAAGCTGCACGATCAATCGCTGAAATAAGCTCTTGCTTATTAAATTTCAAATCTGTAAAGAATTCTTTTGGAATTAAACTTGATGTGTCTGGGTAAGTACCTTCAATAAGTCGAGTTAGGAATGAAATGTTTTTATATTTAAATAAAACTTTATTATTCATAAGGTGAACATAAACTTTTTCGTCTGCATCATCGATGATTTTATTCAAATCATCTAATGCTTTTGAAGGAACAACAACGCTAATTTTCTCATAATTTTTAGGTAACTTAATTGTTTTTTTCGCCAATCTAAAACTATCTGTTGCAGTTGCGGTCAGGCGATTTTCATTTATTACAAACGAAATCCCTGTTAGTATAATTCTAGTTTCACTAACACCTGTAGCAAATGAAGTTTGTTTGATTATTTGTTTTAAAGTGTTTCCATCAAGAACAACATTTTCAGAAGAATCGTTAAAATTAATCAATGGATAATCATCCTTATCTAATCCAATCAATGTAAAGTTTGACCTGTCTGCAAGAATCTTAATCATATTTTCTTCGAAAATTGCGAAGTCAACGTCTCTAGCATCAATCTTACGAATAATCTCTAAAAAGTATTTACCAGGAACAACACACTCACCAACTTCTTCTATAGTTAGGTATTGTGACTTTGGAATCTTAACTTGAATGGATATTTCAGTGTTTGAGGTTGTTAGCGTTAATCCATCCATTTCTACAGCAATTTTTATACCAGTTAGTATTGGCATAGGAGTTTTTGTAGACAACCCTTTCGACACATGATTTAATTCTGAAAGTAATAAATCTCGATTAATAGTAAATTTCATACCAGAAACTACCTCCTATTTCATTCTTTTAAATTAGTTTTTATTATTAGGGTGTGTGGAAATGTGGAAAACATGTAAAACACCACATTTTTCATAGCTATATTATACCATAAATAAATAAATAATGAAACATGATTTTAATTATTTTTTTCTTTTTTCTTTAAACTTTCCTCGATTTTAGACTCTATAATGTTAATGTCATTTTTGATTTGTAAATTCGAATTAATATCGTTAATAATTTTATCATAAGAGTGTGATATTGTAGCATGATCTCTGTTTCCAAAAAACTCACCAATCTTTTTTAGAGGAATGTCATAGCGTGACCGAATCAAATATATCGCAACTTGTCTTGGATATGTTATGTGTTGTTTTCTACTTGTTGATTCTAAGTCAGAAACAGTTATTTTATAATAAGATGCAACTGTTTGTTTTATTTTATCAATATTGGTATCGTTTGTTACAAATGAATCCAATTTGTTTTTAGGTGTGATTCCTTCTAATGATTGCTTTGCACTTTCTAATGTAAAAGGCAAATTAAACGAAACACAAAAAGACACAAATCTTCTTAAAGCACCTTCTAAATCTCTTACATTTTGATCAAATGTTGTTGCAATAAACTCCAATACATTATTAGGAACATCTATTGGATTTGGAATCAAGAATGCTAATTTTCTTTTCAAGATAGATATTCTTAGGTTTAGATCGGGGCTTTTAATATCTACGAGCATTCCCCATGCAAACCTTGACTTAAGTCTTGCCATCATATTCTCTAAATCACTTGCTGCTCTATCTGATGTAATAACAATTTGCTTGTTTGTTTCAAATAAATGTTCAAACACTTTAAAGAATTCTTCTTGTGTAGAGTTCTTGCCACTTAAAAATTGAATATCATCAACTAGTAAAATATCAGCTGCTCGATGATAATTGTAAAACTTCTCAATATCGTTAATGTTTTTTTTGTTGGTTGCTAAAAAGTAATCTTCAGCAAATTGTTGAGCGGTAGTATAAACAACGTTAGCGTGGATGTTGTTATCTAATATGTAGTGTCCAATTGCCATCATCAAATGTGTTTTCCCTAGACCAACATCCCCAAAGATGTAAAGAGGATTGACTGTTACATGAGGGCTCTCTGCAACCTTGATTGCATTCATCCATGCAAAACGGTTCGACTCACCGGTAACAAAATTGTCGAATGTATACTCACTCCTTAGGTTTCGTTTACTGACTTGTCTGTCTACTGAGTCCACACTTGTTAAACCAAGCTTTTGGTTGTCTGAGTTTTCTTTGTCAGCGACTTCTCTTGTTATTAATTTAAAGTTGTGTTTATCTTCTTCAATTTGCACTAATAACTTATTCATTGTATCCAAATAGAATTTTTCAATACGAAATTTTGTTAAAATATCTGGAACAATTAAAAAAATATATTTGTTGTGTATTTTATGTATTTCAGTTATTGGATCGAAAATTTCAGAAAAATCTGTCGAAGCCATCTCTAACTTTAACTGATTTTTTACTAAATCCCACAACTCTTTTCCTGACCTCATACTACCACCTCATTAAAATTTCATCATTTTAATAATACCACAAAGAAAAAAAATAATAAACAATAAAATAAAAAACCTGCAATTTTAAGTTTTCCACAGAGTTTTACAAAAAATATCACCTTATTCACTTTTCCATAATTTGTCAAAACTTTTGCACATTTGGAAAAGTGGAAAAACTACTTGCAAAAAACAAGCCCTTAAAGTAAAATGAACACGAACCAAAAGGAGTGAATGAAATGACAATTATCGAGACAATCAACAAACTGAACAAAACTACAAAAACATTTTTATTTTTATTTATCACAATCATTCTTGGTCTTATCACATTCGGGATAGTTAGTTTAGTTGAGAACGCAAACAACCCTTACAAAGAGTTCAAAGAAATTTATGAAAACAACGATATTCATGTGAATTTTCGAGTGAATGAAACAAGATCATTGTCGGGAGCAAACGAGATTGCTTACTATAGTTTTTATACTGTAATTAACGCAAAAGACCAAATCGAAATAAATCGCACTATTGTGTACTATACCATTGTTACCACAGAGGGAAAACATCTTTTTAAAGAAGATGTACCACAAAACACAAATACAGTTACGAACTGGAAACCAAACGTGCTCAGAAAAACAATCAACAACACTCCAAATGAAACACCAAAAACAGTGTATATAAAGGTAATATACGAAGTCATAGAAAACAACTCTGAGAAAACAGAAAAAGAATTAAAAATTAAAGTCAATTTAAAGCAGGAGTTAACTCAAACAACTTCACAATATACCACCCCAAGTCAAACAACAAGTGGAGTTATTAGCAATGACTATATCTCAATGACACTACGAACAAGATTAACTTCATCCACAACCAGAAGAGTTCAGTTAATCATAAGCCCGAAAACAAATCAAGAAGTAAATTCCATCTCTCTTGTTGGATTTATGATGATTGAAAATCACGAAAGTGACACAAATGAAAACATTACTAACACATTGAAATATGTAGAGTATAGAGGATCCTTACTAAAAGCACTTGCAACCTTTAACGGGGATCTTCGCATCGACTATAATCCTACTGACTTATATTTTGAATTAAAGATAACATTCACCAATGGACAAAGTGAGACATTTTTCTATAAGTTTCCTGTCACTACTTTACCAACATATTAATGCATTATAATTAAAAACAAAAACAGTTGACATTTGGGTTAAGTTATTATACAATGTAGCAGCATGGTTTTTGATTGGGAGGTGCTCATATGAAAAGAACATACCAACCTAATAAACGTAAACATAGTAAAACACACGGTTTTCGCGCGAGAATGGCAACGCCAGGCGGAAGAGCGGTTTTATCGCGTAGACGTCGAAAAGGTAGAGAAGTATTATCAGCTTAATTTTATTAAAGCAAAAAAAGAAAAACTTAATAAACATTTTCTTGGACCTCTTGTTTGTCAAATTTAGTTGCAAGCAAGAGGTTTTTATTTTGGGTGATACACATGAAAAAAAGATTTAGATTAACAAAAAACCATGATATCAAAAATATTGTAGATTTAAGACAAAGTTTAGGGAATAAGTATTATGTTGTTTATCGAAAGTTAGTCGGTGGACAAACTGCGAAAATTGCGATCTCGGTTTCAAAGAAGTATGGAACCGCAGTAGAGCGTAATTATGCAAAGAGAGTTGTACGAGAAATTGTGCGACCAATGCTCAACTCCCTAGAAGATGTTTCTTTGGTAATTGTTGTAAAAAAAGCATCAGAAGAGTTGCCATATTTACAAAAAAAAGAACAGTTAGAAAAACTACTACGAAATGCAAAATCACCCGTATTACGAAAAACAACAAATAAAAATTCATCGGAGGAAACACAATAAATGAAAACACATAAAACACGAATCAAATATTTCTTGATCCTTGTGTTATTCTTAGGGCTGACTACCATTCTTTCTGGATGTAGTACACAAGCAGTCCCTAAAACAAAACCACTCGAAATTAACTCGTTGTACGAGTACAACTCATCCGAAGAAATTCGAAGCGACTTTCAACATTTGTTTGACAATGTTACACAAGATGGTACTTCCATTTCATTCACACAAGAAGGTGGAGTTAGACAAGGAAAAGGTCTTGCTTTTACTTATGGATCAAATGGAGTTGGTACTGAATTTGTTTCAAGCACAATTAATATTGAAGATATTACAAATCAACATATTTATTTTTCGTTTTGGTACAAAGGAACCATTGAAAACCTATTAGTTAAATTAGTGTGGAGCGATGGGGAAGCAGTAAAAGAAGTCGATGTTTCTGAAGTCAAATCATATGGTGGATACGTACACGTTAAAATTACAGATGTTGAAGCAGGAAAAAAGGCAAGTGACTTAACTGGTTTTGCAATTGGATACGAAACAACGGATGCATCAGAAACAGGAACGTTCTATCTTGACGATTTTCGCTTTACAGAAGAAGTGTTACCAAACTTAACACCAATTGTTTTTGACGGGGGATTCTTCGATAAATTCTTTGTTTATCCGGTTGGGATGATGCTTAAATTTATTTCAGATTTGTTTGGTGGATTATACGCAATAGGTATTATTTTTACCACAATCATTATTCGTACATTGGCATGGCCGATTTATGCCAAAACAAACGACATGACATTAAAGATGCAAATCATGCAGCCAGAACAAGCGAAGTTACAAGAAAAATATGCCGGAAGACAAGATCCAGAATCACAACGCATGATGCAAATGGAAACCTTACAACTATACAAAAAGTATAAAGTTGGAATTGGTGGATGTTTATTACCGTTTTTACAAATGCCAATCTTCTTAAGTATTTATAATGTCATTCGAAGAGCACCAGACACTTGGAGTTCAAATGGAAACTTTTTAACAAAAGTTTTAGGAGTGGATTTATTCTTAGGCCAAACAGATACTGCACAAAAAATTGGTATTTGGATTTTAGCACTATTAGTTGTTGCGACTCAATTATTAATGCAATGGTTAATGATGAAACGTCAGAAGAAACTAAGAAACGAAGCACAAAGTGATGTTCCTGACTATAGAAAAAAACAAACAGAACAAACACAAAACATTCAAAAACAAACACAAATGATGATGTACTTTATGACACTCATGATGGCTGTGTTTGTATTACAAAGTCCAGCAGGTTTGGGGTTCTACTGGTTAATAGGTAATATTTATTCTGCTGCACAAACATACATTGGTCAAAAGTTTAGCGATCAAAGAATGTTAAAATTAATGGCGAAACATAAATAAGGATGGTTTTATGAAAGAAAAATTATATAATGGAATTACATTAGAAGACGTAAAACAAGTTGCTGTGAAAGAGTTTGGTGTTGCATTAGAACACATCGAATTTGAAACAGTAACCGATAAAAAAGGATTTTTAGGTATTGGTTCAAAATTAGAAATCAAAGCAACCGTTGTTGGTGATGGAATAAAGATTGGAAAAGACTATCTTGAAATGATTTTAAAACAAAATAAAATCAAAGGTCAAATTGAAAAAAGAGTTCGCGGTAATGTCGTAGAATTTGATATTCATGCTGATTCTGAAAACGGATTTTTGATTGGTAAAAATTCAAGATACCTAGTATCACTACAAACACTAGTTAGCATTCTTGTAAATTTATACTATGACAAAGAAGATCAAAAAATTGTTAAAATTGATGTAGGTGGATATAAGAAAAAACGCGAAATGCAATTAGAAGCGATGGCAGATCGTATTGCTCGTGAAGTGAACTCAACAAAAGTGCCAGTTAAAATCGACTCTATGAATGCATACGAACGCAGAATCATTCATAATAAGTTATCTGAATCAAAGGTTGTCAAAACAAGATCAGAAGGCGAAGAACCAAATCGATATTTGATTGTGGAACCAAAATAACAAACCAAGAAACACGATGCACAATCGTGTTTTTGTTTTTTAGCAGCAGAATTTAGTTATGATTTTTATTTTAAAAAGGAGAATAATTTGATATAATCACAATAGATTTAAAAAAAGAGATATTGAGGATGTGTTTGGAGGACGATTATGAAAGCGATTAAGATTATAAGTGGAATCGTTGTTAGTATATTTTTATTTTTAGTTGCGACTAGTGTTTATATCACAGCTCAAAATATGATAGTTGATCAACAACTACAAGAGTTTATGAGTAGAGAAGTTATCGCAACAAGAGAAGTCTCTTATTCAGTAGGAAGTGCAGTTAGAACGATAACATATTACCAAGTCGCTTTGAAAGATGGAGAGTTATCGAAACCACTTTTCACAAGTCCGGCAGACCCGTTTTTTGGTAAAAAAGGTGATATCCTAATTACAAACGAAAACCCATTTGCTTATGATAGAAATCACGACGGACAATATGATGTGGACCCTCCATTTATGTTAGGTAGTTTCTTAAGTGCTGTTTGGGGAGGTCATGTTGTGCTTGTCTCTGAAGATGACGGTTCTTCCATCATTCACGCTGTTGGAAGCCAAATAGGACTTGGGAATGAGCAACTCGTTAAGGCGGTACGTACAGATGTAAATAGATGGCACAACTTAAGAGGCGATATCATTGGAGTTAGAGTTAAAGATGCAACTATGGAAGATTACAATGAAGCCGTAGAACAAGCCAAAACTTTTTTAGGACAAGATTTCAACTACACTCTTATCATCGATCGCCAAAACAAAAAAGGTTGTACTGACTTGGTGTTTCAAGCATACAAGCAAGCCGGATTTCATTTGGATTATGATAGAGGTCCTGTATCTGGACTAGACTTAATTGTTAGTCCTAACACGTATATTTATTTGTATGCGTATACTGATGCAACCGGTAACCGTCACATCTATCACACATAGGAGGATAAGATGGATATAGAATTAATTGTTAATATTATTTTAGGATTAGTTGTTGTTTTAATCGCAGGAACAATTACTATGTTTATTGTGTTAATCCGAAAAAAAGAACAACCATTAAACATAGAAGAAATGAAAAACAAAATTAGTTTTGAAGTTGTGAAAAATCAATCAGAAATGAATGTAAGTTCAACCAACTTAATCAACAAAAATTTAAACGAACAAATTGATCGTATTAGAACCAATCTCGAAGAACGTCTTGATAAATCCACAAAAGAAAATGTCGAAGAGTTAACTCAAGTATTGGATAAACTTGCAATCATTCAAAAAGAGTTTACTGAGAGTAGAATTGGTATTGTTCAAAACGTAAACGAGCAATTAGAAAAGATTAACGCAAGTGTTGAACAACGACTAAAAGATGGTTTTAAAACAACAACAGATACATTTCAATCCGTAACCGAAAGACTCGCGGAAATCAAAGAAGCTCAACGAAAAATTGAAAGTTTATCAACCGACATTGTGTCGTTACAAGATGTACTAACAGACAAAAAAACGCGAGGAAATTTTGGTGAGGTTCAGTTAAAACAAATACTACACGCAGTGTTTGGAGAAGCGGAAGGAAAGTTGTTCGAAACACAAAAGAAATTAAGTAATGGTAGCATTGTTGATGCAATCATTCACTTGCCTGACACCAATGGTAGTGTTCCGATTGATTCAAAGTTTCCACTAGAAAATTATCGTAGAATGATGGACAAAGAACTATCAGACAAAGAACGCGAAGACAGCAAAAAACTATTCAAGAGTGATGTAAAAAAACACATAGATGATATTGCAAAAAAATATATTATTGAAGAAGAAACATCGTTTCAAGCAATACTATTTCTACCTGCTGAAGCAGTCTTCTCTGAGATCAATGCTTATCACACAGACATCATCGATCATGCTCAAAAGAAGAAAGTTATTCTCACATCACCAACGACTCTAATGGCATTATTAAGAGTGTTGCAAGTATTAATCAGAGATGCACAAAAAACAAAATATGCAAAACTAATTTTTGAAGAGTTAGATAAACTAGGTAAAGACTTTAAACTGTACGCAGAACGTTGGAACTCACTGGAAAAATCAATTGAAAAAGTGGTTAAAGATACCAAAGATATTAATGTTTCAAGTAAAAAAATATCATCACAATTTGAAAGAATAAAAACAGTTTCGTTTGTGGATGAGCTAGAAGAAGGTGAAGTAGATGAACCTGAAGGATATTAGAGGAGAACGGCTAGTAGCTGCAATCATTGACAATCTTGTTTATAGTTTAATTGCGACAATTGTGGGTGGAGCTTTTTCACTTCTGCAAATATTTCAAAATGGAGATCTTTCAAATGTGGATGAGAACACCATTCTTGGGGTAGTAACACTTCCAATCTTAATTTCGAATATTGTATTCGCATTTCTTTACTTTAGTGTGATTCCACAATTGATGAAAGGTCAAACAATATTCAAAAAAGTATTTCATCTAAAAGTATTAAACAAAGAGTATGAACCAGTGAAATTTTATCAACACGTGATAAGAAATTTTACATTATGGATGGCTTTGATTAGCGGATTCATATTGTTTTATTTGCCAAAAGACGTTAACAATAGTGAAGGTATGATTGCATTTATTGCTTCAAGTTATATCATCGGATTTATTACATCCATCATACAAATTGTTGTGTTAATCACTACGCTTGTTTCAAAAGAAGGAATGGGATTTCACGATAAGATTGCGAGCACAAGAGTCGTGCCATCCTCGTTTGATATGATCCAACACAAACTCGCAGAAATTGAAAGTATGAAATCATGGGTAGAAGTTGTTGATGTAGAAAAAGAATCAGATCCATGGAAAGATCAACCATCAAAAAATAAAACAAAACAAGCCGAAGAAGATGATGAGGATGACCCATGGGTTAGGAGATCATAATGTTCGATGATACAATAGTTTCGATCTCAACCGCACTTGGAAAAGGCGCAATTTCCATTGTTAGATTAAGTGGAAACGATGCAATTTCCATTGTGAAAAAAATGTTTAAAGGAAAAGATTTGGCAAAAGCAAAAAGTCACACAATAAGTTATGGCCATATCGTAAATTCAGAAAATGGGCAAATTGTCGATGAGGTCTTGGTTTCAATCTTTCGGTCTCCAAAAACATTCACAAAAGAAGATATTGTTGAAATCAATTGTCACGGTGGAATCTATGTAACAAATAAGATTTTGGAACTTTCATTGATACATGGAGCACGCATGGCAGAACCTGGTGAATTTACAAAGCGTGCATATTTAAATGGAAGAATTGATTTGACTCAAGCAGAGGCTGTCATGGATGTGATTGAGGCTCAAAACGAGAATGCTTTGTCACTCGCAAATCAAGGTTTGCTAGGTGATGTCAAGCAATTAATTGAGTCGTTTCGACAAGATATATTAACATCAATAGCAAGCATTGAAGTAAACATTGATTATCCAGAATATGATGACGCAGTTGTTATGACAAACGAATTAATTCGTCCAATTGTTGTAACACAAATCAATAAAATGAATGTCATTCTTGAGAAAGCAAATACATCAAGAATTATTAGAGAAGGAATCAAAACAGCAATTATCGGAAGACCAAATGTTGGGAAGAGTAGTTTATTAAATGCTATGTTAAGAGAGAACCGAGCCATTGTTACTGACATAGAAGGAACTACAAGAGATACAATTGAAGGAAGTATCAACATAGGTGGAGTTGTACTCAACTTAATTGATACTGCTGGGATTCGCAAGACAGAAGATGTCGTTGAATCGATTGGTGTTTCACGCAGTAAAAAAGCAATTGAAGAAGCAGAAATTATTTTCTTGGTTCTTGATAATTCTAGTCCGTTAACAGATATGGATTATGAATTGTTAGAATTATCCAAACACAAAAAACGAATTGTCATTGTGAACAAAGTGGATTTAAAATCAAAAATTGATTTATCGAATTTGCCTGAATATATTTTGATATCAGCAAATAAAATTGAAGATATTTATCAATTAGAAAACAAAATAAAGCAATACACAAAAATCAATGAGTTTAATGCATCTGACGCAACTTACATCAGTAATGTTCGTCATATCACAAAATTAAAAGAAGCGAGAAAATCGCTTCAAGATGCACTCGCATCGATTGATCAAGAAATGCCTGTTGATATTATCAACATCGATTTGTATGCCGCTTGGTTATCCTTAGGAGAAATCATTGGCGATACAAAAAGCGATTCGTTGCTTGACGAACTATTTACAAAATTTTGCTTAGGAAAGTAGGTATAGCACAAAATGAGAATAACTATTAAAACACTATTACTTGTAATAGGAATTTTAGTAGGAGGATTAATGCTGGGGACAACACATATTAATGCTTCGACAGAACAAACAATTTATCGCACAGGAACCACAACTCCTGTTACATATCGTAATACATCAACGGTTGTTACAAAAGCTTCAGACTACAATTATCGCACACAAGAAATGAGAGCTGTTTGGGTACCGACCGTAACCGGTGATATCGCAGCTCAAAAAGATGCAAGCATCACAGAAATCAACGCATACAAAAATCGTATGTTGTTTATTTTTGATAAGATGGAACAACTAGGAATGAATACAATGATTTACCAAGTAAGACCAATGAACGATGCGACGTATCCTTCGGAATACTCACAATGGTCAAGTCACTTAATTCAAACAAGATCAAATCCTGGATGGGACCCACTTGAGTGGATTATTGAAGAAGCACATAAACGTGGAATTGAATTACATGCTTGGATTAATCCTTATCGTTTAACTGGAGCAACCACAACAGCGCACGGTCAAACTAGAGAACAGTTTGCTGCTACGATGCCAAGCTACAATATAGCAAGCGATCCTAATATGTTTTACAAATATTATGCATCCGCAACAACAAGTGGATTTGCTTTAAATCCAGGACTTCCACAAGTAAGACAATTTATTTATAATGTTGTTGAAGAATTAGTAACCAATTATAATTTAGATGCAGTTCATATGGATGATTATTTCTATTATAAATTTGACGCCGCAAGTGGCGGATCAAGTGACAACCGAATGGACGATGCGGATTATAGTACGTTTTTAGCGTATCAAGGATCGTTTCCAAATACGAGTGCAGGAATTGCGAATTGGCGAAGAGAACAAACAAGTTTATTGGTTCAAGGAATTAGCCAAGTTATCGCAAATTACAATGCCTCTAACAACAAAGCAGTTCAGTTTGGTATTAGTCCAACAGGGATTTACCGAAATGGAAATGGTACTGTAGAATCAGGATCTAATACAGCAGGGCAAGAACACTACCAATCCTATCTATATGCCGACTCAAAACGTTGGGTTGAAAGCAATTGGATTGATTATATTATGCCTCAAACATATTGGGGATTTGAACATACTGTGGCGGGTTATGCTGATGTAGTTGATTGGTGGGTAAAGGTTGTGAATCGTCCCGGGATTAACGTTAACTTAATCGCAGCTCATGGAATCTATAGAGCACTGCCTACTGCGGCGTCTGACTGGGAAAACAAATGGGATGAAGTTCAAAATGAACTATTATTTTTAAGTAAATATAATACCGTCAAAGGTAGTAGTTTCTATACCTTTGGAACATTTAGAAATACAACGAATCAAGTCGTTCAAAATGGAGTTTCAACACTACAAACTTATTGGGCAAAGAAAGTTCCTGCTGCGCCACTACAACGTTATCCAGATTTGGTAACCGATGCGGTTACAAACTTCCACGCAGTTAACGAAAACGGGGGAGTAAAACTAACCTGGAATGCCGTTAATGATGCAAGAGGGTATATGATTTATCGTGTACCTATGGCAGAAACCATTAACTTTTCAAATCAAACTCATTTGTTACAATATGTTACAAATACAACACAGTTTGTGGACAGTGGCGCACAAGTTGCGAATTACAAATACTATATAAAATCAGTGTCACAAGCAAACAACTTATCAACTGCGTCTCAGCCAGAAAACATCATATGGCCGATGCCAACATACTTGAATGCAGCATCGATTACCAATACACAAATAACACTAGAAACACAAGAAAATGCAGAGTATTCAATGAATGGTGTGAACTATCAAGATAGTCCAACATTCTATAATTTACAGCCAGGAACAACCTATGCATTTTATGTTCGAAAGAAAGCAACCGAAGGGGTTTTAGCAAGCGATTATTTTGTAAGAAATTTCACAACACTAAAAAATCCACAGGCTGCTCCAACACATGTAGATGTATTGGTATATGGAAATCAAATCACCATTACTCCACAGCCAAATGCAGAGTATAGTTTGAATGGTGTTACCTTTAATCAAACAACGTTTTATAACAACCTGGATGTTTTAGCAAACTATACTGTTTATATACGCTTTAGAGAAACAAGTAACCTTCAAGCATCTCCTCATTTTAGTCGCGTTGTTCAAACACAAAAATGGCCTACGGACGCGCCAGAAAACGTAACATTTGATACAACACACAATAGCATTATTCTTGAAGCGAATGCGGCATTTGAATATAGTTTAGATGGAGTTGATTATCAATCAAGTAATGTATTTACTGGGTTAGAAATCTTTACAGAATATACAGTTTATGTAAGATACAAAGAAACAGGATTAAGTCTTGCATCCGATGATTTTGTTGTGTTCGCAAAAACGAAAAAAATGAGTCAGGTTGCGCCAACCTCACTTGATGTTTTAGTAATCGATAATACAATCACAATTACTCCAATCGAAAATGGAGAATATTCGATCGATGGGATTAATTTTAGTGATACTATTTATTTTGATCAGTTATTACCGATGACAGAATATATCGTTTCTGTTCGCTTGAAAGAAACGGGGGTAACTTATTCATCGCCGGTATACCAAAAATCGATTACAACGCAAAAGATGACCTCTAGCAGCCCTATAAACATCAATTATCAAGTAGATGAGGATCGAGTAGTTTTCGTGAAGTTTGCCGAATATGAATATAGTATGGATGGAATCAATTATCAAGAAGGATCTAGCTTCTTGTCGCTGTCTCCAAACACATCATATACATTCTATATCCGCACAATGGAAACCGAACAAGCAAATCCATCTACTCCACTCGTTGTAACGATTGTTACATTAAAGACAAAGAATGTAACGCCGACAAGCGCATCTATTATCGTGTATGGTAATACCATCACGGTTGAAGCAAACGTTTCGTATGAATATAGTTTAAACGGAGTAACGTATCAATCATCAAATGTGTTTGTTGGATTAGAAACGATGGTTCGATATACTGTTTATGTTCGAACCAAAGAAACAGTAGAGTTTGCTCCATCAAATCCTCTAGTTCAACAAGTTAGAGTAGAGCGAAATTTCCAAGACGCTCCAGCTGCTCCAAATGTTGAAGTGACGCAAACAACGATTCGCATTATTGGTGTTCCGGGTTATGAGTATAGTTTTGATCAAGTTAATTGGTCAAGAGTAACTTACTATACAAAACTAGAACCAAATACCGTATACAGGATATATGTTCGAATCGCACAAAGCTCCATGTTTGAGGCATCAGATGCAACACTTTTAGAAGTAACAACACTGAAGGAACCAAACAACACAGGAATCATTATCGCTGCAAGTGTGGGTTCTCCAATATTGCTTGGTGGAATTGGATTTGGGTTGTTTAAATTATTCAAACGCAAACCATTTTAAAATTACTTTGACAAAATAAATTGTTATGGTATAATCTTACCAAAGACTTTGAAGGACATGAGTAAATAAATCCGCTATGGTAAAGTGACCTAAGGATAGTGAGAACTTGGGATATATGGTTTATTGAAGAACAGTCTGGAGTCGTTAGAAGAACCTTCATTTCCAAATGAATTAGTAGAACTAACCGCTACTTTAGCGTTAACAAAGATGAAAGTGCACAAAGACATTTGTGAACTAAGGTGGTACCGCGAATTTTCGTCCTTAGAGTGAACTCTAAGGACTTTTTCTTTAGGAGGAGAAGCATATGTTAGTAAATGTAAAACAATTATTCAGAACACCAAGTGGTCTTGATGGGCAACATGTCACAGTACAAGGGTGGATTCGAACCAATCGCGATCAAAAAGAATTCGGTTTCATCAATTTAAACGATGGATCATTCTTTGAAAATCTTCAGATTGTCTACGATACAAAGGTAGAAAACTTTGAAGAAATTAGAAAGTTTAGAGTAGGTGCAAGCATCACAGTGCAAGGAGTTGTCAAAGCAACTCCACACATGAAACAACCAGTAGAACTTCACGCAACAAAAATCGTTTTAGAAGGAGATAGTCCGGAAGATTATCCGATTCAACCAAAAAAACATTCGCGAGAGTTTTTAAGAGAAAAGGCTCATTTAAGACCAAGAACAAATTTATTTAGTGCAGTGTTCCGTGTTCGTAGTTTATTGGCATTTGCGATTCATGAATTTTTTAATAAAAGAGAGTTCATATATGTTCACGCACCAATCATTACAGCAAGCGATGCTGAAGGGGCAGGACAAATGTTCCAAGTTACCACACTTGATTTAGAGCGAATTGCGAAAAGTGGTGAAGTGGATTATTCAAAAGATTTCTTTGGAAAAATGACAAACCTCACGGTATCTGGTCAACTAGAAGCAGAAACATTTGCGCTAGCATTTAAAAATGTGTATACGTTTGGCCCAACATTTCGTGCAGAAAACTCAAACACAACAAGACATGCGTCTGAGTTTTGGATGATCGAACCAGAAATAAGTTTTGCGGATTTAAACGATGACATGCAACTTGCCGAAGACATGGTCAAATATGTCGTTACATATATATTAAATAACGCCAAAGAAGAGATGGAGTTTTTTGATAAGTTTGTAAGTCCTGGAAAACTCAAACAATTAGAAGACTTGATTCAATCAAAGGTTACAAAATGTGAATATGCTGATGCGATTAAAATCTTACAACAATCAAAAGTGAAGTTTGAGAATGAACCGAAAATGGGTGAGGACTTAGCAACAGAGCACGAAAAGTATTTAACGGACGTTCATTTTAAATCCCCTGTGTTTGTGATCAATTGGCCAAAAGAAATCAAGGCATTTTATATGAGATTAAACGACGACCAAAAAACAGTAGCAGCGATGGACTTACTTGTTCCTGGAGCAGGAGAGTTGGTCGGTGGATCCCAAAGAGAAGAACGTCTTGATGTGTTGATTGACCGTATGAAAGAATTCCACATCTCACCAGAAGATATGTATTGGTATTTAGATCTAAGAAGATATGGTGGATGTAAACATGCAGGGTTTGGTTTAGGATTTGAACGCCTCATTATGTATGTCACCGGAGTTGAAAACATTCGCGATGTCATCCCTTATGCAAGAACTCCAAAAAATTGTGAATTTTAACAAAAAAACGGGTAACAAAAATGTTACTCGTTTTCTTCATCTAATTCGATCTCTTTGTAAAAATCTAAATAATTATATTTTGTGTCTTTGTGTTTCCAACCAAGTACACAATTTAAGTTAACGTTTTTCGCAGAATTGAAAATTGATTTATCAACATCAGGAAACACACTCCTAAGGTTTGTAATTAAGTTTTTAATTTCTCTACGTTTGGAAGGTGTAACTTTACAAGCAATGGTACACCCACAGTTCATTGGAACAATTTCAGCATTCTCAATAAAACGGAATATATGCTCTTCTTTGATATATACCATTGGGCGTATGAGTTCCATTCCTTTGAAATTGGTTGATTTGAGTTTTGGTAGCATTGTTTTATAGTTTGATGCATAAAACACATTTAGAAGCGTTGTTTCAATTACATCATCCATATGGTGTCCAAGAGCAATTTTGTTACATCCTAATTGCTGTGCTGCGTTGTATAAAAATCCTCTTCTCATTCTAGCACATAGATAACAGGGATAATCTTTGCCTAATTTTTCAGCAACTTCAAACACGTTCGAGTTAAACACTTGAATAGGAATTCCCATCAACTCACAGTTTTTCGTTAATTCGGTTAGATTATAATCACTAAAACCTGGATTCATCGAAATAAAAGAAACATCAAATTTGACATCCGAGTGTCTATGGAGTTCTTGTACAAGTTTTGCTAAAAGCAAACTATCCTTCCCACCAGACACACAAACTGCTATGTGATCGCCTTCGTTGATTAATTCGTATTCTTTGATCGCTTTTACAAATGGACTCCACAGTTCGCGACGGTATTTTTTAATAATAGAACGTTCTATATCTTGTATATTCATATATATCCTTTCAAAAACAAAGGAATCGGATACATTGTATGCGATTCCCTCTTACTTTATCGTTTCGTTGTATATTTTTTTGTTGTTGGAGTAACGGTATCGACATTCCAAACTAAATAAAATAAATAACTTAATGCTCCACTCAACACAATACTGATCAATGCTTGCCACCAAATGTATTTTGAAATGACATATTGTGTATAACCACCAACTATGATATCTTGGCTGTATCCTTCAACGACAAGTGCACTATTTTCAAAGGTTACAGGATGATGAATAATTCCAGTTATTGTTCCTTGAGCAAATTCGTTTAGGTTCTCTGTTACCGTATCACCAGTAAAGATAGTGAAATCAACTTGTCCACCCATATCAACACTAGCTGCGAAAGTAATCTTATATGACATATATTGTGCATTCGCAGGAGCATTAACTGCGGGGATTGCTTCTTTGTCTTCGAAACGCGCCTCATACCCAAATGTTAATATAGATACCTCATCATCTCCATATTCTAATTTAATCTTAGGTTTTGGGGTTTCTGGGAGTTGAGCATAATCAATTGCATACATATATATTACGTAATCAACATAACGAGTGACTGCTTGGCTTTGTAACAAACGGCCATAGACTACAAGTTTAAACATATGATTTGGATCGGTGTATTCAAACACAGGATCAAGTGTATACGCAATGGAATCAAAGCGAACAACACGTTCTATTTTATCTTCAGTAGTCGTTGCTTGGTCGATATAATTTGGTAACCAAGTATTGCGATAACGATCATACGAGTAGAACCCTACGAACGTTGTAATGGTTAGTGGTATTAGGATTAAAATGATTAAACCTATTATTTTTGCTATTTTCATAATGATGACCTCCAAAGTTTTCTAAGGTATTATAACACCTCCAAGTATTTATTTCAACTATTTTTTATTTTGTAGAAAGAAAACAAAGTAGAATTGAGAAGAAGCAGCAAAAATTTAATCAATACAAAAATTCAAAATAATTCAAAAATATTTTACAAAACTCTTGCATATTCAAAAATTAGTGATATAATAGAATCGAAAGGGGTAATGGAAAATGAAAATAGATTGGATTTATCGAAAAGATGAAGGTGGTATGGTTACCTTCTATGACACAAACATCACATTGAACAAAGTCGCTTCGACATATTTCGTAGATGCTTATGCTGTTTTAGTGGGATTAGATAGGTCAAACAAACGACTTATCATCAAGAACATTAACAAAGAAGAAGCACTTCGTGGTGATATTGATAAAAATAGTATACATGATGTTGCAATTAAACCAAGTTATGGTAGAATAAATGGGAAGAAGGTTGTAAATGAAATTTCGCAATTTACGAAGTTTGATTTTACAAAGGAACCAAACTATAAGTTTAAAGCAACATGGCATCCAGCTGAAAAGATGCTTATAGTCGATTTGAAGGGAGACGATGCATAATGTCAACAATGCAAATATTAATGATCGTAATATGGTCACTTGTATTAATTGCAACAATTGTAATTGAATTTGAAACAGCAGATATGGTAACTATATGGTTTTCTGTCGGTGCAATCGGAGCTTTGATTGCAGCAGCACTAGATCAGAATGTAGTTATGCAGATAGGAATCTTTATTGCGGTATCATTGGTATTAATTGTATTAACTCGCCCAATGACCAAACGCTTTATGGATAAAACAGTTATTAAAACTAATGCCGACCGCTTCGTAGGAATGATAGGTACTATTACCGTTGATGTTCCTGTAGGTGGAAGAGGTGAAGTTTTGGTTGACAATTCAAAATGGATTGCATTTTCTTCATCAGAAGAAATCATTCCTGTTGGAACAAAAGTCGTGGTTCAAGACATTGTTGGAATCAAGTTATTGGTTTCAAAAGTGGATCAAGACGAAAAAATTTGGTTAAAAAAAGAATAAATAAATAGGAGGAGAGAAATTTATGAATTTATTTTTAGCTGCAGGAGAAATTATTGCTGTAATATTTATTATTCTATTAATATTAGCAGTAATCATCGCTCTATCAAGTATTCGTATTGTTAGACAAGCTCAAGCGTACATTATTGAACGATTGGGTAGATACCACCAAACATGGGGTACAGGAATTCATTGGTTAATTCCATTTATTGACAGAGAAGTCAAACGAGTATCTTTAAAGGAACAAGTACATGACTTTGACCCACAACCAGTTATCACAAAAGATAACGTAACAATGCAAATTGACACCGTTGTTTATTATCAAATCAGTGATCCAAAATTATATTTATATGGTGTTGAAAATCCAAACAGAGCTTTGGAAAACTTAACTGCAACCACATTACGTAACATTATAGGGGAAATTGATTTGGACCAAGCATTAACAAGCCGCGAACTTATCAATGGAAAAATGCGAATCATTCTAGATGAAGCAACAGATCCATGGGGATTAAGAGTTATTCGTGTTGAAGTTAAAAACATTATTCCGCCAAAAGATATTCGCGACGCAATGGAAAAACAAATGCGTGCAGAACGTGAAAAACGTCAAGCGATCTTAATTGCTGAAGGGGAAAAACAATCTCAAATTTTAAAAGCTGAAGGGTTTAAAGCAGCTCAAATTTTAGAGGCAGAAGCGAAGAAAGCTGTACAAGTATTGGTTGCCGAAGGGGAAGCTGAAGCAATTCTAAAAGTTCAACAAGCAACTGCTGATGGTATTCAAATGATTAATAAATCAGTACCAAGTAAAGCAGCTCTTCAAATCAAAGCACTAGATGCTTTAGCAGAAGTTTCTAAAGGACAAGCAACAAAAATTATTATCCCATCTGAAATTCAATCTCTTGCTGGATTAATCGTTTCCGCGAAAGAAATGATAGCAGATCCAACAGAAGTGACAAAAAAATAATAACGAATTGTGAGGGGTGAAATAACACCCCTCATTTTTATTTAAGGTTGTAAAAAGGAAGCATAACGTGTATAATCTAAGAAACTAAGGAGGCTTCTATGCTGACACTAAAAAACGTAAATAAAACATATTATGGACCAGTTGATTTTCACGCACTAAAAAACATAAACATGACAATCAAACCAGGAGAATTTGTAGCAGTTCTTGGTGAATCGGGTAGTGGGAAAAGTACACTACTTAATGTCATTAGTGGATTAGACAAAATCGATAGTGGTGAGATTATTATCGAAGAAACTTCAACAAAACATTTTACCAGCAAAGACTATGCTATTTATCGTAACTATTACATTGGATTTGTCTTTCAAGAATTTAACTTGATCAATCATCTTAACTTAGTAGAGAACGTTGAGTTACCACTTCTTCTTCAAGGAATGAAAAAATCAATAGCTCGCAAAAAAGCAATCGAACAATTAGAAATTGTTGGGCTGAAAAAACATCTTTATAAACGACCTGGTGAGATTAGTGGTGGGCAACAACAACGCGTGTCCATCGCAAGAAGTTTAGTCACTGATCCGTTAATTATAATGGCTGATGAACCAACGGGTGCTCTTGATTCCGAAACGAGCGAAATCATAATGCGAATCTTGAAAACATTAGCAAAAGACAAGATTGTCATTATGGTTACTCATGAAGAGGAAATTGCAAACACGTATGCGAACCGAATCATTCGATTACATGATGGAGAAATTGTGAGTGATTCAAATCAAGTTGTTCTAGTTGAAAAGCAAGGTTCAAGACATTTAGATCAAAAAAGACCAAAGATGAACTTAAGCATGGCAGCAAAATTTGCCGCTAACAATTTAAGAACTAGGGCTATGAGAACCCTATTTACAAGCATAACTATGTCAATTGGTATGATTACATTTTTCTTATTGTCCTTTATGTTGTTTGGCTTGGAAAATAATATTATAGGATCAATTTCTCAAGTTGTTCCACCGAATGAATATCAAGTCGTTAATATGCAAGAAATGACGGAAGAAAAAAGAAATACAATAAAACAAATTGATGGAATTGATGAAACACTAAATCAATTTGTGGTTCAAAATGTTGTTGTAAAACGTAGCGTTGGAGAAGAGGTGGAAACATCGATTACAACCATTCCAACAAAACGCAGTAATTTTTCTTTAAATGCGTTTTTAATTGGAGCATATCCAGCTCAACCAAACGAAATCATTGTTTCAGCTGGGCTTGCAAATAAGTTTTATGCAACAACTGGAACCATCCCAACGAGAGAGCTTTATAATCGCATTAGTGAAAATCCAAACATATCAATTACACTTCGAAACGTAACCTCTGTCAACCCAATTACAGGCGAACCCACATGGGGATTATCCGAAACCATTACATATAAAGTTGTTGGTGTTTTGGATATGCAAAGTGTAAGTGTTTTATCAACAGAACAAGATGTGTTAAATCACATTAACATACAAGATGATTATCAACAAATAGTTAGTGGAACTATTGTAATTTATTTGGATAACGATACGGATGAATTAAAATCTAGAATTCAAACAACCCTGCTAGATGATCATGGTATTGTAATATATAACATGTTCGAAAACACTGTTCGAGAAATCAAACAATTTTTATCCATTGCACAAACGGTATTAACTATTATTTCAAGCCTATCACTAATTGTATCAGGTATCTTAATTGGACTAATCATGTATATATCGGTCATTGAGCGCACGAAAGAAATTGGTATTTTAAATGCCCTAGGAGCAAGAAAAAGCAACATTCAAAGTTTGTTCATATTTGAATCTGGATTAATCGGATTTGTTAGCACAGTATTTGCATTCGCAGTATCGTTTATCATCGGGCAATTTGTCAACCGTTCTTTTTCTAACGGATTAGGCGGTATGGTATCTGATATGGTAGGACTTGGTTCAAATATGCAAATCATTCAAGTGAATGTTGTTGTAGTAGCTATCATTTTTGTAGTAGCAACCCTATATAGTATTCTATGTGGATTAATTCCAGCAATTCAAGCATCAAACTTAAAAGCGATTGATGCATTGAGAAATGAGTAGGTGATGATATGTTAATTAAACTTGTAGATATTCACAAAATATATCGTACCAACAACATTGGATTTCATGCGTTAAAAGGAATTAATTTAGAACTAGATCGTGGCGAGTTTGTTGCGATTCTTGGACCATCAGGATGCGGGAAAACAACACTTCTAAATATCATTGGTGGATTAGATGAACCATCAAGCGGTGATATGGTTATAGATGGCAAAATCACAACAAAATTCAAAGACGATGAGTGGGATTATTTTCGCAATCATAAAATCGGATTTGTATTTCAACAATATAATCTACTTGATAATTTAAATATTGTGGAAAACGTCGCACTTGCATCCAAACTTCAAGGAATCACGCAACACGAATGTATGCAAAAAGCAACGGACTTACTAGTTCAATTTGGATTAAAAGATCATTTACACAAAACACCTAAAAAACTATCAGGTGGGCAACGCCAAAGAGTTGCGATTGCACGAGCTTTAATCAATAACCCTGACATTATTATGGCAGACGAACCAACTGGTGCACTTGATTCAAAGACAAGTGATGAAGTGATGAATCTAATCAAAGAGATAAGCAAAGATAAGCTTGTAATCATCGTAACGCATAACAAAAAAATTGCTAACAGTTATGCGGATAGAGTAATACGATTAGATGATGGTGTGATTACATCTGATTCCAAAGGGGAATCATCTTCAAATCAAAAAGTAAAAGTAGAATTAAAATCAAAAATAGAAAAAACAAAATTCGGATTTATGGATAGTTTCCGACTAGCTTTTCGAAACATAATGAATCGAAAATGGAGAACACTACTGATTGCCCTAGGGTTATCAATCGGACTAACCGGATTATTAGCAATTGATACTGTTGGAAGTGGAATTCGTAGAGAAATTGATGCTGAACAAAATCAAATTTTGCGTTCTCCAGAACTATTTTTAGAAGTAGAGGAGACATCCACAAATTATTACAATCCAACTCCACAACAAGATATGAGTTCATCCTATCAAAAGATAAAACAACTGATTCCTGAAATCGATGAAATCTATCAATACAAACGAACATCATTTATTTATTCAAGCAAACCTCTAGAACAGTCTACAATGACGGATATTGCAATGGCCAATAATTATAAAGTTGTGCCGAGTAATATTGACTATCTAGGGCGAAGCAAGGAACTCATTGAAGATGGTCGTATGCCAATATCAGATACTGAGGTTGTGATAAGTCCAAATATGGCAAGACAACTAACCAAGCAATATACATTACCAGTTGAACAGTTGTGGCAAATTGTGAAAGATCAACCAATATATTTTGTAGATGAGTTGAAACCAGACTTTGATTATAGAAGTAATGATCCAATTCATTATAATAGTTGTAGTATTGTTTATGATATTGATAACATCGATGAAGTAAAGTATGGAACCAAAGAACAAAATATGCAATGGGCACTAGAAATCTTTGGCACACCGATTTTAATGACAAAAAATTATGAAATTGTTGTTTGTACATTGGAGGTTTATCAAAACGAAACATACCATGTGAAAGCAAACATAGATCGGTATGGTTGGTATGAAGCAGACAAAATTGTTTCGATGAAAGCATACACGATTGTAGGGGTTATAAGTTCTCCACAAAATGCAGAACTATATTTCACAGAAGAAGGCGTAGTTTATTTTAACAATAAAACTTTTGACTATAGTTCAAATTCATATGTAGCATATTTATTTCAAAACAAAATTAATCAAAAAACATCCATTATTACAAAACTTGAAAATGCTGGCATCGCAGTTAGAGAACAAGGAAATGTGAATGGAGAGTGGCAACTACTAATTAAAATTATTACACACATTATTCAGTTTGGTATTAGTTTAATTGTCGGAGTTGCTTTAATAACAGCAATTATCATGTTAATCATGGTACTTTATATTTCGATTTTGGAACGAAAGCGAGAAATCGGATTGTTAAGAAGCCTTGGTGCAACTAAAACAGATATCAAAAATATCTTTGTTTCTGAAACTGCAATGATTGGCCTTCTTGCTGGAATCATGAGTGTAATATTCACTCTTGTCTTAATGGCATTTGGTGACACACTGATTTATAAGCATTTTGGAGACGTTATCTCAAGTTCGTTCCCATACAACGATGGAACATTCTTATATTTAAAAGTATCATCAGTAATCAATGCAATTATTGGTAGTATTGTGATTGCGATACTAGGTGGATTAATTCCAGCTTCTAAAGCTGCTAAAAAACCACCAATTGATGCCTTAAGAAGATAATAAAAAAACCGACTCTTTATTAATAAGAGTCGGTTTTATATATATATTTTAGTCTTCTATGTCGTGAATGCTTTCGTTTAATACATTCTCTGCGATGTTTTCTGCGTGATCTCCGATTCGTTCGAGATTCGCTAAGATATCAACAAAGTGTAAATCTACTGTGCTAATGACACCATCACTAACGAGTTTTAAATGTGCTTTTCGATACTTCTTCTCCATCATATCAATGAGTGGTTCTTTTTCTAAAACAAACTCTGCTTTTCGTTTGTCAAATTCTTGGAAAGCTGTGATTGCATCAACAAGCATATCGGATAATGAATCAACCATGGTGTTTAAATCTTCTAACACATCTTTATTAACGACGACCTTATTTTCATAGCGGTCATTCATGAATTGTGCAATGTTTAAACAATGGTCTGCGATACGTTCAAAATCACGAATAGTATCAAAACAAATGGATTGCAAATGTTGTTCTTCCTTTGATAAAGATTGACCACTTAATTTTACAAGATAATCGTGACACTTATTATCGTAGGTATCTGTAATGTTTTCAAGAATAGTAATATCTTCGAAATACTTATGAACATCTGCATTGATATAATCTTTGGTAATCTTAAACATCTTAAGCACCGAGCATCCCATATCAGAAATCACTTTTTTGACATTTTCTAATGCAAGGATTGGAGCAGATTGAATTAAATTATGATTCAACTGATCGACCGATACAACAAATGTTTCAGACGGTGATTTTGGTATTGATTTTTCTACTATTAAAACAAGGTATTTAATCAAGAAAAACATAATAATGGTTGTTATAATGTTAAACCCCATATGTGCAAAGGCAATGGTTAATTTGTCTCCCGCCTCTAAATAGTTACGTTCAATCCAAATGAACAGTTGTGTATATGGTTTTAAGAACAATAAGAAGGCTAAAGTACCTATGGTATTAAAATACACATGGGCAAGAGCGGATCGTTTTGCATCTTTGGAAGAACCCATGGATGCAAGAATTGCAGTTATGGTTGTACCGATGTTTGATCCAAGAAGAATTGGTACTGCAGCAATCAGAGGAATCGTTTCGGTGGAGTATAGTTCTTGTAAAATACCAATAGATGCGCTTGATGATTGAACAAGTGCAGTTAAGGTGGTACCCACTAATACTCCTAATATAGGGTGGGTTGATAATGTAATCATTGTTGATTGAAAGAAATCCATTGTTGTCAACACCTTTAGCTGTTGACCCATCATTTCTAATCCAAAAAATAACATTCCAAATCCCATCAAAGCGCTTCCCATTAAGGATATTTTTTTTCGTTTTGAGAAGAAGATTGCAAACGCTCCAACCCCGATCATCGGGAGTGCATAATTTGCGATTTTTAGGCCGATTAAGAATGAGGTTACAGTTGTACCAATGTTAGCACCGATGATGACAGCGATTGCTTGAGGTAGTGTCATTAATCCTGCACCAATTAATCCAACGGTTAATGCGGTTGTTCCAGAGGAAGATTGAATTAATACGGTGATAGCAATCCCCATTAAAATTCCTTTTAAAGGGGTGTTAGTTGTTTTTTCAATAAGTATTTTTAATTTAGCACCAGCGAGATTTTTTAGTGATTCTCCCATTAGATGAAGGCCGTATAAGAAAATACCCAACCCACCTAAAATATAAAAGATCATTTTTTGTACATCAATCGTCGTTAGTAAGATCCCCATGGATACCTCCTACAGGTTCATAAATTCCAACGTAATTATACACGATATTAAGAATCAAGTAAATGATAGATTCACAATTAAAAACGTTTACTTGTTTTGCCTCTATCAAACTTCTATGAATAGATTGAAAAAACCCAATGATTATGATACTATATTCATTGTATTGAGGTGTCATATGTTTTTACCAATTTGTAAGCAAGATCTTATCAACCGAAACTGGGATTTTGTTGATTTTATATTAATCAGTGGGGATGCTTATATCGATCATCCCTCATTCGGTGCAGCCATTATATCACGAGTACTAGAAGCATTTGGTTATAAAGTAGCCATACTTGCACAACCAGACATCAATAATCCAAACGTATTTAAACAATTTGGAAAACCAAGGCTAGGATTTTTAATTACAGCCGGTAACATAGATTCGATGGTGAATCATTATACAGCTAGTAAAAGAAGACGTGAAAAAGATTATTATACTCCAGGTGGGGTTATGGGGAAGCGCCCTGATAAAACTACCATTACATATAGTAAGATTGTTCGTAACTTGTTTTCTGATTCTGCGATTATTATTGGTGGTATTGAATCGAGTTTGCGTAGGCTTGCTCATTATGACTATATTCAAAACAGTTTAAGAAGATCGATTCTACTTGATGCAAGTGCTGATTTGTTGGTTTATGGAATGGCCGAAAAGACAATTGTTGAGATTGCTGACTACTTAAACACTGGCATGAGCATCAAAGATTTGAATTTCATCAAAGGTACGGTATGGAAATCAAAGAATGAAACATTCTTGCCTAATTCCAAAGTGATGCTACCCAGTTATGATGAATTATTAGCAGATAAGTTAAATTATGCGAAAAGTTTCTATATTCAACACCAAAATAATGACTTCTTTACAAGCAAAATATTAGTAGAACCATACAAAGATATATATGTTATTCAAAATAAACCAAGTGAACCACTCAATCAAGAATACTTAGATTGGGTTTATAGCCTTCCGTATGAACGAAATTATCACTATAGTTATAAAGAACATATTCCTGCAATCGATGAAGTTAGACATAGCATAGTGGTGAATCGTGGATGCTATGGAAGTTGTAGTTTTTGTGCGATTACACAACATCAAGGAAGAATCATGCAATCTAGAAGCAAAGATTCTGTTGTTGAAGAAGCACAAAAAATCATCAATGACAAAGAGTTCAAAGGGTACATCCACGACATTGGTGGTCCAACGGCAAACTTTTACGATCCAGCATGTGATAAACAACTACAAAAAGGAGCATGCATTGGTAAAGAATGTTTGCATCCGGTTCGTTGTAAGAACTTAAAAGTGAGTCATGACAATTATTTAGATATATTAAGAGCAGTTCGTAAATTAGATAAAGTGAAAAAGGTATTTATTCGTAGCGGAATTCGATATGATTATTTGATGTATGATAAAAACGATACGTTTTTTCACGAACTTGTGGAACACCACATTTCGGGGCAACTAAAAGTCGCACCAGAACATGTAAGCAATCAGGTTTTGAAGTATATGCAAAAACCAAATTTTGAATTGTATGAATCGTTTGTCCAAAAGTATGAGAAAATCAACAAAGAACACAATAAAAATCAATTCTTAGTTCCATATTTGATGAGTTCTCATCCGGGGTCTACTTTAAAGGATGCGATCATGCTTGCAGAATACATCAAGAAACACAATCTATACATCGAACAGGTACAAGATTTCTATCCGACTCCATCTACACTTGCAACATGTATGTATTACACTAAAGTGGATCCAAGAACCCTAGAACCTGTGTATGTTGCAGACACAAAGGAAGAAAAAGCAATGCAACGAGCTTTGATGCAATTTAAAAATCCAAAAAATTATCAACTTGTTTATGATGCACTTGTGAAAGCAAATCGTAAAGATTTAATTGGGTATGGCCCAAACTGTTTAATTCGACCAATTACACCGAGTTCGCATCAACAACACACTAACTTTTCGAAAAAACCTATACAAAAGCAAAGAAAGCTATGATATAATTAATATAACTGGACCAATTATTTGAAATTTATGAAGGGTAGGCACGATTATGGCATATAAAGCATTATATAGAACATATAGACCATCCACGTTTTCCGAAGTAGCAGGACAAAACCACATTAAAAAAACATTACAAAACGCACTCAAGGCAAATAAGATTAGCCATGCGTATTTGTTTAGTGGTCCAAGAGGTATCGGAAAAACAACGATTGCCAGACTTCTAGCGAAAGCGGTCAATTGTGCGTCTGCTCCAACCAAAGAACCATGCAATCAATGTGCTAGTTGTTTGTCTATTATGTACAACCAATCCACAGATATCATTGAGCTCGATGCCGCAAGCAACAATGGGGTAGAAGAGATTCGTCAAATCTTAGAAAAGGTGAATTATCTACCATCCAATTCTAAGTTTAAAGTATATATTATTGATGAAGTACATATGTTATCAACTTCTGCATTTAATGCGTTGCTTAAAACATTAGAGGAACCGCCTGCACACGTCATATTTATTTTAGCAACCACCGAAGCCCATAAGATACCTATGACAATCATATCAAGATGCCAACGATTTGATTTCAAGGCACTATCTAGTCAAGAAATTAAAATAAAATTACAAGAAGTGACAAAACGAGAAGCCATTAAAGTGAAAGAAGATGCACTTGATGCTATCGCTGAAACAGCTGAAGGCGGTATGCGCGATGCGTTAAGTATTTTAGACCAATCGATTTCGTATAGTGATGATGTCATTTCAATTGATGATGTCAATAGCGTGACTGGTCGCATCTCAAATTATAAGTTAATTGATTTGGTAAATAGTTTTGAGGGAACCAATGTAGCAGAAGCAATAAAAATTGTGGATGAAATTTTAGAACTTGGAAAAGAAGTGAACCGTCTTGTTTCAGGGTTGCTTCAATTCTGTAGAGATATCTTACTATATCAAAATACAACAGGACAAACCGTCTTTAAATATATATTTGATAATCCAGAATTTAAAAAGTTAGCATCAAAGATTGACAAAAAGCGAGTATATTTTTACATCGATGTTATTATGGATATTCAAAACAAATTAAAATACTCAAATAACCCAAGAATCTATTTAGAAGTTGGTGTTATGAAGATTATTAATATGACCGATGACGATCTAGACATTCAACATAAAATACATCAAATCGAAGAACGTCTTCTCAATATGAAGGGAGTATCTCATCACGTTGAAAATGGGACTGTGGATAATTCTAAAATTGAGATGATTGATGCAAAAGTAAATAAACTCATCAGTGAAATTACAAAATTAGAACTTCCAAAATTAAAGCAAAAAATAGATGCGAACGAAATGATTTCACAACAAGGTGGTCATGATTATTCAGTTGAACTAGATGAAATTAAAAAACAACTAGCCAACTTAAAGTATAACGAACCAGTAATTGATTATTCAATAGAAATAGAAAACATAAGAACGGAACTAAACCAACTGAAAAACAGCGGTCAAGAATTATTCACATTAGACGAAGAAGAAAAACCAGTGTTTGATTTGGAAAACTCAACAATCAAGTTTGATGATTTATATCTAAAAGTGAATCAACTAGAAGAAGATAAAATCACACTTGAAAAGCAGTTGAAGCACCAACATGAAAAAGTTCAAAAGGAAATCAAAGAATTAAAACAAGTGATTGATTCGATAGATTTGACACAAGTAGCAGATAAGACAAGTAAGATAGATCAAACAAGTATAGATGCTCCCGATTTGTTCTCCTTAGAAAAAGAAGTCAATCTCGATTTGGTATATGATAAAATCGAACATATTGAAAACGATCACACCAAAATGCTTAATCTGATGACTGAACTAAGTGAGTCAATGACACAAAGCGACGAAAACTTAAAGTTGTCAATCGAAAAAGTGAATCTATCAATCGACGAAAATGAAAAAATGATTGCCGAACTCAATCTTAAATGGACGACCGAAAACAATGATTTGCTAAATTTAATTGAAGAATTAAAACAAACAATCAAAGAGATGTTGGTAAGTATAAATGCTAAGTTTGACCAAGTAGATGAAAAACAAGTGTTTGTAGACAAGATTGATATAAAACTTGCACAATTGAGCGAATTTGTAAAAAAACTTGGAAGTAAATTAAGTGAAGTAGAAGGAAAACTACAAATTGTAGAACACGAAAACCTATCCACACTTTCAATGTTTGAAAACATTTCAAAACAAGACAAGCAAGAAGCCCAGAAAATCCCTATAGAGATACAACCCGAAAAAACAGCACCAATAAAAGAAGTGCCAACAACAGTGATATCACCAAAGACAGAAAAGCAAGTTCGTGAAGAAAAGCCGATTATCATTGGGAAATCTGGTGCATCAGAACCACACAAAGAAAAAGAAGTGATCAAAGCTGAACCACCTGTTGTTGAAAAAGAAATCAAGGATCCGTATGATGTATCATACATAGAACAAATTTTACATGACTCAAGATCGGATGAGGCAAAAAGTGAACGTAGTCGTATTATTTCTGAGTGGAGAAATCTTGACAAAGGAATAAGCGTTTCTCTTGAAAACATTGCACGACTGTTAATGAATGCAACTGTTTCAGCAATTGGGATTAACTCCATTATTATAACCTATCCATCCATTAGTATGTGCAATCATGTTATGAGTAAGAAAATGAAAGATGAGGCAAACCTAATTTTTAAAACAAAACTAGGGAAACCATTATCGTACATTGCCTTACCAAATGATATATGGGTAGAAAAACGAAGCGAATACGTTGGTCAATACAATATGGGAGTTAAATTCCCAAAATTAAAACCAATTGACAATCCAGATTTAAGAGTAGCAGATGAGATAGAATCTCCACTAACAACTGAGAAAAATAAGACAGTAGAAAAGGCTAGATCCTTATTTGGAGAAGGTCTAATTAAAATCGAAGAATAAGAGGTACCGATACATGAATCAACAAGCTATGTTAAGACAACTTAAAAAAATGCAAGAAGATATGGAGCGCACACAAAAAGAAATCGAAGAAACGGTATTCACATCAAGTGCTGGTGGTGTGGTTACAATTGAAATGCTTGGAAACAAACAATTACAAAACGTTAAAGTCAGTGATGATTTTACTGTAGATGGAGCAGAAGATCTTGAAATGTTGGGGGAAATGGTTGTCGCTGCATGCAGCCAAGCATATACAGAGATCGATAAATTTACCAAAACTAAGATGGCGAAGTTCCAATCATTCTTGGGCGGAATGGGAAATCTATTTTAGGAGCAGACGTTGAATGATTTAAAATCGCTTCAAAAATTAATAGAGGCATTTCAAAAGTATCCAGGAGTTGGTCCAAAAACGGCAAGCAGGATGGCGTTTTTCACAATAGATAAATTCAGCAGTCAAGATGTTGTTGATTTTCAAGTAGCTTTAGCAGAGTCAACCACTAAAATTCGTAAGTGTAAGATATGTGGTATGCTAACAGAACAAGAAATTTGCTCGATATGTAGAGACATCACTCGTAATAAAAATAAAATAATGGTTGTAGAATCAGCAAAGAATGTTATAATATTAGAGGAAACCAAACAATATAATGGCGTATATCATGTGTTGTATGGTGTCATTTCTCCGCTAGATGGAATAGGTCCAGATGATATTAATATCAAAACACTAGAAGAACGTATTACAAAAGACCCGATTGAAGAAATCATTTTAGCAACCAGCTTAACAGCATTAGGAGACACAACTGCTTCCTATTTGGCTAAAATCCTAAAGAAAGATCACCTATTAATAACGCGGATTGGTTACGGGCTACCAGCAGGTGGCGATATAGATTATGCGGATGAGATTACTTTGAAAAAAGCAATTGAAGGACGCAAAGAATTTTAAATTGAGGTGAAATCAATGCAATTTTTATTTTCATTTTCTGAACTATGGGGTACCGTTCAAAGTACTCTGAACCAATGGGGAACCCAATTAATGAATTTAATTATGCCTTTTTTCAATAACTTAGCACCGTATCTCCAAGCCGCAATCGTGATTGCTGCAGGGTTGTTAAGTGTATTAGGAATCTTTGTCATTATTAAAAAGTTCATTAAGTTTTTTGTTACGCTAGCTATTATTGGTGGAATCGGGGCTGCAATATACTTCTTTGTCATTAAACCATAGTAGGAAATAATTTTTAAGTATCAAACGTGCAATTAAAATTAAAATGTGAAAAACCATCTTTTTAGGTGGTTTTTTTTGTTTTATATGTGGGTAAAATTCATGTAAAATTTCGAAAATGTATCGTTTTTACCTTTGCATGTTATTGTCAAATATGGTATAATTATTAAGCAAACGATTTCAATGCTACATAATTTATGTATGTATTGAGAAAATACGTATTGGAGGATTTATATGGAAATTACATTGAAAAAATTGACCAAGATTTTTTCGGAAAAAGATGCAGAGGTTCGTGCTGTAGATAATTTAGACATCACCATTCCATCAGGAAAACTAATTGGTCTACTCGGTCCTTCTGGCTGTGGTAAATCAACAACACTCTATATGATTGCTGGCTTACTACAACCCACAGAAGGAGAAATCTTCTTTGGGGATGAGGATGTTACAAAAACACCACCAGAAAAACGAGGAATTGGTCTTGTGTTTCAAAACTATGCGTTATACCCTCATATGACAGTAAAGCAAAACATTTTGTTTCCACTTGAAAACATGAAAATGCCAAAAGATGAAGCATTAAAAAAGGCGCAATATTACGCTGATTTAGTTGGTATTGGAAATCTAATGGGAAGAAAACCAAAACAGTTATCCGGTGGTCAACAACAACGTGTTGCAATCGCAAGAGCACTCGTAAAAGAACCAAGAGTGTTGTTACTTGATGAGCCCTTATCTAACCTAGATGCGAGACTTCGTTTACAAACACGTGAAGAAATTCGTCGTATCCAAAAAGAAACGGGAATCACAACCATCTTCGTTACACATGACCAAGAAGAAGCAATGAGTATTTCTGACAATATCGTAGTTATGAAACTCGGATTAATGCAACAAACAGGTCAACCACAACATGTATATGACGATCCTGATAATTTATTCGTTGCAAAGTTCTTAGGAACGCCACCGATCAACCTATTCAATGGTTCAATCAAAGACAATCAACTATACATTGGTGATGAAGCAATATTACCGTTTAAAGCAAAAGATCAAGATGTAACAATTGGAATTCGACCTGAAGGATTTGACGTTAAAAAAGACGGAAAACTTTCAATCGAAGTTGCATCTATTGAACATTTAGGACGTGACATTTCGATTATCGCAAAACATCCTAATTTTGATGGTCACACATTAAGAGGTATTGTTGATGCCGATACAGAAGTTCCAAATAGCGGGGTAATCAAAGTAAACATTCGTCCAAATAAATGCTTCGTATTTAACAAAGAAACCGAGGAGCGAATGAAGTAATGGTTGAGAGTAAAAACAACCTCAAGGCCTGGTTATATTTAGCACCCGCTCTAATATTAATGGCAATATTTATCTTCTATCCCCTCTTTAATACGATTCTAATCGCGTTTAAAGAAAAATACAATTATATGACAGGTGAGTTCACTCAATTCGGATTTGGTAACTTTGCCTTCATATTCCGAAATCAAATATTCTGGAGAACAGTATCCAACACATTCTTTATCGTGTTTGTATCTGTTCCAATATCTATAATGTTATCGTTGTTAATCGCTGTTGGACTAAACTCCATTAAGCCATTACAAAAAGTATTCCAAACTATTTTCTTCTTACCATACGTTACAAATACAATCGCGATTGGGATGGTATTTGCGGTTATGTTTAATCAAAGTTATGGACTTATCAATACCATTATTGGTTGGTTAGGACTTGACAATGCAATTAACTGGGTAGGATACGGAGCAGGTTGGGGTAGAGCAATGACAGTGTTGTTAATTTATTCCGTGTGGGAAGCACTTCCGTTTAAGATTCTAATTTTCTTAAGTGGTTTGCAAGGGATTGATAAACAATATTATCAAGCAGCTCAAATCGACTCAACACCAAGAGTTCGAGTATTCACAAGAATTACAGTTCCTCTTCTTTCTCCAATGATTGCCTATGTTGCTGTAACATCATTTATCGGAGCGTTTAAAGAGTATACATCAGTTGTTGCGTTATTCGGACTAGATACTAGCATTCGCGACAAAGGAATTGGTACCATAGTATGGTTCCTATATCGAAGTTTGAGTGACCCCCGTGTTGGAGAAGGGTCGGCAGGATGGGCAGCCGCAGCTGCGTTATTCCTCTTCGTGATCATCTTGATCTTCACCTTCATCAACTTGTACATCAGTAAAAAACGGGTACATTACTAGGAGGTGCGCTATGACAGAAAAAATGAATGTTAAAAATTTAGAAAAATCATATAAAGTAGAATTAATTTTAAAAAATATTCTAGTATATGGTTTCTTAGGTATTATGGCAATTATCGTTGTCGTTCCGTTTTATTGGATGATTATCTCTGCTTTAAAAACTCAAGCAGAAACAGAAATGATTCCACCTACACTATTCCCACAATTATTAAATTTCCAAAATTTCCCAAATGCAATGATGCAAGCCGATTTTGCACGATATATCTACAACACAATTTTTGTAGGTGTGGTCTCTACGGTTGGTACCGTTGTTACAACAATTTTTGCAGCATTCGCGTTTGCTCGACTTGAGTTCAAAGGTAAAAACATATTATTTACTTTGTTCTTAGCAACGATGATGATTCCAGGGGAAATGATGGTTATTACAAACTACATTACAGTTGCTAGATTGGGATGGATTGATACCTATCAAGCCCTCATTATTCCATTCGTTGTCAGTGTATTTTATATCTACTTATTAAGACAAAACTTCAAGCAAATACCAAATGAATTATATTTAGCAGCGAAAGTCGATGGCACAGGAGACTTCAAGTATCTACTACGTGTTATGGTTCCAATCGCAATGCCAACCATTATATCAATTACCATTCTAAAATTAATTGGTTCATGGAATGCATACATTTGGCCAAATCTAGTAGCAGATAGCGATTCGATGCGTTTGATTACAAACGGATTGAGAAAAGCATTCACTGACGATCAAGGTCGTTCACAAATTCATTTACAAATGGCTGCAACCACAGTGGTTACAGTTCCATTATTACTCGTATTCTTGTTCTTGCGTAAATACATTATGCAAGGGGTATCAAGAAGCGGTATTAAAGGCTAAAACTAAGTTTTTAGTGAATATAGATTTATATACAAACGGAGGATTGAAAAGTATATGAAAAAACTGTTAAGTTTATTAGTCGTTCTAGTTGCAATGTTTGTAGTAGCAGGTTGCGGAAACACAAATTTAAAAGACCGCGAAATTGTTATTCCAGACCAACTTACAACTGACCCGATTACCATCACGTTCTGGCATGCGATGGGTCAAGCAAACCAAGGATATATCCAAGACATTATTGACAGATTTAATGTAATTTATCCAAATGTTACAGTAATCCAAGCAGGACAAGGTGGATACACAGACTTACGTGACAAGATTACAAAAGCAATTTCTGCAGGAACAGAGCCGAACATTGCTCAAACATATCCAGACCATGTGGCTGTATATTTACAAGGTAGAGCAGTATTACCTTTAGATAAATATATGGAAAATGCAACTCATGGGTTTACACAAGCGGATTTAGATGATTTTGTTCCATCATTCTTAGCTGAAGGAACCATCTATGATGAAGCGGGTACCTATTATTCATTACCATTTAACAAATCAACTGAAGTAATGTTTTATAACAAAACGTTCTTTGATCAAAATTCTTTGACAGTTCCAACAACTTGGGCTGAGGTTAGAACCGTTTCTCAACAAATCAAAACATTAAACGGAAAAGTAGGTTTTGCATACGATTCAGAAGCGAACCTTTTCATTACATTGACACAACAATGGGGCGGACAATACACAAATGTGAATGGAGAAATTTTATTTAACAACGCTCAATCAAAAGCAGCTGTTACTTATTTTAAAGATTTATACACAGACCGCTTAGCTGCAACACCAACTCATTTTGATGGTGCAAACTATGCATCTGACGTATTCAAAGCAGAAACAATCTATATGACTGTTGGATCAAGTGCAGGAGCACAACACAATAATACAACTGCATTCGAAGTAGGAGTAGCACCAATCCCTCAATATGATGGAGCAGGAGCAGTTCCAGCTGTTATTCAACAAGGGACAAACGTTACTATTTTCTCTAATGCAACAGATGATCAACGCTTAGCTTCTTGGTTGTTTGTTAAGTTCTTAACTTCAACTGCAGAAACAGCATACTTCTCAGCATCAACAGCATACTTCCCAGTACGCGAAAGCGCATATACTCATCCAACTTATGCAACATTCTTAGCAAATCCGGATAGTATTTTTGTTAAGAGTGCTACCATCGGTTACGGACAAAGAGACAAGTTCTTTACATCAGCAGCATTCCCAGGATCTTCACTTGCACGTGATGAATCACAATCATTAATCAGAGCTGTTCTATATGGTGGAAAAACTATCGATCAAGCTTACGCTGATGCAATCAACGAATTGGTTTGGTAATCAATGAAACTTAAAAAATTCATACTTCTACTTCTACTAGGTATATTCTCATTTAGTTTAACTGCTTGTGATAATAAACCAGGGGAAGAAGAATGGGAGATCCATTATTATACCAATCGAACAACTCTTGAAAGAGATTATACTGGGAAAGATTTCTTTTTACATGGTATTGGTGAGGTTACACTTGTAAGTGTCGCAGATGGTGATACAGCAATGTTCAAAACAGCAACCAGTCAACCATTCCGTGTAAGATTCTTAGGTATTGATACCCCAGAATCAACATACCGTATTGACCCGTGGGGAAAAGCAGCCTCAGATTATACAGCTAACCGATTAAACAATGCGACTAAAATCGTATTAGAAGCAGAGGGAAATCAACCAGTTCTTGATTCTACAGGAACAAGATACCTTGCATGGGTATGGGTTGATGGAAAGTTGTTAAATTTAGAACTGATTGAAGAATCGTTTACAACCTCAAAAGGTGCGAGTGGATCTAAATACGCAGAAGTTATCTTCAATGCGGATATGAGAACTCAAACCAAAGGAAAACGCATTTGGGGAGAACAAGACCCTGGATTTAATTATTCAATTGAAGGGACTCAAGTCACACTTGAAGAACTAAGAACAAACGAGGCCGAGTATGCAAATAAAAAAGTTGCAGTCGTAGGTATTGTGACTAGAGTCTTAGGATTTAGTGCATATGTTGAAGATTGTTCTGGAGAAACCGGATGCTATGGTATCTATGTATACGCAGGATTTACACAATTACAAAAACTTGTAGTTGGGTTTGAACTTCGTATCGAAGGAACTATGGTATACCATCCAGATCAAGAAACAGGTGCACCACAAATTACAGATACTCGTGATTCAAAAATTACTGTCTTATCAACAGGAAATGAAGTCGTTCCAACGGTTATGACAATTAGTGAATTGAATCGCACAACAAACCCAACGATATCGGGAAGATTTGTAAAATTAGAAAATGTTACTGTTTATAGCGGATATGATTCTGCAAACAATGCATTTACGTTCCGAATTCGTGATTCACAAAACAATACAATTGAAGTGCGTGTTGCTTCTGATATTGCGATTCGCGATTTAAGCATACCAGCACCACAAGACAATAGAATAAGAACTTGGGAATACTTTAATGGGAAAAATATTGATATTGTAGCTCCGATTGGGGTTTATAGTGGTCAATACCAACTATTATTAGGATCGTTTAACGATATCACTTTTCATAACTAATTTTTGATAACAATTAGAATTGTTATATAGGAGGAAAAAAACATGGTATTATCCAAACTCAATCTGAAAAGATTGTTTAGTCTAGTTGCTATTTTCTTCTTTGGAATCGCATTAACTGCATGTACAGATAAAGCGGCAGAAGAACAAGCAAGAGCATTACTTGAAGAAGCAAAGACATCACTTATTATTGCTGATATGAGCAATATTGTTAACAACATTGAATTCCTTGCAGAAGGAAGACATGATGTTACCATTACTTGGGAAACTGACAGCCCTGCATATATTTCTAATACAGGTGTTGTTACAAGACCAGTGTTCGCTGAAGGAGACAAAACTGTCAAAATTACAGCAACGTTAACCATTCAATACATGGATGGAAAAACAACAAAGACAATTACTGACACGAAAGAATTTACAGTACGTGTTAGAGCATTACCAGATGTAACAACACAAACAATTGCAGAAGTGAAAGCAGCTGCTCTTAATGCGGATGTGGAAACTGAAGGTGTTGTATTTGCAAAATTCAACAGCGGATTCTCAGGATTCTTTATTTCTGACTCAACTGGTGGAATCTTTGTGTTCGCAGCACATACTACAGTTGCACTAGGTGACTTAGTAAGAGTTACTGGTAAACGTGCTGTTTATTTTGGAGCACCTCAAATTGGTGGTACAGTTGGTATTGTTAAAGTATCAAGTGGAAACACACTTCCGACTCCAACTCCAAAAACAGTCGATGCAATAGCAAGTGAAGCACCAACAAGTGCTGCTATTCAAGGTGACTTAAATGTAGTTGAAGGTAAGCTAATCCAAAAAGTATCAGGATCAAATAAAGACTACTTTATTCAAGATCCATTTACAGCAAAAGAAATTCAAATTTATTACAGAACATATGAACCAGACACAACTGCAAATCCAAATGCATCAGGATTAAATGCATTTATCGATAAGTTTGTACGTATTCGTATTTCAGTTTACTACTATGATACTCGTATTCCTGGTTGGTCAGTAGATTATACACCAACAGAAGGTTCTATCGTTGAAATTGATGCTCCAGAACTTTCAGATCAACAAAAAGCAGATGCAGTTGCTACATTGTTAACATCTCAATTTAACAATATCAACCGTGTATCTGGTGCAACATTAACACTTCCGACAGAAAACACATCATTCAACGCAACAATCGCGTGGGCAGCAACAGGAGATAACGCAAGTGTTATTAACTTAACAAACGGTAAATTAGGAAACGTATCTGCTGATACAAATGTTACTTTAGTAGCAACCGTTACTGTTGGTGAAATAAGCGAAGAAGTTACAGTAACAATCACGGTTAAACCAGTTGAATTAAGTACAATCAACGCGGTAAAATCAACAGCAGTTGGAACATTCGTAATGGTTGAAGGTGTTGTAACAAACGTTGTAGGACGTAATATTTATATCCAAGATAATACTGGTGGAATCGTAGTATATTATGGTTTATCAGGAACAGACTTAGCAAATGCAGTAGCTGATTATGTAGTTGGTGCGAAAGTTCAAGTTGTTGGACAATACAACGCATTTAATGGATTACATCAAATTGAATTTGTTGTTTCAAAAACAGTTATTTCTCAAAACAATGTAGTAGCTGCTGAAACAATTACAGCCGTAGATGCAACAACTTTACTTCCACTACAAGCTAAGAAAATTAATCTTTACGGATTTACTATTAAAGATGCATTTACTGTTTCTACATCAGGGTATAACGTAGTATTAACAAATGGTACTGCAGACATTACATTAAGAGTAGATTCAAGATTAGCTAACTTAACCGAAATCAATACTAAGATGGGAACATTATCTGCTGGTAATGAAGTTACAATTGAAGGAGCAACCATTGGATGGTTTAATGGACCTCAAATCGCTCTTGGACATCCAGATCAAATTAATTTAGTTGAAATGACTGATGCTGAAAAAGCAGAAGCAGTTCAAGATGAGTTAGTAGCAGCATTTGATAACAAAGAATACAATATGGGATCAACAGTTGTATTACCAACAACTAGCGCAGTTTATGGTGGTACAATTAGCTGGGCAGCAAGTGGAGATAATGCAGGTTTAATTACATTACCTGAAGGAACTCTAGCAACTGTAACAGAAAACAAATCAATCACTTTAACAGCAACAATCACTGTTGGAACAGCAGAAGCTGTAACTCAAGTTGTAACAATCGTTGTTATTCCTGAAGAAGCTCCAACATATGCAACTGATTTGTTTATTTCTTACTATATTGAGGGTTCATCTAACAATAAAGTAATCGCGATCTACAATAATACAGGTGCAACTGTTACATTAACAGGATATCGTTTAGGATCATTTAATAATGCCGCTGTAGAATCAAATGGTATTACAGGCGTTACTGACTTAACAAAATTCTGGGGTGTTGCATTAACTGGTGAATTAGCTCATGGTAAGTCATTAATTCTCCATAGTTCACAAGCAGCTGACACAGCAATTTTAGCAAGATTAGCAGAAGCTACTGCAGCAGGTCACACTGTCATTTCTATCGTTTATAACTCAACTACACAAGAAGCCATTGCATTCAATGGTCAAGGTGGAGACGTTGTTACTTTATTAAAAGATGGTGCTTTGATTGATGTTATTGGTATCTTCGGTGAACCATATGTCGCAGCATCAGGTACTTCAACAGCTTGGGAATCATTATATACATTTGATAAAACATTAATAAGAAAACCAGAGTTCATGGGACCAAGTGCAACAAACAATTGGGATCAATGGATTGTGAATGCTCAAAACTTCTCAGATGCTAGACTTTATACTTGGAAATAACAAGTTAGCATAACAAAAAATTAATTAAAAATGCACTTGAAAGGAGCAATCCAATCAAGTGCATTTTTATATTATCGTTTTTATGGAATATCTCTAAAAAAAAGATATAATCAAGGTGTAAATAGATGTAGGAGGTGTTGGATATGTATCCAAACATTGTTACAGAAATTTTGACAGTTATCGTGTTTATCTTTGTGGGTGGTCTTATTGGATTTGGTGTTACGAAAATATTGTTAAAGATAAGCAAGAAGTTAACATTCTTTGTTCCTATAGTTTCTGGTGTTGCATCCGCAATCTTTTGGGGGTTGGCCTTTATAACAGATGGTTGGGGTGCACTTGGATATTTTTTGTATGGTTCATTGACGGGGTTGTTTTTTATTGGAACACTTGTTTCCTCACTTCTTATTTGGGCGAAAGAAAAGCAGAAGAACAAATAATGCCATACGAAAGAAAGAACAAATATATGTTCTTTCTTTTTTGATTGTCAAACATAATATGTTATAATGAACGAAAGGTGATTAACTATTATGAATGAACTACGTAAAACATATATATATGATGGACCAAGACTAGCAAATAAATTTAAGAGTAGACCGTTTTGGTCTGATCGACAAGGGAAACCATTAGGTGGTGCACTAAAGGTAAGTTTTGAATTTCCTGTTGATGGAGACACAGCTGCTTTTTTAGTAGATGGAATTATCGAACACGTTCGGTTCTTTAATATTGATACACCGGAACATAATAGATTTTCAGTCCAATTTGGTGGGAAAGAAGCAACCGAATATACAAAAAAGATTTTATCAAACGCAAAAGATATATATTTGCAAACCGATCCATTTGATAAGTTAAGAGACTTTTCTGGATTTAAACGTCTGCTTGCTTGGATATGGGTTGATGGTGAACTACTCAATTATAATTTAGTAAGATTAGGTTATGCTAGAGTTGGACCAATTTACGCAGATAATATGTTATACACCAATGATTTATACAAAGCAGAACGGTTATGTAAGGGCCAAATGGATGATTAAAATGATTTGAGAAATTTTCATAATTATGCTATAATCAAATAATCGTAGGAGGAAACTCATGTTTAAAGAAATATTACAAAAAATTAAAGAATTTGATACGATTATTATTCATAGACACAGTCGTCCTGATGGAGATGCGCTTGGTTGTCAACTAGGATTAAAGTATGGATTAATTGAAAATTTTAAAGATAAATTGATTGTTGCTGTTGGTGATATGAATGAACGATTAAAGTTCATGGGAGAAATGGATATTGTAGAGGATTCCATTTATCCAAATGCACTGGCAATTGTCCTTGATGTTGCGGAAGAATTTATGATTAGTGATGAACGATATAAGCTTGCTAAGTTTGTGATTAAAATGGATCATCATATTGAAAAAACAGGTTTTGGAAATATAAAATTTGTCGATACATCGTATGAATCGTGTGCGGGGCTCATTGCTGATTTCTTTTATCAAACAGGGCTCAAACTAAATCAACAAGCAGCTTCGTCTTTGTTCACAGGAATAGTAACGGATTCTGGGCGATTCCGATATGCTTCTACAACCGACCGAACATTTTCTTTGGTAAGTTATTTATTAAAAGAAAAAATTGATTTGGAAAGTATATATATGAATTTATATTCAGAAGACTTAGAAATTGTTAAACTAAGAGCCGCATTAACGCAAAAATTTATTGTCACATCAAGTGGTGTTGGAGTATTAAAAAATACCAAAGAAGAAGTAAAAACCTATGGCATTGATATCTTCACTATTTCAAGAGGCATGGTGAATATTATGGCAGGGATTAAAGGAATCAATATTTGGGCAAATTTCACAGAAGATAGTGAAGCCGGTAAGATATGGGTAGAGCTAAGATCAAATGGTGCAAACATCAATGAAATTGCAACCAAATATGGTGGCGGTGGTCATAAGTTAGCAAGTGGAGCAAATGTAGAAAGTTGGGAAGTTGTTGACGCTATGATTGAAGATCTAAATCAATTAGCAAAAGGGGTGTAACAAATGACACAAGAAATATTAAATAAAATAAAAGAATTTCAAACCATTATTATCCACAGACACGTAAGACCAGATGGTGATTGCATTGGAAGTCAAATGGGATTAAAACATATGCTTCAAGCATCGTTTCCAGAAAAGAAAATTTACGCTGTTGGTGGAGATGAAATTCCAGAATACTTAAGAGGATTCGCAACGATGGATGAGGTGGAAGAATCGGTTTATGAAGATGCTTTGGTGATTGTAGTCGATACATCAAACGCAAAGCGCATTCAAAACGATAATTGGCAAAAAGGAAAGTTTGTCATTAAGATTGATCACCACGATGATTCAGAGGATTTTGGAAACATTAATTTTGTTGATAATAAGAGTCCATCTTGTAGTGCGTTACTCGCAAGATTTTACAATGATTTTGATGAAGACTTAAAATTGCCATATGAAGCTGCTTATGCATTATATTTTGGAATTGTAACAGACACGGGGCGTTTCCGTTACCGCGGAGTAAGTGGCGATGTATTACGTAATGCGAGTGTATTATTAGACAAAGAAATAGACTTAGAAAAACTATATTCATCTTTGTATTTAAAAGACAAAGAATCGTTAAAATTACAAGGGTTTGTTTATAAAAATTTCAAGATGACTCCAAATGGAGTTGTCTATATTCGGTTTACAAAAAGAACACAAAAGAAATTTGGTGTAACACCAGACGAAGCAGGAAATATGGTAAATACGATTGATTCCATCAAAGGATCACTCATTTGGATTGCGTTTATTGATCAGCCAAATGGAGAGATTAGGGGTCGTCTTCGTTCCCGCTTTTTAGCAATCAATGACATTGCTTCACAATTTAGAGGTGGAGGTCACCTACAAGCAGCAGGAGCTACGATGTATAACAACAAAGAAGTCAAAGAATTGTTACAATTAGCAGATGAAAAATTAAAAGAATTCAAACAAAAAAATCCGGAGTTGTTATGAGAAAAAAAGTATTAGTGACAAATGATGATTCCGTCCACTCAAAAGGAATCAAAGCACTCGTTGAATGCTTAACAGACTATGAAGTTGATTTATTGGTTGTCGCACCAAGCAGTGAAAAATCTGCCGTATCACATTCGATTACAATTCGTCATGGTCTTAAATTACAACAACTTGAAGATATTGTTCCAGGAGTAAAAACTTATAGTTTAGATGGAACACCAGCTGACTGTGTAAAGGTGGCGAAAGTTGCATTAAAATATGACTTTGATTTGGTATTCTCTGGAGCAAACGATGGATTAAATATGGCAGATGACGTCATGTATTCTGGAACGGTTGCCGGCGCTGCAGAAGGTGTGATGCTTGGAGCTGTTGGAGTTGCATTGTCAGTTGCAAAAGGCAACATAGAAGCGCTCAAACAAAACTTCACAACCATTATGGATTATATGCAAAAAAATCACATGTTGCATTCCAATCAGTTTTACAATATCAACATACCTTCAAATCCAACCGGTATCAAAATAACACATCAGACGAAAAATGCAACACAAACGATTTTCAAGCTCGTGGACGGATTACATTACATGGTTGGTGAACCAGATCGCAAAACCAAATTAGACGATCTAGAAGGTGATGTTATGAGTTATTTGAATGGATACATTTCCATTACTCCACTCACAAACGACCGAACAGATTATAAAAAGATAAAAGAACTATCCACAAGAAAATAATCGATATTGAAGAGGTGACTATGAAACAGGCAGTTGAAGTACACTTTAAAATGGATATCAGCGATGGCACGGAAATTGAATACTATTCCTTAGGTGACTATCACGTTTATGAAGATCACAAAGAACTCGAATTTACTGAAGAGCTTGAAGCAAAAGTACGAACAAACATATATATATATCCAAACCGTGTGTTTGTAAAACGCAGTGGTGATATAACGATGGAACAAGAGTTTATCGAAGGTCAAATCACAAACATGCATTTGACAACAAACTTTGGTTTAGAAGTCTCGATGTCAACTTCAACAAATTTGATTCAATTCGAAGACCACACCTTAACGATTATCTATGAAACCGAAGTCGGTGAAACGAACAAACGATATCACAAACTTGTAGTAAAGTATACATTTGTACAAAACCAATAAGCTTGTCGATTTTACTTGCAAAAAAAACAAAAATCATATACAATGTAGGATATTATTTTAGGAGGCTTATTCAATGGCTATAAAAGATGGATCACTGCTAGAACGAGCAGTAGAACTATTTAAAAAACAACGAAAACACGAACCACTTTCAATCGACTCGATTTTGAAAGAACTTTTGAAAAACAAAAAATATACGGATTCAGAATACGTAGAAATTGTTTCTCAATTTTATTTGGATTTTATGATGAGCGGACACTTTGTTTTTTGTGGAGATTCGCTTTGGGACTTAAAAGAAAGACAACCAGTAGCGATGCTTGATAAAGATGGTGGTGACTTTGATGACATTTATTCCGATGACGAAGATGTATTAAAGAATGAGTTGCGCGATGGTGTTACTTATCCAACGTTTGAAACAGTCGATGAAGATGATGTCGATGAAGATGATACCGAAGAAGAAGAAACCGACGACATCGCATTAGAACTTGGATTAACGGATGATACCGACGAAGATGAAGATAGCGATGAGATTCGAGAAGTCGTCCTAGACTTAGAAGAAGATGAAGTTGAAGAAGACTCTGACGACATTGAAGAAGAATTATCAAAACGATAAAAGCCTAGAAATAGGCTTTTTCTTTTCATGTATGGTCTAATATGATATAATTATTGGCAGAAAGAGAGGAATTAGATATGTATCAAGCAAATCCCAATCGTTACGAAAAAATGTTATATAGAAGACTCGGTAAAAGTGGATTAAAACTTCCTGTGATATCGCTTGGAATGTGGTGGAATTTTGGTGCAGTGGATGATTATCAAACATGCAAACAAATTGTACTAGAAGCATTTAACAACGGAATTACCCACTTTGATTTAGCGAATAATTATGGACCACCTCCAGGATCGGCTGAAATCACATTTGGAAACATTTTAAAAGAAGAATTAATGGCATATCGTGATGAAATTATCATATCAACCAAGGCTGGGTATTTGATGTGGCCAGGACCATATGGAGATTATGGTTCTCGTAAATATTTAATGGCAAGCATTGATCAATCACTTGCAAGACTTGGAATTCCTTATGTTGATATCTTTTATCATCATCGCTTTGACGCAGAAACTTCTTTAGAAGAAACTATGACCGCACTTGCTGATATTGTTAGAAGCGGAAAAGCCCTTTATGTTGGTTTGTCCAACTATAAATCACATCAAATCAAAGAAGCAGTGGCTTACTTAAAAGCAATGCATGTTCCTTATGTGATTACTCAACCAAGTTATAATATGTTAAATCGTTGGATTGAAGACGATCACTTACTAGATACCCAATATGAAGTCGGTGGAGGTACCATTTGCTTTGTTGCGCTTGCACAAGGACTATTATCAAACAAATATATAGATGGAATTCCAGATGATTCAAGATTGATGAAAGAACACATCAAACACATCAACAAATCGGCTGTGACAGAACCGCTCATTCAAAAATTATTAGCACTAAACAGTGTTGCCAAACAAAGAAACCAAACCATTTCACAAATGGCAATTGCTTGGGTATTGAGAAATCCAAAAATGACATCGACTGTTCTTGGAGTAAGTAAAGTAGAACAACTTTATGAAAACATCAAAGCAATTGATAACTTGTCATTTACACAAGAAGAATTAGATCGAATCGATGAGATATTAAAATCATGATGTCAAAGCTTTGGAAGTTTATTACCCCAGTTGAACGAAGACTCTTGTTGTTTGCTATCCTTTATGGATTCCTATCGATTCCAGTCTTTATCATAACAAAACAGTTCTTACATATATTTTTTGCTTGGAATATGATATTAGCAGTGATTCCACTTCTTGTTACGCTACTCTTAAGAAACAAAACAATCAAACACAAGTGGATGAAGTGGATTATTGTTGTAATCTGGCTTGTTATGTTACCAAATGCATTTTATATTATTACGGATTTTATTCACTTAACGAACTATCCATTTTACACATTTGAACATCCGTATGCACCAATGGAATATGTAAGACAAATTGAGGCATATGTTGCTTTGATACATATCTTCCTAGGAGCACTCATTGGATTGTTTCTAGCGTGTAAATCCATTGATAATGCATTAACATTTTTGTGCGAAACATTTCCAAAATGGAAGCACCATATGATTCTAGACATTAGTTTGTTATCGAGTATTGGAATCTATATTGGACGATTTTTAAGATTTAATTCTTGGGATGTATTTCGTCCAATTAATCTTATTACAAATGTGATAACATCACTTGACATCTTTGCCTTCTATTTTATTGTTTTACTTGTAATTACACACATTTTGTTAATATATTTGGTTATGCCATTTTTGCGAGATACAAAAAAAGATTGATTTAACAACAATCTTTTGATATAATAAGAAAGAGCCAAAAAAGAAATGTTAGCTCTCTTCGTTGAAGAGGGCTTTTTATTTTTTAGAAAGAAGGAAGATTATGGGGAAACAGACAAAATTTATATTCGTTACTGGTGGAGTTGTATCGAGTTTAGGAAAAGGAATTTCAGCAGCAAGCATTGGAAGGTTATTAAAAAATAGAGGATTAAAAGTATTTATGCTTAAATTTGATCCGTATTTGAATTATGATCCAGGCACAATGTCACCATATCAACATGGTGAAGTATTTGTGACCAACGATGGTGCGGAAACCGATCTCGACTTAGGTCACTATGAACGTTTTATCGATGAAAACTTAAGCAAATATTCTAACGTAACCACTGGAAAAATATATTCAAAAATCATCGAAAAAGAACGTCGTGGTGAATATTTAGGGTCTACCGTCCAAGTTGTTCCCCATGTCACAAATCAAATCAAACGATATTTACAAAAAGCTGCGATTTCAAGTGAAGCTGATGTTGTCATTACTGAAATTGGTGGAACCGTAGGAGACATCGAAAGTTTACCGTTTTTAGAAGCAATTCGCCAAACAAGACGTGATTATGGTTTCCACAATACGATGTATATTCATACAACACTTGTTCCCTTCTTAAAGGCTGCTGGAGAAATAAAAACCAAACCAACACAACACTCAGTCAAAGAATTAAGAAGTTTAGGAATTCAACCAGATGTGATTATTTTAAGAACCGAAGTTGAAGTTCCTCAAGATCAAAAAGATAAGATTGCACTTCTATGTGATGTCAACGAAAAAGCGATCATTGAAGCAAGAGATGTAGATGTTATCTATGAAGTTGCAAGTGGATTTGCTCGACAAGGACTAGACGAATATATATGTAACCACTTTGAATTAGAAACCGCTCCACTTGAAATGAGTGAATGGAATGATTTGATCAAACGAATCAAAGCAATTAAAAAACAAGTTAAGGTTGCGATTGTTGGAAAATATGTGGAATTACCAGATGCTTATTTATCGGTTTCGGAATCACTCAAACACGCAGGAATTTATCACAATCATAAGGTTCATATCAAGTTTGTAGATGCAGAAACATTGACATTAAATAACATATCCGAAGAACTAGATGATGTAAGTGGTATCTTAGTGCCTGGTGGATTTGGACCGCGTGCGATTGAGGGGAAAATCTTAGCAGCAGAATATGCAAGAACCAAGCTCGTTCCATACTTAGGATTGTGTTTAGGGATGCAAATAGCGATGATAGAATATGCAAGAAATGTATTAGGTTTAGACCACGCAAGTTCGACTGAATTTGATCCAAATACTCCATATCCAATCTTCGATTACTTACCTGATCAATACGAAGGAATTAACATTGGTGGGACACTGCGTTTAGGTCTCTATGATTGCATCATCAAACCAGGAACAAAAGCGTATGAAGCTTACGGAGTCGATGAGATCAAGGAACGACATAGACATCGTTACGAGTTTAACAATCAGTTTAAAGAACAATTTGAAAACGCTGGTATGGTGGTTAGTGGAATTAACCCACAAACTAGTCTTGTTGAGATGATGGAATTAAGCAATCACCCATGGTTTGTTGGATGTCAATTTCATCCAGAATTCTTATCTAGACCGAATAAGCCACATCCATTATTCAAAGATTTTATCAAACACGCGATTGAAGGGAAAAAGTAGAGTTCTACTTTTTCTTTTTTTCTATGAAAAACAGCTCTGCTATGATATAATTACCAATATGGAGGGATGAAATTGAGCCGCTTTGCTAAAGTTAAAAACGCAGAAATATTACTTCTAGTCGTTGCGATTATATGGGGAAGTGGATTCCCAATTAACAAGATCGCAAATGATTTAGGCTTTCAAACCTTTACGATTCTTGCTGGTAGATTTTTACTAGCATCGTTTGTATTAAGTATAATCTTTTTTCGATATCTAAAACAAATCAAAGGGCGTACGCTTTCAAAGGGAATTTGGATCGGAATCTTGTTACTTGTTGCCTTTGGATTACAAACCTTTGGGTTAGTGTATACAACAGCTTCGAAAAATGCATTCATTGTTCAATTGATTGTTGTTGTGGTTCCGGTGATTAGTTTTGTAGTTTATAAGAAACATCTATCAAAATATATCTATATTGCATCAGTGATTGCGCTTCTTGGTGTCTATATGTTGTCACTGAATGATCAACTATTAATCGAATTTAATTTTGGAGATTTGTTAACATTTATCTCTGTGGTGTTTTCGAGTATGTATTTGATTGAAAGTAGCAGAGTGATGGACAAACATCCGATTGACCCAATTCCGTTTAGCATTGTTCAATTTGCAACTGTGGGGTTATTATCACTTGTCTTAGCATTTGTATTTGATACCATACCACAAGTTGGAGTAGTCTCGTGGTGGCCTATTGTATTCTTAGGATTATTCAATACAGGATTTGGTTACCTTGGGCAAAACATTGCATTAAAATATGTCGAACCATCAAAGATAAGCATTATTGTTAGTTTAGAAGCCGTATTTGCGAGCATATTAGAAATCATAATGTTATCAATTGCATTCAAACCGTTTGTGTTTCTTGGCGGATCACTGATTATTGTTGCGGTTGTTGTTTCACAAATGAAACAAGAAGAATCAAAGGGGAAAAACAAATATGGAAAAGAAGGTATTTAGAGATCCAATTTACGGGTATATCACCGTAAGTGATGAACTTGTTTGGAATATCATTAATACAAAAGAATTTCAACGATTAAAACGAATTCATCAACTTGGTGGAGTCAGTGCAGTATTTCACACCGCTGAACATTCAAGATTTTCTCATAGTTTGGGGGTTTATCAAAATGCTGTACGTCTTATAAGAGAGGTAGAAGGATTACAAGAAGCATTAAGCGAATATGAAGTTAAGTTGCTTTACGCAGCAAGCTTGCTTCACGACATCGGTCATGGTCCATTTTCTCATGCATTTGAAGATGCGTTTGAATTTGATCATGAAGAGTTTTCAACTAGAGTTATCTTAGAGAAAACAGATGTTTCTAAAGTACTAAAAGAAGCCAATCCGGACCTACCTGCTGATTTGGTTTCTATCATAAAAAAAGATGGTAAGTTTCCTTTGCTTGAAGGAATTGTTTCAAGTCAATTGGACATTGATAGACTTGATTATTTAGCAAGAGATGCTTATTTTACAGGAGCAACCTATGGTGAGATTGATGTTGATCGCATCATTCGAACGATGAGAATAAAAAACAAAGAAATTGTACACAAAGCATCTAGTGTTCATGCGATTGAAGACTATTTAATGAGTAGATATAACATGTATTGGCAAGTGTACTTTCATCCAGTCGGGCGCAGTTTTGAAATCGTGTTAGACAAGATATACAAACGGATCAAAGTACTCTATCATCAAGGGTATGTATTTGATGGAGTAGCAAAGTATCTAGTCAAAATTATGCAAGAAGGTAGTGTTGTGCTGGATGATTATTTGATGCTAGATGATTACTTAATTACAACAATGATTTCAGAGTTTCGCTTTAGTGATGATTTCATTCTAAAGGATTTATCTAATCGGTTGTTATCTAGAAAACTATTTAAAGATAAGCTACTAGTTGGTAATGTAGAAACACAATACCAACAAATCAAAGAGTTAATGAAAAAGGCCGGGATTAGCACAACATACTATTTAAAAAGTGATAACTTAGCACAAATTGTTTATAACTCAAATTTCGCAATTGAAAAGGCAAGTGGGATTAAGATTTTACTAGAAGATGGTACAATCAAGGAACTAAAAGACTATTCCAAAATTGTCAATGCCTTGATCGATGCAGCTCGCAAAGAAGAGGTTCGCGTGTACTATCCAAAAGATTTAATCGAAGCAGTAGAAGATTCTGTTTTGAAAGAACAATTAAGAAAGTTATTGGGGTAACAACAAATGGAAAAACGAACATTTGACAAATTAGGAGTAACGACAAGTTTGCTTGGATTTGGCGGGATGAGATTCCCACTAAAGAATGGTGAAATTGATACCGTAAAAGCAACGGAATTATTAGAAGTTGCGTATCAAAATGGAATTAATTATTACGATACTGCGATTGTCTATCACAACGGAAAAAGTGAAGAGTTTATGGGTAGTGTTATTTCCAAATGGGATCGTAGCACATTTTATTTAGCAACAAAATTAACATTAGGAGTTTATCAATCAAGAGATGAAGTGTTAAAAGCAATTGACATTCAACTAGCACATTTACAAACCGATTATATTGATTTTTATTTGGTTCATGCGATGAATCAAGCAAGACTCGATCAGTTAAAAGAGTGGGGAATTATAGAGATTTTAGAAACATGGAAAAAAGAAGGAAAAATTAGATACATCGGATTTTCTTTTCACGATTCTTATGAAGTATTTATCAATATATTAAACTATTACAATTGGGATTTTTGTCAAATCCAATTAAACTATATTGACAAGTCGATTCAACAAGGAATCAAAGGATATTATGAATGCGTTGCACGCAACATTCCAGTCATTGTGATGGAACCAGTTAAAGGTGGAAAACTTGCTAGCTTTCATCCGGATGCAGAAGCCATTTTGAAAGAGTATAATAAAAATCGATCAATTGCTTCTTGGGCTATGCGATGGGTCGGTAGTTTGGAACAAGTAAAAGTGATTTTAAGTGGAATGACAGAATTACCACAACTGTTAGACAACTTACACACTTTTCAAACATTCGAACCATTAAATAAGGATGAGTATGAATTAATCGAACAAGTAGAGACAAGACTAAGTACGTTAACAAAAGTGGGTTGTACAAGTTGCTTGTACTGTATGCCTTGTCCTGCTGGAGTTGATATTCCTGGAAACTTTCATATATATAATCAAGATGCTATGTTTAAAAATGTTGGAGCAGGTAAGTGGAGTTATGGGATGCTAGTAAAACGCAATGCCGATGCAAGTGTATGTGTGGAATGTGGAGAATGTATTCCAAAATGCCCACAACACATTAACATACCACTTGAGTTACAAAACATGCGAGAAGAACTGGAGTTTGTGAAAGAATATGAAAAATAGTATTTTAATCAAAAAGATGACGATTGGTGGAGTGTTGCTTGCGATTGGAATAGTCATTACCTTTTCACTCCATTTATCCGGATTAGGAATAGGTCCATATATATTACCGATGCATTTTGTTGTTATCTTGGGTGTTCTAACCACAGGATACTTTGGAGTTATACTTGGGTTTACGATACCATTATTTAACTTAATGGTTGGTTTGATGCCACCGCACATTGCAGCATTTTTAACAATTGAACTCGTCTTTTTAGCAATCATCTTAGCTTCTCTTCAAGCGATTTTTGCCAAACGCCTTGGAAATGTAAAATTCTTCTATCATATATTAGTGTTTTTATCGATTATTTTTACAAAAGTATTTTTAATTCTTGGTATTATGCTTGCATTAGAATTATCCATTGTAACCTTTGGTGGAACAGCTCTGGCTTATGTAACATCAAGCACATTAGTTGGAATTGGCGGATTGAGCTTATCTTTTATTGTAACGCCAATTATATATGATCGAATTAAAATAAAAAGTTCAATTCATGATCGAGAGTTATCTGATGAAATCTAATCTAATAGAGTTAATTCAAGCAAACAAACATTCGATTGTGATTGAACAAAAAGGAAACGTTATTTATCAATCCAATGGATTTGGGTTATGGCCACTTTATCACTACTATAAGAAGAACAATCCATACTATCCAATTGATATTTATGATAAAGTAACAGGTACTGGAGCAGCAAGACTGATACTTGCGATGGAAAATGTTCACTTTGTTTATTCGAATGTCATTACCAAAGAAGCTTACGAATTGTTAAGCCGTCGAAACATTGAACTAAAATATGAAAAAATGGTAGATCATATTTTAAACAAACAAAAAGATGATTTGTGTCCTGTGGAAAAAATATCTAAAAATTATGTTGAGTTTACTGATTTTATGAATGAGTTAGATCTCTTTTATGTCAGAGTAAAAGAAGTCTACGAAAAGAACTTTCTAAATGAATGACAATCCAATTTTTCAAACGATTGGATACATCATCTCAGCACTGATATTTACCATTCCACTTGTGATAAACGGGATTCATAAAAAACAATATGTATTAACTGCGATATTTGGTCTAATTTGTATGGTAGTTGGATATTTACTTGGTTTTGTTGGAGCAATGTTTGTCTTCTTTGTCTTTTTAGGAATCATTGCAGTCATTGAAAATCAAAAGAGAAAATCAATCAAGTAGAGTGACAAAGCACACTCTACTTTTTTATTTTGAATTTTAACCAACTATGTTATAATAGCATATGGTGAAGTTATGAAAGAATATATATATGTCGTTGAAGGCAAACATGATATTGATAAAGTCCGCAAGGTAATACCTCATGCGATTTGTGTTGCGACCAACGGAACACACATTGAAGAAGACACCCTTGCATTGATCAAAGAATATAAAAAAACAAAAGAGATTGTACTCGTGCTTGATCCTGATTTCGCAGGAGAAAAGATTCGTAAAATTGTCGAAAAAGAGGTGGGTCCTTGTACCCATGTGTATGCGGATCAAACCAAATCCTATTCGAAAAATAGACGCAAGATTGGGATTGAACATATATCACCAACAGAACTATCAAACATATTAAAAAACCACATTAGTTACAATCAAGAAATAACGAACTTAAGTTTGGCTGATATGATTGAACTAGGACTGTCTGCTTCGCCAAACAGTTTAAGAAATCGAATAAAAGTAGGGAGTCACTTTCATATAGGTTATGCGAACACAAAAGAATTAATGAGAAGGCTTAGTGCGCTAGGTATAACCTACGAACAAATCAAAAAAGTATTGGATGTGAAACAAGATGACTGAACAACAAAACGTGTATCAATTGTTACAAAAATATGAATTAAGAGCGAAGAAAAAGTTTGGTCAAAACTTTCTTGTTTCAGAAGACATCTTACACGCAATTGTAACTCAATCCAACATAACAAAACATACAGTTGTGATTGAAATAGGACCAGGACTAGGAAACTTAACCAAACGACTCGCAAGTGTTGCCAAACATGTGATTGCTTATGAGATTGATTCCGATATGATAGCAATACTAAAAGAAGAGTTAACTCCATTTTTAAATGTTACATTAAAACATCAAGACATCTTAAAAGCAAATATCAAAAATGATGTGGAGAGATGGGTTCTAGAAGGTTATGAAATTGTAGTGGTCGCGAATTTGCCATACTATATTACCTCTCCAATTATTACAGCACTTCTAGCTGAAAAAGAAACCATCAAGCACATAACCATTATGATGCAAAAAGAAGTGGGGTTACGTTTAGCAGCAAAACCAAAAACAAAAGACTATGGATTTTTAAGCGTAATGGTACAAACGTATGCGAATATATCTAAAATAATAGATGTTAATCGTACTTGTTTTTACCCAAGTCCTAATGTAGATAGTGTCGTGTTACAATTATCATTATATCAACCACCAAAATACAGTATAAATGACGAATCCCAATTTCGAGAATTTATTCAAGGAATATTTGCCCAAAAACGAAAAACAATTTTAAATAATCTATTAAACTATTCTAATAAACCAAAGGAAGAGTTGATTCAGATAATCGAAAAATGTGGGTTACTCACAAACACAAGAGCAGAGGAATTGACGATAGATCAGATGATTGCTTTATCATCTTTGATTCATAGTTAAAGGATAATCATATGATAAAAAGTTATGCAAAATTAAATTTGTATTTAGAAGTCGTTGGAAAACGTGAAGATGGTTACCATAGCTTAAGATCGATTATGACATCGGTGAACCTTCATGATAAAATATATGTTACATCACGCAAAGATTCTAATATTGTGATCACATCCAATCATAAAGATGTTCCAACCAATGAACACAATTTGGTTTATCGGATTGCATCATATTTACAAGACACATACCATATTAAAAAGGGACTTACCATTCATATCGAAAAACATATCCCAATTGGTGGGGGATTAGCTGGTGGATCAAGCAATGGTGCAGCCATCTTAACACACTTGAATAAACGATGGAAGTTAGGGTTAAATGATAGTGAGTTGTCAAAAATAGCGCTTCAATTTGGAAGCGATATCCCATACTGCTTGCATCACGTAACCTCATTAGCAACCTCAAGAGGAGAAGTGTTATATTCATTACAGACCAAATACAAGGGGTATGTACTGATTGTAAATCCAAACAGATCCGTATCGACCAAACAAGTCTTTACCAATTATGTTGTAAAAAGCGAACCAATTCATCAATTTCACGTGAATGATTTTAAAAATTGTGATATTATATATGTGCGCAAGTTTTTTTACAACGAATTAGAAGAAAAAGTGTTTGAACTGTATCCAGAAGTGTTAGAAGTAGTTGTTACATTATTAAAACTAGGCGTTAACAAACCATTGATGAGTGGTAGTGGAGCAAGTGTGTTCGCGGTTTTTAAAACTAGAAAAGAAGCAAAAAATGCAGAGAAAGAATATAAGAAACAACACCCAACCCAGTATTCCATCATCACAAAATTTAGATAAGAAAGAAGGAAAGAACATGGAATTAGAAGTATTAGAAACGTTAACGAAAGAAGATTATTACGAACAGTACATGTATCACATTAACAAAAAAAGCAAAATGATGTATTTCCCATATATTACGGGAGCTGTCATTTTAGCATTAGGAGCTTTTGTGTTCGCTACTACACAAGATTATTTACTTGGTGGTTTTGTTATATTGTTCGCTGTTTATAATTTCTTTATCTATCCAAAAAACATCAAACGAAAAGTTAAAAACAACATTATGAACAACCCTAGCATGAAAGATCCTCACCAATTAAAATTAACCTTAAACGAAGAAGGGGTAAAAATCTTAGTAGAGCAATTTGAATCTGAACACCTCTTTCCTTGGAGTCAAATATATGACGTAACAGAAGGGGATATTCACTATTATATCTACAATGGCAAAAATCAGTCCATCATTTTAAATAAGAGTGTTTTGGATGACGAAAAACTAGAAACGTTCAAACAAATCGTGACAAATGCACTTCCTCAAGAAAAAATAAAGTTCAAAAAACCACAAGAAAACGTAAAATAAAATAAAATAACCGGTTGCAATAATAAACAATCAATGATACAATGAAAGGGACATATACTCAGAAAGGGTGAGTTGAGTGGAAATTACAGATGTTAGACTACGAAAAGTCGATGACCAAAATCGCTTAAAGGCAATCGCTTCAATTACAATTGACAATGCATTCGCTATTCATGAATTGCGAGTAATTGAAGGAAGCAAAGGTCTTTTCGTTGCCATGCCGAGTCGCAAAACTAAAGCAAACGTATTTAGAGATATTGCGCACCCGATTAATGCAGACGCTAGAGAAAAAGTCGAAAAAGCCGTTTTAGCCAAATACGCCGAAGAAGATTTCTCAGAAGCAGAAAAGTAAGCCTAAAAGATGCTAGGAAACTAGCATTTTTCAATGAGTATAATTGATAATATCAAAGCAAGTTTTTTTAACTTGCTTTTATTTATGAAAAAACATTTTGAAATAAATAGTTCAGTGGTATAATTTGATATAGAAAAGGTAGTGTGTAATATGGAAGTAACAAGAACATTAAAAAACATGTCAACCATCTTTAAATTTGTTGGGATTATTCCTTTTTTCATTGTAGTGATTCTTGGAGTTCGTTTGATATGGATAGTAACAATGGTAACACCGGTTACAGGGACTGTGTTTGACATTATAGAAAGTTTTGATCCTGATGATGATATGATCACAGTGTCGGTTAGTTATCAAGTTGGTGGTATCACGTATTTTGCTGATTTAGATATATTAGATTCAAATATATTCTTTGGTGATAGAATTTCGGTATATCCAAAAACGAATAGCCCTGCAGAACTGTATCAACTAGCTCATTATGTGTTTCTAACAATTCCAGGATTTTTCTCGTTGATTTTTTTGGCTATTGGATTTAGTATTTATCCAAATCAAATGAGAAATGAGCGATTGTTACAAAACATGAGATTAAACGGGAAAAAGTTATCAGCAACCATCATAAAAGTAGATCACCAACGATGGATGAGTGTAAACACATTGTCAAAGTCGTATCACCCTATTGTCATAAGTTGTAGACACAAAGATTCTGCAACCGGAAATGAAACCATCTATAAAACACAACGACTTTGGGGATTTGATGATAGCAAAATTGTCCCAGGTGAATCCAAAATCACGGTTTGGGTAAATCAAAACAAACCAAAGCAATACATTGTTGATTTGGAAACGATTAAGAATATTATGGAAGATCCATTTGAGTAAGTAAAGTAAGGCTAAGACAAGCCTTACTTTTTCATTGAAAAAGAAATGAATCGTAGAGATTGAAAAAAATACGAAAATCAAGTATAATACTGATGTATGAAAGGATGGGCAAAAATGAATTCTTTATTAATTGAAAAAAGCAAAGAAATAAGACGCTACACACTTGAAAGCATTGCACACTTAGGGGTTGGCCACATTGGTGGATCACTTTCGATTGTAGAAGTACTTACAGTATTATATTATAAACATATGAGAGTAGACCCAAAAAATCCGAAATTAGAAGGAAGAGATCGGCTCGTGGTGTCAAAAGGTCATGCAGGACCAGGAGTATATGCAGCTCTTGCAAGCAAAGGATATTTCCCGGTTGAACTATTGTTTACGCTAAATCAATTTGGAACAAACTTACCAAGTCATTGTGATATGAACAAAACTCCAGGAATCGATATGACAACAGGGTCGCTTGGACAAGGGTTTTCCGCATCCGTTGGCGTAGCAATTGGTTCAAAAATCAAAAAAGACGGAGCATATATCTATGCAATCATTGGAGATGGGGAATCACAAGAAGGCCAAATTTGGGAAGCTGCGATGTTAGCTGCTCACAAAAAATTAGATAATCTAATCGCATTCACCGATTTTAATAAAATGCAAATTGATGGTAACGTAGAAGACATCAACGAAGCAGGAGATATCGTTGGGAAATGGGTTAGTTTTGGGTGGCACACACAACGCATTGATGGACACGATATGGATGCGATTGACCAAGCAATTATCAAAGCTAAAAACAATCCAGGAAAACCACATATGATTATTTTAGACACGATCAAAGGTAAGGGAGCAAAATTCGCAGAAGATGCTGGATCTGCTTGTCACAATATGCCTGTTACCAAAGACATGATCAAAGATGTTATAGAAGGGTTAAAGTAGGTGATGCACATGGAAATGAGACAAGTGTTTGCAAAAACATTAGAAGAAATGATGCGGAAAGATGAACGCATTTGTGTATTAGACGCTGATCTTTCAAAAGCAAATGGTACCGCAAAATTTAAAGATATGTTTCCAGATCGTGCATTCAATGTTGGGGTTGCCGAACAAAATATGGCTAGCGTTGCTGCTGGGATGTCAACGTATGGATTAATTCCATTTATTACAACGTTTACACCATTTGCAAGCCGTCGTATAGCAGACCAATTAATGATATCAATCGCCTATGCAAAACAAAACGTAAAAATTATCGCAACGGATCCAGGAATTACAGCTGAATACAATGGTGGAACTCATATGAGTTTTGAAGACATTGGAATTGTAAGAAGTATGCCATCGTTTGTTATCTTTGAACCAGTTGATAATCGTCAATTAGAACAAGCACTTCCTCAAATTGTAAACCACTATGGTCCTGTTTGGGTAAGAATGGGTAGAAAAGTATTCCCTGATGTGTTTAAAGAAGATTATAAGTTTGATTTATTCAAAGCAGATGTTATCCAAGAAGGAACCGATGTTACCATTTATGCAACTGGTATTATGGTAGCCGAGGCGATCAAAGCAATTGAAGTATTAAAACAACAAAACATCAGTGTTGAACTGATTAACGTTCATACGATTAAACCAATAGATCGTGAAACCGTCGTAGCATCTGCTAAGAAGACCAAACGTGCGGTTGTGTGTGAAAATCATAACATCATTGGTGGGTTATTCTCAGCGGTATCTGAGGTGTTAAGCGAAGAACATCCAATCTACTTAAAACCAGTTGGGATTAAGGATCGCTTCGGTCAAGTTGGGAAAGTAAAAGATTTAATCGTTGACTATGAAATGACATCAGATCACATTGTTAAAGCTGTGTTAGAAGTAATGAAAAAATAATATATCTAAAAAGAACCCACTCATAATAGAGTGGGTTCTTTTTATATGATTGAAAAAATGTATATATAAATGATTCTTTTTATGTTATAATTTTTTTGTAAAACACTAAGGAGGTCGCACATGGAAGACATTATTGTTGTAAAAAACCTACTAAAAAAATATGATGAGTTTGTTGCTGTTAACCACATTGATTTTACAGTAAGAAAAGGTCAGTTTTTTGCATTCTTAGGACCAAATGGTGCTGGAAAATCAACTACAATTAACATTCTTTGCACGCTACTGAAAAAAGATGCAGGAGAAGTTATCATTTCAAATCACATAGTTGATCAAGAAGATGAATTGATTCGACATAAAATCGGTGTGGTTTTTCAAGAAAATGTGCTTGATGAGTTTTTAACTGTAAAAGAAAACTTGCTATATCGAGGGAGACTGTATTTTCATGAAGATACTGCTGGTTTAATGGAGAGATATCGGTTTGTAATTGAATTTTTAGACCTGAAAGAAATCGAACATAAGCGTTATAAACACTTATCTGGAGGATTAAAACGTCGTGTTGAGATTGGTAGAGCCTTGATAAGCAATCCTGAGGTATTAATCTTAGATGAACCAACGACTGGCTTAGACCCAGAAACCAGACAAAATGTGTGGAGAGTCATTCATCGATTGAAAAACGAGTATCAAATGACAATCTTCTTAACGACTCATTATATGGAAGAAGCATCAACTGCTGATTATGTGATTGTGATTAATCGTGGTAACATTGTCGCAACAGGTACACCTAATGAAATCAAAGAACAATATAGTAAAGATCATTTTAAATGTTATCCAATCAATATGACTGAAGCAATTGAATATTTAAAAGAACATAATTATATATATGTTGTGAATAAAAAAGAACTTATAATTGACATTGATCAAACACTAGATGCAATTAAATTGATAGATGCATTAAAAAATAATCTACATTCATTTGAAGTATTAAAGGGAACGATGGATGATGCATTTGTTAATATTATAAGAGGGTAATGTTATGCAAGATGTAATTAGTTTAGTAAAACGTAATTTAAAGGTTTATATTAGAGATCGATCTGCTGTCTTTTTTTCCTTTTTAAGTGTGATCATTTTAATTGGTGTATATATATTATTCCTAGGAAATAACATGAGATCTTGGTTGGGCGGAATTCCTGTTGATGTTGCATGGATTGGTTATTTGATTGATTCCAATGTTATGGCAGGAGTACTAGTAGTCAATTCCATCACAATCACACTGGCGATGTTTGGAAATATGATATTTGACCAACAATATGGAAAAATTAAGGGGATTATAGTTGCACCAGTAAACCGGTTTAAAGTAATATTAGGGTATCTTATTTCTGCTTGGATTGCTGGATTTGTGCTAACTGTCTTTATGTTTATATTAGCAGAGGTATATATTGTAGTAAATGGTGGTAGACTTTTATCGTTTGAAACAATACTACAAGTACTAGGATTAATTGTATTTAATGTCATTACCTCAAGTTCTATTATGTTTTTTTCCGTTTCTTTGATCAAATCAAGCGGAGGTTTCTCAACGCTTTCCACCATTGTTGGAACCGTAATTGGATTCATCTGCGGGATTTATATTCCGATCGCAGCGATTGGTGGATTTATGGGAACCGTTTCAAAATTTATCCCGTTTACTTATAGTGCAATTCTGATGAGACAAGTGTTTATGAAAGAGGCTATGGGGCTAGTATTTGGATCAAATTTAGAGCCATTTGCTGAATCACTGAAATACTTAGGTGTGACAAACATTGAAGTGTTTGGTATCGAAATGACACCACTTCTTATGATGATATTTTTATCGTTTTGTGCTGTGTTGTTTTTATTCTTATCCTATGTCGTTATTAAAAGACAAAAAGCTAAATAAGGAAGGTGTTTTATGAAAACATGGATATATAAAAGCAAAGGGAATGCGATGATAGCAATTGCTTTCATATATATAGTTGCCGCAGTTGTTGCATTCATCCTTTTTAATCCTATTCTAGATGTTGTAAGACCATTTGGGTTTTACCCGTTAATTGTTACGATGTTTATCGTAGATGTTATTGCGACAATTATCATATATGTGTTTGGGGTAATATTTAATAATTCATCCATCTATGATCCATACTGGAGTGTTGCACCACCGGTGATGTTTGCTGCTTGGATCTTTATTACTGGTCAAACAGATTTGTTTATTATCATAACAATGATTGCAATACTCGTATGGGCGTTTAGATTAACTTACAACTGGGCTATTAATTTTAATGGAATGCATCATCAAGATTGGCGATATACAATGTATAAACAAAACCATCCAAAACTTTGGCAAGTTATTAACTTTTTCGGAATTCATTTTATGCCTACACTAGTTGTGTTTTTGGGCTTAATACCAGCTTCGTTTGTGATTTTAGAACGTCAAGGAACGATTCTGTTTGGGTGGGTTATCATTGGGTTTGTGATTTGTCTATTGGCAGCGACCATTCAATTTATATCAGATAAAGCGATGAAAGAGTTTCGTGATCGAAACAAGGGTATCAAATCAAGAACTCATATTGATGAAGGACTATGGAAATATTCAAGACATCCGAATTATTTTGGAGAAGTTGCATTTTGGTGGGGGTTATTCATCATCCAATATGGAACAAGTCAAAACATATATGTGATTTTTGGTCCAATTGTGGTGACCCTACTATTTCTATTCATAAGCATACCTCTAATGGAAAAGCATGTGTTAAAATCAACGCCGAGTTATGTAACATATCAAAATCAAGTATCAGCCTTAATTCCATGGTTTAGAAAACAAAAGAAGGAAGGAATGTAAGATGGCGAACAAAACGCTAAAAGAATTATTTGAGGAGAATCGAGAAAAGCAAGCGAGATTTAGACAAGAACGAATCGACAAACAAAATGAGGCGAAAGCAAAAAAAGAAAAACAAAAATTAGATTTAATCAAACAAGAGGAAGCATTTGTTGAAAAACGAGAACGCGATGCGAAAAAGAACCGCTTCTTTTGGTACTCTATTTCGATTGGAGTATTGATTGTATTTTTATTAATGTTATTATCAAGTGTACTAGATGTTGGGGAACGATTAGGGGGAATTTCTAGTTACGTTGAAATTGCATTCTATGTAATAGTTGGGCTATTGGTATACTTTCTTATTTTAAACCCGATTCGTATCATTGTGTTTGCCCCGAGTTTTTCAGTCCAAAGCATATTAGATGATGAAGAAACAAAGCCAAGAGCAGTATATAAAAAAGTAGCACGTAATTTGATTCGTAGTGGTAATCTATTACCCGATGATATTGCTTTAATCAAAGAGAAAGAAAACAATGCTCAAGACTTACGAGAAGCACTTACATTGATCTTTAATCGCACGATAAAAAAGCAGTTAAACAAGATTATAATCAATAACGCTAAGACAGTCATGATCTCAACAGCCATCTCACAAAATGGTCGTTTAGATATGATAACAGTGATGGTTGTGAACATAAAAATGATTAAAGAGCTTGTTGTGAAATGTGGATTCCGACCATCGTTTAAGAACTTGAGTAAATTAACAATCAATGTTTTTGCAACCGCGTTAATAGCGGAGGGTCTTGAAGGACTTGATTTTAATGAATTATTTCCTAATACAACAACCGGAATTTTTGCTGATATTCCGTTCATAAAACCAATCACTTCTTCGATCATTCAAGGGATTTCAAATGCTCTTTTGACAGCTCGTATTGGGATTGTCGCAAGGAAATATTTGTTAGCAGACGGTCGTGAAATCACAAAAACTGAAATCAGAAAAGAATCTTTAAAAGAATCAATTGGACTGATGCCACAAGTAGTAACCGAAGGTATGACGAATTTCCCAGAAAGAATTCGCAAAATGTTTACGAAAGAAGCAAGTTCTACTGAACACTTATAAATTAAAGGCCGAAGATTTCTTCGGCTTTTGTGTTTAATGCTAGTTATAGATTATTTTGATAGTGTTTACATTGTATTGAAAAATAATAATTTTATAGTATAATAGGTATGGAAATGGAAGTGACAAAATTGAAATTGCTCATTTTTGTATTAAATCGTGTCGAATATTTAGAACGATTGTTAAGCACGTTACAAACCGCAGGTATTCGCGGCGGAACAATTTTAAATAGTACAGGTATGGCACGAGAATTACTTGACAGCGAGGAGATTAACTTTTTAGGTTCTCTTCGTCAGTTTTTAGATCCATCTAGAGTACAAAGCAAAACACTACTCTTTGTTTTAAAAGATGAAATGGTTCAAAAAGCAATCGACACCATCACAAGTGTTGTCGGAGACTTGACACAACCCGATTCTGGAATTATGTTTACAGTACCGGTTGATTTTACTAAAGGGATTAAAAATCAGTAGGTGTAGCATAAAATGGAATATGGTACAATTTTCTATTTGGCAATCATTGTATTGTCAGGACTCATCTTTGGTAAATTTGCAAAATATGCAAGACTCCCTAATGTGACAGGATATTTGGTCGCAGGACTTTTAATTGGGCCGATCTTGCGAATTGTGCCACACAATATTGTTTCTGAACTAAAAATAGTCAGTGAAATGGCGTTAGGATTTGTGGCGTTTTCAATTGGTTCAGAGTTTAAACTATCCTATTTAAAGCGAGTTGGAAAAAGTCCAATTATTATCGCTTTGTTTGAAGCCGTGTTTGCGGTTGTGTTTGTGTTTGCAGCCTTGATGGTCTTAGGAAATGATTTTTCGTTTTCTTTGGTACTAGCATCCATCGCAGCAGCAACAGCACCTGCAGCAACCATTATGGTTATTAGACAATATAAAGCAAAAGGACCGGTAACCGATACGTTAATGAGTGTTGTTGCGCTCGATGATGCGGTTGCTATTATATTGTTTGGGTTTAATATTACAATTGCAAATAGTATTCTAAACCCTGTCGAAGGACAAACCTTACTTTTATCGATTCTATACCCAATCATTGAAATTGTTGTTTCTTTGGGGATAGGTGTTGTTATGGGTATTTTGTTAACACTTCTTTGTCGATGGTTTAGTGGACCAGGAACAAGAATCAATGCAACCTTTGGAATTGCAATGTTAACAATTGGAATTGTTCAAATCATCAACTTAAATACAAACTTTAACACATCAACACTTCTTGCTGCGATGATGCTTGGAGCCGTGTTTGTGAATATCAGTCAACACTATATTGATGTTATGAATCTAACAGAACGAATCACACCACCAATATTTACAATGTTCTTTGTGATATCAGGAGCGGAGATTGATTTGAGTGTCGTGGTTACGGTTGGATTAATTGGAATCATATATATATTATTTCGAGTATTTGGTAAGGTGTTTGGTTCTTACCTTGGAGCGAAACTATCGAAAGCCGAACCTTTGGTTCAAAAATATCTGGGATGGAGTTTAGTTCCTCAAGCAGGGGTAGCAATTGGACTTAGTTTAATTGCACAAGATTTGTTTGCAAATCCAACAACAGGTCAAGCCATTAGAACCGTCATCTTATTTGCAACGTTTATATATGAACTTGTTGGACCACTCATTACAAAAATGTCACTTCAAAAAGCTGGCGAAATCGCCAAACACATTTAACATTGGGAACCATTAAAAAAATAAAAAATCATTTAGGAGGACCAAATGGCCATTATTCACGGGAAAAAGATTAAAATCTTTGCCTTAAATTCAAACAAGGAACTTGCGAAAGAAATTGCTGATTATGTCGGTATCGAATTATCAGAGTGTGCTGTCAGTCGTTTTGCTGATGGAGAAGTTTCGATTAACATTGATGAGACAGTGAGAGGACACACCGTATTTGTTGTACAATCAACTCATAAGCCTGTAAACGAAAACTACATGGAGTTACTTATTATGATTGATGCATTGAAGCGTGCATCAGCATCTAGTATTAACGTGATTATGCCATATTATGGTTATTCAAGACAAGATCGTAAGGTTTCTGCAAGACAACCGATTTCAGCAAAACTAATTGCTGATTTACTTCAAGCAGCAGGAGCTCATCGTGTATTGTGTTTGGATTTGCACGCCGACCAAATTCAAGGATTTTTCAATATCCCAATTGATAACTTTTTAGCAATGCCAATTTTAGCCGAATACTTTGTGAAACAAAACATCAAAGATATTGTAGTGGTATCCCCAGATCATGGTGGTACAACTCGCGCAAGACGCCTTGCAGTGATATTAGATGCTCCAATTGCGATTATGGACAAGCGTCGTCCAAAACCAAATGTGGCAGAAGTGATGAACATCATTGGGGACGTAAACGGGAAAAATTGTGTACTAATTGATGACATTATTGATACTGCAGGAACCATTTCGGCAGCCGCAGAGGCACTAAAGAAAAATGGTGCGCTTGATGTTTATGCAGCATGTACACATGCTATTTTATCTCATCCAGCAAAAGAGAGAATTGATTCATCTTGTATCAAAGAAGTGATCACAACAAACACAATCAAATTAACAGAAGATAAATGCTCTCCAAAAATCAAACAACTAACGGTGGCAAAATTACTTGGTCAAGGGATTTTAAATATCGTTGATGATAAGTCGGTATCGGATTTATTCTATTATAAGAAAAACGGACAAACCTCTGTATAGGGGTTTTTCTTTTTTATACAATTAAATTCAAATTAATTCAAAAAATATATTGCACTCATAAATGAAGTGTTGTATAATGTTTTACGAGGTGAATTATATGTTAGAAATCAAACATTTATCAAAAACCTATAAAGGTGGAAAAAAAGCAGTTGACGATTTGTCGTTAACCATTGAAGCAGGTGACATCTATGGATTTATTGGTCACAATGGTGCTGGAAAAACAACAACAATCAAATCCGTTGTTGGTATTTTAAATTTTGAAGAAGGAGAGATTACAATTGATGGTCATTCGATTGTAACAGAACCTTTGTTATGCAAACAAAAAATAGCCTACATTCCAGACAGTTCTGAACTTTATGAAGCATTGACAGGAATTCAATATTTAAACTTTGTTGCTGATATTTATCAAGTAAGTAAAGATGATCGCACCGCACGTATCCAAAAATACGCAGATAGTTTGGAACTAACCAAATACTTAGGAGATGTAATTTCAAGCTACTCTCATGGGATGAAGCAAAAGTTGGCAATCATCTCAGCATTGATACACGAACCCAAATTATTGATTTTAGATGAACCATTTGTTGGACTTGATCCAAGATCAAGTTTCACACTAAAAGAAATCTTCAAAGAAATGTGTAAAAATGGAAATGCTATTTTCTTTTCCACACATATCTTAGAGGTTGCTGAAAAATTATGTAACAAAATCGCAATTATCAAAAAAGGAAAACTGATTGCTAGTGGGAAAACAGAAACCATCAAAGGAGATAGTTCATTAGAAGAACTATTTATGGAGTTGACAAACCATGAGTAATGCATTCCGAATATTTAAGATGAATGTCATATCCACATTTAAATTAAATTTCATCACAAAAAACACAAGTAAGAAAGAACGAGCAAAAGCGATTCTTATGCTTGCACTTATCCTTTATGCACTTGGTGCGTTTGGATTTACTTCTGCTTTAAATTATCAGTTTATGGCAGAAGCACTAAAGCCTCTTGGATTGATGATTTTTATACCGGTTATGGCAATGATCTCCAGTGTTATGATTAGTTTTATTACCACAATTTATAAAGCCAATGGCTATTTGTTTTCTCCAAAAGATTATGACTTATTAACATCAATGCCAATCAAAAGCAAAGACATTTTAATTGCGAAAATGTTAATGTTATTGTTAACCAACTATTTATTTATTTTTATCGCTTATATTCCGGGCGTGATTGTTTATGCAATGCACGAAACAGTCAGTGTTTGGTATTACTTAGCTAATTTTATAATTATGATTTTCATACCTTTGATCCCGATGGTGCTAGGATCCATTCTTTCATATTTCATTACAAGAATTTCAACAAAGTTTAAACGCAATCAATTGGTATTAACCATATTAGTACTTGCGATGTTTGTTTTGATCATGATTGGAAGTTTTGCTTACACTCAATTCTTAGAGATTATTACACAAAACAGTGGAACGATTTTAGACCAAATCAAATGGATTTACTTTCCTGCCTTCTTGCTTGTTAAAACGCTACTAGAGGCCGATATTTTCGCTTTCCTTGCGTTTTTAGCTCTTTCCCTTATAATATTCGCAGCTGCTGTTTGGATTATCAACCAGAAATATCAATCCATCAACGCAAAACTCAAAGAGCGCTTCCAATCAAGCAACTATAAACTAGAAGAATTGCATGTCACATCTACGCTAAAAGCAATCTTTAAAAAAGATGTAAAACGATATTTTGGTTCTACCATCTACTTTATCAACACCGCATTTGGTATGGTGATATTACTCATTGTAACCATTGCTTCGATGTTTACTGGGTTAGATGTATTATCGACGATGATTGGGATGGATTTATCAAACTTACCAATCTATGAGATTATTGTTATTATGTTTGTTATGATCAACTCACTATCCTCTACTACAAGCCCATCTATTTCACTAGAAGGAAAATACATGTGGATTATGAAGTCAATGCCAATTGATCCAAAAACAATCTATAAAAGTAAACTCTTATTAAACTTACTCGTTTTAGTTCCAATCGAAATTGTTTGTGCGATTGTTTTAGGTATTGTGTTTTCTTTCACATTACCACAAACTCTACTTTTAATGTTTATTACTGTTGTTTACGCATTTGCGATTAGTGTGGGAGGACTATTAATCAACATCTTAAAACCTGTGTTTCAGTGGGAACAAGAAGTAACCGTAGTGAAACAAAGCATGAGTGTTTTGTTTGCGATGTTATATGGTGTTGCGATGGCTGTTGTTCCGATCTTGATTTACAACGAAGCAAACATTACCAATACCCCAATATATATATTAGTCGTTGGGTTAATGGTTGCAATGCTTACAGCTGTTATGTATGGGTGGATCATGACTAGAGGAGTAAAACGATTCTACGAGTTCTCCTAATCATAAATAACAAATTGCATAACTTACGAAAAAGTGGTAAACTATGGAGTAGGGGGGCGAATCTATGTTATGTCCAAACTGTAAAGAAACCATTCAAGATCATTTGTTGATATGCCCACTATGCAAAGAAACGATTAGCGAGCCAGTCACCTTTAAAAAGCGTAGTGTCCAAATAAACAAAGAAGCACTTCAGATATATGACGAACTAACCCGAGAAGAGAAAAAAGAACACGACTATTTGAAGACGTATAAGAAAGACATGTACAAACAAGCAAAATCTCTCAATCTGAACAACGATCAAAAGGAAGATGTGCTTGATATCCTAGGGCGTGATGCTCCAGTAAAACCAAACTTGTTTTTCGAAGTGGGTTTAACCATTTTAACATCTATCGTTGTGCTAATGTTAGTTGCAAGTCAAATAGTATCATTTGTGATTCCATATGGAGTTACAACATTACATTTGATTTATGCTACACTTGGTTTGTCCGCTCTCACATTACTGATTATTATTGTTAAAATATTGAAACATAAAAAAGCAAAAACACTCCTCTTAATAGGGTTGTTGCATCTAATATATTTATCAGCAATTACCTATTTGCATTTTTTTGCGAAAACACTTTAAAACGTTTTCAAAAAATTAATCTTGAGATACTAGTGTAAATTATAGTATAATGAAACCCGAAGTTAATACTAGTCGTATATATTCGATAATATGGATCGAACGTCTCTACCTTATCACCGTAAATGATAAGACTACGGCTATGCTACACAAATACGCTGTAAGAAGCTGGTTTTGTGATGCCATGGCCTTAGAGTGATCTAAGGCTATTTTTTATGACTATTATTAACTATTCATAAAAAAGGGAGGAAAACACTTTATGAAGGTTCTAGCATCACGTCTAGAAGCGTTCTTTAAAATCAAAGAACGAGGTTCAACAATTACCAAAGAGTTACTAGGTGGTTTGACAATTTTCCTTGCAATGGTATACGTATTACCAGTCAATGCGGATATGTTAAGCAAAACCGGTATGAGCTTCGCAGCAGTCTTCGCAGCTACTGCAATCGCAGCAGCAATTGCTTCCATTATTATGGGGATGTTAGCAAATTATCCAGTCGGACTTGCATCAGGTATGGGAGTCAACGCATTCTTTACTTACACTGTATGTTTCGGATTGGGATTTAGTTGGCAAGAAGCATTGGCGGCCGTATTAATCAGTGGTATTTTATTCTTAATCATTTCGATTACAGGATTAAGAAGAATTGTTATCAATGCCATTCCTAAAAATTTAAAACTTGCTGTTGGAGCAGGGATTGGGTTCTTCATTGCATTTATCGGTTTGAAAAATGCAGGGATCATCGTTGGTACAGAAGCAACATTAGTACATTTAGGAGACTTTACTCATCCTACAGTACTACTTGGATTATTTGGAATTATTTTAGTATTTATTCTATTTGCCTTAAATAAAAAAATTAGTCGCTTCGCAATCATTATTTCTATTGTTGTTACTGGTGTATTAGGAGCAATCTTAGGATTGATTTTCCCAAGTATTGCAGATTTCATGCCAGTATTTGGTGGAGTAAATCTTGGTAGCGTTGGTGATATTAAAGATACATTTGGAGCAGCATTTGGTGCAATTCCAACCTTACTTGCGAATCCGTTAGCATATGCTGTTATTTTTACATTCCTATTCGTTGACTTCTTTGATACAGCAGGAACTCTAGTAGCGGTTGGTCATGATGCAGGATTATTAGATCAAAACGGAGAATTAGTAGACGGTGACAAAGCATTATTAGCGGATGCAACTGGAACTATCGTTGGTGCTATATTAGGTACATCTACTGTTACATCATATATTGAATCTACTACAGGTATTCAAACCGGGGCTAGAACAGGATTATCTGCTGTTGTAGTTGGTTTGTTATTTATTGTTTCGTTGCTATTCTACCCATTATTCTCTATCGTTGGTGGTATTGATTCAGGGTTAACCAATAGCTTTGGCGAAATTATTTGGTATTCGCCAGTTACTGCCATGGCACTTGTGTTTGTAGGTGCGTTGATGGTAACTTCATTAAAAGATATTGATTGGAAAGATAACATTGTTGTTTCTTCAACATTCATTACCATCATTATGATGTTATTGTCATTCTCAATCGCAGAAGGAATCGCATTTGGATTTATTTTCTATGTTGTTATGATGTTAGCAACTACACGTAGAAAAGAAGTTAGCCCAGTAATGTATGCTTTGGCTATCTTATTTGTGATTAATTTCATTATCAAATTTTTGTTTTTCAATTAAGATAATTTAGGTTTGAATAATTTATTCAAACCTTTTTTATAAATACAAATATTTTAAGGAGGGCTCTATGAAAGAGAATCAAAAAATGGTCTTAGACGTGAATGAAAAACCGTCAACAGGTAAGTGGTTCGCACTTAGCTTCCAACATGTATTTGCCATGTTTGGTGCAACAATTCTAGTACCAATGTTAACTGGACTTCCAATTTCAGTTGCATTATTCACATCAGGTGTTGGAACACTAATTTACATCCTTTGTACAAAAGCCAAAGTTCCCGTTTATTTGGGTAGTTCTTTTGCCTATATTGGTGTTGTAGCAGCGGTATCAGGCTACACAGAAACAACTCCAGGTCATTACGGATCCGCACTGACTGGTTTATTAACTGTCGGGATTGTATATGTGATTTTCGCAGCAATTATAAAACTTGCCGGTAAAAAATGGTTAGAGACAATTTTACCACCGGTTGTTATTGGTCCAATGATTGCCATCATCGGATTAGGTTTATCAGGGGTTGCGATTAATTCAAGTGGACTTGCTGGTGGGGCATTTATTGATAATTGGAAACAAATATTAACTGCATTCATCGCAGTAGGAACAGTCATTACCGTTTCTATGGTAGGAAAAGGATTTTGGAAGATTATTCCATTCTTGATGGGTATCGTTGTTGGATATGGATTTGCAGCAACAGTAGGAATCGTTGATTTCACTCAATTTGTAGCTGTAATCAAAGATCCATTACAATGGTTTAGAATTCCATCATTTATGTTCTTAGGATTTGTTGAAGGTAATGCCAATGTATTAGGTACCAATATCACATTCTATCAAATCAACTTAACAGCAGTATTAACCATTGCGCCTCTTGCATTTGTAACAGCGGCAGAACACATTGGAGATCATGCTGTACTGGGTAAGATTTGTGGTAGAGACTTCTTAAAAGATCCAGGTCTTGATAAAACATTAATGGGAGATGGGCTTGCGACTGCATTTGCAGCACTTGTTGGTGGACCAGCCAATACAACATATGGAGAAAATACAAGTGTTGTTGGGATGACAAAAGTAGCATCTGTTTGGGTAACAGGTGGAGCAGCAGTGATTGCAATCTGCTTAAGCTTCCTCAATATATTCACAACATTAATCGCAACCATTCCTGCAGCTGTTATGGGTGGTATTTCTATCATCCTTTATGGATTCATAGCAGCGAACGGTTTAAAAGTACTATATGATGCAAAAGTAGATATGACACAAACTCGTAACTTAATCGTTGTTTCGGCAATGTTAGTCATCGGATTAGGTGGATCCATTATTAGCTTTGGCGCATTCTCAATTTATGGTATGAGCTTAGCAGCAATCATCGGAATTATTCTTAATTTAGTACTACCAAAAGCTAAAAATTCGCAACCTATTGAAAATTAATCTATGTAATTTATTGGTTTTGAAATTAAAATTGTAGATTGTAATTTGAAATGCAACATTTGTCAATTCATAAAAGACATAGAAT
>DAOSEC010000007.1:18266-80553 GCA_035362935.1 Bacilli bacterium | reverse complement strand
TTATGCAAACTATGATTATATCACTTTTATCCCAAAACTATTTGACACTACCTTGTAGAAAAGTGGCATTGAAAAAAGGCATGAGAACATTCTCATACCTACTTTTTTATTGATTCATTCATTTTGACTTTTTTGTTCCATGATTGTTAGTAACTTTGCTAATACATCAATTCCAACAAACATTAACAACGTTCCAATTCCACACAATACAATAATAAAGATGAATAAATTCAATTGAGTATAGAATGAAGAAAAAACATAGGTTTCATCCAGTAAATATTTTATAAAAGTAATGTTTTGGAATGTTAACAATCCCAAAGAAACCACAATCAGCACCAAATAGCTGATGTATAATATCATTGTTTTTACGTTCGCTTCTTTCATAACACCTATCATATAGTTGCCTATATGACAATCCCCTTTCATAATAATCCTATTGATACCTATATGTTATCACATAGATTTTATTTGACAAGGGCTTTTTCATAATTTTTATAAAATGGACATAATTATTCTGTGGTCGATTCAGTTGATAACCTTGGTTTTTTTGTAGTGAATACCACTATGATAAAACTAAATCCGATTATAATAACACTGACCCAAAACACCAATCTCTTATCATAAGCATATAGGTATCCACCAACAATAGGACCAATGATGCTTGCCAAACTAATAAATAGTTGTCTCATTCCCATAATGGTTCCGTAATTGGAGTCTTTCGCATGGGTAGAAATGTGGCCTTGTTCGAGTGGAGTAATCACACTTCGACTGATGACATATACCAAAAATATGGTATAAAGCGCAGTCATAATCGATTCATTCGGAAATAAAAAAGTTGATAACAACGCAACAAATCCAACTAGTAACATCCATTTGATATACATCGTTGCTTTGTTGTCTTTGATAAAGAGTGGCACGATAAATAAGTTTGTCAGCATCGCGATAATCCCTGTCACCATAACAAACGTACCAAGCTGTGAAGAAGTGAATTTTAAATCATTGACAATAAAAATATCCAAATACTTTGAGACGTTAATAAATGCCATATTCATCAACATCAAAATGATAAAAAACACAAATAAACTTTTATTTTCAGATATCAACTGTTTCACTTTTTTCAGCTGTAAGGAAGTGCGCTTCGAAACAGGTTCAACTGTTTTGTTATGAAACTGAATAAATAGAAACAGTCCTAATGCTAAAAATGTATTTGTAATCGATTGGATGATGAACACGATTTCTTGGCTATCAAGCTTCGTTCCAAGCCACCCACCTAGTTGATATCCAATCGATGCTCCAAGGGTATTTAAAGCAATCATGGCAGATAAGATTTTGATTCGGTCTTTTGAATCAATTCGACCAATGACTTCTGCTAAAATTAAAGTAGCAGGAGCAGCGACAAAGAATCCAGCAAAAAAGCGGAATACTATCATCAAATAAGGACTAAAATTGATGACCCCAAAAAAGAGTTGAAAGACCCCGTACAAAAACATACCAAGTACAACATAAAATTTTCGATGATTTCGATCACCTAAATAACCAAATAGCGGTGATCCAACAACAAGTCCTAAGTTCATCGCAGCAAAAAAGTATCCAAACATTTGATCAGGAAATTCTAATCCTTTGACATAGTCTGGGGTGACCGGATGACCTAAATTATGAATGACACCTTGGAAAAAATATGCAACTAAGATACCAATGATTAAGATATATGCATTTTTCTTGTTCAATGTTACTACCATCCTTTGACTGAAAGAAAAGCGTAGATGATCCTACGCTTCAATTTCTCTTAAATCGGTTTGATTTGCTATGGTCACCAAAACGCGTTTGATACGTCGTTCTGATACATTTAATATTTTAAAGTGCATTGATACATTGACTTCCGTCATTAAGTTTTCTTTGTTTTGACGGTATACCAAGGCATTGTAAGTAAACTCCTGATTCTCTTCTGGAATGCTTTCAGACAATCCGTATAAAAACCCACCTAAAGTAGAGTAATAGTTATCTGGTGCTTCACCTAAGTCAAGTTGTTCAAACAAATCGTTTAAATCGATGTCGGCTTCTACTTCATATGTGAACTCATCAATTTTTTTGATTTCTTCAGACACTTCATCAATGTCATGTTCATCGTAGATTTCTCCAACCAATTCTTCAAACGCATCTTCCATCGTTACGATACCGCTGGTTCCTCCATATTCATCCGATACAATTGCGAAATGTTTCTTTCGTGATTGCATAAAACGAATGAGGTCGTCTACCTTCATTTCTTCTGAAACGAAAACAGGTTCTTTCATCATTTTCTTTATGTCGACTTTCTTCCCTTTGACTAAAGTAGAATAAAAGTCACGTTCAATGATAAATCCAACAATATGGTCTTTGTCGCCTTCAAATACAGGCATACGAGAAAACTGATGTTCAAAAAATTTGTTTTTAATCGATTCAACGCTTTCGTTTAATTCGATTGCTATCATATCCACACGTGGTGTCATAATATCATACACGGTACGATCTCCTAAATCAAGAACACCATGAATCAAATAGGCATCTTTGCTTTCGATGACACCTTCTTCTTCCATGGTTTCAATGATTTTATCGAGTTCGTCTTCTGTGACAGTTGGTTCGTTGTTTTCATCAACATGTCTAAGAAGCGCACCTTTGATTTTGATGAACAAAAAAGTAAATGGAGTCATAATTTTGATTGTAAAATACATGATGCTAGCAAAACGAAGAGCAAAACGCTCAGAGTGTTCTTTCGCATATGATTTTGGCACAATTTCTCCAAATATTAAGACAATGATTGTCATCAAAATTGTGTTAATAATATTAGCAAATGTTGGGTCTGTAATCGTCTTTGTTAAGATAAAAGCAGCAAGCGTAGTTGCGGCTATGTTAACAAAATTGTTCCCAACTAGGATTGTGGATAGTGTTTTATCAAAGTGATCAGCAATGTAAAGTGCCTTTCTTGCCCCTTTGCGCTTTTCTTCGACATAACTTTTTAAACGGATGGTATTCACACTCGAATATGCCGTTTCTGATGCGGAAAAAAATGCAGACAAAATAATGAGTACTGCGATAATTGCTAGTAACAAGAAATTAACATCTTTTATGCCTTCTAAATTGAAAAAACTTAAATTGATATACCTGAGCGGACTCAAGAAACTTCACCTCTTTTATTTTTACGTGATATTATTATATCACAAATTTGTGTTTTGTCTATAATGATAACTACAGTTTATGTATTATTTTCTGTATTTATTTGATAAGGGATTTGATTATTCTCTAAAAAAGCAACAATTTGAGCGATTGGAATCGCAAATTTACGTTTAAAGTTTTCTGGATTCTGCCATGTAATCATTCCTAGAACGTTTCCATTGATATCAGTAACCGCTCCACCACTATTACCTGGAGATTTCATATTGTATTCAAAATAAAGAACGTTATATGGAATGCCTGACAAGCAACGACAAATGGAAATGACTTTAGATGTTGAAACCACATTGATTTGTCCACCAGGATTTCCGACAATTAATATAAATTCGTTTAGAATAGCTTGACTCTCTAGACGTGGTGTCAGTGGCATCAGCGGTATCTGTAAATCATTTTTTGGAAAACGAAGAACTGCGATGTCATAAATATTATCTCCTTGGGCTACTACACTCACATTTGTTTTAATTGATGTGTAGTTCACAGTGATTTCATATTCAACAGAATATAGTCTATTTTGACTGATTTCAATGTCAACAACATGAAAGTTCGTCAAGGCATAGTAATAATCTTGATCAGAATAAAATACAAAACCTGATCCTTCCGCTGAGGATGCTGCATACAGTCTTGGTCCACCAAGAGCATTCTTTTCATATACTGTTTTTTTGATGTGGATGTTGGACTCTCTAATTTGTTCGCTTGTATCCAAAATGAGTTGTGTAATCTCATCTGTCTCATAGACCAAACATTCTTCTTTCGTACATGGTTGTTTTTGAAAAATATCTGTCCAATCACAACCACTTAACGTCAATGAAAGTATAATCAATAATAAAAACAGTTTGATTCGTTTCATATGCCCTGTTCCCCTCCTTTGGACGAAAAAAGCCAAACAAGTGTTTGGCTAACTAATTAATTCTTCTTTTAAGGATCGTTGCATGAGCTCCATAACACTTGATTTCACGTCTTTGTATTCATATATTACATGATAAACTGCATCAATGATTGGTGTTTCAATTCCAAATTCTCTAGCAGCAAAATAAGCAGACTTCGTCGTTCTTGCTCCTTCGACGACCATTCCAATCGATGCGAGAGTTTCTTCTAGATTGGTTCCTTGTGCAATTTTAATCCCTGCTTGGTAGTTTCGACTGTGAGTTGAGGTCGCTGTTACGATCAAATCTCCTAGTCCTGTTAAGCCAAATAGAGTATCTTCTTTTGCACCTAAGGCAATTGCCAAACGTCTCATTTCAATCAAACCTCTTGTAATCAAAGCAGCTTTGGCATTGTCGCCATATCCTAAACCTGTCACCATTCCAGCAGCAAGTGCGAACACGTTTTTAAGTGACCCTCCAAGTTCTGCACCGATCAAATCATTGACAGTGTATACTCGAAAATATGTGTGATTACTGAAAATAGATTGAATGCGTTTTGCATCTTCGATGGAATCGCTTGCGGATGCGACAACGGTTAAGAGTTGCAATACCACTTCTTCTGCGTGACTTGGTCCGGTTAAGGCAACAAATCCACTAATTTTGTCGTGTGGTATTTCTTCATAAACGATTTCTGACACACGTTTGTATGTTGTCGGTTCAATCCCTTTTGCTGCATTTACAAACAATTTTGGTTGTTTGATGATAGAAGCTATATTAACTAAGACCTCACGAATGACAGCAGTTGGCACCACCAAACAAACGATATCAGAAACCTCAATCGCTTCACTTAAATTAGTGGTTGCTTTCACACTATCTGGTAGTGTCCCATTGGGTAATTTTGATGAGTTGGTGTGGAATTGATTGATTTCATTTACCGTCTCCACACTCACATCGTATAGCATAACTTGGTGACCGTTATCGCCTAAGAGTCTAGATAATGCTGACCCCCAGCTTCCGGCACCAATAATCGTAATTTTTTCCATAGTATTAAGCATTTTCTTTCTTTCTTAATATTATTTTAACAGGTGTACCTATCAGTTCAATTGTATCTCTTAGTTTGTTTTCTAAATATCGTTGATAGGAAAAATGCATATGCACTGGATTATTCACAAACATAACAAATGTTGGTGGTTTTGTTGTTACTTGTGTTACATAAGATATCTTTACACGGTTCCCGTTAAAGAGTGGAGGTTGATTCATCATAACTGCATCCGTAATCAAATCATTTAACACACTCGTTGGAATTCGTCTTGTAAAGTTTTCATATACGTTGTCAATTGCATCAAGCAATGTGTGAACTCTTTGATTTTTAAGTGCAGACAAAAACACAACAGGGGCAAAATCCAAATAGAGAAAATGGTTTCGAATTTTTTCCGTAAACTCTTTCATTGTTTTGTCATCTTTGGTGACTGCGTCCCATTTGTTGACAACTATGACACAAGCTTTTGCATATTCTACAGGGTAACCTGCAATTCGTTTGTCTTGTTCTTCAATTTCTTTGGTTCCATCTAGTACGACAACAGCAATATCACTGCGTTCGATTGCGGATAAGGCACGAATCACACTATATTTCTCTGCGTTTTCATAGATTTTACCACTTTTTCGAATACCTGCGGTATCAATCACAACATAATCTTTGCCATCTCTGGTAAATGCTGTATCAATTGCATCCCGAGTTGTCCCAGGGATGTCACTTACAATAACGCGTTCTTCACCTAATATCGCATTGGTTAACGATGATTTACCGACATTTGGCTGTCCGATGATACAGAAAGACACAATATCATCGTATTGCTTCATACGTTTTACTGGTAATTTTTCAATGATCTTATCTAATAGATCTCCTACTCCAATTCCATGAAGTGCACTAACGGCGATGACATCTTCAATTCCCAAACTGTAAAATTCAAATACAATTTCTTGAAACTTTAAATCATCGACTTTGTTAACTGCAACGATCACTGGTTTACTAGAGCGATAAAGGATATTCACAACATCTTCATCTTGTTGAGTGATTCCGGTTCGACCATCAACAACAAAGACGATCACATCGGCTTCATCGATGGCGAGTTCTGCTTGGGCTCTAATCTCTGTCATAAAGGGCAAGTCTTTTAGTTCAATACCTCCTGTATCAATTACAGAAAATTGTTGGTCAAGCCAAGTCGCTTTTGCATAAATACGATCTCGTGTAATACCAGAGGTATCATCGGTAATCGAAATGCGATCCCCGACAATGCGATTGAATAGGCTTGATTTTCCAACGTTGGGACGACCAACGATTGCAACTATCCCTCTACTCATGATTTCACCTACTTTTTACTCATTTTTTCGCGAATCAAATCTCCAAAAGTAGTGGTTGGAAGTTCTTTTTGTTGTGCTTTATTGAAAGCATCGTATTCACTGCGTTCTTTCGCCAATTCGTTTGCTTTTAAGCTTACTTGTAAACGAGCGCGAGCTGGATCAATTTGACGTACCTTTACTTCTAGTTCTTGACCAACACTCACACCTTCTTCCGCTTTTAACAAACGTCTGGTGGCACTGATTTCAGAAATTGGTAAGTATCCTTCTACGTCTTGGTAACGTACAATTGCACCTCTATCTTCACAACGAACAACCGTCACTTTGATTGAGTCGTTCATTTTGATGTTAACTTTACTCCAAGGATTTGCTTTGATTTGGCGATGTGATAAACTGATTCGTTTTTGTTTTGAATCAATGTTCATCACTTTTACTTTAATCGTGTCGCCTACTTTGATTTTACCATCGTAAGATTCACCCATAACCCATGAGTATTCTCCTCTTGGCATTAATCCTGTCACTTCTGGAGTTACTTCACAAATAAGACCAAATTCTAGCATTTTTTCAACTTTTACATCCACGATGTCATCTACTTTAACCGTTTCTAAGAATTGATCCCAAGGATGTGGCATCAACGCTTTCATTGATAATCCAACTCTGCCATCCTTGATACGAATAATTTTAACTTTTACTTGTTGACCAACACTTAACACTTCTGAAATGTTAGAAATGTTTTTATGAGAAATTTCAGAAATATGTAGTAAACCATCTACGTTTCCTAAGTCAATGAAGCAACCAAAATCATTGATGTTTTTGATTGTTCCGGTAACAACATCGCCAACGGTTAAATCAGCAATCGCTGCTTCTTTTTGTGCTTGATTAAGTTTTTGCATGGCTAATTGGTGTGAAGCATTGATTCTTAATTTTTCAACATCACTTCTAGTGAAGATTACTTGGATTGTTTCACCTTGTAATTCTTTTAATGATGTATTTCTCAAATCAACTTCTCTAGCTGGAACAAATACAACAAAATCGTTGTAATTTGCTAATAATCCTGTTTCTAATGATTTGAATACCTTAACAGAAACGATTTCTCCGCTTTCTACTAAAGTTTCAATTTGTCCAAAATTTTCTTTAATTTTGATTAATTTTGTGGATAAAATATATACTGGTTGTTCTTTTTTGGTATCGATTGTTTTGATGATTGCAGTAAACTCTTGACCTTCATTGTATTTTGAAGTGAGTGGAGTTGATTCATCCATATCTTCTAAGTCATTGCGATAGATGGCTGCGTCAGCTTCCCCTGGCAACATGATGTACATTGCATCTCTCTTCATTTGTTTGATAATTCCAGTCACATATTGACCTTCTGTGTACTTAACTTGATTTTCCATAGTTTTAAAACCTCTTTCTTCTACTAAACGAATAACGGTATCGATAACTTCATCGATCGTCATATGCGATGTATCGATTTCAACCGCGTCGTCCGCCTTTCTTAACGGACTAATAGCTCTTGTGGAATCTTTTAAATCCCGAGCTTCAATTTCTGCTTGAATTTCTTCAAGTGTTTGGTGGATCCCCGCATTGCTTCGCTCAACCATTCTTCTTCTTGCTCGCTCACTGCTAGAAGCGGATAAGAATATTTTTAGGTTTGCTTCAACCAAAACGACGGTACCGATGTCACGTCCATCCATTACGATATTGTGATTGTTCGCAATGTGACGCTGAATTTCTACTAACTTGTGTCTCACAAACGGTATTTTTGAGACAGTAGAAACATTGTTTGTAACCTCAATACTTCTGATTTGATTTGTAACGTCTAATCGATCTAATAAGACGGTTTCCCCTTTTAATACGATTGAAGTTTCATTTAGAAATTGATATTGTTCTTCACTTTCTAAATTAATCTTCAATGACAATGCTTTCAGAGTGACAGCACGATACATAGAACCTGTATCTACGTATTGAAATCCAAGTCTTGATGCTACTTTTTTTGCAATTGTGCTTTTTCCTGCGCCAGCTGGACCATCAATTGCAACTTGAAAACTCATTCACTTCACTCCCCTCTACATACCTTATCCATTATATCATAATGGGACATTTTTATCAATAAAAGAAACAAAAATCTTGTCAACCAAACTATAAAAACAAACAACGAGTACAATCGTTGTTTGTTTAGGAACTATATTTGTTTTTAGAAGGTATTTTCATTTCTTTTAAAACTATCGCTTCAATTGTTTTCACAATTTCATACACAACGCCATTACTGATGTTTGACTCCAACAATCCATCAATTCGTTCGTCATCCATAACAAGAATGGTTAATAATGCAACTAATATCTCGTAACTTAATGAAGGTACTTGTTCTTTAATTGTGTTTGGATTGATAATCGAGTTTCCAACAAGCAATTTTCGTGCTTCTGGTTGTATGATACCTGATGCATAACAATCCTCAACAAAATTAACTAGTTGATTGGAAGGTATCCCAATTGTTTGGGTAAGTCCATTGCTTGCGGCATCCTCTAAATATGGTAAATGTTGAAATATTTTTTGATAATCAATCATTCTTATCACCTGCTCGTATTATATCATAAATATTCATTAATCCAACAAAAAAGATGCAACAAGAATAGTGCATCTTTTCATTGTGTTTATTACCACTTTGCTCCTAAAACTTTTTCTACAAAGACCTTAGCAATAGTTGGATCAAACTGTGTTCCTGAGCAACGTTTGATTTCTTCAATTGCAACGTCTTTTCCAAGTTTTGCTCGATAACTTCGATTTGATGTCATTGCTTCATAAGCATCTGCTACTGCGATGATTCTAGAATATAGTGGAATGTCTTTCCCTTTAAGCCCTTTTGGATATCCTGTTCCATCCCAACGTTCATGATGATACAACGCATGAATGGCAAGATCAGAGTATTCATCAGCTGCTCTAAGAATTTGGTATCCAGATTCAGGATGACTCTTTATGATTTGGTATTCTTCATTTGTAAGTTTTCCTGGTTTATCTAAGATTCGATCTGGTATGGATATCTTGCCAATATCGTGAAACAGTCCAGCTAACTCCAACTCTTTTAATTCATCAGACTTGATGCGTAATGCTTCCCCAACTTTTTTACAATAACTACTTACCATTTTAGAATGTGTCTTTTCTTCGGTGTATTTATCTGTAAGTGTTTTAAGAATTGCTTTAATGGAATTATTGCGTACACTTTTGCTTGCAGAAAGTTTATTTCGATACATAAAATTTTCAGCTAGACGCATCACTTCTTCGATTGGTCTATTTGTGTCCGTTATAGCTTCGTATCCAATTGCAAGTGACAACGGAACATTTTCTACTAATATATTGCTCATTGATTTGTTAAGTGAGTTTTTCATATGTTCCATATCGTCATTGGACGTATCTGGAAGGATAATCGCGAACTCGTCTCCTCCAATTCTAGCAACCACATCTTGATTACGGAAAAATGTTTTGAGTAAATTAGCTATCGTGATTAAGGCTATATCACCAATTTGATGACCATATGCATCATTTAGTATTTTTAGCCCATTGACATCTATCATCATAATCCCAAGTGGATATGAATTTGGTATATTTAGTGTTTTTAGTTGGTCAACAAAATATCTTCGGTTATATAAACCTGTTAAATAATCATGACTACTTAAGTATTCGATTTCAATTGTTTTCTTCTTTTGTTCTGTGATGTCACGAGAAACTCCAACACCACCAATGATTTTTCGATTTTCATCATACATTGGAGAAATGATTGATTCAAAATACAATGTTTGAGATTTGTCGTGATGTGTCCATTGATAGGTAACTACTTGACCTTTTAAACATTTTCGATAGTAATCCAATTTGTCTTTTCCTTCTTTGCCGTAGACCTCAGTCGGTGTTTTACCTATAAACATATCTGTAGATTGTTTCATTTTTTGAATGCCTCGACCGAATACTGTTACATATCTCGCTTGTGAGTCAATCTCAAAAATGACGTCGGCTGCAGATTCCATTATGCGTGTAAACCTTTGGTTATCATAACGAAGTTGTCTTGTCATATTAACACGATCTGTAATGTCTTCAACTATTGTAACAAATTGATTTATTCTTGGGGAATACACATTGGTGCGAAAATAGCGTCCTATTGGGGCTGTGTAATTTTCATATTCACAAGGAATTCCAGTTATCGCTACTTGTCCAAACACATCAATCCATGATTGTTCAACTTCAGGCAAAACTTCTTTTACTGTCTTCCCAATGATTTCAACAGCCTTTAACCCTGTCAATTGTTCATAACTATCATTGACACTGATAAAACGATAATCAACAACTTTGCTATCTTGGTCAAAAACAACTTCATGTAAAGCAAGACCTTGTGGCATTTGCGATACAAGATTTAGGTATTGTTCAAAGTAGTATGACATATTGTGCTTGTTTTTGACTTCTCTAATAATTGAATCTAGTATCAAACGTTTGTTGTGTTCATCGATTGGTAATGAGATTGCTCCCATAAATCCATACGAATGCAAACTTTCGTTAATACTTTCTAGAATAACATTCTCAGCAATAACATATATTGGAAGTCCACTTAGTGTGAACTTTTTAGAAACTACATCAAACAACTCATTTGTTTTTGTTGTTGCTTTACAAGTAGAAACAAAAACAACATCAACGGTAACAGTTGCTAACGAAGCAACCAATTGATCCACTGATGTGTGAACAACGAGATTTATGGTGTTATCCATCACCGAAAACCAGGAACGTACCTGTTCACTAATCTTGAGTTCTGGGTCAAGTAAAGCAATGCTTATATTTTCTTGTTGCATTTCGTTTCTGTCCTCTCAAAAATCAATAATATGTGTACATTATACCACAAACTTCCTCCAAATACAATTGCAAATAAATATGAAAGAACTTTCATTGTTGTAAAACGTATCAAAAAGATATCTAGTTAATTGATTTCCACATTTTTGTAGGTTTGTAAATGATGTGATACCAAAAAAAGTAAAAGAAAGATTAGGATAGTGTATAATTGAAAAAACCACTTTGTTCTAATTCAATTCTTTTTTCAACAGGTGATTTCCAGTTGAGAGTAGAAGATAAAATTCGATTGCTTCGGTAAAGGTAATCCTTCATCTGTTTTAACAGATCCTCATAAGAATAAAACGACAGATACTTATAAAATCGTTCATTGTCATTTCGATGACTTCGTTCGACTTTTCCATTGTGTCTAGGAGTTCTAGGACGGATAAGCTTGTGTTCAATATTGAGACTCGCACAGAAGACATCGAACGGATGAATCATCTTCGTTTCTCTAAAGTGTGAAAATTCAATCCCATTGTCAGTTTGAATCATTCTTGGAGTATAACCAAAGTAAGATATCGCACGTCTTATAAAGTCACAAGAACTGTAACTAGATAATTCACGATAAGGATAGATGAAACGTTCTCTCGAAGCTTCATCAATGACGGTATACTGATAAAACTTATCATCTGTGCCTTTCATGGCCGTATAACACTCTTTTGGAACATACTTGACATCTAACTGCCATTTTTCTCCAACAGATTGTGGGGTATGATACGGTTTTGGAATGTATTTCTTTTTCGTTACTAGTTGGACATCATAAAAGCCTAATCGCTTTAATACGCGATATAAGCTCGCATAATGTCTGGAATACGCGATTTCAATTCGAAGTTTGGTATAGAGTTCATTTAATCCGATATGTGGATTCCGTTTGATTAACGCTTTAATCTTTTTAAGTTCATCTTCTGTATGAGCGTTTGGATGTGGAGAAAGAGGACGTTTTGATTGATCCATTAAAGATTCTTTCGTCCCGTCATATTTCTTATTCCAACGCATTAGAGAAGATTTCGAGATATGATACTTACGACAGATGTGATCAACGGAATAGTTATTGTTTCGATACGTTTGGACTGCTTTTACGGTAGTATTGATAGAATGAGCGATACGTGTTATAATAGCCATGGATCTAAACCCCCTTGTTGGTTTTTTTGTGGTTATTAAAATTATACAAGGGTTTAGATCTTTTTTCAATTCTAGATGGTGTCACATCTATTGTAACACTACAATCTAGTTAATTGATTTCCACATTTTGAGATTGAAATAAGTAAATGGTAGTGATATAATGAGTTTGGCTTAATGAAAAAGGGAGGAAACTGTATGCCATTTGAACAATTATCTACAACGGCTATTTTCATTGGAGTTGCCGCATTATCAGCACTCATATCGTTACTCTATGCCTATGTATTAAACAGAAAAGTAACAAAAATGAAAGTTGGACACACACGTATTGAAGAGATTTCAGGGTATATTCATGAAGGTGCAATGGCATTCATGAAACGACAATACCGTATCATTACTTATTTTGCATTAGGAGTTGGAGCATTGCTCGCCTTAACAGAACTGATTCCTGCATTACAAGGTGCAGAAGGGGTTGGATGGAAAGCAGCAATTGCTTTTATCGTTGGAGCGTTGTTTTCTGGAACTGCCGGATGGATTGGAATGCATACAGCAACGAAAGCCAATGCAAGAACTGCTTCAGCAGCGAACACTCACGGTATGAGTGCAGCACTCCGTGTTGCCTTTAGTGGTGGATCTGTTTTAGGTCTCACAGTCGTTGGACTCGGACTATTTGGACTATCTGTCTTATTCTTCTTATTTTACTGGTTCTTTGGGGGTTCTCATGTAGATAACCCAGCACATCAATATGAAGCATTGAAAAATGCCATTAATACCGTTGCTGGATATGGATTAGGGGCTTCCTTAATCGCATTGTTCGGTCGTGTTGGTGGTGGAATTTTCACCAAAGCAGCCGATGTTGGAGCTGACTTAGTTGGTAAAGTCGAAGCTGGTATCCCAGAAGACGATCCTAGAAATCCAGCAGTTATCGCTGATAACGTTGGGGATAACGTAGGGGATGTTGCTGGTATGGGTAGTGACTTAACCGAAAGTTACGTAGGTTCCATTATTTCTGCTTTAACACTCGGGCTTTATGCCTTTGTTAATTTTGATATCGCAACGATTACTTCTGTACAACTTGGTGGAATCGTTCGAAGTGCAGTATTTCCACTCGTTATCGCAGGTATGGGAGTGTTATCTGCTGTATTATCTGTTATGTTTATTCGGATGAAAGAATGGACAAATCCACAGCGAGCACTTGCCATCTCAACTTATGTTGGTGCTGGTTTAATGATTGTCGCAAGTTTAATTTTTAGTTTTGTATTTTTTGAAGGAGCACGTGCTTGGGGAATCTTCGGTGCGCTAGCAATCGGACTTGTTGTCGGAATTGCAATCGGATTTATTGCTGAGTACTATACTTCTTCTGATTATAAACATGTAAAAGAAATTGCTCATCAATCTCAAACTGGTCATGCGACCAATGTTATCGCTGGATTTGGAGTAGGGATGCAATCTACCTTCTTAACAATTGTTGCTTTGGTAGGTGGAATCATTATTGCCTACTTATTCACAAAAGACATGTATGGAATCGCATTGGCTGCAGTAGGGATGTTATCTACAGCTGGTATTACCATTTCGGTGGATGCCTATGGACCAATCGCAGACAATGCGGGTGGAATTGCCGAAATGAGCAAACTAGATAAAAAGGTTCGTAAAATTACAGATAAACTTGATTCTGTTGGAAACACTACAGCAGCAATCGGAAAGGGATTCTGCATTGGTTCTGCTGCTTTAACAAGCATTGGATTGTTCTTCGCGTTTGAAAAATCAGCAGGACTATCGGATGGAACAGGGATTGACATCTTACAACCAGGTGTTATGGTTGGAGTATTTGTTGGAGCGATGTTACCATTCTTGTTCACAGCACTCGTCATCAAATCGGTTGGAAAAGCTGCGAATAAAATGATTGAAGAAGTGCGTGATCAATTTAGAAACGATCCTGGAATTATGGCAGGAACATCCTTGCCAAACTATGCAAAATGTGTTGATATCTCAACCAAAGCAGCACTAAAAGAAATGATTCTTCCTGCAATGATCGCTGTCTTGTCTCCAATCATTGCTGGTATCTTACTAGGTGCAGAAGGACTAGGAGGTCTACTTGTAGGAGGACTTGTATCTGCGATTATGTTAGCAGTCTTCATGGCAAACTCTGGTGGAGCATGGGACAATGCGAAAAAATACGTTGAAGAAGGAAACTATGGTGGAAAAGGTTCTGAAACACACAAAGCAACGGTGACCGGAGACACAGTAGGAGATCCGTTCAAAGATACCGCTGGACCTTCGATGGATATTTTAATCAAATTAATGTCGATTGTAAGCTTGATCATCGTGCCAATCTTGGCCAATATTCAACCAATCTTAGGATTCTTATTTAAGTAACAACGAAACAACGAAAACCACGAAACAAACGATTTCGTGGTTTTTTTGATGTTATTCTTCAAAATCAACATTGTTTCTTGATATGACAAGTTCTAATGGTTTTCCAATCGTTGTTGTTTCAAGAATCTTTTTCCCATTGTCCGCAGTTGCTGTTCGAAACACTGCGTAATCGAGTGGAATGAATCCTTTTTCACAGAAAATGTAACTATCTAAATCGGAATTTGCATTGCGTCTATGGATAATATCAAATGTAACGGCTTCATGGTGATTCGACTTCACTAATTTAAGATACATGCGTCCAACATGATTTTTTCTACCCTTATTGATTTCTTCCATACGTAAACGTTTGACATTCCCACGGTTGGTTAATAACACAACAATGTCACGTTCTCTAACATACTTAGCAGAAACAACATAATCTGTTGGTCTTGATTTTAATTCAATCGATTTGACACCATAGGATGGTGGTGCTAGTACACTCACCTCTTTGGCATCGTATCGATTCATGAATCCATCCTTCGTACCAATTACAACATCCGCATCTTCCCCGTTACAAATGTCAGCAGATACCACGTAATCTCCATCGCGTAGTTTGGTTGCGCGCAACACTTTTGAATAACGGTTGACATCTAAATCTTTGATAATCATTCGTTTGATTAATCCGTCTTTGGTTGCAAGTAGTACATACCGTTTTTTATTAAAGTCATCTACGACACAGGAAAAGATTATCTTTTCATCGGCTTCCATCCCAATTAACGTTGATACATGGATTCCTAAATCCTTGTTCTTCACTTCTGGAATCTTGTGAATTGGTAAATACACATAATTTCCTAAGTCAGTGAATTGTAGAAGGGTATCGGTTGTCATAACTTCAAACGTAGCCGTTATGACATCACCTTCTTTTAACTTAATCGCATCTTGATTGGCTGCGTATTGTTTTTTTGATAATCGTTTTAAGTATCCATCATGGGTGATGATTAACATAACTTCTTCTTTGACAATCAACTCTTCTTGTTCGATTACTATTTCTTCCACATCATGTTCAATCACAGTTCTTCTAGCAACTTGAATTTCCTCTTTTGTTGCGAGGAGTTCTTTTTTAATGACATCTTGTAAGACTTGATCACTGGAAAGAATTGATTTTAAATACTTAATTTCTTGGGTTAACTCTTTATCTTCTTGTCTTAATGCAAATATATCAGTATTGGTTAATTTGTATAATTGAAGCATCACGATTGCTTCTGCTTGAATTTCCGTAAATCCATAATTTGTAATGATGTTTTCCTTGGCATCTTTTTTGTTTTGAGAATTACGAATGGTTTGGATCACAGCATCTAATATCGATACCATTGATATCAAACCTTCAACAATATGTTTTCTACGTTCTGCTTTTTGTAACTCAAAGTTCGATCGGTTGGTAATAATCTCTTTTTGGTGTGCAATGTAAGCTTCTAAAATGTTGATAAGTCCCATCATAACTGGACGGTTGTTGTGAATTGCAACCATATTAAAGTTATATGACTTTTGTAAATCGGTTGTCTTATAGAAGAAGTTACGAATAAAATCCGCACTTACTTCCTTCTTAACATCAATCACGATACGAAGTCCCTCGCGATCGGATTCGTCCCGAATGTCTTTGACTCCATCTATACCGCGTTGGATTTTCACATCATTCATCCGCTTAACAAGTTGTGCCTTGTTGACCTCAAATGGGATTTCTGTGATAATGATTTGAGAATCGCCACGGCCCTCTACGATTTCACTTTTCGCATTGATGATGATTTTTCCTCTACCGGATTTGTATGCTTCTTTGATGCCATCCATTCCTTGTACAATACCACCGGTTGGAAAATCAGGTCCTTCCACAATTTTCATCAATTCTTCGAGCGTTGCTTCTTTGTTATCCATCAAATAAATGACAGCGTCAATGATTTCGCCAACATTATGTGGTGGAATGTCTGTTGCATATCCTGCTGAAATCCCAGTGGAACCATTGACCAGTAAATTCGGAAATTTTGATGGTAAGACAATCGGTTCGTATTCTTCATCATCAAAATTTGGAATGAGACCTACGGTTCGTTTGTTGATATCGGCTAACATCTTTTCTGCGTAGATTGATAATCTTGTTTCGGTATAACGCATCGCAGCAGGTGGGTCTCCATCAACGGACCCATTGTTTCCATGCATATCAATCAGTGGTAATAACATCTTAAAGTCTTGTGACATACGAACCATCGCATCATATACAGAGGTATCCCCATGTGGATGGTATTTTCCAATCACTTCTCCGACAATGCGGGCAGACTTTTTATAAGGTTTGTTTGAAAACATGCCAAGTTTATACATCGCATATAAAATGCGACGTTGAACTGGTTTTAAACCATCGCGTACATCTGGTAATGCACGGTCTTGAATAATGTATTTTGAGTACCTTCCGAATCGCTCACCGACAATATTTTCTAAATTTTCTTCAAGAATGGTTTCAGTTGCGAACTGTTCAATGATTTTTGTAATCTTTTTCTTACTCATCGCTTGAAACCTCCTCTAAGACAAAGTTATCTTCCAAATCGAAAACAACATTATTTTCAATCCATTCACGGCGTGGTTCGACTTCATCCCCCATTAATGTTGAAATACGTTTGTCAGCGTCATCAAAATCTTCCAATCTTACTTGAATGAGGGTGCGTTTGGATGGGTTCATCGTTGTTTCCCACAATTGATCTGCATTCATTTCCCCTAACCCTTTGTAACGCTGTATCGTAACGTTTTTCATTGTCGAGATGCGTTCTCTTAATTCTTCATCACTCCACGCATAAAACGATTCGGTCTTTGTGGTCACTTTGTACAGTGGTGGTAATGCAATATATACTTTTCCATCTTCGATTAATTCTTTCATATAACGGAAGAAAAAGGTCAGAAGCAATACTTGAATGTGAGCTCCATCGGTATCAGCATCCGTCATGATAATGATTTTATTGTAATTGCTTTTAGACGAATCAAAGTCTTCGCCGAATCCAGCACCAATCGCACTAATCATGGACATGATTTCTTCATTTTTTAAGATTTCATCCATCTTTGCTTTTTCAGTATTGATGACTTTTCCTCTTAGCGGTAAGATTGCTTGGAAGGTACGGTCACGTCCTTGCTTTGCTGAACCACCAGCAGAATCTCCTTCGACGATGAATAATTCATTTAGATTTGGATTTTTGTTTTGGGCAGGTGTTAATTTTCCTGCTAGGTTAATAGGTTTGGAAAACTTTTGTTTTACCATTCGCGCTTCATCACGTGCTTTACGTGCCGCATCCCTAGCTCTCGCTGCTTTGATCGCGTTTTGAATGAGGAGAAGCGATACTTCGCCTTTTTCTTGTAAATAAAACTTTAATTTTTCTGAAACAACCATTTCAACACTGACTCTCGCCTCAGGTGTTCCAAGTTTTGATTTGGTCTGTCCTTCAAATTGTAATAGTTTTTCTGGGACACGGATTGAGATAATCGCGGTCATTCCTTCTCGGATATCTGAACCATCTAAGTTTTCATCCTTGTCTTTGAGTAATCCGATTTGACGTGCATGTTCGTTAAAAACGCGAGTTAATGCCGCTTTCAAACCAGTTTCATGGGTTCCTCCATCCCGCGTCCTGATGTTATTTACAAACGATAAAATATTTTCATTGTAAGTTTTGTCGCAATATTGAAGTGCGACTTCCACGTATATTTTTCCATATTCGCCTGCGAAAAATGCAGTTTCGTGAAGCAAGTCTTTTCCTTGTGTTAAATTTTTAGTAAATTCAACGATTCCATTTTCAAACCGAAAACTTTCCTTAGTATCCGTTCGATAATCAATCAAATCGATTCGCAACCCTTTGATTAAATAAGCAGATTCTTTTAATTTGGTTGAAACTGTTTTGTAGTCAAAAATGGTCGATGAAAAAATAAGGGCATCGGGTTTAAAGTGAACAATGGTTCCCGTTTTTTTGGTATCTCCTAATGATTTTGGTGGATGAATGGTTTTTCCACCATTTGAAAATTTTTGATAGTAGATTTTTCCTTCACGATGAATGGTAACTTCTAAGTATTCACTTAATGCATTAACCACACTTGATCCAACGCCATGTAGCCCTCCAGCTACTTTATATCCACCTGTTTCGTCAAATTTCCCACCGGAATGAAGCGACGAAAAAACAACTTCTGGCGTAGGTTTTCCAGTTTTGTGTTTTCCTGTTGGAATTCCTCGTCCATTGTCACTTACCTCGACCGAATTGTCTTGGTGAATTTTAACAACGATTTGGGTACATGCACCAGCTAAAGCTTCGTCAATTGCATTATCTACAATTTCCCATACTAAATGATGGAGGCCTTTCGCATCGGTTGATCCAATGTACATCCCAGGGCGTTTACGAACCGCTTCTAATCCTTGTAAGACTTGAATCGAATCTTCATTGTATATATTTTGTTTCACAGTTGGCATACCATTCACCTCATGAACATTTCTTCTATTTATATTATACCATATAATTAACTAAATTGAAACACTTATTATTCGAATATCTACATATTCATTAATAATATTTGAATATGTTTAAAATTGTATTATCAAAAGAACTGGATTTTTAATGTATTCTAGTGTATAATATAGCATGGTCAAACTAGGAGGTTTTCACTCATGTTTATAAAAATTGGTTTGCTTATTTTGTCTTATTTGCTTGGATCATTTCCTTCTGCTTTGGTAATCGGAAAATGGGTAAAAGGTATTGATATTAGAGAACATGGTAGTAAAAATATGGGAAGCACGAATGCTGGTAGAGTCTTAGGAAAAAAATGGGGAGTCGTTGTTTTCATTTTAGATGCTTTAAAAGGATTTATCGTCATTAGTTTGTTCACCATCTTCCACATCTTCGATCCGACAGAACACGCACTTCTAAATCCTCTTATCTATGGGATTGGAGCAATTTTAGGACATGTCTTTCCAATCTTCGCAAAATTCAAAGGTGGAAAAGCAGTCGCAACGAGTGCTGGTGTTGTCTTAGCTTATAATCCACTCTTCTTTGTAATCGTCATTGGGGTCTTCTTCTTAGTCGTACGACTTTCAAAATACGTTTCACTTGCGAGTTTGATCGCTGTGTTTGTTGCGTTATTACTCGCAATATTCTGGAAAATCGAAGCAATTGATTACTATTTCTTAGGAGCTGCCCTCCTAATAAACATTTTAATCATCATAAGACACAAAGAAAACATCAAACGCATTCAAGAAAATACCGAACGAAAAATAAATTGGTAAAATAAAAAATTGAAGATACATTAAATCTTCAATTTTTTTATTCTTATTTATATTGGTTCATGGAAGCCATTACTTGGCGTACTTGTTTTTCAGAAGGTGTTCTTCCCATTTGCATTAACATTGCGCGTACCATTTTTTCGTTGATTGGAGGATTATCCTTTAAATACTTCATCATAATTTTACGAGAAATAAAGAATCCAACAACTCCACCTACTAAAATAGCTACAACAAGTAATACAACAAACAACCAAATTGCGATTTGCATCATATTAATCACTCCTTAACTTCTCATATTTTACTAAAAAACAATGAATTTGACAAGTAAAATCTATTCTATTTCTATAACCATTCTTGTAAAAACGTTTACTTAAGATTTTCAGTGTATTTTCATAAATTTAAGGTTTACATTTATAAAATATATGGTAAAATATGAGTGTAATTTAAAAAGTGGGAGGTTTACTATGCCAAGATTTATAACTGATACATGTATCGCTTGCGGAAGCTGTGCAGCTGAATGCCCTGTTGATTGCATCTCTGAAGGTGAAATCTACGTAATCGATCCAAGTCTTTGCATCGACTGTGGAGCATGCCAAGAAGTATGCCCTGTTGATTGTATCATCGAAGAATAGTAAGTCATATAGAAAAAGAGGAATGTTTGATTCCTCTTTTTTTATTGTTATACATAGATAAATGGATCTATTTTTGTCTTGGTGACAAAAACAAATACACCAAACTCTGTTAGTTCTTTTGATACGTTCTTATGATAGAAAAACTCAGCGCTGTGTGGGACCTCAATCATTGCTAAACCCGCGAGATTCGCGTACATTGCTTCGTGATGCTTGATTTCGCTTGTTACATAGACATCTGCTTGAAGCAGTATGGCTTGATTTTGATACATAATATCCGATCCTGCACCGCCTAAAATCGCAACGGATCTCACTTCTTTTTCTAGATTCCCTAACACCTTTACCACAGGAATATTACATACTTGCTTGAGTTTATTGGCATAGTCTTTTAAGGTAGATGGAACGATTGTTCCATACCGAATATAGTTTCCTGAAGGCGTCCCAGTATCAATCGTTTTCGTGTTTGTTAGACCAAATACATCAGCTAATGCATCGTTTACTCCACCCACAGCCAGATCTAAATTTGTGTGCATGTTATAGACACTAATGTTTGATTGAATGAGTTTACGAAGGAGTTTTGATGATTTTGATTGTTCTGTAAATCGTAGCATTGGATTAAAAATAGCAGGATGATGACTAATAATGAGGTTTGAACCAAGTTTGATTGCTTCGTCTACGACATCATTTGTGACATCTAAGGTTAACAATACGGACGTTAATTCGACATCTAAATCCCCAATTTGAAGTCCTAACTTACCATAGTCAATCTCATCACATACATCTATATTATAACGCTTATCTAAAAATTGAACCAATTGTTTAATTTTCATAAAGACCTCTTTCTAACATTGCAATTTCATCTATGAGCTGATTTCTTAGATTTGTTGCATCTTGGTTAATGTTTTTCAGTGCTTCTTTTTTTAATAATAAAAGCGATTCATATTTTTTTAGGAACAATGGGTGTTTTTCGTTTCTTAATTTTGGACCGAAAAGCAAATCAATTTCTTCGAGCGGTTCTACCGTTTGGTCGTAGGTTGCATAGATTACTTCATACAACTTCTTGTTTTCTTCGAGAATGGTTTCCTCGAGAATCCGAAATTTATGGTCGTTTAGCCAGCGTCTCACCACATCAATATGGGTATTTGGTTGAAGAACAAGATAATGAGAATGTATGGAATGTGATGCGTCATGATGATCTAAAATATCACAAATCAAGATTCCACCCATTCCACAAATCGAGATGACTTCATAGGTTTCATCGCAAGTTGTTAACCCATCTTGTAACCTACAATCGATGACATGATTCAATCCACTCGCTTGCACATTTGTTAGCGACTTTTGAAATGGACCAATTTTATTGTCAATTGCGATGCATTTGACTCCATACTCTTCGCTTGCCTTGATTGCTAAATGCGCGTGATCGCTTCCTACGTCAATCAAACGATGGTGATTGGAAACATAGTGTAACGCTTGTGTTAATCGTTTTGATAATTTCATTTGCTTCACCCACCTCATTATACCATAGCTTTTCCATTTATGAAAAAAGAAGTTGCTTGTTAAGCAACTTTTTTTCCTATTTGTGTTGTGATAATCGTTTTAATCTTGTCGGATGGCGAAGTCTACGAATTGCCTTTGCTTCGATTTGACGAATGCGTTCTCTGGTTACGCCAAACTCACGACCAACTTCTTCTAGCGTTCTTGCTTTTCCATCATCTAATCCAAAACGCAAACGGATTACTTTTTCTTCACGTGGAGTAAGTGTTTGTAACACGGTATTGATTTCTTCTTTAAACAATGCCTCTACAGTAAACTCAAGCGGATTCATCACATCTGGGTCGGAAATAAAATCTCCTAGATTTGAATCATCTTCTTCTCCAACCGGTGATTCTAACGAAATCGGCTCTTGAGCTATTTTTTGAATTTGTTGAACTTTCTCAACTGAAATCTTCATTTCCGCAGCAATCTCCTCTGGAGTTGGTTCGCGACGTTTTTCTTGAACCAGTTTGCGTTGAATTCGCACTAGTTTATTGATGGTTTCCACCATATGAACTGGAATACGAATCGTTCTAGCTTGATCTGCGATTGCTCTTGTGATTGCTTGACGAATCCACCAAGTTGCATAGGTAGAAAACTTAAACCCTTTGGTTGGGTCAAATTTATAAACTGCTTTGATTAACCCCATATTTCCTTCTTGAATCAAATCAAGAAATGGAAGTCCTCGTCCTAAATAACGTTTCGCAATCGATACAACCAGTCGTAAATTGGATTCAATCAAAATGTTTCTCGCAAACTCACCTTGATCCATCTTTTCTCTAAGTTCAGCTACTTCACTATTTGTTAGAGAAATGTTTTCTTTTTGACATTTTTCAAGATGTTCACTTGCTAAAATACCTTCTTGCACACTTCTTGATAAATCAAGTTCTTGGGTTGTATTGAGTAAATCAATTTGACCAATTTCTCTTAAATACATTTTAACGGGATCATCGGCTTGGTGTGGAACAGAAGGAAACGTTTCAAAGTCTTTTGTTTTGATTTCATTTTCAATCGCAGATGAAAATTCTTCGAACTCTTCATCGATCTCAATGTCATCATCTAGAAACACATCCAAATCTTCATCGATTTCGATGGTATCTTCGGTAAATGAAGATTCATCTTTTTCCGAACTGTCTTTCACAACATCAATCCCGGCTTCTTCAAGTGTGTGAATCACCTCATCTAATACTTCCTCGGTAGGTTCTTCTAGAATAGATGTGATTTCTTTTACGCTTAAAAATCCATTCTTCTTCCCTTTTTCTTTCAGTTCTTCTACTTTACGAATGATTAATTCTTCTAACATAGATTCTCACTTTCTTAATTTATTTTTTAATGTTTTTAATTGCTCAGAATATTGATGAATTTTGACTTCATCTGAAGTTTCTGACATCTTCACTTTAATATCTTCAATCTGCTTATCGATATCGTAATTTTTCTTAATTTGAACCAAGCAATCTTCAACTAGTTTACGATTTGCTTCCTTGATCCTTTTTCGTGATGTAATCTCATGAAAATAATCCACTTCATTTGGTGTTAACTTTTTTTCTACCTCTGATATTAAGGTTTCATATGGCATTGATGGATCTTTGTCATAAATGTCTTTAATGTTGCACATGATATCAAGCCCAACTTGTGTCACAAAATGAGTACCAAGTTCAGCTTTAATGTGTTTTGTATAGTCGTAGGAATAAAGCATATGGTGAATCAAGTCTTTTTCTGCGTTCAAATACATTCCTTTAACGGACGTTCTTCGTTTTGGAACTGGTTCTTTAGGGACTTCTACAATCGTGTCAACTTTAAATTCTCTACTACTGCTTTGATCAAACTCATCCTGAAGGGTTGCATATCTGACACCTGTATCGCTTGCTAAACGTTGCAAATAAACTTCGGTTGTCACAGTTTGATTCATTGCTTTTAACACAGAAAACACTTCTTCTTTGTGACGCTCAATGCTAGAAACATCTTCTACAACTAAGTTTTTCTTAGAAACGCGATATAAATATTCAACAACATTAATCGCTTGATCTTGTAAAAACAAACGTAGTTTTTCTGGCCCATACTTCTTTAAATAATCATCTGGATCCAAGTTGTCTGGTAGTAAGACAGCTTCTATTGATAAATTAAATCCTCGTAACACTGGAATCGCACGTTTGGTTGCTGTAATCCCAGCTTGGTCGCCATCAAAACATAAAACAACATTTGAAGTCAACTTTTTGAGTGCTCTTGCGTGATCTAGTGTAAGTGCTGTTCCCATCGAAGCAACCGTGTTTTCAACACCAGCTTTAAATGCAGCGATGACATCCATGAATCCTTCAAAGACAAACACTTTATTGAGCTTACGAATATGTGGCATTGCTTGATGATAGTGGTATAAGACTTTTCCTTTGTGAAAAATCATATTTTCTGGAGAATTGACATATTTTGGTTCATTGTCTTTTTGTTTGTAGATTCGTCCACTGAGTCCAACAACATTACCATCTAAATCATGGATCGGAAACATAATTCGATCACGGAAGGAATCGTAATAATTGACTCCATTTGATTTAATGAGTCCTAACTCCATTTGATCGACAAACGTGACATCCATTTTCGTCAATGCTTTGTTTAAATAGTCTGGTTCACTCGAAGATAATCCAAGCGAAAACTCTTTTAGAATCTCTTCTCCAATTCCACGTTTTTCTAAATACGTTCTAGCATCTTTGCCTTCTTCGGTGTTTTGTAAATAAAATTTATAAAACGTTACCGCTTCTTGCATAATTTTATAATAACGAGTAAAATTTGGTCCATCGCTTCTAGCCTCATCAAGTACTAACTCAACATTCACTTGATCTGCTAGCTTTTTAGCAGCTTTTAAAAACGTAATGTGTTCGTAGTTTTGAACAAACGATATTGCATTTCCGCTTGCTCCACAACTAAAACATTTATAGATCTTTTTTTCTGGTGATACCGACATCGAAGGATTGGTATCGTTATGAAAAGGGCAAACACCAAAGTAGTTCTTGCCCTTCTTTTCTAAGGGAAGATAACTGCTAATGACATCGACAATTTCCACTTTTTCTAAAATAGCATCAAAAATGTGAGATAAGTCAGCCATAATCACTCCCCCTATATATATATTTCTCAAATTATTCTATTTTTACTTTTTTATTTATTTAGTTTTGTGAAAAAATATTTGGACAATTCACTAATATTCACTCTTACTTGTTCCATCGTATCACGATCGCGAATGGTAACAGTGTTATCACTTAGTGTATCGTAATCAATCGTCACGCAGTATGGAGTCCCAATTGCATCTTGTCTTCGGTATCGTTTTCCAATTGTACCTGAGGTATCATAATCACACATAAAGTGTTTTGATAACAATTTATATACATTTGTTGCTTCATCTTTCAACTTATTTACAAGTGGTAATACAGCAATCTTATATGGTGCAATCTCAGGAACAAATCGCAATACTTCCCTAGTTTCTCCGTTTTCTAGTGTTTCTTCTTCATAGGCACTCATGATAACTGCGAGTAACAAACGTTCGACTCCAATCGATGGTTCGATGACATATGGCAAATATTTTGAATTGTCATCTGGATCTAGGTATTCAAGATTTTGTTTGGAATGTTCTTGGTGAACGCGCAAATCATAATCGGTTCGGTCTGCAATTCCCCATAACTCTCCCCATCCAAAGAAAAATTCAAATTCAATGTCAGTTGTTGCATTCGAATAATGTGATAGTTCATCTTTGTCGTGATCTCTGGTACGGATTTTTTCTTCTTTTAATCCAATTTCTTTTAAGAATGCTACACTAAAGGATTTCCAGTAATCAAACCATTCTAAATCTGTTCCTGGTTTACAGAAGAATTCAAGTTCCATTTGTTCAAACTCTCTTGTTCTAAAAATGAAGTTTCCTGGAGTGATTTCATTACGGAAGCTTTTTCCGATTTGAGCGATTCCAAATGGCACTTTTTTTCTTGAAGAACGTTGAACATTTTTAAAGTTTACAAATATCCCTTGAGCCGTTTCCGGTCGCAAATACACAGTATTTTTTTCGTCTTCAATCACACCTTGATTGGTTTTAAACATCAAGTTAAATTTTCGAATTTCAGTAAAATCACTTGCCCCACAAGATGTACATTTCACTTTTTCATCAACAATATATTTTGATAATTGTTCGCTCGTCCAACCATCACCTGTAACCAACCCACTTGTTGCATCTTCAATTAATTTATCCGCACGGTAGCGCACACCACATTTTTTACAGTCAATCAAAGGATCGCTAAATCCTCCAACATGTCCGCTTGCAACCCAAGTTTTTGGGTTCATTAAGATTGCAGCATCTAAACCTACATTGTATTCGCTCATTTGAACAAAACGCTTCCACCAAAACTTTTTGATGTTATTTTTGAGTTCGACACCAAGTGGCCCATAGTCCCAAGCATTCGCAAGACCTCCATAGATTTCCGACCCTTGATATACGAATCCTAGTTGTTTTAAATAATTGACAAGTTGCTCCATAGTCATTTGTTTCATACAATAATCCTCCCTAAAATATAAAAATCCCTTTTGCACACATGCAAAGGGACGAATGTAATCCGCGGTTCCACCCTTTTTACCACCAATATTGGTAGTCTCTTTTCGTGAAAAAGTGTGCTCCAAAACTCCATTCATTGATGTCTTATGCCTAGATCTCACCATCCTAGACTCTCTTTGAAGAGACAATTCAACTACTCTTTTTCATCATCGCACGTATTTATATGTATTATACACTACTTTGTTTAAAAAGACAACTAAAACTAACGCAAATAAAAAGTCATAAGAATTGCTTCTTATGACTCTTATTTGAAAAAATTGTGAATTATTTAGCGTTTTTGTAAGCTTGGATTGCTAAATGTAAGTAATCAGGATAATCTGACCATGTAGCACCAGAAACAACACCATTAACTGTCCAGAATTGAGAACCAGCTGCTGCTGCTGCATCACGTGAGTAAACAAATACTTGTGATAAATCTTTACCAATCATATCAGCTTTGAATGCTGCAACGTTTCCTACCCAACCTAAACGTGGAGCATCAACAGTCCAGTATCCAGATGCAGTTTTTGTCATACTAACTGCTGTAGAAGCATCTGCTGCTCCTTTTACCCATGTTGGATGAGTTGTTCCATTAGAAGTAGTAATTGCAAAGTTTCCAGCTTCGATTTGGTCAACGTACCATTTCGCTGCTGCTTCTTGTTTTAACCAAGATTCTAAGTGAGAAATACCAGTTGATCTGTAGCTAATTCCTTGAGCTGGAGCTGTTCCAGTAACGAAACCTTCAAATACTTTATCTCCAATTTTAATAAATTGTGAATAGTAGTTAGTTCCTCTTGAACCAACAACGGCTAATGCACCAGCGCGTAATGTTTCACCGTCTAATGCTTGAGCTGCAGTGATTTTTGCCCAGCTGTAAGGTAAGAAATATTCTTCTACGTCCATAGCAGTTACTTTACCATCAACATCAACGTTAACAGAAATAACACCTACATAGTAACCATGTACTAAACCGTAAGCTGTTCCTTCAGTTGGAGTTGGTTTTTGATCGCATCCTGCTAATGCGAATACAGAAACGATAAGGATTAAAGTTAAAAAAAGTTTTTTGAACATTTGTCTTTTTACCTCCATATATAATTTATTTAAGACAAGTATATTATACGCTATTTTGTAAAATAGTCAACATCTTTTTCATAAACAGAAAACATTTTCACTGATTTTCATTCATTTTCATTTTAAAGAAAAACAGCTCAAATCTTGCATGATTTGAGCTGCTTAATGAGTTTACTTATTCTTTTGGCCAAGAAGCGATGTATGCTTCGATTGCTGGAAGATCTTCCTTCTTCATTGGCTTACATTGATTTGCTTTTCCTTTTCCTTCAACGATTGCTCCTGCTAAACCAGCACAACCAGGATGCCCACAAGCACCACAGTTATATCCTGGTAGCATCGTTAACAGTGTTGAAAATCTTGGATCTTCTTCGACATGAAACACTTTCGCTACAATTCCGATGACAACCCCTAACAACAATCCTAGTCCGGCTAATGTTCCAACGGCGTATAAAATATCAATCAACATTAGATGATTCCTCCTAAGCGTCCAAATACCATCGCAAGTACAGCGGCAGTTACCAACGCAATTGGAATTCCTTTAAACCCTTTTGGGGTAGGAGCAGATTCCATTTTTTCGCGTAACGCTGAAAAGATAAACATAACTAGTAAGAATCCAGCTGAAGATGCAAGTGCGAATACTAACATTTCGATGAAATTATATTCTTTATCAACAGCTAAAATCGCTACCCCCAACACCGCACAATTTGTAGTGATGAGTGGTAAGAAAATTCCAAGTGATTTGTATAATGCAGGCAATACTTTTTTCATAAACATTTCAACGATTTGAACTAACGATGCGATAACAAAGATAAACACGATGGTTCGCATATAGATCAAATCAAATTGGTCTAAGATATAGTAATAAACCAACCAAGAAACGGTTGTGGCTAACACGATAACAAAGATTACCGCCATTCCCATTCCAATTGCTGATTCACGCTTCTTTGATACTCCTAAAAACGGACATACTCCTAAGAAACGGAACAACAAAACATTCTCAATTAAAAGCGCAGTAAATGCTAATGTAATCAAATCTCTCATATTACTTCACCGCCGCTTTCTTTTCAAGTTTTTCTCTTTTTGCTTTGCGATCTAAACTTACCGCACTAATTGATCCTACCAACAACCCAAGAACTAAGAATGCTCCAACAGGGGATAAGAAGAATTGTGATGGTGCTAATTTTAACGCAGAATAAATCCCTGTTAAATCGATAACAATATCATTTGGAATGGTCCATATTGTAATGGTACCAGTACCTAAGAATTCACGAATTACCGCTAAAATAACAAGTGTCATTGTAAATCCAACTGCCATACCAAGTGCATCTACGACTGATGACAGTGGAGTGTTTTTGGAAGCGTATGCTTCTGCTCTTCCTAAAATGATACAGTTTACAACAACAAGCGGTAAAAATACTCCTAACGTTTCATAAAGTGTACCTAAGTATGCTGCCATCACCATTTCAACAATGGTTACTAATGTGGCGATAATTACGATATATACAGGAATACGAATTTCGTTTGGTACAAGTTTACGAATAAGAGATACGATTAGATTTGACATAACAAGTACAAACACAACCGCGATTCCCATTCCAAGTGCACTTTCAACGGTTCTTGAAACCGCTAATGTTGGACACATTCCAAGGAATGCGACTAAGTTAGGGTTTTCTGACAAAATACCTTTGACGAAATTTTTCCATTGTGATTCTTTTTTCACTTCAGTCATTTTGTCCACCTCCTAGTTAAAATCCTGTGCATATTGAGCTTGTGCAATCGCAACTGCAGCTTTGACTGCATTTGACGAAACGGTCGCTCCACTAATCATATTGAAATCGGATGTATTAAATGGTTTGTTATTTAAACCAAAATCAAAGTCAACAATTTTACTTCCGATACCTGGGGTTTCTGTTTGAGACAATACTTTTAGTCCCATTACGGTATCAGTATCGGTATTAAATCCAATTAAGACTTCGATAACACCAGCATAACCGCTGATATTTACTTGATAAATGACACCGTTTTGCGTTTCTCCAGCGTAGGTTCCATATACTTTACGAACACCACTCAAACGAGTGTAACTACTTGTGTCATCTTTAAATGTCACACCTGATTTTAAATCTCCAAGTGTTTTTGCTAACTGTGCACTTTTTGCTTCTTCAATGACTGGTGCTGTGAAACTATTGACAACCGCTAATAAGGTTGCACATAACAATCCTAATACAAATAAGAATAAACCTAATTTTAAAGGTTGAGGAAATTTATCCATTGAATCCAACCTCCATTCCATAAGCAAGTACTGCTCTAAATAATTCTTTGACCGCTCTTGAAGTGACGGTTGCACCAGTTGATAATGGTGCATTGTCTAAATCACCTTGCTCGGTAACATAGACACCAGGTAATTGTTGAATTGGATCATAAGGATCAAATTCAAAGTATGTTTCTGATTCTTGAGTGATTACAAATGAAGCGATGGACCCATCCACATTCATTGTCGCAGTTCCTCTAATTTCACCTGCGTAACCTTGTGTTGATACAACTACATTAAGTCCTGTTACGGATATAATGGTTGCTTTTACTCTATTTTCTGCCTTTGATGCTTCTAGTTCAAACAACCCTTGTAATACTTCATCCGCTTCTACAGTAGAAGATACAAATTTATAATAAGGATTCGCTGCTTGATTACGTTCTAATGTAACAACATTGGTGTAATCTGTTCCATCAATATTATATGCAAATGTGTATAAATATTTGGCTGATGTTAAATCTGAAAAATCTTGTTTCTTTGATGTAATGTTAACCGCGATAGACGGAACATCCCATCCAATGTCTTTCCCGAATTGCAAACGCACTAGTTTAACCATTTTCTCGATTGCAGTTGAGCTTTGCGTTGCTCCACTAACTAAGTTAATTGAAAAACTGACATCATCTAAGTTTTTATTTGATAATTGCGCATAAAATGCAGGAGTTAAACGTTGGAAGTATGATGGAGTTTCGTTGTTTTGGATAATCGCATACCCTAATAATTTTTTGGTTGCTTTTTCAACTCCGAATGCAAATTGCAATCCTTCATTACGACCTTCCGCCTCTGCTACATAAATCATACCTACAACTTCTTTACCAATCATCACATCAAATGCTTTGATGATTTTAGTTCCATCTGGTTGAGACATAAAACCTTCACTTGAACGTTCTACTAGTTTTTCCCCATTTGGATATGCAGGTAGATAAGTCATACGATCTGCTCGTTCTTCTCTAACGTTTTGGAATGTTGTTGAAAGCACTCCGCTTACAACAAAAATAAGAATAAATGCAAGACCTAATAATAATGTTAATTTATTGTTTGTGAAAAATTGTTTCATTAGTCACGCACCTCCACAATTAAATTTGCTTCGCTTGTGTTTGCTTTCTCAACTGCCATGTAAACAGTATATACAGAAAGTAGTGCGAAGAACAATGCAAGGAATGCATATTTAGTTAATGTTTTTCTTGTAAATCCTTGAGCTCTTAATTTTGAAGCAAAGCGATCAATGATTGGTGTGAAACAGTTCATTAATAGAATGGATGTTGCAACACCTTCTGGGAATACTCCGACTAAACGGAACAATACGGTTAAAATCCCTAATGCAAACCCAAAAATGATTTTTCCATTTGGAGAGTTTGGTGAAGTAACTGGCTCACATGCCATAAATAAAGCACCAAACAACAATCCTCCACTAAAGATATTAAACAATGGATACCATAACCCGTGTCCAAGAATTAGTCCAATGATTAATGTTAACACAAATACGGTACCAACATAGATAAGTGGAACTCTCCAGTTCACTGTTTTACGAACCAGTAAGAAAATAAACATAATGATGATTAACAAACCACTTGTTTCAGATAGCGATCCTGGAATTGTTCCTAGAATGAAATCCCACATTGTTCCATATGGACCAACAATGGTTTCGATTCCAGCACCTGGATTTGCTTGAAAGTTTTGAAGTGGTGTTGCTGATACAACCAATGCTTCGGTTGCATTCATGTATCCACCAGCTGCAGTAATCACACCCGTGAATGCAGTTCCGATGAAGATATATCCTAAAATGGCTGGATTGAATAAATTGTATCCAAATCCACCAAAAAGTAGTTTACCAATGATGTTTGCAAATAGTACCCCTAATACCAATACCCAAATTGGAGTATAAAGTGGTACAATCATCCCTACTAAAATTCCTGGGATTAACGGGAAGGAAAGTTTTAGTTCTGCTTGAACTTCTTTCCAAGTACGTTTTTTCATAAATGCTGCGAAATAAAACGCCTCACCTAAGAAACTTGTCAATGCCCCAACACCAACGAGTAACAATGGATACATCATTTCAATGAATGATGTTTGTACCATTGGGTCTGTACTTAAGAAAGGGAGTAATCCATTTTTAATCCATGCAAATAAAATGATTGGGATTAAAGCGAATGTGTAATCTCTCATAAGTGTTTCTGTACGATATCGTTTGTTATCTGCTATGCGAATATAGGGTGCTTTTGCGAGTGGAAAACGTTTTGCTGCCATGTAACCCACCTATCCTTTCATTGCAAGCGCTTTGGCGCGAGTCGTTGCATCTGTTAATTCAATTCTTGATGGACAAATATAAGAACATAATCCACAAGAAATGCATTTTGTTGCGTTTAATTCAATCAAATATTCGACATTTTTAGCTTCAAATGTTGTTTTGATTTCAATTGGATTTAAGAAGACTGGACATACATCAGAACATTGACCACATCCAACACAAGCTGGATTAACCAATATTTCTTTACGTTCTTTTACAATGATGCTTCCTAAACTATTGTTAACTATCACTTCATCAAAAATTAAGGATGTTCCTGTCATAGGACCACCTGCGATAAAGTACATATCTGCTTCAGGGTCACGATACCCTCCAGCTTTCTCAATTAACTCATTTACTTTTGTTCCAACTTTAACAAGTAAGTTGTGTGGACGGTTTACACCTTCCCCAGTAATCGTTACCACTTTGTGAATTAATGGCATGTTTTGTTCAACCGCATCACAAATTGCAATCGCAGTTGCCACGTTATTCACAATCGCACCAGCTTCACTTGGTAAACGTTCGTAAGTCTTATTTAATACTTTTTCAACAATGTATTTTTCCCATCCTGCAGGATATTCATCTTCTAATTGATGAATACTTATTCCTGGATAGTTTGCCAATACTTGATTGATTGCCGCAATTGCAGCTGGCTTGGTTTTTTTGATTGCAATGATACCTTTTTCAGCACTCACTGCTTTCATTGTATACGTTAGACCGCGCATTAAACAATCTGTTTCGGATTTAATTAACATATAATCCGCAGTTAAATATGGCTCACATTCTGCCGCATTGATCAATACGACATTGATTGGAACCGTCGGTGTTAGTTTAGCGTATGTTGGAAATCCACTACCCCCTAAACCCACTACCCCTGCATTTTTCACTCGTTCTACGATTTTGGCTTGAGTCAACTCTCCCAAGTCATTGTTCAAACGAATTGATGGATCAAGTTTTTCTTGGAAATCGTTTTTGATTTCTAACATTTCAATCATTTTACCTGATGAATGCCACATTTTCTTGATACCAGTAACTTCTCCACTAACAGATGAGTGGAGATTGTGCGCGAAACGGTCGTCACGTCTTGCAACAGGTTGCCCCATTAAGACTTTATCGCCAACTTGAACCAATGCTTTACATACAGTTGCTTGTGCAAGAAGTGGAATGTATATAAATTCAGGATTTAAATACGGTTCAATTGGTTCTTGAGTCGACATATCTTTACGACCATCAAGATGAACGCCCTTAATTTTTCTTAACAGCATTTAAGTGATTCCTCCTTTTGTATTTTAGACATAGATATTATACCACTAATGAGGTTGAAAACCAACTATTTTTTTAGAAATCGACATCGTAAACGCTTTTAAAATAAAAAGCAAATGAACCTTATTTATTCATTTGCTTTACTATTTTTTTACTCATACTTGTAAATCCGAGAAACTCTACATAATACAAATCGATCAATTCTTCAATTTCATTTGCGAATGGGTCGACTGTTGCTAAAAATTCATTTGTGATTTTTTCCACCTTAATTAGATACAAATATTTGACTAACTGTGTCATTTGTAAACTCGTTGTACTCATTGAAGGCTTGATACAACTTGAGCACAACACACCACCTTCGTGTGGGACCAATTGCAATCCTTCTTCTTTCCCACAATTGGTACAAGAAGCAAAGTGTGGTCCAATTCCTAATAGATAGGTAAGTTTTAGTTCAAACAAATTACGTAAACTATGATGATGTGGACTATCCTTTAATAACTCAAGCATTGATTTGACAAATGCATAAAATACTTGAGTATCGGTTACTTGTTCAGCAAAATGGTCACACTTTTCTAAGATAGGGAAGACACTTTGCATTTTGTCATAATTGTCTTTGATGATATCATAACTATCTAAAATCTCTGATTCAGTCAAAGTTTTAAGGGATCCTTTCGCACTTGCTTGAAACGATAACCGCATCAGCACTTGTGAAATCACTCGATTCTTGCTTTTTATCTTACTTGCTCCTCGAATGATGAAACGTTCTTTTCCACTTGGAGTAAGCATCGTAACAATTTTTGCTTGTTCTAAATACGGCATGGATTTGATAATGATTCCCTCAAATGGTAGCATAAATCACCTTAATATTCTTCTAGATTATAACCAAGATCTTTTAGGTGTGATTTTTTGTTTCTCCAGTTTTCTTCCACTTTAACCCAAAGTTCTAGATGAACTTTGGCACCAAGAAACAGTCCAATGTCTTTGCGAGCAAGTGTTCCTATTTCTTTGATTAAACTTCCACCCTTGCCAATGATAATCTTTTTTTGAGAAGGACGATCGACAATGATCACTGCCATGATATCAATTCGGTTTGAATTTTCTTCATCTACTTTAAAACTCTCAATCGCAACCGCTACCGAGTGTGGAACTTCTTCTTTGGTTAGTTGCAAAACTTTTTCGCGAATCAACTCTGAAACAATGAATCGTTCGGGGTGATCCGTAATTTGATCATGTGGATAATACATTGGTCCAACAGGCAATTCGTTAGTTACCATTTCTAATAATTTATCAATGTTAAAGTCTTCTTTGGCACTGATCGTAATTCCACCAACAAATGGATAAAGAGCTTTATAAGTTTCAATGTCTTCATTTAATCGCTTGATGTCTTTGCACATGTCAACTTTGTTCAATACAAGAATCGTTGGAACATCTGCCTTTTTGATTTCATCAATAATAAACTGATCACCTGCACCGGCTTTCTGCGTCGCATCCACCATAAAGAGTACCAAGTCTACATAATGTAAACTAGATAATGACATTTGGTTCATCATTTTACCCAGTTCATGAAGAGGTTTGTGAATACCAGGAGTATCGATAAAAATCACTTGTTCTTCTTTGGTTGTATAAATCCCTTGAATCTTATTTCGTGTTGTTTGTGCCTTGTCGGAAGTAATCGCAATTTTCGTCTTAAGCACATGGTTAAGAAACGTTGATTTCCCAACATTCGGACGACCAACAATTGTGACAAATCCAGACTTGAATGTAGTACTATTCATCGCTTAAATCTCCTTCGGTAAACGCATAAGGCAACAAATCTTTATTGGCTAGTGTCTTTGTTTTACCTTCAAGATTGGTTAAAATAACAGTTGCATTCGCATCCATCAATTCGCTCATCACCTGTCTACAAGCTCCACATGGAGAAATTGGTTCTGGTGTGCTTCCAATCACCATAATGCATTCGATGTCTTGTTTCCTTACTCCTTGTGAGTAAGCAGCAAATAAGGCACTTCGCTCTGCACAATTGGTGAGTCCAAACGATGCGTTTTCAATGTTTGATCCGCGAATCATTGTGCCGTTTTTTAATTTTAATACTGCTCCAACATGAAATTTTGAATAGGGAGCATATGCTGTTTCATATGCGATTTTCGCTTCTTTAAATAATAATTGATCCATCTATAATTTCCTTTCTAATCCATACGAACGCAATATTTGTTCTTGAATTTCAAACATTGCAGTCTCTTCTTCTTTGGTTATGTGGTCATATCCTAACAAATGTAGAATACCATGAACAATCAAGAATCCTAATTCTCGTTCGTTAGAATGACCATATTCTTGTGCTTGTTGATATACCTTGTCAATGCTGATAAAAATATCCCCAAGTTCATATGGATATTCATCGAGATCATCCGCTAATGCAAAAGATATCACATCGGTTTCGACATCTAATTTTCGATATTCTTTGTTGATTCGTTTGATTTCTTCGTTGTTCACTAAAATGATGCTAACAATATGTCGTTTTGATAATCGTTCAAATGCATTGATGCGTTTCGCAAGGCCTTTAGCCAATTTTTTGATTGGTAAATCAATTTCACCATATTGATTGATAATGTTTAACTTAATGCCCATTTTCAAATCCCTCATACTTTTCAATGATTTTTTGAACGATTGGATGACGCATCACATCATGTTTGTTAAATGAGACAATCTTAACTGAACCCAACTCATTGAGTAGTTCAATCGCTTCTACTAGTCCACTTGCTAACCGGTTTGGTAAATCAATTTGGGTAATGTCTCCTGTGATAACCATTTTAGAATTAAATCCTAACCGTGTCAAAAACATTTTCATCTGTTGCCTAGTTGTATTTTGTGCCTCATCTAAGATGACAAATGAGTTATCTAACGTACGTCCTCGCATATAAGCGAGTGGTGCTATTTCAATGTTGCCTTTTTCAATCAATTTTTCGGTTGTTTCTTTTCCCAATCCTTCGTATAGTGCATCGTAAATTGGAATCAAATACGGATCTACTTTTTCTTTTAGATCTCCTGGTAGAAATCCTAACTTTTCCCCAGCCTCTACTGCGGGTCTTGTTAACACAATTTTTTTGATTCGTCCACTTTTTAACAAAGATATCGCATATAACACAGCCAAATAGGTTTTTCCTGTTCCTGCTGGTCCGATTGAAAACACCAAATCATACTGCTTTAAGGCATTGATGTAACTTAGTTGATTGATTGTTTTTGGATAAATTGCTTTTCCTTCATAGGTATTTACGATCGTAAGTTTATTTGTATATAGATTTAAAATTTCATCAAAACCATACGTGTCGATTGTATTTGCTATGCTAATGACATCCCGTTCACCAAATGATACATTTCTCTTAACAAGTTCAGAAAGTATCAAAACGACATTTATTATTTTTGAAGCAATCGCCTCATTATACGGTGACATTTTGATTTCACTAAACCCATCTATTAAATGAACACGAAACTCTTCAGCGAGCAAGTTTAAATGTTTGTTATTTGGCCCAATGATTTTTCTTTCAATCGATGAGTCAGCAAATGTATAAATGCTGGTGTATTCCAAACTGATACCCCCTTTAACAATATTAATTATATCATAGGAACGATAGATAGAAAAGAAAAGTTAAAAAAAGTCTATGATACCTCATAGACTATTTTCTCGATTATGGTTTTCTGAATCCTTGCTTTTTAGCAGCTCTTTTTTTCATTTTACGAACATCACTTGGTTTTAAGAAATGTTCTCTTTTGCGTGCTTCAGCTAGGGTACCTGATCTAGATACATCACGTTTAAATCTCTTTAAAGCATCTTCGATTGATTCATTATCACGAACAACGGTTTTAGGCATTCTTTGGTCCCTCCCTTCACGCTTAAAATTCCTTAATAATTATACTATATAAAAATCAAAAAGTAAACTACTTTGTGAAAAATTATCATCTATTTTCACAACTCACAGTTTATTTACAAAATGTATCAGCCTGATCTAACATGTATTTTGCTTTTTCTAAGTACTTTTGACTAATCAGTTCAAAATTCATATGAAGTTTTTCTGAAAGTCCAATCATATGCTTGTATACAGCAACATTATACCATTGTAAGCATTGGAATGCTCGCCATAAGTATAGTCTTCTCCACTCCATACTCGATGGTGTTCTACCCAAATAAACTGGAAGTAATGTAACAGCCGAAGCCATATCGATGTTACCAAAACATGCAATATCATAAAACGGATCGTTATTTCCAGAAAACTCAAAATCAACAATTAACAAATCACCAGTTTCAGTTAGAATAAAGTTCGATGGTTGAGAGTCTCCATGACATAGTGTTTTAGGGAATGAATCCACAAACGGAAATTGTGATAAAAAGCGTTGTTTCAACAAATAGTATTCATCCGGATTTTGATATGAGAAGTCTTGATTCAATGCTTGGTATGCCTCAAGTCTAACAAGTGGGTTATAATCGTTGTTCGCAACCAATCCAGAATCATGAATTTGATGTAAGATAGCAGCAACTTGTTGGTATGGATACTCTTTGATTTGATGTAATGAGGTACCCTTCACAAATTTACTTACCTTTAATCCAGATTCAATATCAAAATATGTGGTTGTTGATGTAATATTAAGTGGTTTTACTAAGTTTAACATCGCAAGTTCAAGAGTTCGGTCAACAAATACATGAGCATTTTCACCAGGTACACGTAGCACAAATTGTTCGCTGTTGGATTCTACAACAAACGTATAGTTGCTCATTCCACCAGGCAAACGACCAACAACAGTGAGATCTTTTTCGGATACATTTAAAATACGTGCTGCGTGATTTCGAATCTGTTCAATCATTTTTGTCTCTCCTTTAGGTACGTATACAGTTGTTGCATCGCCTTTGCGCGATGACTAATGTTATTTTTTACACTTGGTTCTAATTCTGCACTCGTTTGATCGAGTCCATCAATGACAAAGAGTGGATCGTAACCAAATCCATTTGAACCCATGAGTTTATGTCCAATCGACCCATGCATTTCACCTTTAAAGTGATAAAACTCATCGCTACCAAAATATAAAACAATGGAACACACAAACTTTGCTTTACGGTTTTTGATATGTTTCATCGTCTGCAAAAGTTTTTGGTTGTTTAACAAATCATTTCCATGAATTCCAGCATAACGAGCAGAATATACACCTGGTGCACCATGTAATGCTTCCACAACCAAACCAGAATCATCTGCGATTGTAATCAAATGGTGTCTATGATAAAATGTAGATGCTTTTTTCATCGCATTTTCTAAGAATGTAGAACCATCTTCAATGACATCGAAGTTATCCTTTAAATCTTCTAATGTTACTACATCATAGGGCAATCCTTGTAACATCGCTAACAGTTCTTTTTTCTTACTTTCATTTCTGGTTGCTAATAATAACTTCATATATACCCCTTATTCTGTAACTTCAAAAATAGAAGCGTGAGCTTCTATTTAATCATCATATTACTAAATTTTGCAATGGCCTTGTTGCTTCCAATTAAAAACAATTCATCGGTTTCAAAAATACGGTCATTTGCTTTTGGAATGACAATTTCACCTTTATGGCGTATAGCGATAATATTTACTTCATATTTGTTACGAATATCAAGTTCTGACAATGGGATGTCAATTAGTTTTGATCCCTTTGTTACAACCACCTCAACAAAGGCGTGAGTGGTAGAAACTTCTAAGTATTCTAAGATATTATCAGAAACAATACGTCGTGCTAAGCGTTTTCCAATTTGAGTTTCTGGGCGAATGATTTCAGTTGCTCCAAGTTTTTCTACTACTTTTGCATGATAATCGTTGTCTACTTTGACTGTGATTTGTTTGACTCCTAGTTCGCTTAAAATCATAGTAGTCATAATACTTGATTCAATATCATGCCCTATCCCGACGATGACGTGGTCGATATTTTGAATTCCGATGTTTTTCATCGCATCCATATCGGTTGAGTCACAAATCATTGCGTACGTCGCAATCGATGACATTTTGTTAATAATCGCTTGATCATTATCAATCACCAAAACATCTGCACCTAATGCGATCAATTCTCTGGCAACACTTTCGCCAAAGCGACCAATCCCAATGACGGCGAATGATTTTTTAATCATAGTAATCCCCTCGTTCTTTCATTTACGTAGAATATTATACCACTTTTTCATTGTGCAAGCAAGGATTTTCCTATTTCGAAATGCGAATATATGAAAATTCAATGAAAATAAACTATGTTTAGATTTTTACTTTATGATATGATATAATACATATACAATAAATTCAAAACGAGGTGCATTATGTATTGTAAAAAGTGTGGAAATTACATAGATGAATCTGATACCATCATTTGTGATGATTGCGCAAAAATTGTATCAAAACCAGTAGAAGAAACCCTTGATTATTACGCACTGAAAAAAAGCATCTTCTTGTATTTTATTTTATTCGTGGTTGGAAGCTTGGTTTCCGGTGTGCTAGCAGGGATGTTTTATGTGATACTTAATCCAGGTCAAACAATAGATCCTGACAATTTACCTGTTGACTACATTCATTTTGTTGCTGGAATATCACAACTGCTAACGTATATCTTAATTACAACCGTATCTATCATCGTTTTAAAAGCATTTATCAAAATTGATTGGGAAAAAACAAAGGGTCAGATTCCGACGATTTTGTTACATGGTTTCTTAGGATGGATCTTGATTTTACTAGCAGCAGTCGCTGCTGGGTATATATTAATTTTGTTTGGCATTGAAGGTGATTCTGCCAATCAAACGGAAATCATCAATTTGGTCCGAAGTGATTATGGTTTCTTGATGGTAATAGTCACCTTGTTTGGTGCACCAATTGTAGAAGAATTAATTTTTCGTAAAGCGATGATTGATGGATTAGAGCGAACAAAGCGATTTTCTACCCCAGTCATTATCTTATTATCCAGTTTATTATTTGCTTCGATTCATATCGTCGCTGAAGCAACGAGTTTCTTCTCAGGAGATTCTACCTTACAAGAGTCTTTATTAGGACTCGCACAAATTCTTCCATATTTATTTATGGGAGCAGCATTAGGGTTCATCTATAAAAAAGCAAACAATAATATTTTTGTCCCAATGATAGCTCATTTCTTCCAAAATGCATTTTCAATGCTCGCAACACTTGGGTTCATTGAACTAACTTCCATCTTACCTTTTTTCAAATAAACAAAATAAAAATGCTAATCGTTACACCAAACGATTAGCATTTTTTTGATTGAATATTTCTATAATTTTATCATTTCCATTTTCGAGAGCATACGAATATAGGCTTCGGTACTTACTATCGATATGAAGTATATCAGCACCATGTTTGATTAACAGTTCAAACAATTCAAAATTATTTTTCATAATAGCTCGGTATAGCGGTGTTCTATCATAAAATGACTCATTTGGATTTGCTTTTGATTGGAGTAACAGTTCAAGTATTCTTAAGTCAGTGCAATAAATTGATAACAACAATGCAGAGTGACCCAAAGCGTCGATATTTTCAATCTCAGCTCCTTTTTTTAATAGTTCCTCAACTAGCTTTACATTTCCACTTAATATCGCATAGTAAATTGGTTTCACAAAATAGTCGTTGCGTTCGTTGATATCAACAGAATCGATCATATTAATCGCTAATTGAATGTTTCCTTTTCGAATTGCTTCGTGAAATTGAAATTTTTGCTTACGATTTCGGTATTCACTACTATTAAACACTTCTTTTAACACTTCCGCATTATCGAACTTTTGTGCATCAATCGCATAATCGATAGGTACTTTTCCGTGCGAATCTTTTGCCTCTAATGAATATCCTTTCGCAACCAATGCTCTTACGACATCAACGCTTGCGTTTGCACATGCGATATGTAACGCTGTTTGCCCATAAATGTTCTTAAAGTCGACAATCACAGTATGACGAAGAACCTTTGTAATCAGTTCTGATAATCCATTTTCACAAGCATAATGAAGTGGCGTGTTTCCACGATCATCGCTTTCTAGAATGGATGCTCCAGCATTGATTAACTGACGGATTACTTCTTGTTTTCCATTCTTAGCAGCATAATGAATTGCCTTCATCCCGATTTCATCAGGAAAGTTCACTTTTGCTCCTTTGGTTAGCAAGGAGTCAATGATATCTAATTTTCCGGTTGTAACAGCCAAATGAAGTGGTGTTTGTTTTTTCTTATTCACTGCGTTCACATTGGCGTTATTTAACAACAACAACTCCACGGCTTCAGAATTTTTAAAACGAACCGCTTGGTGGAGCGGAGTTTCGTAATGGGTATTGTTGGCATTGACATTCATTCCAAGCCGAATTAACATGTCAATGATCTCGTAGTGATGGTTTCTTGTTGCTTTGTGTAGTAACGTTTCTTTTTTGTCATCGACAAAGAGAATATCTCCACCCTCATTTAGGTAATTGATGACAAAAAGACAATCATTGTTAATTACCGCAGTTACGATATCTTCTGAATTTCCTGTTCCATAATTGGAAAACGATTCAATAAACTTAAAATCAATTTTAATCATTGATTTGTTCCTTTAATGCTTTGGCACTTTTGAATGAAATCTTTGCATGTTCGCCAACTTCAATTGTTTCACCAGTGACAGGATGATATCCCATATAACCACTCCGTTCTTGCTTTTCAAATGTACCAAAATTCGAGATTACAACCTTTTCACCGCGAACAAGGGAAGCTGTAATTTCGTCAAAAACAGCATCGATTACGCTGCTAATGTCTCGTTTTGTTAGTTCAGAATTTTTCTTAACTGCGTTAATGAGGTCTTTTTTGTGCATGTTTCTCACCACTTATGAGTATATCAAAATAAATAGGTTAATACAATCGAGAATTGAAAAGATTTCCATATTTGGAAATCTTTTTTGTGTAAATTATTAGTCCTTTTTCATCAGGTTTTCAGGGTTTAATCCGAGTAATTCTGGGATAACGAAAATACCATCTTTTCGGATCAATCGGTCATCAAAATAAATTTCTCCTCCACCATATTCTGAGCGTTGGATCAACACCAAATCCCAGTGGATTGCGGATTTATTGCCATTGTCCGCTTCTCCTTCGTAGCATTGTCCAGGAGTAAAATGTAGACTTCCAGCAATTTTTTCATCAAATAAAATATCTCCCATAGGGTGCAGAATCATTGGGTTGACACCAATCGCAAATTCACCAACAAACCTTGCACCTTCATCGGTGTTGAAGATTTTTTCTAACGATTCGTTGTCTTTGTCAGCACTGCATTTAATGATTTTTCCATGTTCAAAGGTTAATGATACATTATTGTATACGATCCCTTGATATGGGCTCATTGTGTTATAAGTAATTGTTCCATTGACACTGTTTTTAACAGGTGCAGTAAAGATTTCTCCATCCGGAATATTATAGTTCCCTGCACAAATCACTGCGTTGATTCCTTTGATTGAGAATGATAAGTCAGTATTTGGGGCAACAATTCTTACTTTATCTGTTTTTTCCATCAAATCTTTTAGTGGTTTTAAGGCAGCATTCATTTTTGAATAATCAACGGTACATACATCTATTAAATAATCAAAGAATTTTTCATAACTCATTTGAGCTTTTTGAGCAAGTCCGTAACTTGGATAGTTTAACAAACACCATTTACGTTTCATCAAGATTTCACTGGAAGGACGAAGGCGTTTTGCTGCTAACATCCGGTTTTCAGTCGGAACATCACTCATTTCAGAATCATTGTCTTCTGAGTAAATGCTAATGGATGCTTGGATATCAGAGAATTGTTGTTCACGCCATTTCGCCGCGACATCATAATACTCATTGTTGACTTGCATTAAAATTTGTCGACTGATTTCATCATCTAATAATTGAAAGTGGGGGTAAGCTTTTGCATCTTGAATTGCTTTGATCACTTCTAAGATGAGTGGTCGTGCATTTGCGTGTCCTCTTACTAATACATGTTCTCCTGGTTGAACATTTGTAGAATACGCAACGAGTGATTTTGCTAATGTTTGTAATCTTGGATCTTTCATTTGTTTCTCCTTATTTTAATGTGTTTTTGTACACTTCATACCATTTCATAATGAATTTTTTATCAAATGGTTCTTCTTTGTTTTGAATTCTTGTTAAAATCTGTTGTAAACTTTGTTCAATGACATCAATCAGTTCTTGCGAATATTGATAGTCGACTTTGTTAAAGTCAAATTCATCACGGTCTAGTATTACACTATCTCCACTTGGAAATAATTTCACATCTAAATCATAATCAATATACTTTAGTCCTTCTTCATCAATCACATAAGGTGAACTTAAATTACAATAGTAATAAATATCGTTTCCTCTTATCATACAAATTACATTAAACCAGTGCTCCTTAAAGAAATAACATACAGCTGGTTCTCTTGTCTTCCATTTTCTACCATCGGAATCTATTACATTGGCACGATCGTTTACCAATACTGCGAATTCATCGAATTCTTGTATCATAATCGCATGTTGCCAAACGCGATGTAGTTCACCGTTATGCTTGTAACTAATAATTTGGAGTTTTCGTCCAACTTCTGTTTGTTGCATAACGTCCCTTCTTTCTACTTGTTAAAATTATAGCATAATTCCAAATCATTTCATAGTTTTTTGAAAAAAAAGTGCTAGAAATAGCACCTTTTTATCATGGATATTAAATCAGACGTCTGATTTGATCATTTTCTAGTTGTTTGATCAAATGTTCAAACTTTTCTGGATTTTTGTTTAATTTGAATTCTTCCATTGCTTCGAAATACTCTTTTTTCAGTTCCATTGGAATAATGACTGGAAGATACCCGGCTAACATTAGTTGATAGTTTAAACATAGTCTTGCAGTTCTACCATTTCCATCAAGGAACGGATAAATCTTAGATAGTTGCAAATGGGTGTAAGCTGCTTTTTGAATTGCAGTCCCTTCAAACTCACTTAACGTTAACATCATTTTTTTCATACGGTCATACACTTTTAAATGATTTGGTGGGGTGTGAAGAGAACCTCTGACTGAAATATCAACGTTACGATATACTCCTCCAACCATAATGTCTTTCATAACGATTTGATGAATGTCTTTGATAATCTCTTCATCAAGTGGAACGCCTTTCTCTACATGTTCTTTCACGAATTTTAGCGCTTCTAAATGGTTTGTCGCAATTTTCACATATTGCTGATCCGCTGAGTTGCCTTCTAAAAAACTTTTTACTTCTTCAAAAGTAACCTTACCTTTTTCCATTGAAACAGAGTGATATGTAAACTGTGTCTCAAATTCATGTTCGAGCTGATGGCGTTCCTCTTTGCTCAAACGGTTAAGATTACTTTTGGCTAAATCGATTTTGTCAATCACATCGCTTTTGATCATTTTTGATACCTCCAAAAATCTATTTATTTTGATACAATCATTATATCATATCTATCGACGCTTTAGCAAACATTTTTGAAAGCGTTAACAAGTAAATCTAGTTGAATCGAATCAACTAAGCTAAACATTGAAAAAAGGCAGAACTTACGTCTACCTTTATCTCATATTACTTATTTTTTGCTAACCAAGATTCTAATTGTGGTTTTGACATAAATCCTAATTTACGGTCAACTTCCACTCCATTTTTGAAGATTGCTAAAGTTGGTATGCTTCTAACATTGTATTGCATAGCAATTGGTCCGTTGTCATCTACGTTTAACTTATAGATTTGGAATCCTGTTTTTTCTTCTGCAACTTGTTCTAAAATTGGAGCTATCATTTTACATGGCATACACCAATCCGCGTAAAAATCAATTAACACCAAATCTCCACTAATAGCACCTTTAAATTCATCTGATTTTAAGATTTTCATTTATTATTTCCTCCCTAATTAATTCGTTTCTATAATATCATATTTAATTTTGTTTTACAATCCATTTGCTTTAATGAAATTCAACGATTGTAGCACCAACGCCACCTTCTCCTCCCATTCCGTATCGAAAACTCTTGACGTGTTTGTTGTTCTTAAGTACGGTTTGGACAAGTTCTCGAATCACTCCAGTTCCATGACCATGTATGATTGTCACTTGTTTGAAGTTGGCTAACATGCAATCATCTAAATAACGCTCCAACAAGATGTATGCATCCTCATAACGTTCTCCTCTTAAATCAAGACGAATGGAGACTTGCTTTTGCATTTTAGGTTCTTTTGAGACACTTTGTGGAGTTATTTTTGTTGGTTCACCCATTTTATCTTTGATCCATCTTAAATTTTTTGCCTCTACCGATAACAGCACATTACCTGTTTGAACACTAAATTGATTGTTTTTTAGAACTTTCTTAATCTGTCCGGTTTGTTGATATGGAATGACTTCGACAAAGTCATCGACAACAAATTCATGATTTTCTTGATCGATGGTTACTTCTTCTGTTGCATTGAGTTGTTTTAACTGATATTTCATGTTAGCTATTTCATGAAACTTTGTTTCTCTATCTTTCATGGTTTCAAGTTCTGCGATCAACTCTTTTGCCTTCTTTGTTGCTTGGATGATTAGTTCTTGTGCTTCCGACTTCGCTTTTTGAATCAAGAGTGATTTTTCTTTTTCTTGCGTTTGAACGCCTTGTAAAAAAGTTTCATTTAACTTGATATATTCTTGTTTCTCTTTTTCAACAGCTTTTAGTTTTAACTCTAGTTCATAAGATTGATTCTCTAACTTTGAAATCATAGTTTGAATGTTTGTATCGCTAATTGATTGATAACTCGATGCTTGTTCGATGATTTCTGGCTTTAATCCTAACGAAGCACATATGCGATAAGCATTGGACTGACCTGGCACACCAAGAAGTAGCTTATACGTTGGGGAAAGCGTCTCAACACTAAACTCAACACTCGCATTGATTACTTTTTCAGAGTTGTATGCATATGCCTTTAATTCCGAATAGTGGGTTGTAACAATAAACATAACACGATTCGCGAGCAAATATTCTAAAATAGCAATCGCTAAACTTGACCCTTCTTTTGGGTCAGTACCAGATCCTACCTCATCAAGCAAAACAAGTGAGTGCGGTGTAATGTGATTGAGAATATGAATAATATTCGTCATATGCGAAGAAAAGGTCGATAAGTTTTGACCAATGCTTTGTTCATCTCCAATATCCGAAAACACTTGATCATAGATCATGACATTGCTCAATTCGTCACATGGAACCAATAGTCCGCACTTTACCATTAAGGCAATTAATCCAACGGTTTTTAATAATACCGTTTTTCCACCTGTATTTGGCCCGGTAATAATAATACCTTGATATCCTTTGCCGAAGGTTACGGTATTTGGAACTACTTTTTTAACCTTTAAAAGTGGATGCCTTGCTTGTATGAGATCCATGATTCCCTCTTGGTTGATACGAGGTTTATTCGCATGAATCTCGATTGCGTACTTTGCTTTCGCAAAAATGAAATCGAGATCAAGAATTGTTAGATAAGAATCGGTTAACATACCAACAGAGTCGCCAATTTGATTAGAAAGATCTTTTAATACACGATACTCTTCTTTTTTCACATCTTCTCTTGCCTTAAACATTTCATTGTTCTTTTCAAAGACACTAGAAGGTTCCATAAATACGGTTTCTCCTGATGATGACTCATCATGGATAATTCCTTTAAAGACGTTTTTATACTCTTGTTTGACCGGAACTACCAAGCGATCATTACGAACTGTGATGATTGCTTGAGAAAGCATCGATGCTTGTTTTGATATGATTTCTTGCATTTTACTGCGAATGTCTTTTTCAAGGTTTTTGATTTTTGTACGTGCCTGCTTGAGTAGTGGACTCGCTGAATCTAAAATTTCACCAAAGGAATCAATAGATTTAATAATTACATCGTGTAGAACTTGATCGATCATCAAACGGTCTACATAAGAATCAAAGGTATCAATTTTAACTTTATTTGATACAATCGTTTCTTGTAATTTTATAATTGCTTTGATCGTGTGATTCATCCGAACGACATCATAAATTTCATTTGAAGATAATACGCCACCCTTGCTTGCTTTATTGGCTAAGAGCGAGATATCAGAATCAAAATAGATTGGCAAATCGGAAAACCGATAAAGTATGACCGTTGCATCTTTGGTTTCGGTTAGCATCTGTTCAATGATCATTTGATCACTAGTTGGTTTGATAGAACCAATCAATTCTTGTGTTTTTGCCATAATGGCTTTGGTTTTTACTGCTTCTAACACTTGATCAAGTTCAAGTAACCTTAAATATTTTTCCATAAAATTGTGCCTTTCAATAAATAGATGGTAGAAAAAGAAAAAATGTGGTATAATGGTTATATACCTAAGTAATAAACAATCGAAAAAGGAGGAAATGTCGTGAGTCATAGTTTTAAGGCAACCAAATCACAAATAGAAAAAGTCATAAAACATTATCGTGGTTACGAAGTTCCGCCTACTAATGATTATACACTATTTCGTGCAAAATTCAATAGAGTAAATATTACGATCTACAAAACAGAGACGATTTTATTCCAAGGAAAGAACGAAGACAGTGAATATATGCTTTGGGCAGAAAAGTTTTCGCTACCTACTGAGTCAATCAAAGAGACCTTGCCAAACGATCACTACAGTGAGTTAAGTGTGATAGGAAGCGATGAAGTTGGCACGGGTGACTTCTTTGGACCAGTAGTTGTCGCTGCTTGTTATGTCAAGAAAGAACAAATAAAAACCTTACGAGAACTTGGTGTTAGAGATTCAAAACTATTAAAAGATTCCCAAATCATCTCTCTTGCCTCCAAAATTACATCGATATCTCCTTATAGCATCATGGTATTGTCAAATCAAAAGTACAATGCGATGTATCAAGAAGGGGAGGTAAACCTAAATATTATCAAAGCTTTGTTACATAACTCGGTAATCAACAGTCTACTTGAGAAAATCGATAAAGAGAAAGACCAAGTCGATGCCATCTTAGTCGATGAATTTGTTCCAAAAGAAAAGTATTTAGAATATATTTCAAAACATCCTCATGTGGTTTCCAACATCGAAACCGTTCAAAAAGGGGAAAGTGTTCATTTAGCAATCGCAGCTGCGTCCATTCTTGCCCGCTATGCGTTTTTAAAACAAATGAATGCCTTATCCAAAGAACATGGGTTCACACTTTTAAAAGGTGCGAGCGAAGCAGTTGATAAACAAATTGCTGATATTTTATCTGAAAAAGGATTAGGTGTTTTGCACAACATTGGAAAATTAAATTTTTCCAATTACGAACGTGCGAAAGTCATTCTAAAACGTCTACAAGGAGTTAAAAAACCCATCAGTTTTTAAAAAAATGAGTGTATATTGACACTCATTTTTTTAGTTCTTCAATCATATCTTTAAAATACTGTGGAAGTGGAGCAAAAAACTCTAAATACTCTTTTGTTTTTGGATGTACAAATCCTAATGTTTGCGCATGTAAAAATTGTCCTTGGTTTGAAACAGTCTTTTTATGACCATAAATTGGGTCCCCTAATACTGGATATCCAATATATTGCATATGTACACGAATTTGATGCGTTCTACCTGTTTCAAGTACACACTCAACTAATGTGTGGTTTCGAAAACGTTCTAACACTTTGAAATGCGTTACTGCTTCTTTACCACCATCAACAACAGCAATCTGTTGGCGATTGTTCGGATTTCTTGAAAGTGGGGCATCAATTTTTCCTAAATTGTGCGGAATGACTCCTGAACAAATAGCAACATATTTTCTTGTTACTGTTTTTTCTGCGAGTTGACGACTCAAATCGCGATGACTGACATCATTTTTACATACGACTAATAAGCCTGAGGTATCTTTATCAATACGGTGAACGATTCCAGGTCGCTCTACTCCGTTAATACCAGATAAATCCTTACAATGAAATAACAATGCATTGACTAACGTATTGGAATAATGCCCAACAGCGGGATGAACGACCATACCAGTTGGTTTGTTCACAACAAGCAAATCGGTATCCTCATAATAAATATCAAGCGGAATATCTTCTGCTACAATATCGCTTGGGACAGTATCCTCCATCATCACTTCGATCATATCACCATGTTTTAACAAGTAACTTGGCTTGATGATTTTTTCATTGACTAAGACTTGTTGTTTTTCAATTATATCTTGAACCATACTTCTAGATGCATCTTCTAACTCATTTGTTAAGAACTTGTCAATCCGAACTGGTTCAAGTAGTTCATATTTGATAAATATACGGTTCATAATTATCCTTTCTTAACAAAGAATGTATCAATTGCGAAGAGAATCACACCAAATGTCAAATACATATCCGCGAAATTGAACGTCCATGGGAAAATGGTTAAATTTAAAAAATCGATGACATGTCCATCACGAAACAACCGGTCAATAAAATTGCCAAGTGTACCAGCAATCATCAAGATCATCGCGATGCTATAAACACGATTGGTGCTTAAATTAAAGTCTTTTAACAAATAGGCCATAATTCCAAGACCAATCACAGTCACTAGAATGAGTACCCACGTCGCTCCACCTAACCAACCAAATGCCATACCATCGTTTAAGGTGTAGTGCCAACGAAATACACCTGGTATCACATCAACATAGGCTCGATATGGAAGGTTCGCAGTCGCAATCCATTTTGTAATTTGATCAATTAAGAGCAACAACACTCCGATTATTATGCCAATTATCATAGCTAGTCTCCTTAGAAAAAAGAAAAATAAACCACAATTGCGATGACTAAGATCACAACTGGTAAATTAAAGCATTCTACAACAAAGAGTGCTTTTAATTTGATTTGATTTAACTCTTTTACTTCTTTAAAATATTGTTTCAGTAACATAACATAAACGACACTCGCAAATCCATTAAAGCAACACATCATGACCCCTGCAAGACTTGCTAAAATAATAAACATTGTGCTTCCGATAGCGTAAAGTCCAAATAGATTGATAAACACTAATATTATTGGTGCAGCTACTACAAATGCTACTAACAAGGAATACACAAATGCTTTTAAGTTTTGATTTCCCTTTAGTCTCGCATCATTTAATAAGTGAGTTGCTGATTTTCCTTCTGCCCATACTTGCTTGAAGTTCTTCATCTTATCCACCTACCGATTCTAAGTAAGTAATGGCGTCTAAGAACGTATGAACGCCAACTATTTTCATCGTTGGATTGTTTAGTGTCTGATAAGCACGCTCTACTTCTTGCGTATTAAACGCTGAACTCGCTGGATAGAAAAAGATATCAACACCATTACGGTTGGCTGCGATCACCTTTTGATACGCACCACCAATAGCTCCAACGTTACCGGAAATATCGATTGTTCCAGTTCCAGCTATTTTTAACCCTTTTGTAATATCTGATTCGGTAATCGCATTGTATACTGCGATTGTTTGCATCAACCCACCACTAGGCCCTAAGGTGGCTGACGAATAAAAGGTGAAGGATGGAGACGCAGATTCAATTGCATAGGAATCATAGGTCATAATACCGATATAACATCCATCACTATGACTGTTACGTGCAACACGAACACCTTCTACTACATCACCTTGTCTTTTTACCGTGACGCGAAACTCCTCATCACAAGCAAAGCTTTCTACGCGACTAGAAAACATCTCTTTTGATGTGATCGGTTCCTCATTAATGTGTGTGATGATATCTCCAAGCAAAATGTTTGGATGAGTATATGCGTAGGTTACATAAACAATCACACCAAGATATTCGTAGTTGATTTCTTTGTTCGCGGTTGTATAGGCTAATATAACCGAATTGTTCATCGAAACATCTTTCATAATCGATCCAGATACTTTTTGATAGCGACTATCTAATATATAATTTGGATCAATTGGATAAACAGAAAAGTTCGGATCAAGTAACCCTACGAAATATTGTAATAAACTAATCTTATCTAAACTATAGACATAAACGGTATGAATACTACCTTTTTCTTGATATGTTTGATCAACTTGAATGATGGAACTTACCTTATTTAATCCACCTGGTGTCGTAATCTCATATGGGGTTGGTATGATGGTTAAGGATAGCACGAATAAATATGGGATGATCAAAACAAATATATACTTTTTAAAGGTACGAAATACGTCTTTCATTCTTCTTTAACCATAACTTCTAATTGTTTGACTTGTCTGGTTTTAACTCCAGCTGCCTGTAACATTTTTTTTGCAGCTTTATCTGATTCGGTACCATTGTACTTATCACTCATATAAACAATTTCTTTGATTCCGCTTTGGATAATCAATTTCACACATTCATGACAAGGAAATAAACTAACATAAAGCGAACAATTGTTTAATTTGGTGGTCGCATTTAAAATTGCATTTGGTTCTGCGTGTACGACGTATGGATACTTTGTGTCTAAAAAAGATCCATCATTGGTCCATGGGAATGTTTCGTCATCACATCCATATGGAAATCCATTGTAACCAATCCCAACGATACGCTTTTCTGGATTTACAATGCAAGCTCCAACTTGAGTATTCGGATCTTTGCTTCGTTTGCTTGAAAGTACTGCAACACCCATAAAGTATTGATCCCAACTAATATAGTCTTTTCGCATATACGTTTCTCCTTTATGTTTTGCTATTTTGTTTCTTTTCTTGTTCTTCAACGGAACGTAGGAATGCCTTTAGCTCATTTTTCTTATCTTCAACTGCTTGCGTGTTTTCAAGTACGGACTTAAACGAACAAGACGTTGTCGTACAAGCTCCACAACCACCTTCTGGAATGTCACATCCTTCGGGTTTTTTGACACGATTGTTTAACATCGTAGACCCGATAAAGAGTACAATCACTCCGACGATAATTAATATTTCTGTAACCATGATATTATCCCCCTATTTTTTTTCTGTCTCTTTGATTAATCCAAAATCGACATGACAATATCCATCAGGATGCTTGTCTAAATAATCTTGGTGATAGTCTTCCGCGTTATAAAATGTCGTTCTTGGTTTGACATCAACCACAATTGGTTTTGAGTATTTGGTTTGCTCATGTTTGATAAATGCATCAATGATTGCCTTATCCGATACTTGCTCATAATATATTCCTGTGCGATATTGACGACCAACATCCCCACCTTGACGATTTAACGAAGTTGGGTCAATGAATCGGAACAAATGCTCTAGTATGTCATGTAAAGAAATGATGGTTGGATCATAAACAAGCCTAACTGCTTCGACATGATCGATTTTACCACTACAAAGGTCTTTGTAATTTGGATCTTCACTTGATCCATCCGTATAGCCAACATCGGTATCTATGACTCCCTTTAAGAGTTTATAATACCCTTCTACGCCCCAAAAGCACCCACCAGCGAGTACGATTTCTCGTGCTTTGGTAAGTTCTTTGATTGCTTCGTTTGCTGCTAAGATACCTGAAGTTGCTGTTACTGCCATATATGATCCCACCGCTTCCTTTTGATTGTTTGTGACCATTTCATCCGAATAAATGACCTTTATTTTTGCTTTGATCCCGCTATCTCTTAACTTTTTTCGTAATATTCTCGCAAGAGGATCATGGGTTGTTTTTTCAATGTCAACGACTTTAAACTTTGTTGGATCTAGTTTATTTGCTGCTCCCATCGCAGATACAAACGCAATCTTGCGAGTGATGCATGATTTGATTAAGTGAAACTTATCTTCGATTGAATCAATCGCATCAATTAAAAAGTCAATCTTGTGTTGAAATAAAAATTGATCGTTTGTTGCAGAAAAGAGATGATCATATGTATATACTTTTGTGTTGGGATTAATCCGTTTAATGATTGTTCTCATTACATCAACTTTCTTTAATCCAATAGTTTCAACATTTGCGACTAGTTGACGGTTGATATTGGTGATATCAACAATGTCTTTGTCAACTAGGATAATGGTTCCAATACCTGAGCGAGCAAGGACTTCACACGCAACACTCCCGACTCCACCAATACCTACAACCGCAACGCTTGAGTTTGATAATCGTTTGATGTTGGATTCTCCGAGTAAGTAGGATAATCTTGTTAGATTATTTTTCATCGACTGATATTCCTAGTTCCTTTAATTGTTTGGATGCAACCGGTGTTGGTGCTTCTGTCATCGCGCATTTTGCATTCGCAGTTTTCGGGAATGCAATGACATCACGAATCGATGGTGATTTTGTGAGTAACATCGCAATACGGTCAAACCCGAGTGCGATTCCACCATGAGGAGGTGTTCCATATTTTAAGGCATCAATGAAGAATCCAAATTGTTTTTTAATTTCATCTTCTGACATCCCAATTGCTTGAAACATTTTAGATTGAATGTCTTGATTGAAGATTCGTATGCTTCCTCCACCAAGTTCATATCCATTTAAAACAACGTCATATGCTTTGGCTTTGCATGCTTTTGGATTGGTTAACAATTTATCTTCATCTTCTTTTTTCGGAGATGTGAATGGATGATGTGCTGCGACATAGCGATCTTCTTCTGCATCGTATTCAAAGAGTGGCCAATCCACAACCCATAAAAAGTTATATTTGTTTTCATCAATTAAAGATAATTCACGTCCTAGTTGCATGCGCAGTGCACCTAAGGCGGTATTTGCGATGCTTAACTCATCTGCTACGATAAATAGTATATCATGATTTTGAAGATTTAAGGTATGAATCCACTCTTGTTTTTGAGGTTCGGTAAAGAATTTCGCAATTGGACCCGTTAATTCGTTGTTCTCAACCTTCAAAAAGGCAAGCCCACTTGCTTTGTATTTTTTGATCATATCGGTTAAGCGATCAATTTCTTTTCGTGAATACTTAGTAGCTGCTTGAGGAACGACGATTCCTTTTACAACTTTACCACTTTTCAGTGCAGTTTGAAATACACTAAACTCAATGGTATTCGATAGTGTTGTCAAATCTTGCAAATGAAGTCCAAAACGTGTATCTGGTTTATCGGACCCATATTGATTCATTGCTTGGTCATAGGACAAACGAATAAATGGTGTTTGTACATCGTGATTAATTGTTTCTTTAAATACTTTCACAAATAGCCCTTCGACTAATTGGAAGATGTCTTCTTCGGATCCGAAACTCATTTCGATGTCAACTTGAGTGAACTCTAACTGTCTATCCGCTCTTAAGTCTTCATCTCGGAAACACTTCACGATTTGGTAATATTTTTCTAATCCGCTTATCATCAATAATTGTTTATACATTTGTGGGGATTGTGGAAGTGCATAAAAACTACCCTTATGAACGCGAGAAGGAACCAAATAGTCACGTGCTCCTTCTGGGGTAGATTTTCCTAAGATTGGAGTTTCTACTTCAATAAAATCAAATCCATCGAGATAATTTCGAACAGCTATCGCTGCTTTGTGTCGCAAAATTAAATTTTTTTGCATGGAAGGACGTCTTAAGTCCAAATAGCGATACTTCATTCTCGTGTCTTCTAAAGCATCGGTTTCATCGGCTATAATGAGTGGTGTGACTTCAGCTGTATTTAGAACGGTTAACTTCGTAACTTCTACTTCAATATCTCCAGTTGGAATGTTTTTGTTCTTAGAAACTCGCTCAATCACGACTCCAGTCACTTCCAAAACGTATTCATTTCTAACGTCTTCTGCTTGACGATAAAATGGATTCGTTGGTCCAAGTACGATTTGCGTGATCCCATAACGGTCTCTTAAGTCAATAAATATAATCCCACCCAAATGGCGCTTTTTCGCAACCCATCCAACAAGTGTAACGGTACTCCCAATGTGTTCTAATCTTAATTCATTATTTTTGTGTGTACGCATATTCTTCTACTCCTACTATATTCAAATAGTTCATAAGTTCTTTGATTGTTATTTGTGTTTGTGTACTACTTTCTTTTGTTTTTACGGAAATATTGCCTGAAGCAATTTCATCATCACCAATAATCAAAATCGTTGATGCGTTGCTTCGATCAGATAATTTGAACTGTGGTTTTAAACTGGTATTCACATAATCAAGTTCCACATATTTTCCATACTTTCGTAAGGTGTTTGCTAATTTCATAGATTCTAGTTTCGCTTGGTCACTCAGTGCGATGATCATGACATCCGCATCAAACGATAGACCTTTCCATCCATTGGTTTGATCAATTGCCATCATCACGCGTTCGACTCCAAATGCATACCCGATTGCTTTTAACTCTGGTCCACCTAGTTCTTTTGATAGACCATTATATCTTCCCCCTCCACAAAGTGCTAATCCGTTGATGTTTGAAGTAGGATCATCATAAACAATTTCAAATACGGTATTGGTATAATAATCAAGTCCACGCACTAAATTTTCATCTAGTTCATAAGGAACGTTTAAGAATTTCAACACTGTTTCAATTTCAGTTAGAAACTGTAACGACTCTTCATTTAAGAAATCCTTCATTTTTGGAGCGTTCTTTATTTCATCTTTTCCTTGATCTACTTTGCAATCTAAAATACGCAAAGGATTTTTATTTACTCTTGTTTTACAATCTTGACACATATTTTCCACAAGCGGAGTAAAATACTCTTTTAACGCTGTTTGATATGCCGTACGAGAGGATTGATCTCCAAGTGAGTTTAATTTGATTTTCAACTTGGTAAGCCCAAGTTCTTGAAATATAGTAAATGCCAAACAAATCAAATCAGCATCAAGTTTCGGTGATTCCATACCAAAAATTTCTACTCCAAATTGAGTAAACTGACGCATTCTTCCTGCTTGAGGACGCTCATAGCGAAACATTGGACCAAAGTACGATACTTTAAGTGGCAGTGGATTTGCATAAAGTTTGTTTTCCACGATTGCTCTTGTGATGGATGCTGTCCCTTCTGGTCTTAATGTTAATGAACGATTTCCCTTATCTAAGAAGGTATACATTTCTTTTGATACGATATCAGTATCATCCCCTACTCCTCGTTGGAATAGTTCGGTTGCCTCAAATATCGGTGTATCCATTTCTTGGAATCCCCATCTAGAGGATACCTCTTTCGCAACCATTTCTACCCTGCGAAACTTACGTTTTTCGACTCCATAGAAATCTAGTGTTCCTTTGATTTTTTGAAAACTCATAATAACCCTCCTAAATATGAAAAAATAGGTAAAGAAAATCTTTACCTAAGGACGAATTTTCTTCCGCGGTGCCACCTTAGTTCACTTTTGCAAGTGCTCTTTAACGAATTTAACGCATATCTTACGTCCTTAGTTTCCTTATGAGTTGTCACATCAATGAATGTCTCATTCTACTTTCACCAACGCAGAACTCTCTAAATAGACCTTCATCAACCACTCAATCACCGGATGATTTACATAGGTATATTTTACTTGAAAAGAAAGATTTAGTCAACTCTTTTTCATTATTTACTAAAATGGATGCATTTGTTATACTGTTTATTTCAATGGTCGGATTGGATGTTTCTATGAATCATATACAATCATTCATTTTTGAAAGCAACGTTATTGACTTTTTTGTTCATTCGTTTATAATAAAAGGGTATTAGGAGGCGACATGTATGGAGCATAGTCTTTATCAACAATTTATAACCTTACTCGATCAAGAAAACAAAGATGCATCGGTTGCATTTGTGTTATCGTTATTAGAAAACAAACTTGCAACGTTAGATGAAATCTACGATCAACTATTAAGACCAGCCCTGGTTGGTTTTACATGTAAGGAGAAAGACGAAGCAATTTGCATATGGAAAGAACATTTGCGAAGTTCGATTATCCGAACAATTTTAGAAGTAACCTATCCTTTTGTCATGGACCAAAAACGCAATGTTCCACAACTAAATAAGAAAGTGATTGTGGTTTGTCCAAAAGAGGAATTTCATGAAATCGGAGCAATCATTGTCACTCATTATTTAAATCTTGCAGGATTTGATGCAACCTTCATTGGTGCGAACACACCAAACGATCAAATCATCAAAGCAATTCCTGCATTTAGACCTGATTACATCGCACTTAGTGTAACAAACTTTTACAATGTAGTCGCTACTAAATTTGTTACCGAACACATTTATGCAAACTACCCAGATGTGAAAATTATCATTGGTGGCCAAGCATTCCAGGAAGAATCCAGCAAAAAAACAGTAAAATATCATTACTACTTCCAATCTACATCCGATATCTTCGAGTTAGCAAAGGAGGTAGCTCATGAAACTAGCACTACAAATCGCAATTAGATTTTTAAAATCTGCCAAAACACAAACAATTGTCATCATATTAGGGATTGCTGTTGGAGTGAGTGTTCAAGTCTTTATTGGTTCTTTGATTCAAGGATTACAAAAGGATTTGGTCAATACGACAATTGGTAGTAGTTCTCAAATCACAGTCAAACCATCAACTAGAGGTGATTATATTGATAATTATTCATTCTATTTACTTCTATTACCAAGTGTAGATTCAAACATTGAGTCCTTAAATGTCGCAGTAGACGGAGCTGGTTCCTTGATTCAAGATGACCAAACCGAACCGATTTTATTAAGAGGATTCCATATTGAGGATGCAAATCAAATCTATAAATTTGATAATAAATTGATTGAAGGTACGTTGCCTCTTACTCAAAATGATGTTATTCTTGGGAAAGATTTGTTTGAATCTTTTGGACTATCCTTAAATGATACGATTACCTTATCAATTCCTCTTGGGAATTCGCAAACAGTGAAAGTCGTTGGTGTTTATGATTTTAAAGTATCTACCATTAATAAAACATGGGTGATCACAACCATTCCAACAGCTCAATCAATATTAGGATTAAACAATCAAGCAACATCCATTGAAATGCAAGTAAAAGATGTCTTTTTAGCGGATGAAACAGCTACAAATATCATCACAGCATTAAACAGTGATTCGTTAATCGTTGAAAACTGGAAAGATCTCAATCAAGATTTGTTAAGCGGATTAAACGGACAAAGCATCTCTTCCTTGATGATTCAAGTGTTTGTTATGATATCGGTTGTTTTAGGTATTTCAAGTGTATTAGCAATCACCGTTATGCAAAAATCAAAACAAATTGGAATATTAAAAGCCATGGGAATCAAAGATATCCAAGCAAGTTTTGTCTTTTTGTTTGAAGGACTGATTCTAGGAATATTCGGAGCGTTTTTTGGAGTATTATTTGGTTTAGGTCTTGCTTACTCCTTCACTACATTTGCTTTGGATGCAAACAATGAACCGATCATTGCACTATTCATTGATCCAAACTTCATCGCATTATCGGCTTTGATTGCTGTGTTCGCTGCTACACTAGCATCGTTAATCCCTGCACGGAAGTCTTCAAAATTAAGTGTCATCGAGGTGATTCGCAATGGCTAATGTCGTAGAATTAAAAAAAATCAATAAAATATATGGAACAAAGTTTCAAACACAAGTGTTGTTTGATGTTGATTTGGCTTTCGAAGAACATTCATTTAACTCTATCATCGGACAAAGTGGGTCTGGTAAATCGACTTTGCTTAACATTTTAGGTACTCTTGATCAACCAACTAGTGGTGAAATATACATCAACAATGTATTAACAACGACTTTAAATAAAAACAAACTAGCAGAACTTAGAAACCAAACTCTAGGATTTATTTTCCAATTTCACTATTTGCTTCCAGAGTTTACTGCGCTTGAAAATGTATTAATGCCTTATAAAATTCAAAACCCAAATGTGCCAAAAGAAATCATCGACCGAGCACATGAACTCCTTGATATTGTAGGACTATCGAAGGTAAAGAACAACTTAGCCGTCAATATGTCAGGAGGACAACAACAGCGAACAGCAATCGCAAGAAGTTTGATTAATAACCCAAAGATCGTCTTAGCGGATGAACCAACTGGAAATCTTGATTCTGATTCTACTGAACAAGTATACCAGTTATTAAGAGACATCAACAAAAAGTATAAGACAACCTTTATCATCATCACTCATGATCGTAAAATCGCTGAAAAAGCGGACCGAATCATTGAAATCAAAGATGGACGTATCAATTTAGATATCAAAAACTACTAATCAAACGAAAAAGGAGATGAAAAAATTCATCTCCTTTTTGAATGTCTCTTTCCCGAACTGTGACGATCTAGAGTTAGAATAACATCCACCTTAAACTCAATTGCTAAAAAAGTCCCCCACAATCAAGTTCACTATCATTGTAACGAATTCTAATCATTTGTTCAATCAATTTGCATTGTTATGACAACAATTGAATCAAGAAAAACAAACAAGAGGATGCGATTGGTACGGTTAAGTTATCAATTCCTTTATCACCGACTGCTTCTAATAGTGTCGCAAGCAACGCAACAAGTACTGCACTAAACAACATATTTGGTGTTTGATAAATGAAAGCAACTGTGAGTGTTATTATGAAACTTATACCAAACATTACCATGGAACCTATCCAAGTTTTATGAAAACTATGTTTGTATTTCCCAAAGAGTTGACCAACAAGACCGGCAAATCCGTCTCCATACCCCATAATCATAGCCCCTACTAATCCAATGTATGGTGCTTTGATGAATCCAAAAAATAAAATGACGAGGATTAACATGGAAAGCGGATAATAGATGGTACCATAAGATGTTCCAACTTCATCAACTTCTTCTAATATTTTGATTTTTGTTGAAGCATAGTTTAAAATGAGTAAGATAAGTGGAATAATAGATGCATAGATTACATTGTCAAAAAAGATCATCGCAATGATCCACCAGTTCGCAATCGATATGTGAATGATTTTACGACGGTACATTAAAGCAATGTTTGTTTTTTCTCTTATGAAGTATAATACACCGATTATGACAAATACGTAGCCAACGCTTATCATAATTCCAATGATGTTATTCAAAAACAACAACTCCTTTTGTCAATAAGAAACCATATCTATTGCTAGATATGGTTTTCGTTTATGCCTTTAAAAATTCAAGAATGTCTAATGCATTGGTATCTGGGTTTGCTTTTTCGTATACTTTAACAACATTATGTGATTCATCTAAGACAAATGTTGTTCTCGCAACCCCATGTGTTACTTTCCCATACATCATCTTTTCTTGCCATACACCAAATTGATCAATGACTACTTTCTCCTCGTCGCTTAACAAAATGAATGGGAGTCCGAAATCATCTACGAATTTTTGATGAGATTTGCTTGAATCCTTGCTGATGCCGATGACTTCTACACCAAGGCGTTTAAATTCCAAATAGGTATCGCGAAACAAACATGCTTGCTTGGTACATCCAGGCGTGTTGTCTTTGGGATAAAAATATATAACAACTTTTTTCCCAAGATAATCACTCAGCGAATGTAATTTGTTTGACTGATCTGGTAATGTAAAATTATTGACTTTTTGACCAACTTGTAACATAGATTTCCCTCCTTCTATGATTCTATCTATAGTATACTTTATTTGGTATCTATCATCCTACTGATTTGCTTTCTTAAGTAAAAACTCAAGTACTTTTGTTTCTCGTTCAACCCAAGGTATATGAGGATTTCCCAAAAGCTGCTTGTTTTGGTTGATTGCATCTTCGATACCGACCAATACTGCAACATATCCATATTCTTGTTCATATGGATCTAAATTTGGTAATGTTTTTTCATACGTGCACTTACAGGTATAGTAATATGATTCCAGCACAAACGCTTCAAATCCAGGATCGTGTGCTTTCCGATATTCGACGGTATATCCAAATTCTTCAATATCATAAATATTGTAATATCCCGTTTCTTCAGCGACCTCTCGTTTCATTCCGTCAATAAATGATTCGTTTGGTTTAATTCCACCTCCTGGAAACTTATATTCCTTATAAAGTTTGGATTGCACCATTAATAATTTGTTATTGATAAAGATAATACCTCTACTTGCTCTACGAACAATCGAAGGAAGTGATAAATCCAAATGTTTGTCTCGTTCAATATAAAATAATAAATCCATGTTATTTCATAATCCTTTTTATCGTTTTGATGCTTCGTTTGTGAAATGGTGGGTACTTGAGTGGTAAATCAAACCAACCGCTACTTCTTAGAATACTTTTTTGGTGTGAGAATGTATCAAATCCAAATTTTGCATGATAGGATCCCATACCTGATGCTCCTACTCCACCAAATGGTAGATTTGGATTGGCTAAATGCATAATACAATCATTAATAGCACCACCACCAAATGAAATGTCTTTCATCCATCGTTGTTCTTCTTTTTTATCTTGTGTAAATAAATAGCAAGCAAGTGGTTTGTCCATACTATAAATGATATCTTTTGCTTCACTTGATGTCTCAAATGATAAAATCGGTAAAATAGGACCAAAGATTTCCTCGTTCATGGCTTGAGAAGCTCGACTAGGTTCATCAAGAATCGTAAACTCCATCTTCAATGTTTTATGATCACTTTTACCGCCATGCAAAATGGTCTGATTTTCTAACATACTCACTAACCGGTGAAATTGTTTTGAATCGATCATCTTTGGATAACTCTCCTCACGATAAGAATTCGGATAAAATGAAAGATAAGTATTCCATAGTGCATCTACTAGTTTGTCTTTGATTATTGCGTCTACCAAAATATAATCAGGTGCGACACATGTTTGCCCAGTATTGATGATTT
>DAOSEC010000007.1:0-18256 GCA_035362935.1 Bacilli bacterium | reverse complement strand
GAGGACAATACGTCTCGCAGCTAACGCAATATTGGCATCACGTAAAACAATGCACGGACTCTTTCCACCAAGTTCTAATGTGACTGGAGTGAGATGCTTTGCTGCCTCTTTCATCACTTGTTGCCCAACTTGTGTACTACCTGTAAAAAAGATGTAATCAAATTTGTTGGATATTAACATTCCTGCATCATCTTTTGATGCATCGGTTGCATAAATGTATGACAAATCAAAGGTTTGATTGATGATTGAGGTCAATAAATTAGCTGTATGTTTTGATGTTGAGGATACCTTTAGAACAATTGTGTTTCCAGCAGCGATTGCTGAAATCATAGGAACAAAGGAGAGTTGAACGGGGTAATTCCATGGAGAAATGATGCATACAGTTCCATAAGGCTCATTATAAATACGAGAAGATCCAAAAAGCGTAGTTAAACTCGATTTTACCCGAATCGGTTTCATCCACTGTTTCAAATGTCGTTTGGCTATGTGTATTTCTTCGTAAGTAAGCGATAGTTCTGTGATGTAAGCTTCATACTCGCTTTTACCCAAATCAAGTTTGACTGCTTCTAAAATAGCTTGTTCATTCGAACGAATCATTTCTTCAAGTATCTCTAATTGTTTCTTGCGAAATGCATATGATTTTGTTACTCCTGTTTGAAATAATTCGTTTTGCTTGTTGATTATTGCTTGAAACATATATTTTCCTCATTTCTAGTAAATAAGAAAATTTGAGTATTTCAGACATCAAAAATACTCAAATTCATCTATCTTTGTTATTCTCCCAATACTTTTGTAATAAATTCTGTGACTAAATATGGGTCAAACTGCGTTTCCGCACATCGTTTTAGTTCTTTGATTGCTTCTTCTTTGGTTAATTTTGGTTTATACGAGCGTTGAGATGTCATCGCATAATACGCATCACAAATCGCCATCATACGAGACTCAAATGGAATGTCGTCTTTCTTGAGACCTTTCGGATAACCTGACCCATCCCATCGTTCGTGGTGTGCTAAAATGTATTGAGCGATATCCACAAATTCAGGAAGTGTACTCAAAATTCGATATCCTGCCTCTGGATGACGTTTCATTTCAATGAATTCAATATCTGTTAACTTTCCTTTTTTATCAAGGATTGCTTCATCGATTATAATTTTTCCAATGTCGTGAATTTCTGCTGCCTTGCTTAATTCTAATACTTTATCCGATGGTAAATTAAGTGCTTTCGCAAATCGTTCAAGAAGTTGTTGTACTCCTAATGCATGGTCTTTTTCTTTTGAACTTTTCATATAAAGAGTATCTAACACCGTATTGATTGCTTTTCCTCTCATACTTGGAGATTCATATAATTTGCTTTTATACATGTTATCTTCAGCACGTTTGATAATTTCAAGCATGGTGACTGATTCAAAGTCTCTTGTAGCCCATCCAAATGAAACTGAAATCTCGATTCCTGAAATTCGTTCTTTGGAAAATAGAGTTTTAAGCTTTTTCACATATTCATCGGTTTCAAAGTAGTCTGTTTTTGATAAGGAAACAATAAATTCATCTCCGCCGATGCGATAAATGGATCCTTTTTTTCCACAAACTTTTGTTAATATGGTTGCAACTTTCTTAAGGAGTTTATCTCCTTCATCGTGTCCAAAGGAGTCATTCACAAGTTTTAACCCGTTGACGTCTGCCATAAGAACGGTATGTGGAAACTCAGATGCTGTTTCATATCGTTTTAGATCATCTTCATAACTTCTACGGTTTTTTAAACCTGTTAATTGATCTTTAAAACTCAAATCCATGAGTTTTTCTTCTAGTTTTTTGCGAATTGTAATATCGAATATGATTGTTGCAACTTTGGTCTCACTTACTTGATATACAATAAGTTCAAAATGTTTACTAATTCGTTCATCAAAAAACTCAAAACGATCGCTTTTTCCACTTAACATAACACGTTCAATCGATTTAATTAGTTGCATTAGGTTTGGATTAATATCAAGTAGTCTTGTATTCATAATCTTATTTATTGGTAATTCTATCATTTCCGAAAAACTATTGTTTGCATCAATGACTATGGCATCTTCTACTTTTCCTCTCGTACCGATAGTAACCTCAAATAAAACCAATCCTTGTGACATCGATCCAACAAGTGACTTGTATTTCTTCTCACTTTCACTCAATTGATTGTATTGGATTCTTAGTTCATCTTCTGTTTTACGCAACGTGACTAACGTATGTTCAAGCAAATCATTGCTTGTTGAAAGTGACTGGTTGTCCGCTTCTACTCGATTGAAAAATGTTTCTGTGGTTGTAAGTAATTGGTTAATTTTATTTCTGACATCTAGGAATGGATCATTTTTATTCATTGGTAAACGATACGTTAAATCGTCTGATGGGTTAATGGATGCCACTTCTTGTTCCATTCGAAGCATTGGATTGGTTAATTGACGTCTTTGCCACCAGAAAAATACAATCGAAACCAAAAAGATACCAATCATGGTTATCAAAAAAACTTCAATAAATTGATCCAAGTAATGACTATATTCTGCAATCGGAGTAAACGTTCCAATGATCCAATCATTGATTTCAAGTTGTTTGTATGCAACATACCCGTTTACACCATCTAACATAACAGGAGTTACTCCAGTTTGCTTTGAAAACAGTGCTTGCATTGTCTTATTCGAAATAGATGCAATGTTCGTAGAATCAATGAATTGTTGTTCTGTTTTTGAAGCATCGTATTGATAAAGATAGGTTGGGTGAGATAGAAAATCACCATTTTGATTGACTAGAAAAGAATAACTATTTTCTGTTAACTCACTTTGTTGCACGACATCAAAAAAACTATTGACGATCAAATCACCTGCAACAATTCCAATTAAGTGGTTGGATTCGTCGTATAATGGCGTGGCAATGGTTATGATAATGTAGTCATTGGAAGAATTCACAAAAGGATTTGTAACCACCGTTGTGTTTGATGACTTTGCTTGGACATACCATGGTCGTATACGGACATCATAATTTGGAATTGTGAGGTAAGGATTAAATCCGCTCCCATTGATCATTGTGTTGTCTTCAAACCCAACATATACACTGAAAAATTCAGGATGTGTCTCCATTGTTGTTTGAAAAAACAACAATAGTGCATTGTCATCTAGTAAATTTAATCCTGCGATGGATGCAGCATGCTCAATTGTATGAATTTTTTCATGTAAATCGGATTCAATCTTAACAATCATATTTTCTACATTCGATAATATTTTTTCTTCATTGATCTTAATTAACGTGTTACGATAATATAGAAAATGAAAAAATAATCCGAAAATAAAAACAAATGTAAAGATGATGCCAAATATGCGTTGTCGGTTAACGATGCGTTTCATCGCTTTGTCCCCCTGTTGGTTAAGCTATAGATAATACATTATTTGATATATGGGATAGGTTTAGTTAATAACTGATTGATGTGGTTTGCATCAATTGGACGACACATAAAAAATCCTTGCCCATATTCGCAATGGTTGTTTAACAAGTATTGATGTTGTTCCATGTTTTCAATTCCTTCAGCAACCAATCGATATCCAAGTTTTTTGACAAGCATAATGACAGAATTCACAATTAGTTCATCTTTTCCTTTGTTTTCAATTTGACCAACAAAACTACGATCTAATTTCACAACATCGATTGGTAGCATACGGATATGAGTAAGAGATGAATAACCCGTTCCGAAGTCATCTAGTGCGATTAGAACACCAAGATACTTAATACGTTCTAATCGAGCAATTGCAACATCCATATCCTTTAAAATCGCTGTTTCGGTAATTTCAATCATTAAATTAGAGTGATTTCCTTTGTAAGATGCTAAAATCGTTTCAATTTCGGCGAAATTGACATCACTCATTATGGTTTTGCTTGATAGATTTATTGATAACACCAAACTCTCATACCCTTGGCTATCCCATAACTCTTTTTGCTTGATGGCTTCTTTAAAGACCCATCGTTCAATCGCATGAATTTGACCAGTTTCTTCAGCTAAAGGAATAAACTCAGCTGGTGAAATAAAGCCCCTTGTTGCTTCTTTCCATCTAAGTAATGTTTCAAATCCTGTTATGGATTGATCAGATAGCCGATATTGTGGTTGAAAGTATAACATAAATTCATGTTGTTCAATTGCTTGTTGGATGCGCTTGGCCATATCGATATGGTATAAATTATCTTTTTCAATTGCTTGTTCAAAAAACATCACGCGATCTTTGCCTTCTTTTTTTGATGCATACATCGCAATATCTGCATTTTTACTTAAAATATTAAAATCTTGACCATCTTGAGGGGCAATTGAAACCCCTATGCTTAATGAAACAAAGAAATTATGGTTGTATACAAACCATGTCTTCCCAATTGCTTTTTTCAATGTTTCCACACAAGCAAGTACTTGTTGTTTGTTTTTATATTCCGGAATCAATATTGCAAACTCATCGCCACCCAACCTAGCGATAAAGTTTGGTTTTTTTACCGCTTTTTTTAAGCTTTGTGCGATATGGATGAGTAATTCATCCCCAATGTGATGACCTAAGGAATCGTTAATGTATTTAAAGTTATCCACGTCTAGATACAACAACGCATAAGAAGAATCGGACTGATTCATCAAGGTTGCCACTTGTTCTTCCAAAGCAAATCGATTTGGTAAATCCGTTAACATATCATAATATGCCATTTTTTTGAGTTGTTCTTCGGCGATTTTTCGTTTTGTAATGTCAACACCGAAGGAGATGTATTCTGTTGTTCCATTGGCTTCTGTTGATAATACGCCAGAATTCCACATGACGAAAATAGTTCGACCATCTTTGGCGATTAATTCGGTTTCATGATTTTTTAAAAACCCATTTTGCTTGATAATATCATACACGCCGAACAAACTAGTTCTGTTTTCTTCAGAAAATAATAATTCCATCCACTCTTGGTAAAACACACTGGTTGCATCGTAGCCTAATAGTTCTAAGGCAAATGGATTAATGGATTTTAAATTTCCTAAACTATCCCATACCGCGATGATTACTGGAGCCGTTCCAATTAGTTCGTCGGTAAAGGCTTTTTGAATGTATAATTCTTCTTCCGTTTGGTCTAATACTTTTGTAGTAGTGAGGATATCATCAACAGCGTGCTTGATTAATTCAATGCGTCGTTTTACAACCAAATAGATAAAAATAACCGTTAAGATGACATAGAGCCACCCTTTCGCAAGTTGAATGTTGCGATGAAGTATAGGGTCTGTTACAAGCCAATCTAACAGACGGTCTGTTGTTATGATCCACGTAAATCCAAACAAACCATACCAAAACGTGATGATGGCGGTTTCTTTGACAGCGTTAATTTTTTCTTTGTTGCTTTTTAACTCCTGTATGCGTGACAAACGTTTGTCAGAAGTCTGAGGTTTGTTCTTTTTATTCATAAAAGTACCTCTCTTTTCTATTATTTTAACATATTTTCCTGTGGTAGTAAATACAAATGAACCCTAGCTTTCGTCAAACAACCGGAGTTGATCAATGATATTTTGCTTTTTATAATGTTTTTCATAATCAAAGGTATTGATTTTTATCCCATACTTATTACATTCATCAACGAAAATTTTTGTCAAGTATGCAGATTTTGGTGACATACATTCATAACGATTGCCATATTTCATTTGATACACTTGTTTTAACTTGGGAAATAGTCGATCGAGTTGTTCGTAAAAATACTCTCGGTTTCCTTCTCTTAGCGTTAACCCCATACCAAATTGAATGATGAATGTGACACCGGCTTCACTACACGCTTTGACAAGACTTCGAATGTTTTCTTCTGTGTCGTTAATAAATGGTAGAATTGGCCCCATCCAAACACCAGTTGTGATGTTGCGTGATGCAAATTCTTTTAGACATTCGAGTCTTCGTTTTGTCGAAGCGACATTCGGTTCTAATAGATTACAAAGTTCTTCATCATAGGTAGTCAGTGTATAACAAACTACAGCACAATTTCGTTTGCTGATTTGGTCGATTAAATCAATATCTCGTAATGCCAAATCGCTTTTCGTAAGAATGCTAACTCCAAAACCAAAATCATAAATCGCTTTTAACATTCCTTGTGTTAATCTCAGTTCTTGTTCTAATGGAATGTATGGATCGCACATCGACCCCGTATAAATCATTCCTTTTGTTTTTTTCCTTGATAACTCATCTCTAAGTTTATTCATCGCATCTTCTTTCACGCCAATGTCTTCAAATGGGCCTATCCCATACACGATGCTTCTTGAGTCACAGTAAATGCATCCATGAGTACATCCACGATATAAATTAATTGCGTTATTTGGTAACAATACTTTTTTTGTTGGAATGATCCTCACTTGCCTTCACCTCCTAGATATGAATTTATTATACATCATTGTTGGTTATCTTGAAAAGAAATAAAACAATTAACAATTGAGATAAAGTTTGTTATAATAAAACCAAGAGGTGATATTTTTGCGATTTGAACTAAAAAACAATCATTTACAAGCAACGATTGATATGAAAGGTGCTGAACTAAAATCCTTAAAAGATCAAGAGTTTGAATACATCTGGACATCAGACCCAAAATATTGGCATCGAAGTGCACCATTTTTGTTCCCAGCCATTGGTCGTTTTATGAACGATCAAACGTTGATTGGTGGAAAACCCTATCACATTCCAAAACATGGTTTTATCAAAGACATGCGATTTTCCGTGCTCCATCAAACCGAAGAAGCAATTACATTGGTGTTTGATGCAACCGACGAAACATTAAAGATGTATCCATTTCAGTTTCGTTTTCTTGTAACCTATTCGCTTAACGGGGATTCCTTAGAAACACACCTCCAAGTGATAAACACAGGGGACCAAACAATGCCATTTAACCTTGGAGGACATCCTGCTTTTTCTTGTCCAATTGATCCTAAGGATTCGTTTACCGATTATGAACTTTATTTTCCAAACCAGGAGCAGTTTGTCTCCCCACTTGTTAACATGACAAATGGAACGATTGACTGGTCGAAAACAAATATGAAATTTGATTCGTTTCAACAACTACCTTTAGAATATTCTTTATTTAAACAAGATGCATTAATCTTTGACAAACCAGTATCCGATTACTGTATTTTAAGACACAAATCAAAACCACTTGGGATCAAATTCTCATTTCCAACCTTTAACACCTTAGGGATCTGGACACCAGCTACGATTGATTCGCCGTTTGTATGTCTAGAACCATGGATTGGTTGTGCGGATAAACCAGACACAAAAGGAAACTTTGAAGAAAAGAAAGATATGATCTTCCTACCACCAAACCAAAGCTTTGAAGCAATTTACTCCATACACATCATGAAATAAAAATCAAAAAAAGTGGACTTTTATTAGTCCACTTTTGCTATAATTTCTCAATGATTCTAAGTTTTGCTGAATGAGCTCTATTGTTGCTTTCAAGTTCGCTAGATGAGGCTGTAATCACTTTTTGATTGATTAACCGGTATTTCACTTCATATCCAGATGGCACAAATGGAACCCCAACAGGAAGTTGTAGTGTAGTTACCTCCCGGAACATATGCTTGCATATACGATCTTCTAAGGAATGAAATGTAATAACAACAATTCTCCCTTTTGGTTTTAAAAGGGTCAACGCATCCTTTAAACTTGTCTCAAATACCCTTAACTCATCGTTAACCGCGATTCTGAGCGCTTGAAATGTTTTCTTCGCAGGATGTCCTTTCTCACGTTTGATAGCAGCAGGTAATGCTGATTTTATGATGTCTACGAGTTCGAATGTTGTCTCAATTGCTTTGGTTTTTCGATATGTCACTATTTTTCTGGCAATTTGAGGAGCAAACTTTTCTTCTCCATATTGCCAAAGGATCATTCTTAATTCCGATTCTGAGTGAACATTTACAATGGTTTTCGCAGAAAGCGGTTGTTCTTGGTTCATCCTCATATCCAGTGGTGCATCGTAGTTATAGCTAAATCCTCGCTCCGGAATATCAAACTGAAAACTAGAAACCCCAAGATCATACAAGATTCCATCCACTTCAGTGACTCCAAATTCAAGTAATCTTTGTTTCAAATGAACAAAGTTATCCTTGATTAACGTAAAGTTTGTTCCTACTTCAGTTAAAAATTTGTTTGCTTTGTGTAATGCGTATTCATCTTGGTCAAATGCATAGAGACGACCTGTGGTTAACTTTGATAATATCTCACTCGAATGTCCACCACCACCTAAGGTACAGTCTACATAGATTCCATCTTCTTTGATTGCAAGACCCTCAATCGATTCTTCTAATAACACCGAAATATGTTTATAGTCGTTCATATGCATCATCCCCTTCATATTAAACATTATATCACAATACGATCCATTTCTAAAAGAAAAAACGCCCTTTGGCGTTTTTCTTTTTACTCTTTGGTTTCAGTTTCCTTAACCTTGATTTCTTTAACTAGTTTACCATCATAATGTCCACATTCTTTACATACACGGTGTGATAATTTTAATTCACCACAGTTTGGACATGTAATCATTCCAGGCACTTCTAGTTTAAAGTGGGTACGACGTTTACGTTTACGCGTTTTTGATGTTCTTCTTTGAGCAACAGCCATTCTAACTCACCTCACTTTTTCTTATTTATAAATGGCGATTTGGGTTCTTCCTCTGTATCTATGACAGATTCTTCTAGTACAATTCCACGACTTTCTAAGATTTCATATGCATCGTCTCTTACAACTCGTAATGGTTTTTCAAGTAAGATTGATCCCCATGTAATCTCTTCTAAATCAAGTGTGTTTTTTTCTAATACTACCGTATCATCGGATTCATCAGGCACAAAGCTATAATAGTCTGAGCAGGAAAATTCCATTAAATAATCTGTTGGTAATAATGTAAGAGCACACTCTACTGTAATCGTCACATTCACTTGCATAGATAGTTCATACTTATCAAAATCGATGCGTTCGATTGTGCCATGAACCATTGCTTGTGAAATCGCTAAAATCTCGAATTCGTCTGTCAAACGATTTGAAAAATCAAACCCTGTTTGAAAATGGTGTGGAAAGTTCATAATTTTGAACAATTGTTGTTGTGTCCACTTCATGACTGTCCCCCCATTCCAACTCAAGTTATTATACTAAAAATGATGAAAAAAGTCAATGAAAATCAACATTTACTTTTGGTCCAACCAAGATAAAACAAGCAATAAGACATCTTATTGCTTGTTGAAAGTAGATTATTCTCCGTGATAAATTAATTTTTCATGGTACTCTATTTTACATACATTACCTTCTTCAAAGTAAGGAGATACTGCATAACAGTCCATTGGTCCACCGAGTGCGTAACGATCCGCCTCAAATAGGGTAATCAAATACTCTTTTGGTTTGAGTGTAATATCGACACCAGTTGCGAGCTCAACTCCGGTAAACCGATGTTGGATTACACCATGTTCACTTAACTGTAACATCCCGAACCGATTAGACCCCCACACATCACCATGATACCCATAGACATGTTTGCTTTTCAAAACAACAGGTTTTTGACCATTGTTTTGATAGATTGCACCTGTTCCTCTCGGATTTGTTGTTCCAATGACTCCATTGATACATAAACCTGCACTGCTAATTGGTGTTTCTCCAATGGTATATGGTTGTAAAATTCTCCATGGTAGTTCTGTTTCAAAACTCTCCATTTGGCGCAGTGGAATGTATGCGTGGTATCCAAAATAAAGAACCTTATTGGTATTGATCGTCATGGTATACCCACCAAACCCATGTTCTTTCAAAAATTGTTCGGTTGTCGTTGGGTTGAAATCTCGTTTTGGATATAATCCTGTTTTCCCATCTGATAACTGTTTGATTTGATCAACCAATCGCTCGAACCGTTTCACATCTGTTAGTTCTGGATCACTTGATTCTTCAATAATATGAGTAAAAATGTCGACTACTTTTGGATCGAATTGACTCCCTTTTTTCGATCGCAATTCATCTAATGCTTCAAATGTTGTCTTTGTTTCACGGTATGGTCGCATCATTGTCATGGCATCAAATGCATCCGCTACTGCCATAATTCTTGAGAAGATTGGAATTTCTTCTCCAGATAGTCTTCTTGGATAACCTGTTCCATCCCATCGTTCATGATGAGTTAAAATAATATTGGCAAGCGGTGCATATTCTGAAATGGAACTTAATATACGATATCCAACGTCTGGATGTCGTTTCATTTCTGCCCATTCGTGATCGGTTAGAGCCGATGGTTTGTTTAAGATTTCGGCATCAATCACAATTTTACCAATGTCGTGAAGTAGCCCAGCTGTTTTTATTTTATTGATTTCAACGTCACTAAAACGCATTTTGGTTGCAATTTTTATGCATAGTTCGCTGACTCGTTTACAGTGTTTTTCTTCACGATCATTTTTTTCAAACAACGTTTTCATGATAATATCGATTGCGTGAGTCTTCATCGAGGAAGATTCCTGTAATTTGCGACTATACATATTATCCTCTGCGATACGGAATACATCTGTTAAATCTTCATCCATTGTTTTTCTTGTGTGAAGACCATAAGATATTGAAAGTGGCAAAGATTTGATTTTTTCTTCGGTAATGAGTTGGTTGATTTGTTTCATCACAACTTTTGCTTCTTCTAGTTGTGTATTTGGAAGTAATACTACAAATTCATCTCCACCAACTCTAGCTACTACATCTTGATCTCGCTGATTTGATTGTAAAATGTTCGCCGTTTTCGATAAAACAATATCTCCTGCTTCATGACCGAATGCATCGTTTACGAGTTTTAATCCATTGACATCAATGACACATAAGGTAAGTGGAAGATACTCCTGTGAGTTCAAACGCTTTAATTCTTGTTCATAATATCTACGATTATATATATTGGTGAGTTGATCATGATAACTTAAATACTCAATCTCACACTGTTTGATTCGTTGTTCTGTTACATCTCGTGCAATTCCTACTGCGCCAATAATGCTACCATCATCGAGCACAATTGGTGATATCGTAGATTCAAAGAAGAATGTTTCTTCCCCGAGGCTATAATGCCATATGTAAGAACATTCAATGCCTTGAAGGGATTGTTCATAATACGATTGTCGCTCTTTTCCGTCTTCTCCAAACACTTCTGTTACTGTTTTACCTACATATTCTTCTGGTTGCTTTCCAATTTTAGAAAGACCTTTACCGGCAGTCCAAACAAACCGGCTCGATATATCAATTTCAAAAATAATATCAATCGAAGAATCGATTACTCTAGTCAATCGTTTCTTCTCTACCTCATATTGGTCCAATAAATGGATTCGCTCAGTGATATCAACCATCATAACGATAAGTTGATTTGGTTCTTGAAACATAATAGACGTGCTATACCATTTTTTTGTAGTTTCAGAATAACGATCAAACGTAACTGATTGTCTTGCCTCTATGGCTTTTTTATACACACTATGCCAATAAGACATCGCTGTTATGGTAATTTCACTTAATTTTTTTCCAATAATCTTTTTTGGAAGTAGGGCAGTCATGGAAGCAAATGCCTGATTCACAAACGTAAATACATAATCAATGGGATTATTTGCTTTATCATATATAATATCTAAAACAGCGATTCCTGAGGTTAGGATGTTCGCAACTGTTTCGTATTGTGTCAAGGTTTCTTTTAGCACTTTTTCATATTTCTTGAGTGTGGTTACTTCTCTTGTTTGGACAAAGTAACACTCATTGTTATGGATGCTTTCTTTGATGATTGCAGATTGGAGATGAATCACTTTTTGGTTTGTAGTATAGATCCAATCAATCATTGCAATATCTTTTTGGTTGATCATGGTAAGAATCAAATGACTACTTACCTTTGTCAGGGCAAGGAAGGATTGACCAATCAATTCATTCGAATGAATTTGATATTTTTCAAGCAACTTACCACAACTATTTGTTATCACAAAGGATGAATCTAATTGCATGACAAAATCAGTATCAAACAATTGATACGATGAATCATCAATAAAAGTGTTACCATTTGATGACTGTTTCATAGTAATTCGTTCCTTCTTTCTTTCCAATAACTCCAACTCAAATATATAAATAAATGCCTGAAATCGCTATTCATTATAACAAATAACGAAATGCTTGTAAATAGATATTTCCAGCAAGGCGGCCCTGCTGGAAACGACATTATAAATATAAGATACGGTAGATACCATCAATTTTATTAATTTCTTGATCAAATTTAGCTTGGTTATAAGCGTTTGTTTCAATGACCGTATATCCAAACGTTTGATTTGTTTTGGATAATATTCCATGTGCTTGATCCAGTACGTTGATGATTTGTGAAGATACATTGACAGCCGCATCATGTAGAATACAGATACGGTTCGTCATTTTACGAGGACCCAACTCCATATTGGGATAGTTCACCGAATTGATAATCGTACCTTCTTCTAAAAAGGCTACAATCTGATTCACTGCCATTGTTGCACAGTTGTCTTCAGCTTCTTCTGTGGATGCCCCTAAATGAGGGATAGCGATGACATGATTCATATTTACTGTTTTTGAATTTGGAAAATCAGTGACATACGATTTTACTTTTCGGCTATCTAACGCGGTGCGGAGATCCTCATCATTAACCAACGAATCTCGTGCAAAGTTTAAAATTACAACACCGTCTTTCATCAAAGCAATTGCCTCGTGATTGATCATACCTTTTGTAGAAGCATCAAGTGGCAGATTTAAACTAATAAAATCCGCAACTTTGTATACTTCTTCTTTGGTTTCTACTAACACGATGTCCTTTGGTAAACTAGACCGTTTGGCTTCTAAACTAGCTAGGCTTCGTCCGGATGCAACAACCTTCATCCCAAGAGCACTACATGCATTCGCAAATAAAATACCGATTGCACCTAGACCAACAATCCCTACCGTTTTATTAAAAATTTCAGTTCCACCATAGTTTGCTTTTTCTTTTTCTACGGTTTTTGCGATTTGCTCATCATGCTTGTTTGCTTCTAGCCATTTCATACCGCCGTAAATATCGCGACTAGCGAGTAACATTCCAGCAATCATCAATTCCTTTACGGCGTTTGCATTCGCACCGGGGGTATTAAATACAACGATTCCTTTTTTCCCATAAACATCAAGTGGGATATTATTGACTCCAGCTCCAGCTCTTGCAACTGCTTTAACAGTGTTAGGTAGTAGCATATCATGCATCACAGCACTTCGAACTAAAATCGCATCACTTGCTTCCAAATTTTTAGTTACTTGGTAAGTAGATGGTAGAGCACTAAGACCGATAGTTGATATATTGTTTAGGCAATATATTTGTTTCATGCAGATCTCCTTACCCTTTATGATTTTTCGCTTCAAATTCTTTCATGAAAGCAACCAGTGCTTCTACACCTTCTACAGGCATCGCATTATAAATGCTCGCACGCATACCACCAACCGAACGATGACCTTTCAAATTGTCAAATCCTTTGGCTTTGGCTTCTTTTATGAACGCATCATCAATTGCATCATTTCCAGTCTTGAAGCATACGTTCATGAGTGATCTAGAATCATGATTAACTGTACCTTTAAACAATTTGCTTTGGTCTAAGTAATCATATAAGATATTTGCTTTTTTGATATTACGTTCTTTGATAGCTTCTAATCCACCAAGGTTTAAAAGCCATTTGAACACCTTACCACATAGATAGATACCATATGTTGGAGGGGTATTATACATTGACCCATTGTCTGCGTGTATCTTATACTTTAACATTGTAGGTGTGTTTGGTAAATAATCATCGCTTATTAAATCTTCACGAATGATGACTATGACGGTTCCTGCTGGACCGACATTTTTTTGTGCTCCTGCAAAAATCAATCCAAATTTGCTTACATCAATTGGTTCTGATAAAAACGAACTTGAATGATCGGATACCAACGGAACTCCATTCGTGTTAGGTATGGAGTGGAACTTGGTTCCATAAATGGTATTGTTATCACACATCCATACATAATCGGCGTCTTTGCTTATTTTCAAGTTTGATACATCTGGAATATAAGAAAACATTTTATCTTCACTCGATGCGATGATATTTGCTTTTCCATACATCATTCCTTCTTCATAAGCCTTTTTTGCCCAATGTCCTGTAATGATATAGTCTGCTACTTTCTTCTTCATAAGGTTCATAGGTACCATCGCAAATTGCGTTGTTCCTCCCCCTTGTAAAAACAATACTTTATAATTACTTGGAATATCTAAGAGTTTTCTTAAATCTGCTTCTGCTTCGTTGATGATTGTTTCATAGATTTTTGAGCGATGACTCATTTCCATGACAGACATTCCAGAATCCTTATAATTCAGCATTTCATTTGCTGCTTCTTCTAATACTTCGACTGGTAATATGGCAGGTCCTGCCGAAAAGTTATAAACTCGTTTCGTCATTTCGTATCCTTCTTTCCTACTTAATAATTTTACCTTCTAGGTAAAAGCGTTTCTCACACGCGTGTCCCATAGAAAATGATTTTTTCGGTAAAACTTGACCTTCTTTGATGAAATCAAATAAATCTTCTTTGGTCAGTGCTGGCATATAAATACCAATTGCTGAATTGTCACGATCACACACCTCAATCATATGATCATCCCCATGAACATAGTCCACCTTTACACTGCGATGTTTTTTTGTGTATTGATCAATGTATTGTTGTACAACTTGATAAGCGTGAGGAGCTTTTGATGGTAGCTTGATTTGAAGTTTTCCTAAACTAGATTGATACACAAAACTATCATACTCACCTTTTGCGATCTGCATCAAACCAGGCAAAAAATCAGGCTTTGGTTTGAACACAACGCGATGAATGGATTCAAATGAAATCCCTTCGTCGTATAAGTTGATGACTTCAACCAATGCGTATCTTGCTGGATGGTTGACTCTTTCTTCTTCAGTTAAAAATGATTTCACATGATTCCAATGTGATTTTGAGGTGGCTAAGGAATGGTTACCATCTCCCACCAAGAATAACAATGGATCTGAATCTTGTTTAATCAAATTGTAAAATTGTTTCATTATCTTAGTAGTATCTTCAATCAAATAACCTGTAATATGTCCGCCATCCATCATCAAATCAAAATCATAGACTTTTTTAAATTCATGTCGTCGATTGTAGAGTCCTTCGATGATTTCTTTTTTTGGATCATCTGCTAGAATCAGTGTGTGTGGAAACTCAAGTGGAGCATTTTTTCGAATCTTTTCGCGCGGAGGAATTCTAGAAAGAATGGTACCTTCGGTTGCTCGAATCAATGTTTTCGCGCCTGGTTCGTAACTGTAGTCTTCTAAGTCAACTGAAATCATCAAACCTAAGCGTTTAGGCGCGTGTGGTGTTGAACGTTCTACTAAAATGAATCCTTCTCCAACATGAATCAATTGACGGTCTTCGATATATGATATCATAGTGTCGTTGATTTCTTTGATTGCTTTTGCATTGTTTTTTTCAAGATACACTTCTGGTAAAATCAAGTGTAACGTTGAAGGTGCATCTCCAATGAATGCTTTCACTTTCTCCCAATAGTTTGGTTGTGACGTATATTGGTCGCAGGCAATAACTGCCCATTTTGTCATGTCAATTTTTGCGTTTGGTAACAATATATGAGCAGGTCTAATTGTGTTCATCTTGTTGCCTAAACTCATATCTAAATGACCCCTTCTTCAACCATTGCTTGATACACTTTTAAGAATCCAGCAATATTTGCTCCTAAGACCATATTCGTTTCATCACCAAATTGCTTTGCTGTTTGTGAAACTTTCACAAAAATATTGTGCATAATTTGTGCCAATCGTTCATCAACTTCTTCATATGTCCAACTTAAATGCATAGCATTTTGACTCATTTCAAGTCCAGAAACCGCAACTCCACCAGCATTTGCTGCTTTACCAGGAGCAAACAACACGCCATTTGCTAAGAAATGTTTTGTTGCATCTAGTGTAGTAGGCATGTTAGCACCTTCTGCGACTAAAATACATCCATTTTCAACCAGTGCTTTGGCATGTGGAAGATGTAGCTCATTTTGTGTTGCGCAAGGAAGTGCGATATCACATGGAACATACCACATTTGAGATGGGTTTGGATTGTATTTTGCTTCTGGGAATTTCTTTAAATATTGTAATGAGTATTCCCCTTTGTCATCTGCTACCTCTTCAATTGTCTTAATACATAATCCATTTGGATCGTGGATAAACCCATTTACATCTGATAACGCAACGACTTTCGCACCTAGTTCAACTGCTTTGATTGCAGCATGCTTTCCAACTTTTCCTGCGCCACTAATGATGACACGTTTACCTGTAAAATCTTCATTGCGATAGTGTTTTAATACTTCCATAGAGAAATAGCATAACCCGTATCCTGTTGCTTCTTTTCGGACCAAGGAACCACCATAGCTAAGACCCTTACCAGTTAATACACCAGTAAAATCGTCTTGTAATTTTTTATAATAACCAAATAAATATCCGATTTCTCTTGCTCCTACACCAAAATCTCCAGCAGGAACATCAGTGTTTGGACCTATATGGCGATAAAGTTCTGCCATAAAGGCTTGGCAAAAGCGCATAATTTCCATATCGCTTTTTCCACGTGGATCAAAGTCAGCTCCACCTTTACCTCCACCCATTGGTAGACCAGTTAAGCTGTTCTTAAATGTTTGTTCGAATCCTAAGAATTTTAATACGGATTCATTGACACTTGGATGGAAACGAAGTCCACCTTTGTAAGGACCGATTGCAGAGTTGAACTGAATGCGGTAACCATTGTTTACATTTACCTTACCACAATCATCCACCCATGTAACTCTAAATTTAATGATACGTTCTGCGACAGTAATACGTTCCATGATTGAGTGTTTTTCGATGTTTGGATCCTTTACTACTAATAAATCCATTGATTCGAAAAACTCTTCAACCGCCTGCAAGAATTCAGGTTGGGAATCATAACGTTCCTTCAACCCCTCAAAGACTTCATTCAAGTACTTACTTTTAAACAATTTTTTCTTTCTCCTTCTCTATTTTTTTCGATTGTCAAGCAATCGTTTAGACCAGTTTTGTTCGTAAAACCCCTATAAACAATGAAAAAGACGGGTTTCACTCGCCTGACTCATTATAACATGAAAACGCTTGTAAAACAAGCAGTTCTCAAGAATTTTCTTGATAATTCTCAAGATTTTTCTTGATAATTTACAACTTATTTTCAAGCGTTTTCACATTGTTATTATTTCGCTTCCAAATATTTTTTAAATATTTCCATTGATTTGGATGTTTGCTTTTTGAATTCTTGAACTGGTGTACTATTTTCTCTTTCAAACCGAAATTCTGATTCCATAATCCACTGTGTTTCGTTTCCTGTATCTACAAAGCGGTTCACACAACGGTTCCATGCTCCTGGTACTTCATAAACGATTGTAACTGTGGAAGGAAAGTTAATCTGTTCAATCGTTTCTTGCATAACCATATCTTCCTCACCAAACGTAAACACCAAATTTGTAATGCTTCCTGGGTTGTTTGGAGTTCCTTTGATGTGATTAATTTGACTTAATCCATTCTCCCATTTGGGCATTTGAGAATAATCGCGAAATGATTGAAACACTTCACTCAGTGGTCGTTTGATTTTTGTTTGACATTGATATTTCATGATGTAACCTCCTGTTCATGTATCTATTCTTATCAAAAGTCATATTTCATTAGTTTGACTTGATCTTTCTCTTCAATAACAACATATCCTAATTTTTGATAGAGAGAATATGACCCTCTATACTCCTTCTGTTTGTCCACAGGGTGATCAAACGGCATAGCTAACATACCGTCAAACCCTAAGTTTTTGAAATATAACATCGCATGTTCTAGCAGTCTAGTTGCAACCTTCATTCCACGAAATTCATTATGTATAACAAAACAAATGGTAGCAGCATATCGCTTTTCTATCATATAAGGTTTTACCACTTCATCTAGACGTTTTAGCAAACCTGCATCTGCTGCATTTACCCATCCAATTGGACGATTGTTTGAGAATGCAAGAAATCCAAACATTTGATTGTTCTTTACGGCATCAATCACTTCTTCTTTGTTAGTAATACCTGATCGGCTTTTCCAATCATTCATACTACAAGTGGTATAATAAAAGCGACAAAAACAGCTAGACCAGTGTGGTGTTGCCTGAAAATCAACCGATTCCATTAATGTGAAAAAAGAACTTACATTTTTTTCTGA
>DAOSEC010000006.1:15484-81554 GCA_035362935.1 Bacilli bacterium | reverse complement strand
GAAATGCCTTTTCCTTCAGAACCAATCACAATTGCAAGTGGCATGTTATAGTCTTGTTCAAAGTAGTTTGTTAAGGCATTCGCTTCTGCACCAATTACCCAAACTCCTCTTTTCTTTAAGTCTTTAATCACATAATTGATGTTTGTAATTTCAACTACATCAACATATTCAATCGCGCCTGTGGATACTTTAGCAACTGTTCCATTTAACCGTACATTACGATGTTTTGGAATTAGTACAGCATGAGCCCCAACCGCATCGACTGTTCTTAAGATTGCACCTAAATTGTGTGGGTCTTCGAGTGAATCTAGAATGATTAAAAATGGAAGTTCATTCTTGGTTTGTATTTTTTCAAACACGGTATCGAGTGTCACATATTCATAAGGAGCTACCTCAGCAGCAATTCCTTGATTTGAGCCTTGAAACTTACGATCAAATGCTTTTGCTTCAATATACTCTAGTGGGATTTTTTTGGTTACACATACCTGTTTCATATCCAAATATACATCTTGTTGGTTTTGATTGATATAAATCTTATGTATTTTCCGACTGGCTTTAATCGCCTCTTGTATTACATTCTTTCCATATATTACTTCGTTCACACTACTCACCTTCGTTCACAATCATAATTGCTTTTTGGAATAATTCATTTAATCGTTCCGTCTGATTCATCAAGTATAAATATCCCAAAACAGCTTCAAGTCCACTCGATTGTTGATGGGGAAATGTTTTGGCAGATTTTGATTTTAATACACTTGAATTGTTTCTCCCGCGTTTAAAGATATCTTTTTCTTTATCGGTTAATGAATCATAAATTTTAGCAACAATTTTTACATGAGCTTCTGCACTGACATATTTGATGCTTGCTTTTCTCAAATCGTTGCTTTTTGTAAGTCCTTGATCAAGTAAATACTTACGAATGAATAATTCATAATAAGCATCTCCAATATATGCAAGGTTATTTCCATTTAATAGTTCATAATTCATCATTATAATAAAATTCCTTTTTGTGAAATAACAGCACGGAGTTCATCGGCTTGTGTAAAATCCTTATTTGCTCTAGCAACATTCCACTTTCTTACAAGTTCAATATCTTCTTTGGAAAGTGGCTCTAATGCAACTTCAACACCAAATACTTCTAACATGTATCGCATACTATTACGCAGTTTTTGTAACATTGATACATCTACTGGATTACTTCTTAATTGCTTATTCACTTCTTTCATCAAATTATACAATACTGTAACTGCATTTGCTGTATTAAAGTCATTTGCCATTTCAGCATTGAACTCATCAACAAATGAAGTTTTTTCGTTCGTTTCTTGAATAGAACCTTCTAATTCAATTTTTCTTGATAGTGTGACATAGACTCTTTCAATTTTTTCATATTCTGCTATAGCTTGTTGTAATAGTTCTTCTTTATAAAGTATTAATTGTCGATAATGATTCATGACAACAAAGAACCGAAATGCTTTCGGATTTACGCGTTCTAATACATCTTTTAACCAAATGACATTCCCTAAAGATTTACTCATCTTTTCACCAGCCATGTCAATGCGGTTATTATGCATCCAGTAATTTGCTAGTTTATGTTCAAACACACATTGTGACTGTGCAATCTCATTTTCATGATGAGGAAAACGCAAATCGGTTCCACCACCATGTATGTCAATTTTGTTTTTGTAATAATCTTCTACCATGACAACACATTCGGTATGCCACCCTGGTCTGCCGTTTGACCATGGACTCTTCCATGATTTTCCTTCACTAGTTTGTTTCCATAGTGTAAAATCTTTTGGGTCTTCTTTCAAACTGTTTACAACAATTCGAGCACCATCTTCTAAATTTTCCATCGTTTGACCACTCAAGATTCCATAATCCTCAACTTTAGAAACGCGAAAATACACATCTCCACCAGCAACATAAGCAGCACCTTGGTTAATGAGTGTTTCAATAAATGCAATAATTGATTCGATGTTTTCGGTTACTTTTGGATTTTTTTCATTTGGAATACATCCTAACTTATGAAAAGAGTCAAGAAACGCTTTGATATATTTTTCTGCGACTTCTTCTTCGCTAATGTTTTCTTTCTTGGCTGTATCTATGATTTTATCATCAATATCCGTAAAGTTAGAAATATAAGTAACATGATATCCAATATGCTCAAAAAATCGACGTACCACATCGAAAAAGATCACCGGTCTTGCATTACCAATGTGGATATAGTTATATACAGTAGGTCCGCACACATACATAGAAACTTCATTTTCCTTGATTGGAACAAAGACTTCTATTTTTTTTGTAAGTGTGTTATAAAGTTTAATTTCCATATTGATATCACCTTTCATTTTACTCTAGTATTATTATACCATATTTTTCTTTGTGTTTGAATGTTTTTCTTTTTTGAAAAAGTCCTCAAATTTCTAACATTTGAGGACGAAAGTATTATATTAAACTTTTAATTCTCGAAAGTGTTTTTTCTTTTCCTAAGATCATTAATGATTTTGGAAGATCTGGACCATGCATTTCACCAGTTGTTGCGATACGACAAGGCATAAATAACAACTTTCCTTTGACGTTAGCTGACTTCCCTGCCTCTTTGATTGCAACAGCGATTGCTTCATCGTTCCAATCTTGAATTTGGCTAAACACTTCATATACTGTTTTTAACGTACTTGAAACTCCTTCTTGGGCTAAGAACTCTTTTTCTTCGTCTCCTAATGTAAATTCATCACGGAAAAACTCATGATACTGAGTTACGATTTCTGCACCATATGCGATTCGGTCACGAAAAACAGAACATAATTTATTCATCCAATCATCAGTCCCTTTGATGTTTGCTTGTTCCAAAAATGGAACTACAAGTGCTTTGAATGCTTCATCATTTAGTTGCTTCATGTATGTTTTATTGATGAATTTTAATTTATCTGGATCAAAGGTAGCTGGAGATTTTGATAAACGATTTTTATCAAACGCTTCAATAAATTGTTCTTTCGATAGAATTTCTTCTTCTCCCTTAGGGGAAAACCCAAGCAATCCAATGAAGTTAAACATTGCTTCTGGCAAATAACCCATCTCAGCATATTGATGAATATATTGTGTAATTGACTTATCACGTTTTGATAATTTTTTGCGATTTTGATTCACAATCAAAGTCATATGACAAAACGTTGGAGCTTCCCACCCAAAAGCATCAAAAATCATTAATTGTTTTGGTGTATTGGTTACGTGTTCTTCTCCACGAAGAACATGTGTTATTTTCATCAAATAATCATCAATCACAACAGCAAAATTATACGTTGGAATTCCATTTGCCTTCACAATGACCCAATCACCAATATCGTGAGATTCAAATTTGAGTTCTCCTCGCACAATATCATTAAACTGATAAGTGACATTTTCTGGAACTTTAAAACGTATGGAATAGTTGCCACGTTTTTCTAACTCAGCAAGTTCTTCCTTTGATGCATGTAAGCATCGTTTGTTATAGTGAATATTGCTTACTCCTTCATCCATCAAATCATCACGAGATTCAGATAATTCTTCAGGTGTACAGTAGCACTTGTATGCTAGTCCTTTTTCAAGCAATATGTTTGCATAGTGTTGATATGTATCTAAACGTTCCAGTTGTCGATACGGTCCATATGCACCACCAACATCAATGGATTCATCCCAGTCTACACCTAGCCATTTTAAATAGTTTAGTTGACTTTCTTCTCCACCTTCCACATTACGTGCAATGTCGGTATCCTCAATACGAATGATAAATTTACCATCGTATTTTTTCGCAAATAAATAATTAAATAATGCGGTTCTTGCATTACCTATGTGTAAAAACCCAGTTGGGCTAGGGGCGTATCGAACTCGAACACTCATAATTTTTCTCCTTTAATTTTCATAATATGAATGAAAAAGCAAGCCATAAAGGCCTGCTTGAAAACAAATTAACGTTTTGAGAATTGTGGTGCACGACGTGCTTTTTTAAGACCATATTTTTTACGTTCTTTTGCACGAGGGTCACGTGTAACAAGGCCTGCTTTTTTTAGAACACTACGGAAATCATTACTTACTTCAAGTAATGCTCTTGTAATACCATGACGGATTGCTCCAGCTTGTCCTGAGATTCCTCCACCGTAAACATTCACAAAAATATCATATGAAGTTGTGGTTCCGGTTAAGTTTAAAGGTTGTAACACGTCTAAACGAGTTGCTGCAGAAGGAATGTATTCAACGAAATTACGATCATTGATTGTGAACTTTCCTGTACCTGGTACTAAGCGTACGCGAGCTACTGAACTTTTTCTACGTCCTGTTGCGATATATTGTACTAATGCCATAACTTTCCTCCTCCTTACCCTTTAATCTCTAGTGTTGCAGGTTTTTGTGCTGCATGAGGGTGTTCATTACCAGCATATACATATAATCTTCTCAACATGTTTGCTCCTAATGTACCTTTTGGCAACATACCTTTAACTGCTAATTCAATTACTCGATCAGGAAATTTTTCAATCATTTCTTTTGCTGGTTTTGTTTTTAAACCACCATAATGTCCTGAATGACGGTAATACATTTTTCCTTCAAGCTTGTTTCCTGTCAATGCTACTTTCTCAGCATTGATAACAACAACATAATCTCCACCATCAACATGTGGTGTGAATGTTGGTTTTTGTTTTCCTTTTAAGACTGTTGCTACTTCTGTTGATAAACGCCCTAATACGAGATCAGTTGCATCTACAACATACCAATTACGAACAACATCTTCTTTTCTTTGCATAAATGTTTTGCTCATTATAATCTTTCCTCCAAAAATATGTTTCATATTTTAATTTCTACACTCATCGAGGAAACGAATGTCTAAATTAAGAGGGGCATATCCTGTTGTGGGTTGGGAAATGTACCGAAAGTAATGATACACGAAATAACCTAAAATGTCAAGTAATTTTGCTGCCAATCTTCATGTCAATCTTTGGTTTATATCGTTCTTTGTACCATACAATCTTTAACGATAACTTATCTATCTTTATATTAATATTTGTCTGTAGATCATTTCAACAAGAAAAAGAACCCTATATCATGCTATATAAGCAGATTCGGATTCTTCTTTTTTTAGGAATATGTAACTTGGATGGGGGTTTAGTACTACCTGTAACCAAGATGGGGGTCACCCCCAATAAAGTTACAGGCAATGAAACCCCCACCTAATCTACAGGTGGTTTTTCAAAAACCCCCATCTTCGTTACAGGACCTTTTTTAGTATGATTGTTCGATTGACTTCATTAACTGAATGGGCTTTTTACTTTGTGTTTTAAAATAAAGGTATATCGCTGTAACGACTGAAAATCCAGCAATAATTGGTAGTATTATGAGAAAATCAATAAGTTTGAGTTGAAAAAAGACAAGAGGAAATGGTAAATCTGAAGATACAACTTCATTCAAATATGAGACGAGTATGATTGAAGGAACGATGGATAATAATGATACAACCATAAGATTAATTACTAGATATGAAAGTATTAAGATCATATTATATTTCATTGGAGATCCTAACGACGTAAGAACTCCTAATTGATATTGGTTCTTTTTGATAAGTCTATCAATAAAAAATACTGTTATGAACCCCACTATCACCAAAACAATCGATAAGAATATGAGTCCAAATCTGCTCATCTGTTGAATCGATTTGTTGACTCCATTGATTAGAAACATAAATGGGGTGTCTTCCATGTACTGATAACTAAAATATGTTGGATTATCAACATAAAACGATAAGGTATATGTTTCTGGTGGTAAAAATAATTCTAGTATCTCTTTGTTCTTGTTCCAATCTGGTCCTAATGAGATATACGCCATCTTTGGTCTAGTGCCAATCCATAACAATCCCATATTTTGTTCAATGTTTACATCATACAACAACAACACATTCTCATCATCAGAATCGCTATCGTATACACCAATCACTTGAAAAGTGGATCCTGATAACATCATTTTTTGGTTTGTATAAATATTTCGAAATCTTGAAAGTTGTATATCAAACTGTTCTAAATCAATTGAGTCGATGTTTACTTGATCTACATCCTGATTAACCATGTTTGCATACTGATGTTTCGATAACAGTATACCTCTTTCACTACTGTTATTAAACTTCAAAAGGTTAATATGTTCTGTTTGATTTATGATGAGAACTTTTCGGTGAGACAATAAACTTGACTCATTGCTTTCGTTGTTCCAAAACTGAGTTTGATGAATGGATAGATAGTCATCTTGTGCTTGAACTTGGACTAACAGTTCTGGTTTACAAAATATTACTTGTAACGAATTAAGATATCGTTCTTCAAAAGGATATTGTGGTTTTGTCCATAAATTAGAATTAATCCAAGTAATTGATTCGTATAAATAAAATTTTGACTTCAATATACCACTTATTTTTAGCTTTAGTCCGGTATCTAAATCAATTAGCTCATAATTAACGAGATCAGATATTTGATTTGTGTTGTTAACGTACTTTAAATCTATCATCATTTGTGCCATATAATCATAGATGATAACGTCATTATCATCTGATGGATATGATCCATATCTTAGCGGCTGATGAAACGTTTCAAAATCATTCACTACAGTTATGGCTTGAAAATGCGATGAATAATAGGGATCAAATTGATTTAGGATGTGGGTGTCTTCGGATACTTCAAAAAAATCCTTTAGGTTCTTCGAAAAAAAATATGATGGATATACTGGATATTCATGATTCATTATGCTCGATACATCGTTTATTACTGTATTGATGTACTCATCACCATAATTGATAAACATATCAGTATTAATATTATATAATCCATACGAAAAAAGTAATCCATTAATCCAGGTTGACTTGTGATGACTATATGTGACGGGTATGATATACTGTTCTGCATTTTCAATTGTTTGAACCAATGCAACTTTTTTATCGTACTTGGACATTCCAAGTAAACTCATACTCAAAACAAAAAATAACATGGTGGTTACAATAAACATCATCATGGGGAGTAATCTAGGTTGGAATAAATCCTTTATTTTTCGGATCACATGAATTTGAGTGCTAATCTTCACCTTACTTTTTGGTGGCATGTAAAATAACATTTTGTTGGTCTCATTTATCTGTTCATCTCGTATAATTTTTCCTTGATGCAACTCTATGATGCGATCTGCGTATTGATTGGCAATTGTACTATTGTGCGTAACTAATATTACAAGTTTGTTCTGAGCTTCTTTTTTTAGATATGTTACCATTTCAAGCATTGATTGTTCATCTAGGTTACCTGTTGGTTCATCACACAATAAAATTTGAGGATTCTTAACAACCGCTCTTGCGATAGTTACTTTCTGTACTTGTCCTTTGCTTAACTCACTAACTTTTTTGTTCGCAAGATCAATAATGTTAAATTGTTCCATTACACTATGAACTTTGTTTTCTCGTTCTGCTTTGTTAACAATCAGTGACAATAAAGGTAGTTCAATGTTTTGATAGACCGTAAAATTTGACAATAGTTGGTGCTCTTGAGCAATGAAACCAATACATTTCGATCGATATGCATCATATTGTTCTGGTTTTAAGTGATTTAGATAGCATCCATCAAAAACAATAATTCCAGCAGATGGTTTATCGAATGAAGATAATAGATTCAATAATGTTGTCTTCCCACTTCCGTTATGACCAAGCAAACACACCAAACCTGTAGAATCAAACATCAAATTAACTTGGGAAAGGGCGGTGGTTTTTTTCTTTTGTGCGTTTTCGTATATTTTTGAAAGATTATTAATCAATAGTTGATTGTTATTGTCCATATCGCCACTCTAGATTTGCTTTATCAAAAGTATATAATTCATCAGTGAATGTAGTTGATAAATCAGTAATATAATACATGATGCTTATATTTCTAAATCTTGCGTGTTCCCTATCGATTAAACCAAATGTATGGCCTAACTCGTGTAATGCAATATATTTGAGCTCGTTATCATTTAAATTATTGGTCTGTTGAGCATAAAAAGTAATCGTTGATGAATGTATGATGGTCGGATTACTCGAATGGATAGTTATCAAATTAGCAGCAACTAAACTTTCATTGTGATTACGTAGATAAATTAAATCAGGATTACAAGTGAAAGGATTACCACAAGTACCTCCGCCTGTACCTCCGGATGAGTTATTAACTCTAAAAAGCGAACTACTATTGGATGTTATTGTTACATTTATTCCATTAATTGCATTAAACTTATCTATAGCATGGCTAAATACTTGATGATACTTCTGTAGAGTATCTGGCTCTATATAATACTGAATGTTATTTGGAGTCGCTGGAGATATCATTTCTCCTGCACTTGTTTGCATAAAAGCCTTTCCTTTTCCATACTCATTGAAAAAGTCTTGTTCTTCTTGTGTAAATGCACACCCTCCCAAAATTAGTAAAATACTTAAAATTACTACAGTTTGAATACTCTTTTTCATTACTAGTCTCCTGAATTATAGAATTTAAAAAGTTTATTCTTCAATGTTAATTTTAGTCTAGCACATTCATTGGACTATGTCAAACAACACTTTTTTGTACTTCGTAAGTTTTTTTAGACAAAAAAAAGAGGGTTTATCACGCCACAAGCAGGAAAACCACTCTTTTTTTAATTAATTGTAATTATGTTATAGCACGTTTGTTAAACTTACCGCGAACTACTTTTACTTCAACAACCGAAATAAATGCATTCGCATCAATTTTCCGAGCTGTATCAACATATGATGGAACTTCGTAAGTTAACACTACGATTTCTAACACTGCACGTTCTTTTCTATGATAAGCACCAATTGCTTTGAAAATCGTTACACCATGTTGAAATTGACTTGTAAATGCATTTGACATTTCTTCTTCTTTTTCAGTCACAATTGTAACTTTCATATATTTATACATTGTATAGATTCTATCGATTACTAGCATATAAATAATCATACGTACAACAGTGTAGATTGCTGTATTGATATCAAACAAGATTCCCGACAGAGAAATAATGATTACATCAACCGTTAAGGAATACTTTGTGAAAGGAATATCTCGCTTCATCACTAAGTATTGAGCAATGATGTCCATACCACCAGTTGAAGCTCCCTGTCTTAAACAAATACCCGCACCCACAGCAGCAACCAATCCACCAATCACAGCGATTAGTAATCGATTTGCTTCAAAGTTATTTGATAGTGAAGCAAATGGTTGAAAACCAAATTGATCCCTTAGTATTTCTAATCCTAAGATAAATACCGATTGTAAGATAATTGAGAGTAGTGTTAACATTGCAAATCGCTTACTTACTTGCTTCCACCCAATAACAAAGAGTGGGATGTTAATTGCTAATAAGATGTAACCCATCGAGAATGTAATTCCCAAAAAGTCTTCGAATACACGAGAAATGATCTGTGAAATACCTGTAATTCCTCCAGCAAAAAACTTTCCTAAGTCAAGTAACCATACAACAGCGATGGAATAGATTAATGTTCCAATAATAACGCCTAATATTTTTTCCAAAGTTGGATTTGATTTAATGAATTTTGGCACGATAAAACCACACTTTCTAAATAATTAATGATGAGAATCGTGGCTTCCAATACTTGCTTCTTCATAATTTGAAGAAATATAATAGTATGGAAATTTAATTCTAAATACTAATGGTGATATGATACAAGTAAGAACACTCGCAATCATCAAAGCATAACTAAAGTAATCGCTAAAAATACCCATACTTTTTGCTGCAATCGCAACAATGATTCCACATGAGAGAAGTAATGTTGTAACAAAGGATGTTCCAAACTTATACCATTTCATTAAAATCATAATTGGCGCTTTCGTGATGATAATCAACAAGAACAACACGAGAGTAAGCAACATAAATTTTGTGTCGGAGAACAATAAGGTAATGTCAATTCTCGTTCCTATGATGATAAAGAAAACAGGAATAAACAATCCATATCCAACAAATTCTAACTTTTTTACAACTTCTTCTTTTGGTTTTGCAAGTCGAATTGCCATACCGGCTAAGAAGGCTCCAAGAATAAATTCTCCACCAGCTAGTTCTGAAACATAAATTAAAATTAACAAGATAAATACAATCGCTCGTAAATTTAATTTACCAAAACTTTTTTTCATAAACTCGAAATGTTTAATTTTTGAAGCATGATGGAATAAATACATCAAAACAAGGATAATTGCTACAACAATATATAACCAAGGATTTGGATGGCTACTAATCCCGTTTGCAATCATAAAGATAGATAATAAAATGATTGATACCAGTTCGGATAGGGTTGAAACTGTATTGATGTAGTTTCCTATTGTGGTATGACAAACGTCAGATTGGTGAATCATTGGTACAATCACACTCGCAAACGATGCTGATAGTGTAATCGTTAGTAAGACGATTCCCTGCCAAGTTCCCCCAACAAAGTATTCGACGAAAAACCATGATGCTCCAAACGACAACCCATAAATTGCGATGAGTGTAAGAATACTGAGTGTTACAACATTGATATGATCTTTTGTATTTCTTCTTCGGTCCTTAAACACAGTAAAGTCAGCATCTAAGCCTGATAAAAATAGTAGAAATGCTAAGCCAAAGACGTACAATCCTTCTACAATGCCTTCTTGATGATATTTACCCACAACAGAGTTAAATACAGCACCAATTGCTAAACCAACAATAATTTCAACTGTGAATTTTGGCAAGAAATTGATTTTAAAATACCCAAGTACCACTGATATTAAAAGGGATAACCCTAGTAAAATCATGATAGCTATGAATATTTCAGTTGAGGAACCGTGTCCCCCTGCTAAAAACGGAAACATGAAAACTGTTCACCTACTTTATTTTTGCGCCTGATGGCATGTTATTTAGTTCAACAACTTCTAGGTCGTTCTCAGAAGATGCTGCTAAAATCATACCTTCTGATAATACACCACGTAATTTGACTGGTTTTAGGTTTGTAATAACTGCTAACTTTTTACCAACCATTTGTTCTGGTGTATAATGTTTTGCAATTCCAGATACAATTTGGTGAACTCTATCCCCAACTTTGATTTGAGAAACGAGTAGTTTATCTGCATCGGGATGTTTTGCACAACTTAAAACCTCTCCCACACGGATTTCAATTTTGCTAAAATCTTCGATTGAAATTTCGGAAACAGTCTCTTTGACTGGTTCAACTTTTCCTGGATTTGCTTTTTCTTCATGATATTTTAATTCTTCACTTACATCTAAACGTTTAAAGAGTGGTTCAACTTTTGATGCGACGGTTGTGTTTTTGATTTGTCCAAACACTTGAATGCTATCATATGTCTTAAGTGAGTCATCCACACCTAGATATTCTAAGATTTTTTCTGAAGTGTTTGTCATAATTGGAGCAATTAAAATTGCAATCATGCGTAAACTCTCAGCCAAATGATACATTACTGATTCAAGTTGTCTTGTTTTTGATTCGTCTTTCGCAAGACCCCATGGCAATGTTTCATCAATGTATTTGTTTGCACGTGAAATCAATGTCCAAATTTCGTTACATGCATTTTGTAAACGGAACGATCCAAACTGTTCTTTGGAGTTTCTAACGGCATTCATCGCTACTTCTTTCAATGATGCATCAAATGTTGTAACATCACCTTTGTAATACGATAAATGTCCATCAAAGTACTTTTGGATCATCGTAATCGTTCGGCTCACTAAATTTCCTAAATCATTTGCTAAATCGGTATTGTATCGGTCAACAAAACGTTCAAACGAAAACAAACCATCATTTCCTAATGGCATTTCTTTGGTTAAATAGTAGCGCGTTGCATCTACACCATAACGATCAATTAATTGGTTTGAATATATGTAGTTTCCTTTTGATTTGCTCATCTTACCTTCTTTTTGAAGGATCCATCCATGTGCAATTAACTTAAACTTAATTGGGACGTTTAATGCCATTAACATGATTGGCCAGTAAATCGCATGAAATCTTAAAATGTCTTTTCCAACAACATGAACAACTTCATCTCCATTTACCCAATATTTTTGATATTTTTCATCGTTATTTGATTTATAGCCAAGAGCACTAATATAGTTGCTCAATGCATCAATCCATACATAAACAACATGTTTTGGGTTACTTAACACCGGCACACCCCATTTGAAGGAGGTACGGCTGACACACAAGTCTTCTAAACCAGATTCAATAAAAGAAACAACTTCATTCTTGCGTGTTTCGGGTTGGATAAAATCAGGATTGTCTTTGATGTATTGTAACAATCGATTGGAATATTTTTTTAAGTTTAAAAAATAACTATCTTCTTCTACCATAGTGGTTGGTCTACCACAATCTGGACAATTTTGTTCCTCTACTAGTTGTGTTTTAGTCCAAAATGTTTCACAAGGAATGCAATAGTTTCCCGCATATTTTCCTAAATAAATATCTCCTTGTGTTAACAATTGTTCGAAAATTGCTTGTACAACGGTTTCGTGTCTTTCTTCTGATGTGCAAATAAAGTCATCATACGAAATGTTTAGATCTTTCCAAATTTGTTTTGTTTGTAATGCAATTTTATCAACATATGCTTTTGGAGATAGCTGTGCCTTCTTTGCAGCTTCTTCGATTTTTTGCCCATGTTCATCCATACCTGTTAAATACCAAGTATCATTTCCAATTTGGCGATTAAATCTAGCAAAGACATCACATACCACTGAGGTATAACTATTTCCGATATGAACCGTACCACTAGAGTAATAAATAGGTGTTGTTACATAGCATGTTTTTTTCATACATACTCCTCCAATTTTTGTAAAATAATTATAACATAACTCCATTTGTTTGTTAAGTGGAGTTAATGTGAAAACGCAAGACATCCTTTAGAGATAATTGTATTTTCATGTTACGAACCAATATGAATATTATATCATATGATTACCTTTATATAAAGCAAAAAAGTTATCAGTAAACAAAAAGTGTTTTACGTGATAACTTCCTTTGGCATACATCAATTGCCACTATCATTATAACACGTTTGTCAACACGATACAACCGTTCATTTATGAAAACGTATTTTAAAAGGAAGCATATGCTTCCTTTTAGTGTTTTTATTCAATCGTTTCGATCTTCATCATATTTGTTGAACCAGATTTTCCTATTGGTAATCCAGCGGTTACGATAACAGTATCTCCCTTTTGAAGGTCAAATTCCTTTGTTGCTGTTGAGAGTGCTTGCTTTAACAATCCATCAAAGGATTGCTTTAAATCAACAACAACCGCGTGAACACCCCAATTTAAAGCTAAGCTTCGTACCACTTGTGCCGTCGGAGCAAGCGCTACAATTGGTGCCTTTGGACGGTATTGTGATAATGTTTTTGCTGTATATCCAGATGAAGTAGGTGTAATAATGGCAGTTGCATCTAGTTGTCTTGAAGACTCTGCGACGGCTAATGCAATCGTAGAGGTAATGTCTTTTTCACGAAACATCATGGCACGATCAATCATTCTTGAGTAATCGATTTCTTGTTCCATACGTTTTGCAATGTTTGCCATCATTGTAACTGCTTCGATTGGATACTTACCAGCTGCGGTTTCCCCACTTAACATCACTGCATCGGTTCCTGCTAATACAGCGTTGGCCACATCACTAGCTTCTGCTCGTGTTGGACGAGGATTTTTTTGCATAGATTCAAGCATTTGTGTTGCCGTAATCACAACTGTGTTTCTCATTTGACACTTATGAATAATTTTACGTTGGATAACTGGAACTTCTTCAGTAGGTACTTCAACCCCTAAGTCACCACGAGCAACCATGATCCCCTCAGATACAGCGATGATTTCTTCTAAGTTTTCAACACCTTCGCTATTTTCAATTTTTGATACAATTTGAATATGAGGTTTTCCTTTGTTGATTAGGATTTGTCTAATGTCAATTACATCTTGTGCTCTACGTGTGAAGGATGCAGCGATAAAATCAACATCCATATCACACCCGAATTCAATATCTGCTTTATCTTTTGCTGAAACGAAATCAAGAGATAGTTTAATATCTGGTACATTGATTCCTCTTCGGTCTTTAATGTAAGCATCGTTTCGAACTTTACATATAATATCGCGGTTTTTGAAATCTAGGTCAATAATATCAAGTGTTAAGTTTCCATCATCTACTAAAATTTTACCCCCAATTTTAACATCGTTAATCAAATTAGGGTGTGTAATCGAAAAGCGTTCGGTTGTTCCTAATACCTCATCTGTGGTAACGCGAACAATATCATCCTTAAATAGAGTGACACCGCCATTTTCAAATTTATGTGTTCTAATTTCTGGTCCTTTAGTATCAAGCAAAATGGCAACATTTGTGCCTAATTCTTGATTTAATTTTCTGATTCGTTCTATTCTTCCACCGTGTTCTTCAAAATCTCCATGCGAAAAGTTTAATCTTGCGACATTCATTCCCGCAAGAATTAGCTTTCTTAGCATTTCTTCACTTTCGCATGCTGGTCCTATGGTACATACAATTTTAGTGTTTCTAAATTGTTTCATCTTTTTTCCCCTTATAATAGTACATCGGTGATTCGAATTTGTTTTGATATTTTGCTTTGCTTTTTGACAAATGCATCTTCTAGTGGTGAGTCTACAATTTCATTGTTTACAATACCAATACATCTTCCGCCTTTGCCCTCAAGCAACAATTCAACAGCCGCAATCCCAAGTCTACTCGCAAGAACACGGTCAAATACGGATGGGTTTCCACCTCTTTGAATATGACCTAATACCGTGGCTCTCGTTTCAAAACCAGAGTATTCTTGAACTAACTTCGCTAATGCATGAACATCCGTGATGTTTTCACTTATGATAATCAATGCATGACGCTTGTTGTTTTTCTTTGCTTGACGGATTTCATCTAGTACCTTTGGTAAGTCAAATCCAGTTTCTTCGGTAATCACCATTTCGGCACCAGTCGCTATTGCTGTTGTAATCGCAATGTCACCACAGTGTCTTCCCATGACTTCAACGATGGTACATCGTTGATGAGAACTTGATGTATCTCTTAATCTATCGACGGCTTCTACTGCTGTATTGACAGCGGTATCAAATCCGATAGTATAGTCTGTTGTCGCAATGTCATTATCAATGGTTCCAGGTAGGCCGATGCAATTAATTCCCATTTTTGTGAGTTCTAATGCGCCCCGGTACGTTCCGTCGCCACCAATCACTACGAGTGCTTCAATTCCTAGTTTTTCTAAATGTTCGATTCCTTTTAAACGGGTTTCGTAATTTGTAAATGATTGTAATCTCGCAGATCCTAAAATGGTTCCTCCACGATTAATGATTTCTCTAACAGCGGTTCTTGTCATCAGTTCTATGTTGCCTTCAACAAGTCCTAAATAACCGTCATGAATTCCATACACTTCAAGACCATAATAAATACCTGCTCTTACAACAGATCTTATGGTGGCATTCATCCCCGGTGCGTCACCACCGGATGTTAGTACTCCTATCTTTTTAATCATTTCTATCACCCATTCTATAAACCTTAACTATTATATCATAATCTTTTCATCTTTAAATATGAAAACATTTTCTTAGATTATTTGACTTTTTTTAAGTTCCAAATGTTTTCTGCGTATTCATGAATGCTTCGATCCGCAGAGAAAATTCCTGCTTTTGCTATGTTAATGGCTGCCATTTTCTGCCATAATTTAGGGTTTAAATATGCTTTTTTAACCTTTGCATACACATCCATATAGTCTTCATAATCTGCTAAACACATATAAGGATCCGCAATTCCATACTCCGTTAAGAGATAGTTTGCAATATCTTTGAACTCTTGTCCATCAAATCCGTGTTTTAAACTTTCAATCACTCGACGCAATTCTTGATTCTTATTGTAATAGTATGTTGAGTTATATCCTTTTTTCCATAAATCTTCAACTTCTTGTGATGTCATACCAAATATGAAAATATTGTCGTTTCCAACTGCTTCTGAGATTTCAACATTTGCACCATCTAGTGTTCCAAATGTGATTGCTCCATTGATCATAAACTTCATATTACCAGTTCCGCTTGCCTCTTTTCCAGCAAGTGAAATTTGTTCACTGATGTCTGATGCAGGAATTAGCTTTTCTGCCATCGTCACACAATAGTTTTCCAAGAATACAACGTTTAGTTTTTCTTTGATTTTTGGATGTTGATCAATTTCTTTGCTTAACTTGCTGATCAGTTGGATCACTTTTTTTGCCATATAATATCCAGGCGCAGCTTTTGCGGCGAAGATATACGTTTCAGGGTACATATCCAAATCTGGATTATCTTTTAATCGATTGTATAATGTAATTATTTTTAATACATTAAGCAATTGTCGTTTGTACTCATGAAGTCGTTTAGCCTGTACATCAAAGATTGAATTTGGATTAATCACAACCCCTGTTTTTTGATAGAGATAGTTAGCGAAATCAACTTTATTTTCGTGTTTAATCTTAGCTAATTGTGCCAATACTTTTTCATCATTGGCAAATTTTTTAAACTCTTCAAGTTCCATTGCATTTTTATAATACCCATGACCAATTCTTTCATCGAGTAATTTGCACAATCTTGGATTGGATTGATTTAGCCATCTGCGATGAGCAATTCCATTAGTGACATTTGTGAACTTTCCTGGTTCATCAATGTAATGATCCTTGAATACGGATTCTTTTAATATATTACTATGTAGTGCGGATACTCCGTTGACTTTATGCGAACCAACAATACTTAAGTTAGCCATACGAATTTTATTAAACGCAATAATTGACATTCGTTGAATTTTTTCCCAATCTCCAGGATATTTGTTCCACAAGTCGGCGGTATATCTACGATTAATTTCTTTAATAATCATGTGGATACGAGGTAATTTTCGTTCAATCAAATCTTCTGTCCATGTTTCAAGTGCTTCTGCTAATACCGTGTGGTTGGTATAAGCGATTGTGTTTGTAACGATATGCCAAGCTTCTTCCCATGAAAACCCATAATCATCTAGTAAAATACGCATTAATTCTGGAACACAAAGTGCTGGATGCGTATCGTTGATATGAATGGCTGCGTGTTCGTGTAAGGAATGTAAATTCCCATAGCGCTTCACATGATCATTAACAATGTTTTGAATCGAAGAAGATACTAAGAAGTATTGTTGTTTCAATCTTAATGTCTTACCCTCTGCGTGATCATCGGAAGGATATAGTACTTTTGAAATGAGTTCGGCTTCGTAATCTTCTTTCATGGCTTTCATGTAATCGCCTTGAGAAAACGACTTCATATCAAACTTGGTAACATTTCTTGCTCTCCACAAACGTAGTGTACTGACTGCTTTGCTGTCAGCTCCACTCATTAACATATCATAAGGAACTGCTTCGATTTCATTGTAGTCAAAATATTCGATTTTGTACTTACCAAATTCATCTGTGTATTCTTTGATATGACCATTAAAACGAACCTTTAAAATACGATCCATTCTTGGGACCAACCAAACTTCTCCACCCGGTAACCAAACATCCGGCATTTCTGTTTGCCATCCGTCAACGATTTTTTGCTTGAATAGTCCATATTCATAGCGAATCGAAAACCCTGTAGCAGGGTAATCTTGGCTCGACAGTGCGTCCATATAGCACGCTGCCAAACGACCTAAACCACCATTTCCTAGTCCTGCATCTGGTTCTAACTCGTATAACTCCTCTAAGTTTACACCAAACGAGGAAAGAGCCTCTTTGTATACGTCGACGATTCCTAGATTGTATAAATTATTTTTTAGAGAACGACCCACTAAATATTCCATTGATAAGTAGTACACTCGTTTGCTTTCTGTATTCTTAACAGTGCGATTGAAACTTTTTTTCTTGTCTAGCAACATATCTACGACCACCAAACTTAGGGCACGGTAGACTTGTTCCATGTTTGCCTCACTTGATGAAACACCAAAATATTTAGTCAGTTTTTCTTCTATGTGATGCTTTGCATCAAGTACAAATTGTTGATTGTTCATTATAAACTCCTCAGTATTTACAGTAATTTTTGATACATTTGAATATATTCTTTTGCTCTAATGCTCCAACTAAAATCTTGTGTCATAACCGTTGTAACTTGGTTTTTCCACAATGTTTTGTTTTGGTAATCAGAAACTGCTTGTTCAATTCGATGAAGCATTTCATGAGCGTTGTAGTTTTGGAATGTGTATCCGTTTCCTCCACCAAGATTACCAAAATCTTTGATGCTATCTGCAAGACCACCTGTTTCGCGCACAACCGGAACGGTTCCATAACGCGATGCGATCATTTGTGATAACCCACACGGTTCGGTTAAGGATGGCATCAAGAAAATATCAGCACCAGCATATATTTTTCTTGATAAGTCGGCATTATAGGCGATGATTGCTTTGAACTTATTTGGATTTCGGTGTTCAAATTCAATCAAGGCGTTTTCATAGATGGAATCCCCAGTACCTAGTATCACTAGTTGTAATGGTAGACTCAACATCTCATTCATAACACCTTTTACCAGATCGATTCCTTTATGACTCACAAGTCTTGTAACCATAGCTATCATAGGAATTTTTCCATCCACTGGTAAATTTAATAACTTTTGTAATTCTATCTTATTTTGTACTTTTAAGTCAATTGATTCTGTATCATATTTGACAAACAGTGCTTTGTCTGTTTTTGGATTATAGAAATTGTAGTCAATTCCATTTAAAATTCCATGTACTTTATCATTGTTTTGTTGAATGATGTAATGAAGTCCGTGCGAGTAATATGGCTCTTTGATTTCAGTCGCATAGGTTGGACTAACGGTTGAAATAAGATGCGAACATTCCAATGCACCTTTCATTAAGTTAATCATCCCGTCATATTCTGCTACACTTGCTTCTTGCATCGATAACCCAAATACATCTTGAACGATGTCTTCATCATATCGATACTTCCCTTGATACTCAATGTTATGAATCGTAAAGATTGTTTTGATGTTGGCATATTTCGTTTTACTAGAGAATAAATATCTCAAATAAATCGAAATCAATGCGGTTTGCCAATCATTTGTATGAATAATGTTTGGGTAAAAGTCAATCACAGGTAAAATTTCTAGTACAGCTTTTGAAAAGAATGCAAAACGTTCTGCATCATCAAAATATCCGTATAATTTTACACGTTTAAAATAGTATTCATTGTCTAGAAAATAATAAGTAATATCATTTTCGACAAGTGAAAAAATTCCACAGTATTGTTTACGCCATGATAACTGTACTTGAGCATTCGCAACAAATGTCATCTTTTGACGCCATTCTTCACTTATCCCACCATATAGTGGCAATACCACACGTATATCATACTTTGTTTTTCGACGTTTGATTAGTTCTTGTGGTAGAGAGCCTATGACATCCCCTAATCCTCCAGAAGCAACAAATGGTTGACATTCTGACCCAACGATTAAAATTTTATTCACAGTTTCTGCCATGATTACCTCCTATATCATTGTACCTTTGCTGATGAAAAACGGATGTGTTTGTGCACCAGATAAATGGTTGCGATCACGAATCACAACGTTTTTATCGGTAATCACATAGTTTAATGTTACATTTTCACCAGTAATGGTATCTTGCATTAAAATAGAATTTTTAACAACCGTGTTTTTGTCAATTTTGACCCCACGAAATAGAATACTGTTTTCGACATAACCTTCAATGACGCACCCGTCTGCGATGAATGAATTCACCACTTTCGCATGATTTCCATATTTGGTTGGTGCGGAATCTCGAATCTTTGTATAAATCAATCGACCACGTTGTTTGAATAACTCTTCTCTTACTTCAGGCAGCAATACTTTCATGTTGTTTTTAAAATATTCTTCCGTCGAAGTAAATTGAAAATAAGACCCTTCTAACAAATACCCATACATATTGAGTCCATGAATGTTTGCTAAAATGATATCTGTTTCGAAACTTGTTTGATTTTTAGCAATCGCACTCGAAACAAGTTCATTTAGTAAACCTTTGTTAATAATCCAAATATTGGCACAATATTTACCACATTCGGTTGGTGAAGTGATGAGTGATGCATCCACAATTCGTCCTTGATCATTTAGTTGGATGCTCATATTATGATTTAGTGGTTGTGTTACTTTCCCTTCTTTATATACAATCGTAATGTCTGCTTTCTTTTCTTCATGAAATGCTATTACTTTTCTTAAATCAATGTTACAAACAAAATTAGAATCCATTAACACAAATTGGTCAGCTTTTGCTTTTGACAAGAATCCCATAATTCCTTTTAATCCTGCCAAACGACTGATATAAAGAGAATCATTTGCTTCTTGTCCAAACGGAGGGAATATAATTAAACCACCATTTTTACGCGATAAATCCCAATCTTTTCCCGATCCAACATGATCCATTAGGGATTGATAGTTTCGTTTGGTAATCAAACCGACTGTGCTAATCCCAGAATTGACTAGGTTGGATAACGCAAAGTCAATCAAACGATATCTTCCGGCAAAAGGTACAGATGCCATTGTTCTAGCTCTTGTTAATTCTGATAATGCTGATTCATGTACATTTGAAAATATGATTCCTGCTGCACTCATATTAGCATCCTCCTTTGATGATATCTTTTTCGATGATGTCTCCACCTTTAACAGTGGAGGACTCCATAAGCGTTACATTTCTTCCGATGACAGTAATACCTTTAGAAACCTCTTTTGGAGATCCCACTTTGCAATTTTCCTTCACAGTTACATGTTCATCTATAATACTATATTCAATGACAGAGTTTTCTCCTATTTCACAGTTTGAGAATATGATGCTATCTTTGATGATTGCACCTTTTGCGATTTTTACACTAGATGAAATAAGCGAATTAATAATAGTACCTTCTACCTCAACACCACCAGTAATAAGCGAGTTTTCAATGTGGGCGTTGTCTCCGATAAATTGAGGATAATCTCCATAATTTCTAGAATGAATCTTCCATTGTGAATCATAAATATCAAAAATAGGATTTTCACCAATCAAATCCATATTAGCTTCCCACAAACTATCTAATGTCCCAACGTCTTTCCAATACCCCTTAAATGGAAATGCAACCATATTACACTGTGCTTTAAGCATATTTGGAATGATGTTTTTCCCAAAATCGTTTGAAGATGTTTTATCACAATCATCTTCTCTTAAATACTGAACTAGCACTTTTGTAGAAAACACATAAATTCCCATTGAGGCAAGATTGCTTTTTGGTTGCTTTGGTTTTTCTTCAAAGTCAACAATTCTTCCTGTAGAATCGGTATTCATAATACCGAAGCGATTTGCTTCCTTAAGAGGTACTTCGATAACTGCGATGGTACAATCTGCTTGTCGTTGAATGTGAAAATCTACCATACTGCTATAGTCCATTTTGTAGATGTGATCACCTGACAAAATAACGACATATTCTGCGTCATAGTTTTCAATAAAACCAATGTTTTGATAAATCGCATTCGCAGTACCTTTGTACCAATCGGTTTTATCTTTTGCTTGGTATGGAGGTAAAATATGTACACCACCAAATGCTCTGTCTAAATCCCATGGTTGTCCGTTGCCAATGTAATCGTTTAATAACAAGGGTTGGTATTGTGTGAGCACTCCTACGGTGTCAATGTTAGAATTGATACAGTTTGAAAGTGTAAAATCAATGATGCGATACTTTGCACCAAAGGAAACGGCGGGTTTCGCAACTTTGTTTGTCAATGCATAAAGTCTACTTCCCTGTCCACCTGCTAATAACATTGCAATTGTTTGTTTTTTGTTGTACATAATTTCTAATACAAAACAGTCCTCTGTTTTGTAGTTTCCTCCTCTCAAATTCTCTTTATTATATTTTTTTCAATATCAATGCGCTGATTTCAGGCAAATCAATTGAAATAAAGGTTTGATTGTTGTGATCACTAGATACAAATGTTTGATACTCGTTTCCAATCATATTTTGATATCCCCCAAATGCATCCTCTGTAGTTGAAAATACAATTTTGTAAGTTCCTTTCGGGAGTGCTATCCAATAAGATGTTAGATGCATGAATGAAAAATTCAAAACCATAATTAGTGATTTTTTTGATTTTGCGATTCGTTTGTAGGAAATTACATTGTGTATTGCATCTTCAAAGGAAATCCATTGATAGCCATCCCACGAATAGTCTGCTTCCCACAATGCTTTTTGTTTGGTATAGAATTTATTCAACTCTTTCACAAAGTATTGTGTTTTTTGGTGCTTATCATATGATAATAACATCCAATCCAATTCTTTGCGGTAATCCCACTCAATGAATTGACCTAACTCATATCCCATAAAATGAATCTTCTTTCCTGGGTGAGTCATCATATAGACCAAAAATGTTCGCAATCCGCCAAACTTTTGATCATAATTTCCAGGCATTTTGTTTAATAATGAGTATTTCCCATGAACCACCTCATCATGAGAGATTGGTAGAATAAATTTCTCATTAAACGCATACATCATTTGAAAGGTAAGTAAGTTGTGGATAGAACCACGATAAAGTGGATCTGTTTTCATATAACGTAATAAATCATTCATCCAGCCCATATTCCATTTATAATGGAACCCGAGACCACCATCTGCGACAAGAGCTGTTACTTGTTCAAATGCAGTAGATTCTTCAGCTATCATAATCCGATCTGGATATGCATCATGAATGTATTGATTGCATTTTTTTAGAAACGCGATTCCCTCTAAATTTCGATTATCCCCAAACGAATTTGGAATCCATTCCCCTTCGTCACGATCATAATCAAGGTAAAGCATACTAGAAACAGCATCGACTCGTAACCCATCAATATGATACACATCTAAAAAGAAGGTTGCTGATGACACCAAGAATGATTGAATTTCTGGTCTTCCAAAATCAAATAATCGAGTACCCCATGTTTTATGTTCCATTTTATATCGGGATGAACTCTCGAATTGATATGTTCCATCAAACTCGATTAACCCAAAAGAGTCTTTTGGAAAATGAGCTGGAACCCAATCAAGCAATACTCCAATATTATGCTTGTGGCACTCATTGACAAAATGCATAAAATCGTGTGGTGTTCCATATCTTGAAGTGATAGAGTAATAACCAGTGACCTGGTACCCCCATGATCCATCATATGGGAATTCTGTTAATGGCATTAATTCAATGTGAGTATAATTCATTTGCTTCACATACGGTATTAATTCATCTGCTAACTTTCGATAATCAAAGTACTGTCCATCTTTATACTTTCGCCATGATCCTAAATTAACTTCATAAATATTCATTGGTTTGTCATAACTATGATTATTTTGTTCAAACCAAGTAGAGTCTTGCCAGTGAAATCCTTCTAGTTGTGCAACTTTTGATGAATTTTGCCCCATTGTTTCCGAATAAAAAGCAAACGGATCGGCTTTTAGCACGGTTTTATTTTGCTTTGTAATGATTTGATATTTATAGCTTTGATACTCGTAGACATCATCAATGATGACTTCCCAAATTCCTTCGTTGTTGATTTTTTTCATTGGGTGAGATGTCGCATTCCAACCATTAAAATCTCCAACCACAAATATTTTCTTCGCATTTGGAGCCCATACACGAAACGTTGCTTGATGACTGATGTGCTCATGTTCAAAGTGACAACCTAAAAATTGATACGAGTGAAAATTAGTTCCTTGATGAAACAAATATATCGCTTGTTCATGATTTTTCATCAGAATCCTCCATAATACTATATACGTATATTATAACATAATCACTCTTATATCACAAACTTTAATATAAAAAATGAAGAGGCACAAACCACTTCATTTTTATACATTTATCTTGACTTTAATTCTTTGCGCAACTGTTCATATCCTTCTTTCCCAAGTAGTGCAAACATGTTTTTCTTATAACTTTCTACCCCTTCTTGATTGAATGGATTGATTCCTAGCATATATCCAGATACTCCACAACTGAACATGAAAAAGTAAAGGAGATATCCAATATGATACGCAGATAGTTCTTCAACCTCAACAACTAAGTTAGGAACATTTCCATCAACGTGAGCGATTAGAGTTCCTAGCATCGCGTTTTTATTAACTTCATCCAATGTTTTTCCTGCAAGATAGTTGATTTGGTCCAAATCTTGATCTGCCACTTTCATTGTAATATCTTGTTTAGGGTGTTTAATATCAATGATGGTCTCAAACAAATGACGTTCCCCATCTTGAACATATTGACCCATTGAATGCAAGTCAGTTGAATATACCACACTTGCAGGATAAATTCCTAATCCATCTTTTCCTTCAGATTCCCCAAATAACTGTTTCCACCATTCACTAATAAATGACAGCTTTGGTTCATATGACACAAGAAGTTCAATTTTTTTCTCTTTTTTATATAAAATGTTTCTGATGGTTGCATATAAAAGTGCTTCATTTTGTTCAAATGGAGTCTTTAAAAAATGTCTTCTAGCATCCGCCGATCCTTTTAATAACTCAAAGATATCAATACCAGCACAAGCAATCGGTAATAACCCTACCGCTGTAAAGATAGAATATCTTCCACCAATGTTGGATGGTACGACAAAAGATGTATATCCTAAACTATCAGACATTTTGCGGAGTGCACCAGATGTTGGATCAGTCGTAGCGTAGATACGATCTTGTGATGCTTCTCCATATTTTTTTTCTAACAATTCCTTCATTAAACGAAATGCAATTGCTGGTTCAGTTGTGGTACCTGATTTTGAAATGACATTCACGGCAAAGTGCTTGTCTTGCAAATATTCGATTAATTCCTTAGTGTATGTCGATGACAAAGTATGTCCTACGTAGATTATCTCAAACTGTTTGTCTGTTGAAAAGTATGGAGTTAACGCACTGATGACTGCTTTGGACCCAAGATAAGATCCCCCAATGCCAACAACAACTAAGCAGTCGTTTTCTCTTCGTATTTTGTGACTAATGTCAATAATCTTAACCAATTCATCTTGATCAATATGTTCGGTTAGATGGACCCATCCAGTATACTCATGACCTGCACCATTTTGATTGATGAGTGTAGACATTGCATGTTTCGCTTGTTGTTCTTGTTCCATTATTTCCTCTTTGGAAACAAATTTTAGTACATTTGAATAATCGAATTGTATTGCTTTCATATATTCCCCTAAATTTGATTAATTTTATTTAACATATCTTCTTTGATCAAAGCTACTTTGTCAGATGCTTCTTTCCATGTTGTTCCTTTGCATGAAACATACACTTTCATTTTTGGTTCTGTTCCAGATGGTCTTAATACGCACCAACCACCGTCTTCAAACGTGTATTTTAATACTTTCGATTTTGGCAGTGTAATTGCCTCTACTTGTCCATTTCGAATTCTCTTACTTAACTCAAAATCTTCAACCATAACAATTCTTTGATTTGCAATCGAATCTAACTTCATATGTTGGAAGGTATTCATAATGAGCTCTATACGTTTGGTTCCTTCAATTCCTGAAAGATTCATACTGTGTTGAATTTCAACAAAATATCCAAACCGTTGATATATTTCATCTAGTATTTGTAACAGTGATTTCCCTTTTTTCTTATAATATGCGGCCATCTCAGCTAAAATCACCATCGCTTGAAACGCATCTTTGTCTCTTACAAAATCAGCAATCACATAGCCATGAGATTCTTCATAGCCGAAGAAAAACTCTTCTTCTGCGTTTTCTAATTTTTTAGCTTGCTCTCCGATATACTTAAATCCAGTTAACGTTTGTTGTACTTCTAAATCATAGCTATTAGCGATATATGAAGCAATATTACTAGATACGATTGTATTAAATACAATTCCTTTTTTTGTTCTATGCTTAAACTGAGCCAAATAATATAAAATAAGTGCACCAATTTGGTTTCCATTTAAAAGTTTATAGTCTGCTTGATCATTGCGTATTGCTACTCCTAGTCGGTCTGCATCTGGGTCTGTTGCTAATAAAATATCTGCATTGACTTTTGTCCCAAGCTTGATTGCTAGGTCAAATGCACCAGGTTCTTCTGGATTTGGTGATTTTACAGTTGAGAAATTTGGATCATTTTGCATCTGTTCTTTGACTGGATATACTTGATACCCTAGATCTGATAATAAGCTAGCGCCGAAGACGGATGCAGTTCCGTGAAGTGGTGTAAATACGATTGACACGTTGTTGTGATTTACGTTTCGGTTGATTTGGATTGATTTGACACGCTCCAAATACACTTGGTCAATATCATCCCCAATAAGCTCAATCAAACTTTTTTGAACAAGTGATTCATAGGATGGAACTTCGTAATCTAGAATATGTTCAATCGCATTGATTTCTTTGATTACCATATCAGCAAGTTCTGGGATCAATTGACATCCATCTGGATCATACACCTTGTATCCATTATAGTTTGGTGGATTATGACTTGCTGTAATCATTGCTCCCCCAATACAATTAAGATGTCTAATCGCAAATGAAATTTCTGGAGTAGGTCGGAGTGATTCAAACACATATACTTTAATTCCTAAACTAGCAAATACTCTTGCTGCTTCTTTCGCAAATTCTTTCGAATAATGTCTACAATCATAAGCGATGACAACCCCGTTTAAAAGCAAATGTGGATATTGTCTTGTTAAGTAACGTGCATATCCTAGTGTTGATTTACGAATGGTATAAATGTTCATGCGATTGGTGCCGGCACCAAGAATTCCACGAAGTCCTCCTGTACCAAATGAGATGTCTTCATAAAATGCCTCTATTAACTCAGCTTCTGACATATGATCCATTTCTTCTTTGAGTCTTTTGTCAATCTTAGGATGATTTTTCCATAAATTTATTTGTTTATTCATCGTTATCCTCCTATTTTGTGTTGATTCATAAAATGGATGTATGCCCCATACATTCCCGAATCATTTCCAAGTTTTGTTGTCGCAATTCGAGCTGTCGGTATGAAACGATTTGATAGTACTAGTCTTAAATGGGCAGATAACTCGTCCAAAAACTTACCTCGAGTGGATACTCCTCCACCAATCAAGATTCGCTCTGGATTGAATATATAAATCAAGTTAGCAACACCCTTTGCTAAATTGTGATAAAACGCGTACACCGCTTGAACTGCTAACTTATTTCCTTTGTCAAACAAATTAAAGACATCTAGTCCACTTCGAATGTCTTCTAAGCCTAACTCTTTCGCGTAGTTTATGAGAGCTGTAACTGATGCCAAACTTTCAAATTTCTTTTCATCAATATACATTCTACCAAATTCTCCAGCATTGAATTCTTGACCTCTAATTAGATTTCCATCAATAACAACAGCACCACCAATCCCCGTTCCCACCGTCATTGTTAAATAATTTTTTAGTCCAACAGCGTTTCCCCATTTTCCTTCCGCTAGTCCAAAACAATTCACATCGTTTTCAGCAGAACATGGTAATTTCACTTGTTCTTTCATCCATTGTCTAAAATTAATATCTTGAAATTCAGGAATGGATTCTGGAGCGGTTACAATCTTTGCTTGATTCGAGTCAACCGAACCGGCACAACTGATTCCAACTCCTTCTGCTTTGTATTTCTTTTTTAGATCTTTCGCAATCGTAGCTAATTTATCTAAAAACGCACCTCTGCCTAAATGAATTTCAGTTGGAATTTTATTCTTATAAACCAACTTGTCTGTTCTTTGATCCATAACACCATATTTGATGTCTGTTCCACCTATATCAAACACGATTACATACATACCATCATCTCCTATAACATTTCAACTTTATCAATAATTAATTGTGGTTTATCATTTCTTTGATCCATAACACCACTAACAATCATAACAATGTGCTTGCTGATTGATTTGAAAAATTGTTCATACACTGGTGGAAACATAACACAATCTATTTCAAGTGTGTCATCATACGCTTCCAAAAATGCCATCAACTGTTTGTTTTTCGTTTGGATTTCTTTGATTCGCCTTACCATAACCAAACATTCAACTTTGCTACCCTTTGGTTGGGTTTGAAGATCTATCACTGTTTTTAATTTTCTCTCTTCTCTTAGATCGTAATAGAGTGCGAAAAAGTTATACTTGATATGAACACCTAACATTTCTTTTTCTTTGTTTTGTAAAATATCATATGAAAACTCATCTTCGCTTGGTGTTTGATCCACCATCTTAGATGCTATGATGTCACTGTAATTTTGATATTGTATGACATTATCATACGATTCAATCATATATTTTTTTGTTAGTCCAAACTCATCTAAAGCATTCGCATAGATCAATGACTCCACAACACGTTTCGATAAACTAGATTGTGTTCTACCAATGAAGTCTTTGTAACTAAGAAACTTACCTTTTTTTCGTTCTTCTAAAATATCATTTAAAGTGTTAAACCCTATATTTTGAATTCCTAACAACGGATATCGTATTCCATTTAATTCTGCGTGAAACTCACTACTAGAATAATTGATCGATGGAGGAAGTATTTTTACCTTGTTTCTAGTTGCTTCACTTATATAATCTCCCATTGCCTTTTCGCTACCAATAACACTAGAAAGTAATACACTCATAAAGTGCTTAAAATAATTCACTTTTAAAAAAGCCATTTGGTATGCGATTATCGCATATGCAACAGAATGTGCTTTGTTAAATCCGTAGTTAGCAAACTTAACAATATAATCATATATGCTATTTGCATCTTCTTCGGTGTAATGATTTTGAACTGCCTTTTGTACAAATTTAGTTCGTTCATTTTGCATAGCTTGTAGATTTTTTTTTGATACTGCTCTTCTCAAAATATCAGCCTCGCCTAACGTATATCCGGCAAATTTTTGAGCAATTAGCATAATCTGTTCTTGATATACAATCGTACCATATGTACTTTTCAAAATTGATTCAAGATCTTTGTGTGGATAATGAATCTCTTCTTGACGGAACTTTCGCCTTACATAAGAAGGTATCATTTCCATTGGTCCTGGTCGAAATAATGCAATTGCTACAATAATATCGTCCAATGAATTTACTTTTAACGCCCTTAACACCTGGCGCATTCCTGCGGATTCTAATTGAAAGACACCTGTGGTATCTGCTTTTGCGATTAGTTCATATGTAGGTTTATCATGATAATGAATTTGGTTAAGTTTAAAGTTTGGATCATCGTGTTCTTGAATTAGCTTAATCACCTTATCGATGATTGTTAAATTGCGCAACCCCAAAAAATCCATTTTAAGTAGTCCAAGATCTTCTAAGTCTGAGGCTGAATATTGCGTTTGATATATGTCATCTAGACCCTCATCGACCGGAGTATATTCAACAATATCTTCTTTGGTGATAATGATTCCAGCTGCGTGTGTTGAAGTATGACGTGGAAGTCCTTCTAACTTTATTGCAATCTCAATGACTCGCCGTATGTCTTGATTTTCTACCATAAGTTGTTTTAATTCTTTTGATTCCTCTACTATTGATTTTAAACTATTGTTTGTTGGCCCACTTGGAACCAATTTTATGATTTCATTTAATTTGTATTCCTCTAATTTATAAACTCTTGCCATATCGCGAATGGATGATCTTGCAGCAAACGTTCCAAATGTGACAATATGAGCTACTCTATTCTTTCCATACTTTTGTCCAACGTATTTGATCACAACATCACGTTGATCATCAGGGAAATCCAAATCAATATCCGGCATGGTAATACGCTCTTGATTTAAAAAACGTTCGAAGACTAGTTGATATTCAATCGGGTCGACATCGGTAATGCCGAGTGAATAAGAAACCAGAGATGCTGGTGCAGAACCTCTTCCTGGTCCTACGAGAATATTATTGTTTTTAGCATACTTAACAAAATCCCATACAATTAAGAAATAGTCACTAAATCCTGTTTTTTTGATGATATCTAGTTCATATAATAATCTATTTTTGTATGTCTCGACATCAACTTGTTTTCCGGATAACCTCTTGTTCAATCCTAATTTACACAGTTCTTGTAAATAAAAATCACTTGTAACATTTTGTTCAATCGGATATTTTGGCAAATGGTAGGTGGAAAAGTTAATATCAATCGTACATAGTTTTGAAATCTGTTGTGAGTTTACAATCAGTTCACCAAACTTTTCAAAACGAAACATTGCTTCGTCGTATCCCAAAAGGTATGAATTTTTTTCTTTGAGTGTAACCTCTTTGTTTTTTGATGCATCTTCGATTGTTTGAAGCGCTTTATAAACAACAATATCTTCAACTTCTAAAAAATTTGTTTTATGGATGGCGACCATTGATACTTGTTGTTGCTTCAAATATTGATATATCACACCGAAAAACTTATTTTCTTGTTCACTTTGTAAAGCCAGTCCAATATATAGATAGTCAAAAATGGATGATAGTTGATTGTAGTGCCTTTTTGCTTCTTCAAATCGATTTTGATACATCAAAGATAGAATTTCATTTTCTTCAGATGGGATGATAGCTAGAACTCCCATTTTGTATTTTTCAATGACATCTAGTTCCATTGCTTGTTTATTCATTTTACCGCGGCTTGCTAGTTTCATTAGGTTGCGATAACCAAGATCATTCATAGCATAAAGCAATAGACTTGAATCCGCGTTTTGATATCGATACTTGATTTTTAACCCTAATATTGGTTTGATGTCATTTTTTTTACACAGTTGATAAAACTTAATGGCACCATGCATATTAAAATAATCGGTAATTGCAATCGAATCATACCCTGATGACTTAGCTGCTGAAACATACTCATCAATTTTCAATGAGCTTTCTAACATAGAATATTCTGTTTGCGCATAAAGGTTAACAAAGTTCATGCATAATCACCCTATTTAGTATAGCATAAATCTGCTTCTCTTTCAATTTTAAAAACATTTATTCCTCCTAAAAAGAAAATCTCCTCTTTCGAGGAGAATAGTTATTTTGCATACATCTTTTTCTTAGATCTAATGATAAAGTAAGTTGTTACAAGAACAAAAACCGATACCCCCGATACGATATAGTATATTGTGTTATCTTCATTGGTTGGCTGATGAACAATCATTTCCTTTCCATCTACTTTTACACTAGATAGAAGAAGATTCGTGTTGGTTTTTGAAAACTGGATAATCGCTTCTTCTAAGAATAGACCTTTTTTGGTAATTGTAATGTTTCCTATTGAGATATGTTCCTTTAAAGTTGTAAACTGGATTTCAACCATCTCTAAAACATGCCTTATATGATCTCCTAAATTATAAGAGATTAATATCGTTGCTTTGTATGAAGTGTTCGTTCTTAATTGTTCAAAATTAAAATCTGCATTGTTTAAGTGGATCTCTTTGGAACGGATTGGGTTATCGTTTTCATAAAGAATTGCCTTCACATTAATGATTGCTTGATCCACATCGGAAAACAATGCTTTTAATTGAATCATTTTGTTGGTTGAGTTTTCTTCTATCAGTTGAACGGATGGCACTGTTTTTAAAACATTAATGATAGCAATCGCATCAATAATCAAACTTCTTGCGTCTCCATGATAATCATATTCAATTTTACTGATGGTAATATGATGGATTCCTGCAATCGTAGGTGCTAGAACATCGATAATGAGTTCATCTTTTGTATCATTTAACTCATAGTACTGATGTGGTGTATTATTTATATATACATTCAAAATATCAAGTTTATCTGGGTTGTGAATTGATACTTTGATTTCGAGAACATCTCCTTTTTCACATGCGATGTTCCATATCGTGTTTTGATCACCAGAGTATAAAATACCATTTTCAATTCTGAAGTTTAAGACAGTTGATTCTTGTTCATGGTTGGTAATCGCTAATTGATAATTTCCTGGTTGTGTGATGCTTCTTCCGCTTAGAAACGGTTCATTATTTAGTGTAGCCATCCCTGTAAAGATTGGTTTGTAACCGACACCATAAATGCCACCTTCAATAATATTAGCGTAAAATGGTACAACAATATTGCTTTCAATGTGAACGGACTTCTGTGAATCTAACTTAAAGTAATAATCCATCTCATAGGTTCCGTGTACACTTGGTGAAAAATTACCTTGAATGGTTCTATTTTGAAGCACAGGATATCCAAACCATGAGGATACTTGTATATGACTTGTATCTTCTAATGGACAAGAAACATTGGAACATATTTTATCAACATTTTTATCAATATGGTAATGATCTACTTGAATTTCTTTTGCAAAGAATTCTGTTTTGTTATTGATAATTTCAACATTATCTCCATATAGTTTTAACAAACCTTGTTCTACTCTGATAGAAGAACACATAAAATTTGTTGGATTCTTTATCATTCCTAGAAAATCTCCATCAAGTACATGAACTCCAGCTATCGCTATCTTACCTTCAATGTCAGTTCCAACGATAATAAGTGTATTTTCATTTCCTATTATTATATGAGTGATTGCCATGTATTCATTGAGCAAATCTTCCGTGAATTGCCCCCATTCAATTTCAAAATTTGTCAAATTTATCTTGTAAACGTAATGCGATTCTAAATCTTCTACATAGATATGAATATAGGCAAAGGAGTCGTGTACTACTAGTTGATTGGAAAATTCATGAACTGCATTATGATCAAAGTAAATAGCTTCTTGTATTTCGCCGGTCAAACTTAATGAAACTAGCATTACCTTTTCTTGGTTCATTTGTCCAATGTTTTCAAAATCACCTGGTGCTACTGAACTTTTTTCACCTATTAATACGATGTTATTTTGATGATATTCAATATTAGTAAATCGCTCATGATTGGTACCGCCGTAAATCCACATATCAATTCGCTCTAGATCTGCATTCATAATCATAACTACTGCATCCGAATGATCCAATGTTTTACCTTGATTGTACTGGGAAAAATTAATATTGTTTCCGCTAGCTCCACCACAAAAGTAGAAGAATCCATTGATTTTTATAACATCCGTAAAGGACGCATATTCTACATTTGTTAGATACACTTCTTCTTGTAGTGCAAACGAGTTATCATATTTATAAAACACATAATCATAATTAATACCGATACGCTTCTTTCCCCAAACCAAGAAAAAATCATCATCAAAATAGTATCCCTCAAGCCGCATACTTAATCGTAGCGTTTTTTGAGGAGTTGAGATTTTTCGTATCAATACCTCATACCCTGATTCTAAATAGTTGATTCTATCGTAGAGTTGATAAACATAAATATCTTTGTGTGCATGTTTAAACAATCTTCCTTCGCTTGATGTTTGATTGTAGTAATTAGCATCGATAGTACTCAAATCATAAAAACTTGTCTCATCATTTTCATCTATGCTAAATGCTAGTGTGGTCTTGTAATTGTTGATGTGAACGATAGAAAGGCTAAGTGTGATGGCGATAAATAAGATTATTTTTTTCATTGTTTCACTCCTTTGGTAATCATTAAGATGGTAGTTGGAAGACAAACAATCGGAAAGAACATAAACCAGTGTTTAAATTGACTTAGATTCATCCAATCAGAGGATGGTTTGGCGTTGCTAATGTATGTTATGCTCATCAAAGACTTAGTTTCCTTTGAACTTGTTTGTATTTCTAAAAATGCTGGTTTTTCAAGCTTAACTAAATGATATTGTTTATTACTAATGTTATCAATGATCCCAAATGAAATCATCCTTTTCACTTGATCTTTTCCATAGATTTCTAGCACATACATTCCTACTTGATTAATTTGTGTGCCTGAACTAATTTTTTTATCATTTAAGTAGCCTACTCCGTTGAAGAATAAACGGTATCCTAAACTATAGTGTTCGTCGGAACTGACATTAATTAAATCTGCCACATAAACCTCTTTCGCGAAAGCAACGACAAATGTTTCGTGTCTAAACACATATTGAAGCATATAGTAGCCAAACATTTGATAGTTGACATTGGTTCTAGATAACACTCTATCGTAGGGTATGATTTCTTGATTTATTTCAATCTGATGCGTTTCTATTTCTTGAATGTCATTATCAATTCGATACCCGCCTAAAGAATGAATGTTTACTCTTGATGTAGTAAATACGGCAATTTTACTTCCACCGATACTTGGTTTGTATACACCTAAAATTTGAAGCGAATCGCCAAATAAATAACCTCTAGGATGAATAGTTGACCCCTCTAATATATAATCGTATTCTTCTAATAATTGTTCATCCTTATACGTTCTTATATAATATCCTTGCTTGGTTTGGCCTATGACGTACTTATTGAGTTGATGAACGAGTATGATGTCATCTTCATTGATTTGAATGTCTACCAATTTGATATTTGAACTGGTGTTTGAATATGCATACTCATCCATATAGATAAAGGAAGCGTCTTGGCCAATCGAATAAATTTGATAGTTTCTTCTGTTTGTTGTGTTATTATCAAACCCAATTACGCCATACATTGTTCCTCGATCTGAAATGCTTAGTGCTTCAAATCTCATATCGCTTATCGATGAAATAAAATTCATTCTTGTAATTTGTCCTGCAAGATTCATTTTTACAATTCCAGATCTCCGCTGGTTGATCCCATCCGCGAAATCTCCTATTAGCCCTGCTGTAGATGTTCGTAGAAAAAGAAATTGATTGCAAAAGATTGCTTCTTCAAACACATCATCCCCACTTGAACCATACATCATAACGTTTGTAAGATTCATTGTTGTGCGATTGATAACACCAATCATTGCATCATAATCGTTTCCTACCGACTTCTTTCCCACATAAATACCCTGGTTTGAATTTGATTTTCCAAATACCATATACGAGTCTTCAAACGACACTACATCATAAAAAAAGTTTCGATTATTTCCTTGATATGTCTGGTCAGCCAAAAGAGTACCATCAAAGTCTAAACGGAAAAGCCAACCACTCTGATTGTATTGTTCATTAAAATGAACTCCTACACCAACAATCTCGTTATTTCCTAAGATAATTTTAGTTACATAGTCATAGCTTTCTACTCTTAGTGTTGTTTCCCAAACTACTGCATTGTTTGTCATCCATGCGATTGCGATTGTACTCCCAGCATCCTGATCTACTGGGTTATACTCACTATATGCAATAATCATATTGTTTGAGTTGATTACAAGATAAGATAGAATCTCTTTATCAAAGTTGGTTTGAGGAAAAAATTGATCCTTGATTCTAGTATACTCATATCCGCGATTGATAAAATCAAATTTGTCCTGTACAATAACTTCTCGTTGTACTGTTTTACTTCCGTTTTTAATGCGATACAATACCTGATATGTATTTGGTTCAAACCAATTAACGTTACTAGAGACAATTTCGTACCCTTCCACACCAAGTAATCTCGTGTAATCGGTACCAGCTAACACCACCAAAGGAGCTTGAGTGAAATCATCAGTAGAACTCGAGTATACTGGAGATGAAACCCAACATACCATAACGAATAAACATACTACTATTTTCCAATGCAAACCTTATGCACATCCTCTCTACAACTATATTTGTAGATTTTATGCAAAATTGTTTTTTCGAAAATAAAAAACCACTCAACATGTAATTGAGTGGTTTGATTCAACTTCGCGTTACGAAAGACGTATAACATCTCTCGCGATAACAAGCTCTTCATTTGTAGGTACTAAGAAGACACGTACTTTTGAATCAGGTGTGCTAATTTCTCTTAGTTCGCTACGCACTTTATTTTTTTCAAGGTCGATTTTTACCCCTAAAGCTGAAATGCGTTCACACACTTCTTGTCTTGTTTCATCAGAGTTTTCACCAATACCGGCAGTAAATACAATCGCATCGACACCACCCATATAAATGAAATAACTTCCAATGTAATCAGCCATTTTCTTGTTTTGTAACTCAATCGCCAAAATAGCTCTTTCGTTTCCTTGAAGTTGTGCATCTCTCAAGTCTCTTGCGTCACTTGATAATCCGCTTACCCCTAGATATCCTGACTTCTTATTTAATATTTCAGTAATCTCAGTAAGAGTCTTATTTTCTTTTCTTGCGATAAACTCAATGATTGCTGGGTCAATGCTACCGCTTCTTGTTCCCATAGGGATACCTTCAAGTGGTGTTAATCCCATTGAGGTATCTACACATTTCCCATACTTAACGGCGGCTAAACTTCCACCATTTCCAACATGGACAGTGATTATTTTTAAAGTCTTAACATCTTTTCCCATGAACTCAGCTACTTTTTCAGCAACATATTTATGACTAGTTCCGTGGAATCCATATTTTCTGATTCCATATTTTTCATACCATTCGTATGGTACGGAATACATATAAGCATCTGGAGCCATAGTTTGATGGAATGCTGTATCAAATACTGCAACTTCAGGTACATTTGGTAATGCTTCGATAAACGCTTTGATTCCAATTAAGTTGGCAGGATTATGTAGAGGAGCTAAATCAGAAACCATCTCGATTTGTTTGATTACTTCTTCGTCAATTCGTACGGAATCTTTGAATTTTTCTCCACCATGGACAACGCGATGTCCTACTCCTGCAATCTCATCCAAAGATGCTACAATCTTTTTTTCAATCAAAGCTGCTAAAAGTGCTTGTACTGCTTCTGAATGATTTTTAATTTTTCCTGATTTTTTTTCTTTTTGCCCGTTCAATTTTATCGTAAAAATTGACTCACCTAATCCAATTCTTTCAATAATTCCTTCTACAATTACTTTTTCTTCAGGCATTTCAAGTAATTGAAACTTTAAGGATGAACTCCCCGCATTGATAGCCATAATTTTTTTCATATACATTCCTCCAATATGAATAGTATATCATATTTTGTTTCAAATTGCTAGTATCTACGTGCTAGATTTTGTCGATTCTACTGTGTAAACGTTACAAGCAAAGCACTAATGTAGTGTAACACTTTTGAGAAGGATTCAACATGCTCACTTGATGGTAAATGAATGACTTCACATTGTCGTTTCGCTTTCGTGTTTGTTGGTTTATTCTTTAACAACAACATACTTTTGCTTTTCGATTGATCAACAAACATCGAGTTTGGTAAAACAATCAATGCAAGCATCTCACAATATTCATCCATTAATTGCTTCATCTCTTGACTATGTGGTCTGCTGAAGAAATCATTTGGTATCAAATACAGATGAAATGTTCCTTCGTGACCACTTCCAAGATGCTTTTCAATGGCTAAATATGGAAAGTCACGAACACCTAATTGATATAATTTTGATTGATATTGATTGTTATTATATTCATATGTATCAAAATCAGCAATGATAATATCTGGTGCTAAAAAGGTGTGCTGTAACGCATCTTGAAAAAACAGATCAATTTCATGATATTGCATATCTGCATTTGCTTTTGCAACTTGTATTAAGAGTTCGTTGTGTTCAATACCGGTTAACGTTACCTCTTTAGATTCAATGTGGTTGGCAATCGACAACAATAAATTTCCTGTGCCAACTGCTAAATCAAGAATCGATAATTCATTTTTATTGTTAAATATGCCTTTAATGATAAATGCAAACATTAATGCAATTCCATCAGGAGTCATTACATCAAGCGGGATATTTTTGTGTTTAAGTCCTGAAACAATCAAAAGCTGCATTACAAGACGAATCTCTTCGGAATTGTAATCATACTTTTCAATTTCATCTATTTTTTGTTTGATCTCTAGAGAGTAGTCTACTTGATCTCGATCGATTTGATCTGTTAAGTAATTACACAACTCAATTAGCAAAGTTAAGTATGTTTCTTTTTTGCTCTCATATCTAAATACTAGTATTTCATGCATTAGATCATGAACGTAGTTTATTTTTTTATTATCTATATAAGTCAAGATTTCAACTCCTCTTCTACGTATCTATTGTATCACGATTGCTATCGTTTCCTCAAGCATTTGCATCATAAGAAAACCACAAGAATCTCTTCTTGTGGCATTGTTTAATACAGTACTTTGTTTAAGAAATCAATCGCTCGATTGCTTTTAGGGGAAGTAAAAAATTCCTTTGGTGTTGTATCTTCCACGATTTTTCCACCATCCATAAAAATGATTCGGCTTCCTACTTCTTTCGCAAATCCCATTTCATGTGTGACAACGACCATAGTCATTCCTTCTGTTGCGAGTTCTTTCATGAAATCAAGAACCTCTTTTACCATTTCTGGGTCAAGTGCACTTGTTGGTTCATCAAACAACATCACTTTTGGATTCATAGCAAGTGCTCGAGCAATGGCAACGCGTTGCTTTTGTCCACCTGATAGTTGATTTGGATATGCATCAATTTTATCAAGTAGTCCAATTCGTTTTAGTAATCGTTTTGCATCTTCTTTTGCTTCTTCTTCGGTTTTAAGTTTCAACAACACTGGTGTCAGTGTAATATTCTTTTCAATTGTCAAATGGGGAAAAAGATTAAATTGTTGAAATACCATACCCATTTTTTGTCTAATTTCATTTACGTTTGATTTTGCGTCGACCAAAATATCTTCAAAAAATACATCTCCGCTGGTTTGAATCTCGAGTTGATTCATGCATCGAAGCAATGTGCTCTTCCCACTGCCTGATGGACCAATAATTACTACTTTTTCACCTTTATTAATATGAAGATTTATATCATCGAGTACACGTAATGTACCAAACTCTTTTACTAGATTCTTAACGGTTATCACTTAATCTCAACCTCGCTTCCAGCTTCTTTAGTCCAAATTCGATGAGCAACACAATCAATAGATAAGTGATTGCTAAAACGATATATGGAACAAACGCATCATAAGATGCTGATACAATCATTTGTGTTGCTTTGGTTAAATCGACAACTGTAATAAATCCTGCTACCGAAGTTTCCTTTAATAACATAATAAATTCATTCCCAAGTGTTGGTAAAATATTCTTAACTGCTTGTGGTAAAACAATTTTGCCCATCGTTTGATAATAGGTTAATCCGAGGCTTCTTCCTGCTTCCATTTGTCCTTTGTCAACAGCTAAAATCCCACTTCTCATAATTTCAGAGACATAAGCACCACTGTTGATACCAAAGACAATAACAGCTACCAAAACCGCATTTAATCTTAGACTAGCAAACACAACAAAATAGATGAGCAATAGTTGGACAACTATTGGTGTCCCACGAATGACTGTTGTATATAAGTGGGCAAGTTTTTCAAAAAATACGCCTACTTTTGTCTTTTTAGGAATGATTTTTGTCACTGCAACAATTGTTCCAATGACAATACCAAGTAACAATGCCCCAACAGCGATAATGATGGTGGTTTTTAGTCCATCCAAGAAATATAAGTAGCGATTATTATCCAAAAAAGCTCTTGTTATTTTATCAATGATACTGCTAAGAAACATCTAGTTCGTTGGTCCTGTTCCAAAGAATTGTAATGTAATGGCATCAAAGCGACCATCAGATTTCATTTCTGAAAGAACACTATTGATGAATGCAACTAGATCATCAGAGTTTTTTGGAATCGCAATCGCATATTCTTCTACGGTTAATGGAACTCCAACTATTTTAATCGCTGTTCCAGTGTTATTTTGGACAAAAGCTCGAGCAGGCATTTCATCAATGATTACTGCATCGATTTGTCCATTTTTTAACGCTTCTGTTGCTAAAATTCCAGATGTATAGGTTAATAGTGTTGCATTTGCAATTCCATCAAATCCCCATCCTTCATCGCCAGCAACAAAAAATTGTCCAACTGTTCCTACTTGTACTCCGATACGTTTTCCTTCAAGACTTGAAGTTAACGTTTCAATCGTAGTCCCTGTAATGGTTGTATTGTCGTTTTTCACAATTACAACTTGAGATGCATCAAAATAACTATCTGAAAAACTAACACTTGCCAATCTTTCTTCTGAGATAGTTAATCCGGCAATCGCAATGTCTGCTGCACCAGATTGAACCGATGCAATAACGGAATCAAAATCCATGTTTTTGATTTCAAGTGTAACGCCTAATGCTTCCGCGATGGCTTTTGCTAACTCAATATCAAAGCCAACGATTTGTGTTCCTTCTAAATATTCAAATGGTGGGAATTCAGCGTTTGTCGCAACGACAAGTTTTCCTCTTGCTTGAATTTCCTCCACAGTAACTCCTTTTGATGCACACCCTGTGACACCAAAAGCAAAAACCAATAAAACAATGAGTGATAATAATTTTTTCATAATCTAATTCCTTTCTAAAAATTATTACGAAGCACAAAATTGTTGGGTTTTGCATTTGTCTAGTACGTAGTTTTAGCCTGCTATAAAAAAGCAAAAAACAACAGCCTAAGCCATTGTCAAAAATTATAGCGCGCTCACAAACATACTCTAGGCATGGGCTTTTTCCGTTTGATCTTGTGTGGTAGTTAATCTATCATTAACTTAGGGTCATTATATAGAATTATAAAGTAAAATGCAAGAAAAATATGAATTAAATTTCATCTTTTCTTGCATTGTGCTTATAATTTAGTGCTTGCAGCTGATTTTCCTGCCAACATACCTGATGACCAAGCCCACTGAAGATTAAATCCTCCAGTTTCTCCGTCAACATTTAATAGTTCTCCGGCAACATATAGTCCTCTTACTAATTTTGACTCTAGTGTATGAGAATCAAACTCATCATTTTGAATTCCGCCTGAACAAACCTGTGCATCATCAAATTGATAAAAATCGACAAAATGGAAGTTATAGTGCTTAATTAAGTTGGCTAACTTCGTTAACTCTGATTTGGTAATTGATTCGGTTTTGTCTGAAAAACGGATAATTCCTAAACGTTTTAACATGTCTTTTCCAAGATTTTGATGAAACATTCCCAAATAGAAATCTCCAATTGCTTTATCTTTTATCGACTCTTTTCGTTCATTTAACATTTGATTTACATCAGCCAATGAAACGGTTGGCATTAAGTCAATCTCAATTTGATACATTTCATTCAAACCTAGTACTTTTCTTCTAGCAATAATGACAGACATTTGCATGACAACAATTCCTGAAATTCCAGTATCTCTTAGTTGAATTTCGCCATCCTCAGTGCCAATAATCATATTACCGGTTCTTAGCGTGACATTTCCTTTTACACGTATTCCACCTAGTTGTTTGGTATCTTCTTTGACTTTTAATCCGACCAAAGATGGATAGATTGGTGTAACATGATGGCCCAGTGATTGTAACAACTGATAACCGCTGCCGTTAGATCCTAAATTCGGATACGCTTTTCCTCCAGCACATATAATAACTAAGTCACATAATAATCGTTTATCTTCAAGTACAATCTCAAAAGTTGATTCTTGTTTTAATATGGATGTAACATTTGATTCTAAATATAATATGATTCCTAATCGTTGCAACTCATTCACTAAAACATCATGAATTGCACTAGCTTGATCCGAAAATGGATACATTCTTCCTTCTGCATCATTTTTAGGAAACACTCCTAGCTTATTAAAGAAATGAATGGTATCAAACAATGACACTTGGCGAAACACTTCTTCTACAAATGTAGGGTCATTATAATAATGAGGTGACGTTTTGATATTACTAAAATTTCCCTTCCCGTTACCGGTTGCTAATAGTTTTTTACCGAGTTGCTTCATTCGGTCTATGATGATTACCTCAGCATTTGGATTGGTTTCTTTTGCTTTAATCGCAGCAACCATACCACTTGCACCACCACCTATGACAACAATTTTCCTAGAATCTTTCATGTTTCATCACATCCAATTTCAAATTTATAATATAGGAATAAAATTTGTATTTTCTACGCTTTTCATATATAATATAGATAACGTATTGAGGTATCTATTATGAAAAAATTAGCGATAAAAATGATTCGGTTTTATCAAAAAACGAAATCACCACATGCAAGTGGTAGTTGTCGGTTTATCCCAAGCTGTTCCAATTATGCAATTGATGCTTATACGAAACATAATTTTTTTTATGCGAGTCTACTAACTTTTTGGAGAATTTTACGGTGCAATCCTCTATCTAAAAGACGCTATGACCCTGTCCCACTCACTCGAAAAGAAAAACGCGACCTTCATAAGCATACACATAACGAAGAACAAACCAATTGAGTTTGTTCTTTTTATTTAAATGATATTCGATATGTTTTTGGTTTTGATTTAAACCAAGTTGATTTGTTTGTTTTTTTATTATATGGGCTATTGCTATCGTACAGTTTCATATGTTCAGTGTTATTGATGTGAGCTACTACTCGTGATTTTTTGTTGTCAATGTCATATTCATCAATGGTGCAACCAAAGTGAACTAGTGATACAATCAATTGAAGCATATCGTTATATAGTTTATTAGATCCCAACATTCTATAATTTGATGATGCGTTCCAATCATCTGTTTTTCTTACTCGTTTGTAATAATACGTATACTTGATTGGTAACTCATCAATGGATACTACAGCTTTATCGAGACCAAAATCAATGGTTAACTTTTCAATCAACCCAACTTTGATTACAATATTTGAACTTTCCTGTTGAAATGTGATATTGTTTATGGGAATCTCTGCTTCAAGTGGAACTAAGAAATTGCGTTTGAATTCTTTTGTTTTGAATTCAATCTTTATGACATCAAAGAATTGAGTTCGTTTCACTCGATTCTTCTTTCGAACAATCCTTATGCGATATTGATTTATTAGGTATAGAAGGATTGGAACGCTCATTGTTATCATTACATAACTAAAGAAAAAGTCTTTTCGTTCTAACGAGGTGGAAAGAAATATGATTTCAAATACAATAATGGACACCATGATCCATACAACTGAAACGAGTCCCGTCTTATCAAACCATTGCTTGAAAGACTTTTTATCCATGCGAATCACCTCCTTATTGTTTTTATTATATCATAGTTTGTAGCTTCCATAAAGTCAAAGATAAAAAGAAGCATCACTTGCTTCTTTTTACACTTATATTTTGAATGATATTTGCTTGCCATGTATTTTTAAAATACGCAGTCAAACTAATCAAAATACGGAAAATTGGTTCGAGTTGTAAGATTAAGAATAGTGTTGCAATGTTTGTAATTCCAAAATAATTGTATGAAATATAAGCCATTGGTAAACCAACAATCCACATTACACCAGCATCAATGAACATTACAAACTTTGATTTACCACCTGCTCTAAATATTGAAAATAATATCACAACAAATATACGTAAAGCAATTCTTAGACCGAACACGTACATAACGCTAATAGCATTTTGTATTACAACAGGATTTGAATTTTGGAAAATGGAAACGAGTGGTCGTGCTAACACCGCATTTAGTCCACCGAGCGCTAAAGCTACAATAATACCTAAACTTAAGAAGTTATCTCCATATTCTTTTGCCTTTGCGTAGTTCGATCTTCCAAGTTCTTGTCCAATCATCGCAGAAGTCGCGGTTGAAAGTCCCATTCCAACAACAAACATAATCGATACAACCGTTTCAGCAATCCGATACCCTTCATAAGCATCGGTTCCTAAACGATTAAAAATGACAACATAAAGTGCAGTTCCAATACTAAAAAGTGTTTCATTTAACATAAATGGAATGGTTCGACGGATAATTGGCATACTAAAACTACGATGTAACCCCTCAAAGAAATGGTGTACTTTTGGAGCGATAATTTGTTTTGTGATGTTTGCATATATGATATGGAAAACAAATCCAATTGTCGTAGAAATTACAGTTGCAATTGCAGCCCCTCTAATTCCTAATTCTGGAAATATCCAAATACCAAAAATTAGAAAATAGTTTAAAGTAACATTTGTTACCATCGCAATGATACTTACCATCAAAGGTACTTTTGTTTTTTGTATGTTACGATATGCAACAGCAAACGAAAACGATAGCATATTTGGTATATAACTTAACGCAGCTATTTTCAAATAGCTATTTGCTATTTGTATAGCTTCTTGATCTTGACTAAATATCCTTAGAATTGCCTCGCCATGAAAAACACCAAGATAAGTAAAAATCGAAGCGATACCAAAACACATCATCAACATCAAAGAGAATGAACGTTTGATATTATCTTCTTCCACTTTCCCCATAAATTGAGCAATGTATAATCCAACCCCAACATTAATACCGAAAATAATCGTACCAGCAACCATACTGATTTGGCTTGCTAATCCAACCCCAGCTACTCCTCGTGAAATAGACCCAACCATAACGGTATCTACAATGCCAAATGTTGTTAACAATAGTTGTTGAATAATAATTGGAAAACCAATCGATAAAGCTTTTGTAATGAATGCTCTATCTTTTAATGCACGTAAAATCATGGTAATATCTCCTCACAAAACAACCCTATTTTATCATATTTTATATGTTAGTCAATGTATTTCAAATTCGATTTTTACTGCCTATTTATGAAAACACGAGAGAACGATGTTCTCTCATGTTTATGTTAGTTTGTTCTTATTAGATCTTTACTTTGGATATAATGACACTAAAAATCTTAGATAAAATATATAGAATTGAAAGTTCTTCTTTTGACCATGTGTGCTCATCATCTAAAGCAAATCCGACATATCCTATCTTCTTTCCTGCAGTTACAATCAGTGATTCTACCATACTTTCAATTTTGTAATAACCAAAAGACTTTGATAGTTTTTCATCTAAATCTTTACGATATGCACTCGAAAAACCATATTCATCGAACCGTTGTCCAAAGTCATTGAAATACTCATATAAGTTTTCTGTAATGTTCATTGGTTTGAACTTTTCTCCAGAGGTCCACTCCATTTGTTTTCTCGTTTCGTAGCCAAGGTTTTCAAAAACATAGATGCGTGATACGTCTAAATAGGATCCTGTCATCTCCAAAATTTCCTCTAAAGATTCATATAAATCGCTACTTGAAGAAATGATTTCAAACAAATCAAAGATAAACTTGGAGTTTGTTTCATTAAAAAATGTTCCAATGATGGATTTTGAATCTAGTTGATTTAATCCTGGTAGGAGTTCTGGATCTTTCTTGCTAAATGTTTGTAACAATGTGCTTGCAGGAACTGGCTTTCCAAAGAAGTATCCTTGAATGTTATAACAACGATAGGAACTGATAATCGATAACTGAACATCGGTTTCTACCCCTTCAGCCACAACTTCCATGTTTAATTCTTTCGCAAGGTTGATGATATTCTTTAACATGATCTTACTATGATAATCGTGTTCTGCTGCTGTTATGAAGGAACGATCAATTTTGAGCGTATCAAATCGCAACTTTGTCAGATAACTTAATGTTGAATACCCCGTTCCAAAATCATCTAAGGCGAACGTAATTCCATATTGTCTTAGCTCTTCCATTGTTTGGGCAACAATGTCAAATGAGCTAATCAAAATCGATTCTGTTATCTCGATTTGAATAAAACTTCCTGGAATGTCGTATTTTTCTAGAATTTGTTTAAACTTTTGAATGAAGTTCTTTTGAACCAATTGTTTTGTTGAAACATTGACATTAATGCATTCAAAGTCAGTATTCATCATGCGAAGAGTCATTAATTTTTTGCATACGTCTTCTAACACATAAAATCCTAAGGTGCTGATCATACCAATTTCTTCTGCGATTGGAATAAAATCAGTTGGTGAAATAAAACCATAATCTTTGTGATAAAGTCTTATCAATGCTTCTGCTTTGACATATTTTTGTTTGGTTATGTTGTAAATTGGTTGATAGTAGACTGCGAAATTATTTTTTTCAATCCCTTTGCGGATGATATCGATTAATTTATTCTTCTTAGAAATCGTATCACCCAGTGCTTTTTCAAAAATAACAATCTGATTTTTTCCTTTTTCTTTGGCATCACTTAAGCAAAACTCAATTTTACTTAATAAATCATCAGTAGTGTTTCCTGCTTTTGGATAAGAGACAATACCAATACTTACGGTTCCTCGATATTCAATATCATTAACAACCCATTCACTATTGAATCGTTTTTGAATTCGATTTGCTACTCGTTTCCCCTCTTCTATGCCTGCATTGTTTAATAGTAATGTGATTTCATCTCCACCACTTCGATAAATCGTGTATGTTTTGTCGATGTTTTGCATAAATATTGATATCTCTTTTAGAAAAAGATCCCCATATTCATAGCCAAAAGTATTGTTGAAGACTTTAAAATTGTCTAGGTCAATCGTGATGATGACTCCTTTGCTTGATTTGAGCGTCAATATATTGGTTAAATCTCGTACAAGAGCTTTTCGATTCAGGATCTCAAGAGCACTGTCGTAAAACTCAATTGTTCCTCCTTGATCAAGGTACATCTTCGATTTTGTTGTATCGGAAAAAACAACTAGCATTTCATTCTTGTGAGCATCACTTTTTATCTTCGAAAACGAATAATTCATCCATGTTTTTGTTGCTGCGTGATAGATTTCCGTTTTATAACTATCATAATTGTTTTTTACACGATTGCATCCTAAAAACAAACAAGGAATATCCTTCTTTTCCTCTTTGTATAATTCTGGGTAACTAACACCAACTTCGATTTGAGGGAATGCTTCTAATGCATTTTTATTCGCATACGTAATTTGTTTTGTGTCGCAATCAAACGTATAAACCATCACATTAGAGACATCATACAGTCTACTAATCATCTCTTTTGTCATAACTAGTTCTTGGGATAACGATACCACATCGATTAATTTAGCACACTTGCGATAATACCCTATCTTATCAGCTGTTATTTGATCTAGGTCAAACTCAACATTTCTTGATTGAAGTACCATAAATCCACTTAACTCATCTTCGTTTCTTAGGGCAATAAGCATAAACGATTGGATGTTGTGTTTTTGTAACAGTTTAACAAGTGCTGGGTTTTCTTGCGTAACTTTATCAACGATTAAGTAATCTTCATCTTTTAGTTGATTGTTTATAACAAGTAATTCTTGTTGACTAAACTCATTCACAACCGAATCTTTTTCAATCGAATTTGTCGCATACCAAGAATAAATGTTTTTATAATACTCGGTATCAATCTTACTATATACCCATAAAATGTCGTATCCGCCATCTTCTGCCATAAAATCTAATACTTTACTGATTTTTGTCAAGCCAGATTCATTCGAAGTCAATGTTTTTTCAATGTTTTGTACCATTTCTTTTTTACCATCTTTATCCATAATCACACTAAGCAATCTGCTTTACTCCTTTACAATCTGCTATTACTATTCTATATTATAACATATTTTCACCCGATGAAAAGACTATATAAAGAAAACCTTGTCAAAGTGACAAGGTTTTGGATTTTTATGAAGTTGCTTTTACAAGTGTTTGATAGTCGTATGCATAAATGGTTCCATTTATATCGACTTCTAGCGTTAAATTGAGTAATGTATCTACACTTCTTGGTACAATTTCGTAAATATCACCATTCAACTGACGAAGCATCTGTGGTTGGTCTACGGTCCATGTGAATGTAGCATCCTTTAAGTATTTTTGTATAATGTATTCTTTTTGAACGAAATCAAGGAAGTCAAACCATCTATTGTCGTTTCTTAAATATGCAGGGCAATTCTTTTGAGCAAAATCATAATGTTGTTTAATGTTAGCAAGTGACAAATTATATTGAATTAGAAGGTGTGCAACTAGTTTTGCATAGTTTCGTAACGCCCCTTCGTAATTTCCATCGGCATTGATAGTCATTTCAATCCCAATCCCATTGGAATTTCCATAGGTATATTGTCCACTTCCCCCACCAGCATGCCACGCAATTTCATTATCTGGAATGTGATGAAATATTTTGTACGCATCAACGGTATAATGCCATGAAGACTGTGCACTGTTATCAAGTTGTTTGCGTAACATAATTTCATTTAGTTTATCTGCGTCATTTCCTGCCTCTGGCATACCAGATTCGTGAATAACAATCCATAAAACATTGTCTTCATTGGGAATCGTATACCCTGGATACATATTTGCATCGAGTGCTGCTTGTGACATTGGTTTCTTTACACCTGAAGTCATTCTTGAGCGATCTGGAACAATGCTTGAAATGATGCTTGGTCCTGTTGGTTGGTAAAGTGTTAATACTCCCCAAGACTCCGCTAATATTAAGTTTTCAAGGTAGGTAGTGGAAAATTCTAATTGATTTTCCGTGCCATACCCAGGCAACTCACTCGATATGCTTCTCATACGAACAGTGTCTCCTACATGAATCAATGCATAAAATATGATATCGCTTGGATAAATTGGTTTGACCATGAATCCATCAATCGTTACAACACCAGCAACACTACTTGACCATTTAATGTTGCCACCAAATTCAGGATGCGTATTCGGTAAGTTTTTAACAGTACCATCAAATAGCTGAACGAGTTGCCCCTCTAACCAATCATAAATCAAATCTCTTTTTTCTCCATCGGTATAATCTCCAACAACAACGTTGTAACGATAGTATCTTGTTAACTGATTGATTGTAATTTTAATGGTTAACTCAACTGATTGATTGTAGAGCTTACGGAAAATAACCCCCTCATTGTTCATGATAGCTTCATCGGATGAGAAGTATTCAATCACAGCACCTGTGGATGTGTGGGCAGTTCTAAAATTTAAATTTCTTCTTGTTGTTGTGCTTAATCTTGGTGAAATAAAGTCCCATACTGTATCAAACTGATCACCAACACTCTTACCAATGGTTCGTTCAAAGGTATAAACTTTCGTTTCTTCACCAATGGAAGTGGTCGCTATTAAACTGATTGGTTGAACCGTACTGGTAGAAAAATATTTACCATCCGCTTCTAAAATGTCCAACTTGGAGGTTGTCCATTCAATACTTGCATTGGTTGCCTCAACCACAGTGGGTAATTCTAGACTATGTTGTATGGAATTTGGTAGTTTGAGATTTAATGTTTGAAATGTGATTTCCCATGGATCCTCTTGATCAACTGGTTCAGGATCTTCATCATTTGGTAATTCATCATCATTTGGTAATTCGTCGTCAATTGGTAACTCATCAATTGGCGGATTGTCTACACCGCATCCATAAATGGTGAATGACATTAACATGATTAACATGGCTAGTAATACTTTTTTCATTATGCACCCTTAATTTTTATTGATTAATTTTTTATATTGCCAGTTTGAGTAGTTGAATGTTTCAAAGAAACGTTCTCTTGGCTCATGTTGTTCAAATATCAAGGCATCTTCAATGACATAGAACTTTAAATTGTAATAAAACTGTTCTGACCGAATACCTGTTAGATATTTGTCTTTTTTAAGCATTTTTTCCAACAAATCTGTTTTTGTTTTTGATATGATAAACATCATAAAATTCACATCACAACTAGATGCTAATTTGTTGTGTTGTTCAATAAATGTATGGTTGACATGATCCATGAGTTGTGCCATAGCAGCTTTGTTAAACTCTTGAAATCTCGCACTCATAAAAATGTTTACTTTGTCATTGTCTAGTTTAAGCAATGCTTTCGTTGAAAAATTCCCATCATCTTCTACATAAAACTCTTTGTACTGACCTACTTGAAGATTCGCATCGATGTCTTTCACCAAATCATTAAAATCGGTTAAATTGAGTTGTCTTTTTTTAAATTGAACAAATTTTTTAAAAAACATAGGACTCCCCCCTAAATAAATGTTATTTATATTTTATCGACATGACATATTCATAACCGGTTTTTTTAGCTACACTTAATTTTTTATAGTGCTCGAATTTTATATTTTGATTGCTTAATGATAAATCCAAATGTAGTATTGCAATCCCAATATCGATTTGATTCCAAGTATTAAGTGCTAATGCATGAAACCCTTTTTTATTGCGATATACATCAATGCTATCTTCGCTCTTTTTAAAATACCATGGTTGAGAGTTTACTGCACTTGGTGCTAGTCGAACAGCTTCCATAAGTTCAACTTGATCAACATCCGTAATTTCATTCATACTCTTTCGTTTAAAGTCCGATGGATTGCGTACAATATCAACTTCAGGATATCCAACCGAAATCATAATGATGTACCCAAAACGCTTTGTTTTGCTTTCTTGTGGTCTTGCTAATCCAATCCAGCAGCTTCCCAATCCTAAACTTTGTACATATAAATCCACTTGTTGAAGCAAATAACCAGCATTTAATAAATGTCCTGGCTTTTTCTCTGAATAAATGGCAACATACCTTGGTGCCCAGTTATTGGAAACCTCCCCCTTATTTAGCATTTTAATCTCATATTTGATATCAGTAAATAGTGGTTTTGTGGAAGCAATAAATGTTTTTATTTGTTCTAATGTCGATTCTTTAATATCATCTTTTTTATACTTTCTCACAGACTTTCTGTGAAAAATGGCATTGTAAAGCATAAATTCACCTCTTAACATATGTTTTCCTTTTTTATAATTATACCACAAAATTCAATTTTTGATAAGAGATAACATAAATTTAATCGGTTTGTATTTCAATAAAAACCTCATCTTACTTGAAAGATGAGGTTTTTTGAGTTATATTTTTAAATCCTTGTTGTTGTATAGCAAATATCCAAACGAATAAAAGATTCCAATCAAACTAGATGCAATAAATAGATACAAGAAATCAACTCTTCCGCCATTCATCATATCGCGTGGTCTTAAATATTCCAGTGGTGCTACATATCGTAAAAACGACAATTCCTCAAACATATTCGATAATATTCCTAACATGTATAAGAAAAAGAAAATCCCTAGAGCAACCGACGTTGCGATTGATGCAGATTTCATCATAGAACTAATAAACATACCTAAACCTAAAAACAATAACCCAATCAAAGCATAGGATATGTAAATTCGTAAGACATCAGAAATCATTGCGCTTGTAGTTATGCTAGCATCTTTATATAACACACAGAAAAATCCAGTAACTATCGCTTGAATAATGCTGAAAACTAGAAAAATAACAACTGATGAAACCATCTTTTCTGTGTAAATTCGACTTCTACTAACTGGCTTTGCGTATAGAAACTCGATTGTTTTTTCACTTTCCTCGATAACTAGTGATTTGGTTCCTAAGATAAATGCATATATCATACCTGCAAGCAAAATGTACTGATGGGTATAGGCATAATATTCCAATACTTTTGTAAAATTAAATCCACCTAAGCCCAGGGCATTCACAACCGTTGCTGGCATCGTTTGGATGAGTTCTTCGAATCCATCAAACAGTGCTGCATACGTTGGGAACAATCCTAGAAACAATGCGATTGTGGCGCATAATACAATGGTCCAAATAAAGAAACCATTTCGTTTTAACCTTAACTCCATTTTAAATATATTCATTGCTTTATCTCCTTACTTATAATAATCGATAAAAGCATCTGCTAACTTTTTATTCTCAATGTAAATATCTTCAATTTGATACATATAAAGAGAACGAAGCAACTTGTTAAAGTCACCGTGATATTCAAATACAATTAAGTTTCGATCCATTTCTACAAAAATACCACCAATGCTTTGGATAACAGGAATGGTTATATCTTTTCCCCTGATTCGAATCAATTTGGATTTGTTCAGTGTCATTTGATCAATTTTTTTAACATCGATGATTCGACCTTCCTTGATAATAGCAACTCTACTGCAATAACGTTGCACATCTTCTAGATTATGGCTTGATAAGAAAATCGTAACACCTTTTTTATTGATTGCTTCTAAATGATTAAACAAGACTTTTTGCATCAGCGGATCTAACCCGTTTGTCGGTTCATCAAGCAGCAATAATCTTGGTTTATGTACAAGTGCTTGTACAACAGCAACCTTCTTTTTGTTTCCTAATGACAATTCTTCTACTTTTTTGTCCATATCAAGTTCGAATTTTTCACACATATCATAGACATAACTATAATCAATGTTGCGATAAAACTTGCATGCATAAAGAATTACTTGTTTTACGGTTAATCCTCGGTAAAAGTTAACCTCACTTGGAACATATCCAATCATTGATTTGATTTCTTTGCTTTTATAATTCGTTGATAAATCAAAAATTGTAGCACTTCCACTTGTAGGATAGATGAAATTTAATAATAGCTTGATGGTTGTTGATTTACCGGCACCATTTGGTCCAATAAAACCAAAAATTTCTCCTTCTTTGACATCAAGATTGACATGTAGAATTCCTCTACTTTTTCCATACATCTTGGTCAAATTACGGATTTCAATCACATTGCTCATTTCATCACTTCCTTCCTACTATTATTATACATACTTTTATATTAAAATTAAATATCTTTTTTCGCTATGGCTAAAAAAGATAACGGTAAGCCTTCGCTTGATAGATTTGGAAACAAACTAGAGATGTCAAAATCAGATTCTTCAAGGCGCTCAATGTGCAATCCGCTTTGGACCATACCATTAATAATGTTAGAAAATGAATGGGTAAAACTAATGAATTCTTTGGATTCATAGCTTCCAGCCATATAGCCCATACCATCGTTTTCAACTGAAGGTTCTTTATTAAAATAAGAATGAACCAATAATTTAGGATATTCTGGAACATAACCTTCCTCTGATGAGGTTGCTATCATATTTGATAATGGGTGAGACTCATTTAAAATCAATTTACCACCCGGTTTTAACACACGACTAGCGACGGAAAAGAATGCTTTTAAGTCGTCAAACCAGCATAATGCTCCTATCGTTATAATCAAATAATCAAATTCTTCGTCAAACTCATGTGATAATTCTAGCACATCTGTCTCATAAAAGGTTGCTGAAACGTTAAGTTTTTTTGCTTGTGTGTTAGCATATTCTACCATATTACTTGCGATATCAAATCCGATGGCATTCGCGCCAAAATAATGTGCGATTGATAATAGTTCTCTTCCGTTATTACAACAAAACTATCCAATCGTTTTTCCTCTTAAGTCATGTTTTACAATCTCTTGCTTTAAGGGTAAATCTAAAAACGCCAATGGTTCTTGTTTAATTTTGATTGATATTTCTTCTGCATATGAACCAGTTCGTTTATCATAGGCTTCCTCCCATGCTGCTTTGTTTGTTTGTCTATACGTTGTCTTCATAATTATTCCTCATTCTTTAAATATCGGTTGATGATAACAGTAAACTGTTCATTCAAATATGGAACATATACTGAATCTTTAAATTGATGGTTTGGTGGAAAATCTGTGGTCAGTAGTTGTGCTCCACTAGCGACTGCGTTTTCATATTGAGTTTCAGAATAGGATAGCCTACTATCAATTCCTGTTCGAACAATAAAATTTTGGTCAACAAGTGATTGAATCACTTCTACATTTGGGTCATTATGCACAATAAAGGATGCATAGGTATTGTCAATTTCCGTGTTGCTTGCAGCAGGAAACATAATCATGGATGTAAACTCAGGATTCATCTCAACATACATATCCGTAAACTCACCAGGATGTAAAACAATTACAACTTTACCTAGCATATTTTTTAATAATGGCCAACCTTGATTAACAACTGCATCTTTTAACGTATCATAGGTTCCGATTAAATGTTTGGGTGAATATAGTTTTGAACCAAAGGAAGAGGATAGTAATGAGTCTAAATCAGCCAAGTTAGATGGATTAAACACGGTCAGTTCAGGATCTAGAATCAACCAATCATTCTTTAATTCAAATAGAAGAATAATCGGAACATGGTTTGGATGGTTTCTTGACCATAAATCAATCTCTTCAAGGGCTAAAGCAAGGTTGGTTGCGGTACTACGGTTATCAACGAGTGGCACATGGACTACTTCAAACTGATTATCTCGATAGCGAATATCTAGTTCAAAGCTGCGAATCCCCACATTTAGTTGACTGGTTAAGGTATCATAGGAGTATCTTAATGCATTTGCTTCTTCAAAACTATCTCCTAATCCAATAAAAAATTTACCTAATCCAGATCCCATTTTTTTATAACTATTGTGTGTTGCGAGCATTTGAATTTCATTAAACCGTATCGTTGAATCATTTCGGTCAAAGGAAACAAAGGATGTTTCATCTACAGCTACAAACTCTTCGCTTTGATAAAACTCTCGCAGATGAATTAAATGTTTTCGTTGTAAGGCTAAGTCGTGGACACGTCCTAACATGAAAAAGGTAATAGAGCCCATCATAAATAGTAGAAAGCTTCCTAGTATTAGTCCTAATATTATAACTATCTTACGTATCCGTTGTAACATATTTGTTCACCTACTTTGTTTTTTCCATTTCTATTCTTATCTTATTATATTCTAAAGGTATTTTGAAGAAATTGCAATAATTAGTTGTTTTTATCAAAAAGTCACGATTGCTCGTGACTTTTTGGTTCAATCGTTATCTTACATTTTGGGTGATTGAGTTCATGTCTTAGCCAAGCAAATCCAATGAGTAATAACACAAGTGATATGAACTTATATGGAAGTCCGGCTAGAGGTAAAACCGCTACACTAAATGTAATACCTATAATGCTCAACCCAGCAACCACGCATGGAGTACAACCATAAGTGAATATTCCAAAAATAATGCTGAAGAAACTAACATATGCCCCTTTTGCTTCTTTTTTGGTTTGACTCATATGATATGTACTAAGAATCATCATAAATGCACTCGTTGTTGCCATTATAATGTTTAGTCCAATATTCATGATGACCAAATACCAACCATAATCCTCAACCAAAATTTGATATCCACCTGATAATTGATCGATAACAAAATAGATTAGTAAGAACAAGGCAAGCATAATCGAAAATTCAAGAACATATTTCTTTTCTTTTAGTTTCATTTTAATAATCTGTATCATAACTTAAGCGTCCTTCTTAGCATCAAATAAATATAAGTATTCTGCGTAGCCTCTTTCTTTCATGTTCTTTTTTGGTATAAATTCAAGTGAAGCAGAATTTATACAAAACCTTAGTCCTGTTTCTTCTGGCCCGTCATCAAATACATGACCTAAATGAGAATCTGCAAGGCTGCTTCGGACTTCGGTTCGAATCATCCCGTGGCTTTTATCGGTTATTCCATAAACAGAACTATTGTGAACTGGCTTGGTAAAACTTGGCCAACCACATCCAGCATCGTACTTATCTGTGGATGAAAACAAAACTTCTTTCGATACCACATCGACATAGATTCCTTCCTCTTCTAACTGATAGTACGGGTTTTGAAATGGTGGTTCCGTTGCATTTTTTTGTGTTACTTGAAACTGAATAGGTGATAACTTTTTAATGGCTTCTTCTTTGTTAAATTTCTTACCCCAAACCTTTTTCAAAAAATCCTCTCTTCCAGAACCTTTTTTATATAATTTGTAATGGAACGAGTTTTTCTTATAATACTGTTGGTGTTTTTCTTCTGCTTTATAAAATGGCATTGCTTCTTGAATTTTTGTCACAATCGGAGACTGAAACATCCCGCTTTTTTCTAACTCGATTTTCGAAGTTATTGCTTGTTCTCGTTGTTCTTCTGTGTGATAAATGATAATCGTTTGGTAACTAGACCCTCGATCATGAAACTGACCGCCCACATCAGTTGGGTCAATTTGACGCCAAAACATTTGTAATAGAGTTTCATATGAGATTCGGTCAGCATCGTATGTAATCATAACTGCTTCGGTGTGCCCTGTTTGATTGGAACAAACTTGTTCATATGTTGGGTTTGGCAGAAATCCACCAGTATACCCCGATACAACTTCTAAGATTCCGGGTAATGTGTCAAATGGTTCGACCATACACCAAAAGCATCCGCCAGCAAATGTCGCTACTTCTTTCTTCATATTAAACTCACCTCTTTCTATATTTACTGTTCATATTATATCAAAAAGGCGATAAGAAATGTTTTAATATACACCTATAAAAAAGATGCACTCGCATGCATCTTTGAATACTTATTATTTTCTTTTTAATTTTAAACCTGATGTTATGACTTCAATCGCGAACACGACAACAATGATGTAAAGTAAGATTGTTTTCCCGCGGTTTAAAAAAGCATATAAATCAAAATCCATTTCAAATCCTACTGCCGCTAAATCAGATGTGAGTGTTGGATGAATCAAGTTTGGCATTGTTAATAGGAATATTGCAACAACAACACTTAACATCCCTAGTATGGTTTGGACAACAAATTGCAACCTATTATAGTTACGAATGATTATTTTGGTAAGTTCTTTCACCATAGATATTAGGAATCCAAGATTTATCCATAATAAGATTGTTGGATAGATTGCTTCATTTAGAAGTGGAACACTTTGAATGTTTCCTTCAACCATATGAATCGCGATAAGATTAGGTGTTACGTTGAAAATAATAAATCCAATCACTAAAAATACGATAGCAACAATCGAATCCCCAATTTTTACTTTTGCGGGTTCGACTTCTACTCTTTCAAGCAAACTTGGTGTCCAGGTTTCCGCTTCAGCTTTTCCACCCTTAACATACTCAACAATAACAAATCCAATCGTGAGAAAGGCAAAGACTTGAAGTGAAGCTGACCACCAAGAGCTAATTAGGTTTAATATGAACTGGATTCCTGTTTGATCCGTACTCATAACAAACGATACAGTTAGTGCGATTGTTAAGGCTAGTATCACAGAAGGAATCACAATCTTTAACAATGTAATGTAAAAATCAAAATAGGCTGGACCAATTAAATATCGTTTGTGTTCTAAGTAGTTTTCTGCCATTGCTTTTGGACTTCCAAGTTGTAACAGAATCGTTTCTACTGTTTGTTCCTTGTTACTTTCAATTTGGTCTTCAATTAGACTTCTTAATTCTAACTCAATATCAGTTTTTTGCTTTTGTGGAACTCGCTTTGTTACTTCGCGAACATACGATGTAATCATTTCTTCATTGCTTAATCTTTTTTCTTTCATCATTTTCACTCCTTATTTTAAAATTTCATTCATTTGAGTAGATAACGTTGTCCACTCTGCTTTTAATTGTTTCAATACTTCTTGTCCTGTTTCACTAATGATATAATACTTTCTTGGTTTTGAGCCTGATGTTTCCCATTCACTTTTAAGGAGTTGTTGGCTTTCTAGTCGTCTTAATAATGGATATAGCGTTCCCGCTTCAATTGGAATGTTTCGTTCTTCTAGTACTTGAACAAGCGAATATCCATATTGTGGTTCATGTAGCGATGCCAATACACTCAAAACAAGTGTCCCTCGTTTTAATTCTAGAATAAGGTTATCCATAATTTCTCTTGGTTTCTCCACTTTCATCACCTCTGTCTATATTATACTGTATGTCGTACACTATTGTCAATAATTTATTATATTTATTTTTATATTATTTTCGTTGATCAAAAAAGAGTTAAGAATTCGTTTCAATTCCTAACTCTTTGATATACTTTTTATTTACTTAGAATAATGGAAGCATAGCGACTAAAATTGATATTTGTTTGATATATTGTTAAATACTCTGCGGGAACATAAATTTTAATTCGTGCTTCATCTGCGGGTAAAAAGATTGATTGTATCACTGGTGGTTGTTCCGTTGAAAATGATATCGATTTTAAATTAATGCAGTTGTTAAACGCTCCATCAGCAATCAACTCAACACTAGAAGGTATTGCAATGTCACCTTTCACATAATTGTTAAGAAAGGCCTCCTCACCTATGTATTTTAACTTACTATTTGCTTCAAACGTAACCGAATCAAGATGCGTTCCAACAAAAGCTTGTTTTTCAATGGATTCTACACTATTTGAAATAATCACATGTTTTACAAAGTTAAACGCCATCGCTTTTGGTCCAATGACACGAATCGTATTGGGAATTGTGACTGTAGTAATGTGACCCTTAAATCGAACTAGAATATCACCAATCACAACAAAATCACTTTCAAATTCTCCTAGCCAAGGTGTTTGAGCAAATGCATCAATTCCAACGGATGTGACTGTACTTGGGAAAAGCGCCGTTGTTAAACCACTTTTTTCAAACGCATGTTCACCAATTGATAATAAATTGCTTCCACTACCAAAGTGTAGGTTTCTGATATATAAATGATTCTCAAATGCACGATTCTCTATAGTTGTTATGCTATTTGGAACGTGAATCGTTTCCACACGGCTTCCATAAAAGGCAAATTCGCTGATCGTTTGTAGATTTGAGTTTTCTTCAAAATATATGGTTTTTATACTTGTATTTGATTCAAATGCATAGTCATAAATTTGATTCACATGACTCGGGATTGTAATTGAAGACTCCGATCCTTTGTAGAAAAACAAAATATGATTGATGATGAATTGTGTGTTTCTAAGTTGCTGATACCATCCAGTAGATAAGAAGGCTTCTTTTTCTAAAATCTCTAGATACTCTGGAAATGACACTTCCATCAATGTAGAAACGCCCTTAAAGGCTCCAAATTTAATCGTGGTTAGACTTTCCGGGAGAATGAGGCTAGTTATACTAGTTGCAGCAAAGGCACTTCTACCAATATAGACGATATTGCTAGATTCTTCAAAAATTAATGCCGTTATCATATTTTGATTGATAAATGCATTATCTTTTATTCCTATAACTTTTTTTTCGCCAACCATAGATGGTACAATAACTTGATCGATTGGTGCGATGCTTCCTGCTAAAACTAGTTCATTGCCTTCAGCTTCGAAGATTAAGTTTGACAAGTACTCTGCCGATAAACTCCATTTTGCATATAGTGTGGTGTGAGAATCTAGTTCAACTGTAGACTCCACTTTCTTCGATAATGCATCATCGGTATACCACCCTATGAAGGTATAGTGTGCTTTGATTGGTATTGGCAAGTCAATGTCTTCTGATAACTTTACTTGTACAGGTTCTAAGTCCTCTATAGCGTTTGTTACAAAATCAATCGTGAATTCAAATGCAGAATAAAGTGATATATGGGATGTAATTGTATTCGTATTTTGATACAACCTTCCATCTTGATCAAACCAACCTAAAAAATCGAGTTCATTTGACTCTTCTATATACTCTTCTAATTGGCTATTAGCACCTAATACATATTCTTTGGTTTGAATGACCTCTAAGAAACGATTGTAATAGGTGATTGTAAACTGCCACTTCGCAAGTAGTTCTATTGATTTATCTACATTAGATAACTCAAATATAGGTTCCATTGACACATTTAACTTATCAACCCATCCAATAAACTGAAGTCCATTTCTTGTTGGAGACGGCAGTGTTACATCTGAAAACTCTTTCGTTGTAAGAGGCTCAATGATGTTACCACCTGCTGTATCAAATGTAATTTGATAAGTTGTTTCTTCTGTGTTTTGACATCCGCTTAACATCATAATCAATGCAAGCAAGATGATAATTCCTTTATACTTCATTTTGTCATACCTCTTCAAATCAATATTATACTATGAAACTTGTGTTTGACCAAGAAAAAAAGTTCAATTCTCATTGAACTTTCTTATCTTATTTGAGTTCTTTTACTGGTCTTGCTTCGATATAACCGCGATATCCACGAGGTTCTAATTGAAACCTAGGTGCAAAATCATCATCCCACTGATAACCATACAAAGATGGATCAAATGTATCAATGAGTTCCATCACTTCTCCAACATGGATGTCAAATTCAACATCATCGTAAGGTTGGCCTTGAAACACCATCATTTTACATGGTTCTAATGTAATTAGTTCAAATCCTTCTGGCATAATACCAGAATAATCTAATGGCACTTCTACTCCTTGAACATATTCACTTGTCATAGGTTTGATTAGTTTCTTTGGTAGCCATAACCCAACGGGTTCATAAAGCGCTTCTTTGATGCTGGTTAACATCCCCCAAACATCACATCCAACTTCTTCACAATATTCAAAATAATGCGTTGCTTTTACCCCTCGTTTTAAAATAAGTTTTCTTTCTGGTCGCTCAATCACTTGAATAAAGACCGTGTTTGGTTTTGTTTTTTGTTTCATGTGATACGTTTCCTTTCTGAGGTGAATGTATCTACTTTTTACATCGTATGGTAGAAACAATCGAATCGGTGGATGATGCTTTGCATACTGTTTTGGCGTAATTCCAAAGTACTGACTAAAAGCCCTAGTAAAGCCTTCGTGAGTACCAAAGTCAAACGAAAACGCAACATCAATCACTTTTACCTTTTGATCTCTCATCATAAGAGCTGCCTTTGATAACCTCATTGCTCTTACATATTCAAAAGGTGCCATCTCGATGAGTTCTTTAAAGATTCTTGCACAATAATAAGGCGAATAGTTGACTTCTTTTGCTAAATCATGCAATGTAAAGGAATCTTCTAAGTGGTTCTTAATGTATTGTTGCATCGTCTGAACAAGTTCTACCTTACTAGATAACTCCATATTCTCACCTCAATAACAAGTATACCAAAACACATCTATTCATTTCTTGATGTTTCTTGCACAACTAAAATGGATTTGTATTTGTTGATCTACTATATTTTCCTAAGAAAAAGATTAGTTCATCGTGAATTAGATACTTTCCAATATCAATGAGATGAATAAACGATTGCAATAAGCGCGACAATCCCTTTGTTACAAAATATAAGACAATGCTAAAGACAGCCAAAAATACCCCGATAATAATAAAAGGTATTGCAAGAAGCGTTGATCTTGTTTTAACTAATACTCGTTTAGCTAAAGAAGAACAATACACATAGACTGCGTTTAACAAATAATAAATGACATATATTATAGCAGTCAATATAAAAAGTGGAATTGTAATCGCACTCGCAATATAAAATAATAATATAGATAATATATTTCTTTGCTTCAGCACATAAAGCTTCCCCAAATTTTTTAGTGAATGAATCATCGTATGTTTCAGTAAATCCATCAATCTAACCTCGTTTCTTAACGCAATTATATCATAATCACTTGATTATGCAAATAAAAACAGGACGCATGCATATGCATATGTCCTGTTTTCGATGCTACTCGGATTTCATTTTCGTAATCTTGTATACGTCAACACCTTCAAATCCTTTGTTCTCTAGAATTCGTTTTCTTAGTTTGCGCGCATCTTTTAGTTTTAAGAAAATAGTTGGTTTTTCTGAAACAAACCAGTTCTTATGTTTTGGATCATCCGATGCAATAAACGTAGGCAATCCTTGTAACTCCTCTGTGACTTTTAATAGATACATGTTTTTTCCTCCTTTTTTATTTTTAAAACAAAAAGCACACAATAATCCTACATCGTGTGCTTTCTTAAGTTGCTATTTAATAAATCGTAAGATATCTACGGTCAATTGATCAGGAACATCAACGAGTGGAGAATGTCCACTATGTTCATAAATGATGACCTCAGATTGGTCTTTCAACGCTTCCACATTTTCATTTAGCATATAATTTGGAACAACTAAGTCTTTTTTAGACCAAATATGCAATACTGGAGCTTTGATATTATGAATTGAGCCATCGCCTTCTACGTACACATTTCTTGTATTGCTCATATTTAAGGTCGCAAGTGCCCAATCAATATCCACTAAATTTCGTTGTTTTAGTGTTTCATTGATATAAATAATGTGCTCTTGTGGGTCTGGCTTGTTAACAGTATAAATTGCTTGATCCCATAACCAACTCATAAACGGTACATTTTTATCTTCCATTGCTTTGACTGCTGGAGCAACTTGAATTGGGTCAAGTGCCATCTCTTCTTTGGTTGCATATGGGACCCCAATTTGAGGAACTCCTGTTGAATCTTTTTTGAAAATTGGATATCCTTTGTGAGATGTTGACTCAATCAACACAACTTTTTCGGTTTTACTTGGATAACGTGAAGCAAACTCTAAAGCAATTCCACCACCTGTTGACCAACCAACAAGCGATGCTTTCTTGATGTGTAGCCGGTCCATAAATAAAGACAAATCTTCTGCAAACTCTTTTAAGTGATTGATACGATTGATATATGTACTATCGCCAAATCCTCTTAAATCCATTGCATATACTTTAAATTCGTTCGGAATTCGCATCAGCATTGGATGATAATGAACCGAAGATGACATATTACCATGAACTAATAGGATTGTTTTTGGACCTGTTCCTTGTTCAATATAGTGGTATGTTTCTCCATTAGGAAGCGAAATAGTTTTCTTTTCATAATTCATACAGCATACTCTCCTTTATATATTAAAATCCGTTACTGGTGCATTGATAAATCCAAGTACCAACGTAACAAACACCAATGGTTTTTCATACATCGATGCATGTCCACAATTTGGAATGTGAATAAGTTCGGATGTGGTAATCAATTTGTGCAAGATTTCTTGATCTTGTTTTGGTGTAAGCGAATCATCTTCAGCTGCAACAATGAGTGTTGGAACTTTAATCGATGATACTCTATCGATTTCGTTATAGCTTTCTGCACTTGTCGTTAAACGGTCCATTGCATCTAAGAAGATGGGATTGGAAAACACAGGTTTGAGTTTTTGTTCTCTTGCTTTCATCCATTCAATTCGCTTTTGATAGTAACCAGCAGAATATATAATTGGAATCGTTGTTTTATAATATGCATTGGCATCTCGTGTTTTTCCAACTGCTTTCCATGAATGCCCAATGTCAGCTAACCAATCTGAAGTTTGTGCTGTTGTATTAAATAATAATAGTCGTTCGACATAAGATTGATAGGCAATCGCAAATCCGATAGCGACTTCTCCACCATATGATATTCCGACTATATTTACTTTTTTTATATTAATGTGATCGAGTAGTGCCTTTACTAACTCTACTTGAATCGATTGTGTGTATTGTTCTTTCATCTTATCGGATTGACCTTGGTCTAAGAAATCAACACGAATCAATGTGTTATGATCCGATAAACTTTGTACAAATGGCTCCCAGCTCATCGTTGACATCATGATTCCATTTAATATCAATATCGGTTTTCCAGATCCTACAACGTCATAATATACATTTTTATCCAAATACTTGAAAAATGCCATAGATTTACTCCGCTATAATCCCAAGTTCAATTGCTTCCTTTTTAAGAGACTCTCTAAAGTTTGGATGTGCAATTGCGATTAATCGTTCCACTCGTTCGTTAATTGAAGTACCTCTTAATACAGCAACTCCATATTCAGTCACGACATGATCAACATCGTTTCTTGATAACGTTACCGCTGCACCCGCTTTAAGCGTTGGTACAATTTTAGAAACCTCAACTCGTTCACCTGTGGTTGGGTCTTTTACCATTGCTGTAGAATAGAGTGCTATAAAGGATCTACCATTTTTGGCATTTTGAGCACCAATCGCAGTATCTGCTTGTCCACCAGTTCCACTAAATTGTCTTGTGCCAATCGATTCTGAACAGCATTGACCAGTTAAATCAATTTCAATGGTGGTATTAATCGATACTTGATTGTCATTTTTTCCAATCACATATGGATCATTGACATAGTTTCCATCTAAAATTGATACACTAGGGTTATCATCAATAAAATCATAAAGTTCTTGTGTTCCTAAGGCAAAACAAGCTACGTGTTTTCCTTTGTGTAGTGTTTTCTTACTTCCATTAATGACTCCAGCTTTGACTAATTTCATCATTCCGGTCGTAAACATTTCGGTATGAATTCCCAAATCTTTTTTATTAATCAGTGCTGCAGCTACAGCGTTTGGAATTCCACCAATACCTAATTGAATGGAGTCTCCATCGTGAATCAAATCAGCAATATACTTTCCAATCGTTCTATCCTTCTCATTGGATTCTACCTCAGGTAAAACTGGAGCTTTGTAATCTGCTTCAATGAAGAAATCAACTTCTGATTCGTGAATTTCTAAATCTCCATATGTTTTAGGAAAATTATGATTGATTTCTAAAATGACAATGTCGGATGCTGCTATCATTTTTTTCTCGTAAACATTGGATAAGGATAATGATAAATATCCGTGTTTGTTCGGGTATGTGGCAGTTCCAACAAAAATATTTGGTTTGCGATGTGATAATCGTCTTAAACCAGCTAAATGCAAATGATTTGGGATAAACGATATGTTTCCATTGTTGTGTGCTTTTCTAAGTGCTCCAGAATAGAACCAAGAATCCACTTGAAATATCTTCTTGTAGGCTTCGTTTGTAAAATATTCTGCATCTAAAAAAGGCAAGCAATTGGTAACAGATACGTTTTTAACTTTATCAGCAATTGTGTGAAGCTTACTAAAAAATAGTTTTGCCTCAGCTCCAGCCATTGCTGAAACAATGGTGTCGTTTGACTTTACTAATGATAATGCTTGTTCAACTGTTATTATTTTATTTTGGTAGCTCATACTAATACCTCTTCTTTTGGATATTAAGGGAGATTGCTCTCCCTTAATATTATAATGATTCTTGTTAATTGTCAATTATCCAGTAATTCCAGATAATGGTAATTCTTGAATCCATCCCAATGCTTGAGTAGGATCTGCTTTTAATAATGACATTTCCATTGTTCCCCAACGTTTTCCGTCTGAGTAATCAATTGTTCCACCAAGTGGGTTCTTAATAGGAGCAGATTCCATCGCTGTGATGAATTTTTCCCATGTTACAACGCCTTCAACTCGGTCTAATCCTTCAACGAAGTAGTGAGCTGCAATCCAACCAGCCATGGCAAATGCATTTGTAGCTAGTGCTGCTTGACCGTAAGCTGTCATATCGTTAACGAATTGTGTATAGTTAGCTGCGTTATCTCCAGTAATATCAACCCATGCACCAGCATAGATATCAAATTTAGTTCCAACTGGACCTGTAGGGCCTTTTAATGCAGTTGTAACTGTAACGTTAGAGCTTACATAAGAAGTAAATAAAGGTTTTCCAACATTTTGAGTAGCTAATTCAGTTGCCAATTGGATGAATGGTCCTTGGTTCATAGCTGCAATAACTACATCAACGTTAGCAGCTTTCATTGCTGTAACTTGAGATGCTGGAGTAATGTTTGTTCCAGTTAATGGAGTTTGTTGTGAAACAACAGTAAGACCTAATGCACGTGCTTGTTGTACAACACCCCATCTTAAGTTTTGTCCTGCTTCATCATCTGTGTAGAATACACCGATTTTTGTAGCATTAGGGAATACTTCCTTCACTTTTGCTACCATCCATTGTCCTTCTGTTTGGTAAACAGGTTGAACAGGGAATACGACTCTTTCGTCATTAACTGCTTTTTCACGGAATAAGTCAGCAATACCTGTTGCTGCATAAACCATAGGGATTCCTTGTTCACGAATGTATGGTAACGTAGCTGCAACGGTAAATGATCCAAAGTGTCCTACCAAAGCAAAGATTTTTTCGTCTTCAACTAATTCTTCAACTGCTGCAATACCTGCAGGAACGTTAAAGAAATCACTTGGTTTTTCAACGAACTCGATAGTGCGTCCATCCACACCACCTGCATCGTTGATGCGTTTTAAATAAGCTTTTAGACCATGATTAAATGGCCCACCAATAAATGAATATGTTCCGTTCGTGTCAGCAGCATTACCGATTTTAATCGTAGTGTCTGTTACACCTTGAGCATACTCATCTTCTTGAGCAGGAGTACATCCTGCGACGACAAAAAGTGATAATGCAATCATGATTGCTAATAATTTTCTCATCTTTCTTCCTCCTAAAAGATTTTTATTATTTATAACTACTATTTCTAGTTATAACCGAATTAATGTTTACCAAGGTATGCTTCGATTAGTGATTTATCGTTCACTAGTTCTGCTGCAGGACCTTCTTTGGTAATTTTCCCGACTTCAAAGACATAAGCATAGTCGGATATTTTTAATGTCTGTAAAGCATTTTGCTCCACAATTAGAATCGTTGAACCCTCGTTTTTAATATGTTTGATGATTTCAAAGATTTGTTGAACAATAATCGGAGCAAGTCCAAGCGAAGGTTCATCAAGGACAAGTAGTTTTGGACTTCCCATCAATGCTCGACCAATCGCAAGCATTTGTTGTTCTCCACCAGATAGTGTTCCAGCAACTTGTTTGCGTCGTTCCCTTAATATTGGAAAGTATTGGAAGCATTGCTCAAGGTTTTGTTCAATTTTTGATTTTTCTTTGAGCGTAAATGCCCCTATCTTTAGGTTTTCTTCTACTGTAAGATTACCGAATAACTGCCTACCTTCTGGTGATTGAATAATCCCAAGCGATGCGATTTTTTCAGCCTCTTCACCTACAATTGATTTTCCTAAAAACTTTACATCTCCTTCTGTATGTACCAAACCAGAGATTGCTTTTAGCGTTGAAGTTTTTCCTGCTCCATTTGCACCAAGCAACACAACGATTTCACCTT